>DAJQ01000045.1 GCA_002496395.1 Methanocorpusculaceae archaeon UBA456
CCAGTCCTTTCAGGTAAGGAGGTGGTAAAAGCGCTGAGTAGAGTGGGGTATAGCGTTCATGATCAAAAGGGGAGCCATATTCATCTCAGGCACCCGATCCAAAGACCATTGACGGTTCCAAACCACCAGGAGATTGCACGTGGGACATTACGAGTCATCATCAAGGATGCAGATCTCACCGTTGAAGCCTTTTTAGACCTGTTATAATCACCCATTTTCTCGTTTATACTTCCCCTTCTCCGATCTCTTGATAATAAAAGAGATTCAGGAAAAACAATTAACGAAATAATTCAACAATTTCTTCTTTTGTCATAGTGTTATGATGTGCGATATCATGTATGATGTTATTGAATGTTCGTTTTTGCTTTTCTTTCCAGAATGGAATGATAATGATATGATTTCCCCGTTCGGTTTTTTCAACCATTTTGATGTGACTTCCGCTTTTGCTGGACAAAAAATATCCAACCATGATCAGTTATTGGGAAGCCATCACATGATCATTCCCTCTGGGTTGATGACCCCCACCTGGTTTGGTCTCCTCATTATGAGCAACCAGATACACATATTATATATACCATCATGCAAGCATACACTATTGTATGAAAACAATTACCATCCGTGATTCAACATATAAAGTTCTCAAACAGCTGAAAGAGCCAGATATGAGCTTTTCAGATGCAATCGATCACCTTCTGGAAAGCCGAAGAGAAGGATTACGCAGGCGGTTTGGAGCGCTATCAAGGAGCATTGCACTCGATACGATCGAAGAAACAGCCGAAGAGACACGCCGATCTGCCACCTTCCGCACACTATGACATTGAGATTTCCTGCTAATATGGAGCATTCCTGCCTATGATTATCCTTGATACTTCTTTTCTGATAGATTTTTTCCGGGGTGTACCTGAAACAGAGTCCTGTATAGGAGATGAGATCTATGCAGTGACCACGCTCTCCTGCCATGAGATTTTTGAAGGATTAAAGCGAGCCAATGCAAGGAAGGAGGGAGAATTTTTCAGGGACTTCTTTGAAGAGACACGAGTACTTGGATATTCACTTGCAGCTGCCGAGGCATCCGGCACCATTGCAGCTCGCCTGCATAACCGTGGAACACCGGTGAATGCCCTGGATATTCTGATCGCCGGTATTGCAGTCGCAGAAGGGGCTGGCTCGATTGCAACCCGTGATAGGGATTTCCTCACCATTGCGGAGGTTGTAGATCTCGATATCCGGCTGTATACTCGAGGCCGATGAACACGCATTTCTGATCTGCATGAGCAGATGCAATAATCAATAGAAAACTGGAATCAAGACCTCTGCCGGGGATACGCCGGATTGATGAAAATGATTAATACTACCCAGGCATAATATTATACAGCCGTATATGATTATACAACTGTATAAACACATATCACCACACGCATGTACTGAAGTGTGTTGATACACGAAAGTACAATCCGAACTACAAGCAGAAGGAAAATAACAGAATTGTCTTATGGAGAAGGGTACAATGACGGCACAGAAACAGGCTGATGTAGCAACGAAGCGGGTAGCCCTCACCCCGGGTACATGGGCGGCACTCTCGAATATCAAAGAACCGGGGAAGACCCTTGGTGAAACAGTTGCTGATCTTATTGCTGAACACCAGAGGCGAAAGCTTGAGTTGGATCTCGATGAAATTGATGCATCCGGCACCTTCACCTCATGGGAAGAAGCAAAAAAAGAACTTAATCTGTAAACGAGGTTCTTTGTGCAGATCAAAATAGAAGATCGTGCAAAAGAGTTCATCCGGGAACTTCCACAAAAAGATCGACGTATCATTGGCGAACATATTGAACAGCTCATCCACCACCCACATGCCCGGGGCAATATCAAGAAGCTTCATACAAAAAACCCCCGTTGGCGCATGCATATATCATGGAAATACACGATATTCTATTCCGTTGATTCTGATACCGTATGGATCGAGAAGATCATGACAATTGAACAGGCGCACAAGAAATATGGGAAGATCTGACAGGAAAAGAGGTTTTTCACTCATCAAAAACAGATCCACTTTCAGCAAAACCTTTATACCCCATACCCTCCTATGGGATCCCATGGCGACAACGATTCAACTTCAGCCGGAGACAAAATCCCGTCTGGACGCCTGGAAAATACACCCCCGGGAGAGTTATGATGAGACGCTCAACCGCCTTCTGGACATAGCATTCGACCCGGAACCTCTCTCTGAAGAGACGTTGCAGCAGATCGAGGAGGGGATAGCAGACATCCGTGCCGGTCGCTTGCGCTCACTTGAAGATATTGCTCAGGAACTTGGTCTGAAATGATCTGGCGAGTCTTATTCACTCCGAAAGCGGAACGAGATTTAAAAAGCCTTCAAAAGCCCGAGGAGCAGCGGATAAAAGACGAGTTGACCGCTCTCGCAGAAGAGGCATATCCTCGTTTACACGTCAAAAAAATGAAGGGAAACCAAAGCATTCCGGTTTACTCTTATCGAATTGGGCGGTTTCGGATCATCCTCACAATCGAGGATGATGTGATGGTTATTTTTGTGATCGAGATCGGGGATCGAAGCACAGTCTACCGAAAGTATTGATGTGGTGCGGGTTTTACATGGCATCACTATTTCTACAAATGTTAGAGAACACAGGTGTAGAATTATGGAAAAACGGTTTGGAGTGGACAGACAGATATGAACATTAAAATTTTTCTTGAACAGGATGAGGATGGATGGTATATCGCTACAGTTCCAGCACTTCCGGGGTGCATCTC
>DAJQ01000042.1 GCA_002496395.1 Methanocorpusculaceae archaeon UBA456
TCAGAATTTTGGAGAAGAGTCAAGAAAAGATTCTCCTGTCCTTGGTATAATAGATCGTCCTCTGTTCACGATTCCCAATACGGGTTTTACGTGTCTGAACGTAAATGAGATTCCGATTGCTCCGTCTCTGTATTTGTTGTAATCACTTCCTGCTCTTCCTGGTTTGTTTTGAACCTATCTTCGGCAGTAAAACCTTAACTATCAAACATTTACGTACATAGTTTTATATATAAGTACAGGTTAAATATTCAATTGTTCTACTATGGCTCTTGTAGATGGCTCGAATGTCACAATATCCCATCTTGGGCTTGTTGCCGGTGTATATGACTCACTTGGGATCGGCGATCTTATCAATGAACTCATCCCCAAGAAACGGCATCATATCGTCTCCCATGGCACCGCTGTCAAAGCACTTCTCCTTAACTCTCTTGGCTTTGTGGAGCGGCGCCTCTATATCATGCCTGAGTACTTCGATGATATCGCAACAGAACGGCTCCTTGGTCCAGGCATCCTGCCTGATCATCTCAATGAATCCCTCTTTGGGGAGACGCTGGATGCAATTGCACGGTTTAACCCAACCCAGCTCTTCACTGCAATCAGCCTCACCATGATGAAAAAGCTCGCCTCTGAATCCCCAAACCATCAGGATTCTCCTCGTCTTCATCATGATACAAGCTCTTTTAAGGTAACGGGAGATTATGACAGCGATTTTGGGACACGACTGATTGAGATTGTCCGTGGCCACTCCAAAGATCACCGAAACGATCTCAACCAGTTTGTCATAACCCTGGTCACAAATCAGCATGGGATTCCCGTCTTCATGGAACCTCTCTCCGGAAATGCCTCGGATAAGAAATCCCTTCTCAGGTCAATTCAGGCTGTCCGGAATAATCTGGTGACCGATCAACGAATCTACCATATCGCAGATTCAGCGTTTTATACAAAATTAAACCTCCAAACCCTGGGAACACAATGTTACTGGATCTCTCATGTCCCAAACACGATCAAGGAGGCAAAAACACTCATTCACCAGGAGGGGATCAGCTGGCAACCCTGTACCGATGAGCGGTATCACTCGTATGAACTCACTTCTGAGTATGCCGGGATCCCCCAGAAATGGATATTATACCATTCCCGTGACCAGCAGACCAAATCTGAAAAGACATTTGCATCACGAATCAAAAAGCAATGGAAAAAGGATGTAACCGCTCTTAAAAAGACATTTAAGCATGAATATGCGTGTGAACCAGATGCACGTGCGGCACTTAATCGATGGTTTGGAAAACATCCGCGCTACCTTCCTGTCAACATTCAGGTGACAACAAAGAACCGGCGTGTAGACGGAAAAAAAGGTCGACCAAAGGATGGAGAAGAGATGAAGACGATCTATTTTGTCTCCTGTGCGCTGATGTACAATGATGAAGAGGTACGGCGGGAGAAAGAGCGACTTGGGCGGTTCATTCTCGCCACAAACGATTGTGAGATAGATTCTGATACACTTCTTGACTGGTACAAGGAGCAGGGTGCCGTTGAACGCGGATTCCGATTTTTGAAGGATAACAGCTTCCATATCTCCGAGATCTTTCTGAAAAACCCGAATAGAATAGCCGCAGTCTCGATGCTGATGGTTCTCAGTCTGATGGTATACACGGTTACTCAGTGGCAGATCCGGGAGATCCTCAGGGAGCAGAGGAAGACGGTTCGTGATGTCAAGAAACAGACCGCCAAACCGACGACAAAACGGATCTACCACCTCTTCAGGCGGGTGAGACAGATCGAAGAAGTGACTAATACGGGGGTTGAGTGCCGGATTCTCAATTATACAGATGAATTACAGGATATCACGCGGCTGTTCGGGTCAGGGGTGGAAAAATATTATGCATGAAAAATTAGCTGCCGAATGTGGGTTTGAAGGAATCTGGTATTCCATATAAAGTGCGGAAAGCAACGATATACTTGATGGATATTAAAAAGGTCGCAGCAGAACTGCCGGTTGAATCGTCACAGGGCCGCCTGGATCTGAAAAATCCCTATAATTATGGTTCAATAATAGAGAAAATTTATTGAGTGTTGCAGTGAGCGAAACCCTCAAATATGTTCAGGGCTAGTATACTCTCATACTCATCTGGAGGTGAAGTCATGACAATCCGAATAAAACCAGCCAAACCGGTGATAACTACTGATGTACGGCCCTCTCGGAGGGTGCGGAGGCTCATGATGAACCAGACAGACTTTCCGGTTTCTTCAGAAGCTGTGATGAACCTTTTTGTCCTTGGACTTATGACAATCACCGTTTCGATCACCGGGATCACTCTTGGTATGGTTCTCAGACTGAGCGGTTTCTGATCCTGATTCTCTTCCCCCTCCCCAATCATACCCTTATGAGCATAGATTGGGGGGAAAAACAGATGGTTTTCTTTCTCTATAGGATACGGATTCTTTCACCCAAATCAGTCCTCTCCACCCATCCCCACTTGACAGATACGATGACAGGGTCGATATCCCGGACAGTTGTTCCCGCATACTCCGGTCCTGCTGCCTCTGCAAGAGCATAATGCCCATCGCCGCCTGATGCAAGCCAGCTATTGACAACGACAGTATAACGCTGGTCCTCCTTCAGCTCTTCCCAACCGAGAGCTCCTAAAACCTCTATTCCGCTCACCCGTCCGCCGGGAGTCATGATCTCTGCCAGATTCTTCCCATCATACCTTCCGGTAAAGGGCTCTCCCTCCGTATCGATGGTGAACCGGATCCCGGATACCTGAAGGAATCCTCCGGATGGCGGCCGCTCACCGGCATAACTCTCATCTCCTGCAACCCTGAGCGCGGATGCCGAGATCTCGAGTGTATCCTGGATCTCTCTGCCTGTCATCTGCACAAGGACGAGTTCGCTCCCAAACGGAAGGATCTCCTGCATCATCCCCCAGGATACCGGGCCCGCAGAAAAGATCCGGTCGCCCCGGATCGATCCTCCATTTATAAACGCAATATCTGCCTCAGGGAACCAGTCACGCCATGCATCGGTGATGAGATCTCCAACCGCGGCTTCGCCCCCTCTTACGATCAGCTTCCTGGTGTCCAGCGGATAGGTGATCTCCCCGACCGGCTTCTGCATCTCTTCCTGATACGCGGTGATGAAGGGTGCAAGTACTGCAGAGACGGCCGGGTTATCCCCTTCCGGCCTGATTGTTTCAAAATTCCAGCCGATCACCTCTCCACCCCTGAGGGTCAGTCTGAGTATCCCAAGGTCATCTCCATATTGGCCGGCCTGCACGATAGGAACAACCTGGTTCTCCGGATCACGCACCTCTTTCTGGAGAACGATATGATCATGACCGCCGATGATTGAATGAATCCCGGCCACACTCTCTGCAAGATGGGTATCTTCCGCTTCTCCCATATGGGAGAGGCAGATGATAACGTCAACATCAGCATCCTGAAGGGATCGGATCGCCTCTTCTGCTGCCACAAGAGGATCGGTGACGGTGATGCCAGGGCCGGTTGGAGCTATTGAAGTTAGTTTTGGTGTCATCAGGCCGAATATGCCGATTCTGAGATCTTTCTGCCTGATGATTACCCATGGCTTGATGGTGTTGCTCAGGGTTTCATTCGAACAGATCATATTTGCTGAGACGATAGGAAACCCGGCATAACCGACTGCCCTGGCATAGCCACTCTCTCCAAATCCAAATTCATGGTTTCCCGGGCAGACTGCATCGTATCCTGCCTGTGTCATACCGCTATATTCTGGCTCTCCATGAAAGAGGGAATACATGGCACCGATAAGGTCATCACCGCTTGACAGGAGGATGGAATATTCCTCATCAGATCGTATTGTGTTGGCTGTTTCAGCGATAGCTGACAGACCTGGACTTTCTATCCCCTCCACAACATGGGGTGGAAAGATTCTGCTCTGGAGATCAGAGGTTGTCAGGATCACGAGGTGTATCTCTCTCTCCTGCACTGGCTGAGGAAAGAAAAGTGCTGCGAAGAGTATCATTCCAATAATGACAGCAGCGATGAGCAGGGTGGCACGTTGGGAAGGCATGGTAGTGGCTCCGATTGTTCAAAGAAAGGGGATGCAGGGTGTCTGGCTATCTGATCACCGGATCGCAGTTCTCCTCTTCGATGTCGCATTTGCCGATATACTGGAGATTGAACTTGTAAAACTGGGTGAATCCGCAGTTCCTGCATCGGACGGTGAAATGGTTGCACCCGACAAAGAGATCATGGGTTCCTGTCGTATGGCAGTTTCTACATTCTGCTGTCGGCTCAAGGTTCCAGACATCATAACAGGATATCGGGGTGAATGATCCGGTTGAACCCACCTCATGGATGCGGGGGATGAAGACCCTTGTTGCGCCGCAGTTCGAACAGATAACCTGTGCCTGCTGTGGAACCACTTTAATCACCTGATCGGCGTCAGCATGACAATGGTAACAGTCTGTCTTATATTTGGTATAGATGAATCCGGTCTTCATAAAAGAGATTGAAGACGCACAAGAAGAAAAAAGTACCCCTCCGGAAAGGAGGGTGATATGATAGTTTGATAAAATGGGGTTGTGGGTTTTGATCTCACATCATGCCGGGCATTCCGCCCATGCCGCCCATTCCACCCATGCCGCCCATTGAAGCCATCTCTTCCTCACTTGGCATTCCGCCACCCTTTCCGGATGAGGCGATGACGTCATCGATCCTGAGGATCATGACAGCGACTTCTGCTGCTGAGGAGATTGCCTGGGTCTTTACACGGAGAGGTTCAACAACGCCTGCTGCCTTCATATCTGCTGCTTTTGCTGCGAATACGTCAAGACCGAAGGTCTTTTTACCCTGCTCATGAGCTGCGCGGAGATCGACGAGCATGTCAATTGGGTCAAGTCCTGCATTCTCTGCAAGGGTTCTTGGAATGATCTCAAGTGCACTTGCAAATGCTTCGATTGCAAGCTGTGCACGGCCACCGACGGTAGATGCGTACTCGCGGAGGCGGAGCGAGAGTTCAATCTCCGGAGCGCCGCCACCTGCAACGACCTTTTTGTCCTCGACGACAACACCGACAACACGGAGTGCATCTTCGATTGCACGCTCAAGTTCGTCGACGACATGGTCGGTTCCGCCTTTGATGATGATCGAGACTGCTTTTGGATTGTAGCACTCTTCAACAAAGATCATCTCTTCGCCGGAAACCTTCCGCTCTTCGATCTTGCCAGCTTTGCCGAGTTCTTCGGTTGAGATTGCATCAATGGATGAGACGAGGGATGCGCCGGTTGCACGTGCAAGTTTCTCCATGTCGGATTTCTTGACACGGCGGACCGCGAAGATGCCTGCCTTTGCAAGGTAGTGCTGGGCGATATCGTCGATACCCTTCTGGCAGAAGACAACGTTTGCACCGGATGCGATGACCTTGTTGACGATCGTCTTGATCATCTTCTCTTCTTCATCAAGGAACATCTGGAGCTGATCAGGGCTTGTAATGCTGATCTCAGCATCGACTTCGGTCTTCTTGAATTCGATTGCTGCGTTTAAAAGGAGAATTTTCGCGTCTTTTACGAGCTTTGGCATGCCTGAGTGGACACGCTCCTTATCGATGATCATGCCTTCGATGATCTCGGAGTCGTCGATTGAGCCGCCGACCTTCTTCTCGATCTTAACGTTCCCGGTGTCGACGGTTCCATCTTCATCGGTGACCATGGTGATTGCTTTTACAATGAGATCACAGAGTTTCTCTTTTGAAGATTCTGCGCCCTTTCCGGTCATTGCGGTCTCGGCGATCTTGGTAAGGATAGCTGCGTCGCCCGGTTTGATGTCAAAGGCGATATCCCTTAAGATCTCCTGTGCTTTATTTGCTGCCTGACGATATCCCTGAGCGATCACTGTCGGGTGAACATCCTGCTCAAGAAGATCTTCTGCCTTCTTTAAGAGTTCGCCGCCGACGACGACTGCTGTGGTGGTTCCGTCACCGACTTCGTCGTCCTGGGTCTTTGCGATCTCGACCATCATCTTTGCAGCAGGGTGCTCGATATCCATCTCTTTGAGGATGGTGACACCGTCATTGGTGATGACGACATCGCCGATGGTATCGACGAGCATCTTGTCCATGCCTTTTGGCCCGAGGGTTGTCCGGACGGCTGATGCCACTGCTTTTGCAGCTGCAATGTTCATACCCTGTGCATCGCGTCCCCGTGTCCGGGAACTGCCTTCTTTTAGAATGAGAATCGGTTGTCCTCCAAGTTGTGCTGACATGTAATATCACCAGTGTTTGTTGATAAAGTTGCTTTGTAGTTCTATATAAAGATTACTCGGGTATCAGATTGATGAGATCCGATCCCTCTTCAAGAGAATAGAGCTTTTCTTCCCCTATAACAAGAGTTTTTCCAATTTTTTTCTCTTTATGATAGTCGGAGAGAATGCAGAGGGAACGGGCATGAGCGATCTGGGAGAGGTTCCCGATGAGTGCCGCGCGCTTGACGGTTTTCTGTGCCGTGCCAAAACAGGCGAATATTGTGTTTTTCTCGAAGAGGGCGACGAGCTGGAATGGAGCACGCCTGAATGGATGAAGTTCCAGCCCCATCTCTTGCAGGTGTCCGGCGGGCGAGGCTGCCTCGATCTCATTCTGATAGATGCTCTCGGGGAGGTCATGTGGACGGTCGATGAAGAGATCGATCGGCTGGACGATCGCTTCGTCAAAGAGCTCTTCGAGTTTCAATGCCATTTCAAGCGTTGTACCCATGCCGCTCTCATATTTGCTGATTGTCCGCCGGGATACGCCGAGGATATGGGCAAGATCGCCAAGTGAGAGGTTGTGCCGCTCTCTCATCTCGCGGAGGCGTATCCCGTCAATGCCAACATACAGGCCGCCAGGCGAGGCATAGACCAGGGGAGGAACCCCTTCAACAAGGTAATCATAGAGGGTTGATGGTGCGACTGCAAAGAGGCCATACCTGAGATAGATTGCACTCCGTTCAAGTGGTGCATCCCGTGCCCTCTCACCGATGATGATCGGAACGGCCCTGAGGTGGTGCCCCATCGCCTCAAGATCAAATGCGATCTCTTCGGAGACCGAGTCGATCTGGGAGACGATCTTGATGATAACAAGCCCTTTTGTCCCTGAAGCGAGCAGGTCAAAGCTACGGGGCCGGAGCAGGCACCGTTCAGAGACATCATACCCTGCGGTAAGAAGGATACTTATCACCGTCTGAATAAGCCGTTCCTGTACCATCTCTTCTACCACCTACATGGTGAATCTAGGATAATAAAGGATCTGACGATGTCTCTTATTGGCTGGGAGAGCAGATCAATAGATATGTGGATCGGGATCGATGATACGGACTCCCCTCAGGGTATGTGTACAACCTATCTTGGTGCTCTCCTTGCCCGGCACCTTGAGGAGTCCGGGATGGAGATCCGATCCCTCCGTCTCGTCAGGCTGAACCCGAATATCATCTGGAAGACCCGTGGAAATGCTGCCATTGCCATCGAGGCGATTGGTGATCCGGACGTTGCCTTTTCAATCGCATCGGCGCTCATCGAAGAGCTTGCCGATCTCTCCTCTGAAAAGACGAATCCCGGTCTTGTCGTCTGTGGGGAGAGCCGCCCTCCCGCAGCTTTTGCAGAAGAGGCGATCACCGGTTTTTGTACAATTGAAGGCGCAATTGCAGTCTGTGAGGATGCTGGTGCACGATACCGGCTATGGAAGAATGGGCGCGGGATCATCGGTGCTGTGGCTGCGGTGGCAGCGGATTTCTCTGATGCCACATCCGAGTATCTTGTCTACCGTGATGTCACTATCCATGAGAGCACCCGGTGTGTTGATCCATTGAGCCTCAGGCTCGCAGAAGCGGTGACGTATCCGGGGACCTGGGATACCTGTGATCCGGAGAACAATCTGATCGTCTGCGTTCCGCACACCCCGGACCCGGTTCTTTATGGAATTAGGGGAAATGATCCTGTCTGGATCTCGCTGGCACGGCACCTGGTCATCTCCGAGCCTCCGGTGCTTGAGGCGATCTTTGAGACGAACCAGGGAACTGATGCCCATCTGCTTGTGGGATCGGTGGGAAACCTTGAAGAAGGGAGATCCTATTGCGTCCCCGGCATTGTCGCATCCCCTCCAAAAACAGGGATCGGCGGCCATGTCGCCCTCAGGATCAGTGATGGCAACGACTCTCTTACCTGCATGGCATATGAACCCACCAGGGGATTCCGTGATATTATCCGGGCACTTGTACCGGGAGATCGGGTTATCGTCTGCGGCAGTTACAAGAACAGATCCTTAAATCTTGAGAAGATCCGGATCATCTCCATACCGCCAATCAGGATTACGGGAGCCCCTCTCTGCGAGTCCTGCGGGAAAAAAATGACCTCGGCTGGAAAAGAGAAAGGATACAAATGCCGGGTCTGCGGGGCAAGGAGCCGGGAGCCTTGTATCAGCTATCAGGAGAGAACGATTCATCCGGGCTGGTATGAGGTTCCGCCATCTGCAAGACGGCATCTTGCCCGCCCCCTCTGTCGGGGAGAACCTGTTAGTTGGGATTTCCCAGAGGATTTTCTGTCGTGAGGATTATATCTGTTCCCGTCGACATTGTGCTGTATATGATCGATCTCTTTGCATCTGCTGAGGAGTCGGCTGCGTTTACCATGGCCACGATCCGGAATCATCCGGTGAGAATTCCTCTTTTGATGGGTATGGTTGCTATTTTTCCCCTGATTAATGGATATACGGCACGGATTTATCGTGGAGGTTCAATCCCCCCGGATCTCTCAAAGCCGCTCGAACTCCTTATTGATGGAATACGGTTGATGATCGTCTCATTCATCTACGCACTCCCATTTATCGGGGCGATTATCATCGTTGGATCACAGAGCGATCTTCTTATGGATCTCATCACCCGTGCAGAATCCGGGCTTCTCTTCTCGGAAGTCGGAGCCGTCTTCTTTCTGATCGTGGGAATTATCCTCCTCTATGCTGTCGTTATCCTCTTCTCGATAATCGGAGTGATCCGGACGGCGAGGTCAGGGAAGATCCGGGACGGTTTTGCATTCGGTGCGATACTGGCTCATATCAGAAGGATTGGTGGCGTCTCATATCTCTCTGCGGTCATCTTCTACACTGCAATCGCCTTCCTTGTCTCGCTCCCGGCAGGATACATGATGGAACTCTCTCTGCTCGGGTATATCCCGGCATTCTTCATGTATGCTCTGGTGACGATCTTTGCAGCCAGGTACTTCACCCTCGTCTTTGAATCGGGCCTCCCGGGTTCATCTGATCAATAACCTAACCACTCTTTTTGGCAACCATTCTTCGAGCATAGGCGAGGTTTCATCTCTTCAGGAATGAAAAAAACAACTGCATGTCACAGGAACTTACCCTTCATTTTACCAACCGCGAGGATGCACAGCAATGTGTCCGTCTCATGAAAAAATCCGGGTCGTCTGCACGACTCTCTGTTGAGACAAGCCTCAGCTCTCTGGAGATGGCATATGGTACAATCGATGTATTCAGGGCGTTTATTGCTTCATTATCTCATAAGAATACGGACGATGAAGAGGGGCTTGAAATCGCCTCAGAGATTGTCAGACTTGAAGAGGAGGCAATCTCCCGGATTACATCAGCGATTGAAGAAGACGGAGGGGTCTATCTCCGGGCTGCATATGAAAACACCGACTCACTCTCTGATGAGGAACTGGCTTCCCTTACGCAGGATGCCCGCCGGGTTCTTGAGTATGTCAGGGATGGGTATGTTGAGGAGAAAGATGATCGCCTGTATCTTGTCAGAAAGATAGATCCTGCAAACTACACGATGGCAGTGCCGCTTCCGCTCCTCCTCTTCCCGGAGAAGGAAGCGCTCGAAGCATCAGGACTCAGGGGAGAGCGGGTTGTTTCATCAGAGACGCTCATCTCGGTTCAGCCGGGGATCGATGTGATCTTCTGTTCGGATCCGACAGATCTCATTGATTCGATCCAGGCAACGAATCCTGAAGAGGAGAGTTTTGTTGCCTTTCTTGAGCAGTTCTTCCTCCTGCTTACCCTGGCTGATGAGATCGTTTCGTTGATCGAGAAGGGCGCGACAACGGTACTTGAGATATCCGGGAGTATACCAGCACAAACGGTATCCATTGATGAAGAGACCTATCCTCTCCGGTTTGATGTATCACAGGAGATGGTGCAGCAGCTGGTGGATGCGCTTCGGTCTGCCGGGAGGATCACCGGTAAGGATGGGAGGCTGAAGGTCAGATAATAAGATTTATATGCTCTCGCTCCTATCTTCGGTCTGGTGAGAATCTATGGCATATAAATGGAAGAATAAAATCGAGGTTGACGAAGCGGTTGTCGTTGTGATGAATTCACTTGAGAAGGGTCCGGATCTCTCTCCCTGGCTTGTCAGGACGATGAACGCTGCGATCAAAGACTCGGATCCGGCACTTGGCACCTACTTCTTTGAGGAGATCAACAAGCATGCGCCGGGTGCTATCCGGTACTTTGTGGCAGAAGAGTAAACCAAAAGTGGCTTGTGTGGGGGTGGAAACTTTCCCAACCCAATCATGTCCGATTCAGGTAAGCCGGATTTTATCCGGCTTTCCCTTGAGATACCGTATCTTCTTCAGATCCTGGATGATCCCTTCAATCACAATCGGATTATAGTATGTCTGCGCGATTATTTTCATGCCTTCTTTGCTGTTAATTTCCACAGGCTGCCTGGTCAACCCCGAGATGATCTCATCCTCTGAAACAACGCCTTTCTCTTTGATAATCCTGAATATGGATTCAATTATCAGTTCCTTTGTACGAATCGAACTGATAATCTCTTCCAGCAGATCTTCATCAATATCATACATTTCAAGAATATCCTCAATATCCTCGATAACCTCAGAAGTATAGAATGAAGGCGGAGCAATGACTCTCCACTCAGGAATGGCATATGCTTCTGCGCCAATTTTCTTTGTCATGGTATCGAGGATATCCGATTCAATTGAATCCAATACTTCCATTGGTACGGGAATACAGATCTTCTCATGATCAATCTCTTCAAGAACCCGCCATCCACCAGGTTCTTGTTTCAGCATACCGGACTCATTCAGGATCCTGATTGTATTCATGTACATGGCAGCTTCTTTCCATTCCTCCTCTTTGAGGAGTTCCTCTTCACTCTTTTCCAGCTCATCTGAACTGGAATCTGAATTTTCTGTTTGTTTTATGTATTCAAGTGTGGCGGAGATGAGCTGCTTCCGATCAGCAGGATCTTCCACGAGATCCCCGACCTTTGCCTCTCCAAAGTAACGTTCTATATCTACTTTCAGACTATTAAGAATCTCATCGAGCCTTTCAATTGAATATTCATCATCGACGTTTTCAAAGAGCTTTGATGTTCTGATGGTGCTTATTGGAATCATCAGCTGGTGGTCTGTGTAACATGTGCATCCGCTCTCAATTCTTGGTTTTACTCCGCCATGCTTCAATTCATTGGCAAAATCCATTGCATCATCTTTGTGGTGGAAGGTAAAGATCTCTTCAAGCATAGTACTCAATATGCCAGTGGGTATGTATAATTTTACTCATCTGATCTCCACCCCTTCAAGAGCTAATGTCTTAATCATGCGGGAAGCTAACCTGTATATGGTTGAGTGAGAATGATGCACGAATGCAATGATCCAGTCCGGCAGATCCATCTCAGGCCGGGGATGACGGTTATGGAGCTTGTGGATGCGATGGGGGCGGCAGGAGCATATAATGGAGGATCACTTGCCGAAGCGGTCTCTATCACCGAGGCGATGTTCTCTGATCCAAAGGCGACGCGGTTCTTCGGCCTTGCCGGGGCGATGGTGCCTGCCGGCATGGGCGGGATAGTCTCGGATCTCCTTGAATGCGGGTATATTGATATTCTTGTCTCGACAGGAGCTAACTTAACGCATGATATCATTGAGGCAATCGGGTGCCACCATTACCATGGGACTGAGATCTGTGATGATGTGGATCTCCGGCATGAGGAGATTAACCGGATCTATGATGTCTATCTCCCGACCGAGGCTTTTGAGCGGTTTGAGGAGTTTATGCAGGAGGTCTATTCGACTCTCCCCGAGGGGCCGACAATCTCAATATCCGCCCTCCTCCGCCATATCGGGGAGAGGCTGGATTCCGGGATCCTTGCAACCGCTGCCAGGAAGAATATCCCCATCTATTGCCCTGCGATACAGGACTCGATGATCGGGCTCCAGTACTGGCTTTTCTCACAGACGAACGGGGTTGTTATCGATGCCTTCGCGGACATGAAGGATCTAATGAACCGGTGCTTCTCTCTTGAGCGTGCCGGTGCTCTCCTCGTTGGGGGCGGGGTTCCGAAGAACTTTATCTTCCAGAGCATGCTGATGACCGAGAACGGCTTCTCCTATGCGGTGCAGCTCACCGGGGATCGGCCTGATCTCGGCGGCCTCTCCGGGGCAACTCTGGACGAGGCCCGCTCATGGGGTAAGATTGACGAGGAGGCACGTGCAATGACAGTCTATGGGGACGCAACGATCACACTGCCACTGCTTATTGCAGCGACCCTTGAGAGGCTGGTTGCATGAGCGCCCTGATACTTGCCCTCGATGCCACCTCACGGGATGAGGCTCTCGCGATTGCAGAATCGACTGCACAATACCTTGATGCGATCAAGATCGGCTACCCTCTTGTCCTTGGAGCAGGATTATCGGTTGCCGGTGAGATTGCAGCGCTCGGCGTACCTGTAATAGCGGACTTCAAGGTGGCGGATATCCCAAATACCAACACGCTCATCTGCGATTCTGTCTTTAATGCCGGCTGTTCTGCTGTTATCTGCCATGCATTTCCAGGCAGCGACTCGCTTGCCGCTTGTGTTGGATCCGCCCATGCACATGGGGGAGAATGTTTTGTGGTCTGTGAGATGAGCCACCCCGGAGGAGCTGAATGGTTCTCTGGCGGGGTGGCCGAATCGTTCTGCAGGATGGCGGTTGCTGCCGGGGCTGATGGGATCATTGCACCGGCGACCCGGCCCGCACGTGTGGCGGCACTCCGGGAGCTGATTGGGACAAGGAAGATCTATTCTCCCGGTGTCGGTGCCCAGGGTGCCTCCCCTGAGGACGTAAAAGAGCTTGTTGATGGTGTGATCGTCGGCCGTGCAATTTATGGCGCAGAGGATCCGGCGGCCGCCGCAGCAGAGTACGCACGCCGCTGCCGATGATGAGAAATTCGTTCTGACACCGTTTCCCGGTGGATGATGAACCCTATGAGTCACTCTGAGGCAGACTGATCCCTATCCCGTAGTGCCTGAATCTCCGCTCTGTGTATCGGGGGAAATATTGATGGCCTCTCCGGGTGCATGGCATGTATGCGCCGGTGTCCACAGTGCGGAAGCAGTGATCTCTTTCAGCTAGCAGGCGGGTACCTCGGTGCCGAGTACCGGTGCAAGCGGTGCGGGTACCATGGAGCATTCGTTGTCGAATCCGAGGAGGAGATGCCGCATCCCGGGGTTCCGGAGAAGGAATCTCCCGAAATGAATGTCCCGCTCTGGATCAGGATACTCGCGATCATATTTCTTCTTATCATCATCTGGGTGGTCCTGCCGCGCTGGTAAGCGCCTTGCATCAACCCCTATCCTTTTATCCACCCTCTCCCTAATACTCCGCATGCATCTGACTGACGAACAGAAGAAGGCGATCGAGCGGTATTCCAGCCTTGATGATATCCCGGCGGAAGAGCGGAAGTACAAATGCCATACCTGTCACCATATTGTGGATGAGGAGCCGTGTCCTGCCTGCGGCGAGACGAAGCTCCAGCTGATGTGCCCGGTAGATCACTGCCACTGCCCGCATGATATTGTTGAATCTCTTGAATATTGTCCGCTCTGTGGTGCCCCGGTCTGTCCCGAATGCGGGTCCCACGATGTCTCCCAGATCTCGCGGATCACCGGCTATCTCTCGGATGTCACCGGCTGGAATGCTGCAAAACAGCAGGAACTTAAAGATCGTGCCCATTACGATATTGGATGAGATACTATCTCCGTAAGAGCACTCTGGTGATACGGGGGGAATTTAATGCCCTCAGTTCGGGGATCGGTGGCGGATATGCCCGTGTGACAACCCTCCTGAACCATACGGTGCCGTATGGATATGATGCACCTGAACCGGAGCGAACCCTTGTTCAGGTCGCCGCCTCACATGGTCTTGGCAACTCTTTTTTCGGGCTGATGACCGCAGTGCCGATGCAGCACCTTGTGGTGCTCCGATATGATTTTCTGACCTTCTTCATCACTGCCGGAACAACCCACCCGACACCGGACGGGCCCGGCACTATCAATATCATTATCACGAGTACCGAGGGCTTCTCAGGATCCGCCCTTGCCGGCGCATTCATCACCGCCACCGAGGCGAAGGTGCAGGCGCTCCGGGATCGGGATCGCTCCTATACCGGGACAACATCGGATGCGATCATTGTTGCATCGGAGGGTGAGCTGAAACACGAGTACTCAGGCCCCGTCTCTGAAGCAGGCAGCCGGATCATGAGCGGTGTCCGGCACGGAGTGGCAGTTGCACTTGATCGGTATGAAGGCAGGGTTCCCTCTGATAAGCCTGCTTTCATCATCTATAGCCGGTTCAATGGCGGGGGATGGATTGAATGGTCACCGGTGAACTGCCCGTACTATCCCTGCCATTTCAAGGGGCAGCGGTGTGATTTCTGTTACTGTCCCCTGTACCCCTGCGGAGATGAATCGCTTGGTGGCTGGGTGGAGAGTTCGTCAGGCGGCAAAATCTGGGCATGCACAGACTGCACATTAAACCATGAGCCGGAGGTTGTCCGGCATCTGAAAAGAAATCCTGAGGCGACCCTGAGCGAACTGAAGGCCGTCTCAAAGAGAAAATAAATTACTCTACTGCGATCCCGAGTGCGGATGCGAGCTCTTCCAGCGGGATGCCATGCACCATTGCGGCTTCGCGGACGGTCTCGTTGTGTGCGATGGCACATCCGAGGCAGCCCATGCCAAAGCCCTGAAGGATGCCTGCTGATTCCGGTTTCTCTTTAACGAGTTCCATTATTGTTGAATCGAGGGTGATCGACATAGAGAAAATATTGACCTGTGACCTATTTATCTTTGCTTACCTGACATTGCTTACCTGACACTTTCACCCTCCGGTCAGATCTATTATAACCCCTGCCTGCCGATGCATTGTTGGAGATCATTATGGATACCCACGAAATAACAACAAGAATCTCCCAAAAACTGAAAGCACAGGAGATTAATCCTGATTTGGAGCGTATTGAAGCAAAGATTAACCGCCTTGTATCCGAGTTCGGGGTGCCGCCGTCAGAAGCTGAACGGACGATCCTCCAGGATATCCTGAAGGAGCATGGCAAACAGATGCCAAAGCCCCAGACCTCTTCACCTTCGGATATAACGCCGATTGCTGACCTTGCCCCTGGCGAATGGGTCACAATCGAAGGAAAGGTCGTCTCGGTCACCGATCCGCCCTCGCCTGCAGTTGCCCAGAAAGGAATTATTGCAGACGAATCCGGTGCCATCGGGTTTGTTATCTTTGCGAAAGGTGCCCCGGCACTTTTGAAGGCCGGTGAATGGTGCAGGCTGGAGTCCGCTGTCGTCGACGAGTTCCGTGGTCTTGCGAACCTCAAGATCCACTCGGGAACAACCGTCACTCCGATCAACGAAGACCGCCCGTTGACTCCTGTTATCACCAGCATCGCTGACCTCTCGCCCGGTATTGCCTCGCTCAAGGGCAAGGTCATCCAGAACTGGGATGTCCGGCATGACCGGATGCAGCAGACCGGGCTTATCGGGGATGAGACCGGAACGGTGAAATTCCTTGTCTGGAAAGGTGGATCTGATCAGCAGCTTGCTACAGATCAGGTGTACTCTATCCGTTATGCAGCAGTAGAGGAGTATAACGGCCGCCTTTCAGTAACAATAGATCCCGCAACCTGCTCTCCACTGGAAGAGGATGAACTTGAGGTTCGTTCCGCAGCTCCCGGTGCAATGGAGGAGGCGCTTCCCCGGATAGAGGGGAAGATCATCTCGGTTGAATCTTCTGTATCAGATGCAATTGCCGCACAGGGGATCATCGCAACTGTTGATGGAGCATATTCCTTCACCATCTGGGAAAATGCCGGGATTTTGCCACTCGAACAGGGAATGTGGTATGCGATTGAGGGTGCCAGAATGGGTGTGTTCCGCGGCGCATCCAGAATCTCCATCGGAGAAGGTGCCCAGATCGCCCCGATTGAGGATCGTCCGCTTCCCCCGCCGCCATTGACACCGATTGCAGACCTCTCGCCTGGCATAGCCACGATACGGGTGAAGCTCGTTCAGGAGTGGGAGAGCAAAAGTGACCGGATGCTCCAGTCCGGTCTTGTCGGTGATGAGACCGGTGTCATTAAGTTCATCCTCTGGAACAACGAGGGTGCCTGCAAACTCCAGGAGAATACCGTCTATAATTTCTTCTATGTTATTGTTGATGAGTATAATGGCCGCTTATCAGTGAACCTGACACAGGCAACCGCTCTTCCCGAAGAGGAGAGCGATATTGAGGTTGCCCGTGATGGAACAACGATCGTCGGCGCACTTGTCCATATTGCTTCAGGATCGGGGATTGTGAAACGATGTCCTGAGGAAGGGTGCAACCGTGTCCTCTCCCGCCAGAACTTCTGCCCGATCCATGAGTTCAAACCGGATTTCAAGTACGATCTCCGGATCAGGGGTACCCTGGATGACGGGCATGTCGCGCGGAACATCCTGTTTCCGCGTGACGTGGTGGAGTCTCTCTTCCGGATGACGCTTGCCGAGGCACAGGAGATTGCCGAGAACCAGCCGCTTGGAGCAGATGAAGTGATCCGTCAGCTCACCGAGCGGGCACTCGGGCGATACCTGAAGGTCACCGCCCGCCAGTTTGAAGATCTCTTTATTGCCAATCATGCTGAATGGCTCACCCCTGATATGAGCATGCATACTGCTCTTCTGAACCGTGCAGGAGGCGATCTCGCATGACACAGCCACGTATCCAGAGTTATATCCGGGAACCGGCAAAGCGTGTCTTTGCCGCAGAACTCCGTGATGCCCGCTACTCTTTCAGGGAAGGCGATGACGAGAAGAGCCCGACCTATATCCTGCTCCCGACAGGCGAACGGTCAAACCGGATCTTCATCGTCGGTTCGCTCACCCAGAAGGAGAAGCGGGGTGAACAGCACAGCATGTACCTTGCACGGGTTGCCGATCCGACAGGCACCTTCTTTGTCAGTGCAGGATCGTACCAGCCCGAGGCGATGCAGCAGATTGCAAAACTCGAATCCCCGGCCTTTGTTGCCGTCGTCGGGAAGCCGAATGCGTACGAAACCCCGGATGGCAATGTCCTCATCTCGGTTCGTGCCGAGACAGTGACCGCAGTTGACCGTGAGATGCGTGATCTCTGGGTTCTGGACTGTGCAGAGGCGACTCTCGACCGTATTGATGCTTTTGAGAAGAGCCCCGATGCCGAAGCAGCACGTCGGGAATACAACCCGAATCTCGAATCGTATAAAAAGATGGTCTATGACGCCTTAACGGCGATCAGACAATAAATTACTTTTTTCTCCACTTGTTCCACGCCTCGATGATCTCATCCCCGGTGACAAACGGGAAACCATGTTCCTCTCCATATGCCCGTGCTTTCTCTTTCTCAAGAGCGTTGCCGGTCTCGTCATCGAGCATCTCGCAGACGGTGACAGCCGGAGTCACCCCGGCTATGATGGCAAGGGCGATCGAGAGTTCGGTCTGGCCCTGTCGCTGGTCAAGGAGGGTGTCTGCTGCACGGAGCAGTGCGGAGTGGCCGGGGGTACGGAACTCCCGTCCAAATGGCGGGAGGTCCCCCCCATTCATGGCTGAATGGACATGTTCAGCAACTTTTGTGATCGTCAGGGCACGGTCGTGGTCGGTGATGCCAGTGAAGGTATCACGGTGGTTCACCCAGAGCGAGAATGAAGAGTGGTTCTTCCGGTCATAGGGAACATCCCCCTCCTTCTCCCCAAGCTCGCCGCAGCGGGAGAAGACATCTGTTGCAAACGGAAGGCCGAGTGTCTTCGCTGCTTCCGGGTGGACTGCAGTGCAGATGAGTCCTCCGCCATCCTTTCTCATCCTGAGGATATCCTGTGCTGTGACTGCATCTGATCTGATCGTAAGATCGGTTTCACGTTCCCGGTTGTCAAAGTCGTAGATGAGGACGAATTTGCCCTCCCTGAGTGCATTGATAGCGTTGTTAATCATATCCGATCTCCACCTCGATAATATCGTTATCTTCCAGCCCGAGTTCATCCCTGAGCGGCACACCCGCAATAAGTTCGATGATATCTTCTGGGTAATGAGTTCTGCCCGGCACAATCAGGGCACAGGGGATCCCATGGATCCGGCAGGGGAGGCACCGAGCCTCACCAAATGTCCTGTACTCATCTGAAAAACCTGGTATCGTCGTCCATTCAAGGGAATCAAGTTTCTTTCGCACCGGAACACTCTGCTGGATCAGCCTGAGATTCAGGGTGCCGGGATAGGGTTCAAACCCGCAGTTCATCCTGAACTGGTTTTTGTAATGGTCAAGGGACATGTAATACCGACCCTCGCCGAGTCCGGAGATGACCGCTCCTTTCAGGATGAAATGCCCGCCGGTTCTGGAGAAGATCCGGCAATACTCGGCATGTTCACGTCTGAGGATCTCCTCCCCGGTTTTTGTCACCTCAACAGACTGGCCTGTGGGATCGACGATCCTTGTAATCAGGTGTGTTGAATCAAGTGATTTTAACCGGCGGGAGATCGTCTGTGGACTGGTTCCAAGGGTGGTGCTGAGACCCTGTGTTGAAACTCTGACCGGCCCACGGCACCCTCCGAGAAGAGCAATTGCTTTTAGTACAGGAAGATCTCCTGCATCAGGCATCTGCATGATCATCAAATTTGGGAGGCTGCCTATTTATGGGTATCGTAACCGGTGAGGATCGGTGGGCGCCCCGGAACCCGCCGCATCGGGATCACCTCGGCCCCTTCAAGATTTCCTGCCGCCCAGAGGTACCGCTCACGGACAGATGCCGGGAGATCCCCTTCCGGGATCGGAATAAATCCAAACCCTGAATAGAATGTTTTGAGGTGCTGTACTGCATACATTGTGAGTTCCTCATTATAACAGGCTTCAACAAGTGCTCCCATCACCTGTCTTGAAAATCCCCGGCCACGATATGGTTCAGGGGTATAAACCGCATCTACCTCACATCCATCGGGATGTCTCCTGCACCGGGCAAGGGAGATGATCAGTTCCCCGTCAAACGCAGCAAATACCCGGTCGGTCTGGGGATCGCCCTTTGTCTCATGGTACTCAATCCAGACAAGATTCGCATCTGCAAACTCTCCAGATCGCAGTTCACGGATCTCGATCTTGCCGCAGATCTGCTGTGGAATGAATACCGGGATGCCTGAATCGAGGATGGTCTTCTGTTCTGCTCCCGTTAGCCTTCTTGGGACCATAATGAGCGAAGGGTGTCGAATGGAACCAGCTCTGGCAAGCATTGTAATCGGGTCATCCACAATCTCCTCTGTCGAGACTGTTGCGAGAGGGGCATGGAGCACAATCTCAGAATCATCTTCACCCTCAGTGAGAAGGTGTACTTCTATTGGATTCACCTGATCGAGAAATGCTGTGATCAACTGTCTTGATCGCCGATCCTGCGGGACCCAGATGAGGAGATGATCGGTGATCTGGCGTGTATCCTCCTGCATATCCCGCGGCACAAGCAGAAGATCTGCTGAAATCGCCAAATCTCTCTCTCCGATGATAAGCGTCGCCTTTGATTCGGCTGCAAGCATCCCCGGATCTCCCTCCCCAATGACCCTGATCCGGATACCGGGGAGATCAGGCGTTTTTACTCCCGGTACAATCACTTCACGGGCACCTGGAATCCTCGCAACCAGCGATTCGATCTCCGTTTTCTCCTGGTCAGCCAGTACCAGTATACGTCGTGGATCCATCTTCTCCTCCCTTTTCTCAGGTGATCCGATACCCCTCCGGGGGAACAACAATCACAAATCGTGCTCCAATGCCTTCTCTCCCCTCCTCATGAATCGTAATTCCGGTGATGGCAAGAATCTCCCGTGCCAGGAAGAGTCCATGGCCTGATCGTTCCGATCCCTCAGAGAAGAGCGTCTCCTTTGCATCATCAGGAATGCCAGGTCCGTTATCTTCAAAGATGAGTGTTAATCCACCATTCTTGATATGGTAGGTGACAATCAGTGCAGTAGCCCCGGCTGCCTGCGCATTCTCGATTAAATGCGTGAATGCGGCTGGCAAATGCGGATCTGCATAGATCTCAAGCCGTTCAGTCCATGCACGAACGGTTATCCCGCCCCGATCGATCCGACTGAAAACACCTGCAATAGTTTCCTGTACCGGCATCCAGATCGGCGGCCGGGATCCAATCTCACGGAAGTCCCGTGATATTGCGATCTGCCGCCGGATCCCGTCTGCGGCCTTTTCTATCTCTTCGAGGAAGGTGAGCATGGCCGGATCATCAAACCTGATGCTTCCAATGGTGAGATGGCGGTACAGCTCTTCCAGCCGTTCTGAAAGGCCATGCCGTATGATCCCGCTCAGTGCGGCGAGCTGCCGGTTTGAGTTCTGGAGGGCTGATCTCGTCCTCACCTCTTCTGTGACGTCACGTATCGATTCAACAGCCCCGACGATCTCTCTGCCGGAATCATAGAGTTGCGTTGCAGCAATCTTCAGATAGGCGCTTTTTCCCTCCTTCAATGCCGGGGCAACGACGAGAGCTTCCATCATATTCCCATCCCTCCTGATATCCTGGTACCTCGATTCTGCATCTGCATCCGGGTGCATTGCGCAATCGATCAGGATGGGGCACCTCTCTCCATAGAATGGAACCGCATACGCATAGTCGCCTTTTCCGATCATCTTCATCTTCGGAATGCCTGTCATCTCCTCGATCGCACGGTTCCATGCGATAACAATGCCATTTTTGTCCACTGCAAACGTGGCGTCAGGAAGAAATTCGATCAGGTCATAGAGTTTCTGCTCAGACTGCCTCATCCGGATTGCAAGCAGCGATATGATTACGCCTATAATGACATACACCGTTGCCCTGGCGATGATGGAGGTGGTTGTGAAGAGATCCTGGGGAATGAGCAGGATTGCTGAGATACAGTAAATAAGGGCAATCAGGAACGCAACAAACGGCCCCCGTCGGGGATACCAGTACCCGGCAATGATGATCGGGAAGTAGATCAGGTGAGGAAAAACCGTGGTGATACCATGGAGAAATCCTGTGATGTTGGCTGAAAGTGCCAGAATGGCAGCCACGCCGATAATAATGATCCGCCGCCGTTCAATCGGGTCGGAGAGGAGTGGATGATTATGTGCTGCCATCAGCTCACCAGATTACCTTGAGATTGTCTGAAAAACCCCGGCTGGGCAGTGAATCTCAAAGCGGCCACCCTGCCGTGGATCTCCTGTCTCTTTCAGCTCGATCCCCGTAATCGCAAGTGCTTCGCGTGCAAGGAAGAGGGAAAACCCTCTGCCCGGACTCTGTTCATGCGAAAAGAGCGCCTCTTTTGCAGGTGCGGGAATCCCGATCCCGTCATCCTCAAGAATGATAATGCAGGCTGCATTTCGTTCCTCGCAGGTGATCGAGACTCTCTCTGCACGTCTTCTGATGGCATCGGTGATGACTGCCCTGATCGCCTCTGTTGCAAAGGGATCGATGTATACTGAAAGATCGGGAGGGATGGCAGCCGTGATCTCAATTGCGCATTCCCCTTTTGGGGGAACCAGTGATTCTGCCCTCTGCCATGCCGGTGGATTCTCACCGATCTTTTGATACTCCTGGGTGAACCTGGTTGTCTGGATCGCCCTGCCAAGGCCGGTGATTCCGGAGAGGATGCTCTCTTTTGCCACAGCCGGGTTCTCTTCAAGAACGCGTGCTGCATATTCAAGTGATTCATGGATTGCACCGAGCTGGTTTAAGAGTCCATGCCGGGTGATGCTGGTCACAAGGGAGAGTTTCCTATGTGCCTCTGAAAGTGCCCTCTCGACCCGCTCACGTTCCATAATCTCAGTTTTTAATGCATCGTTCTTCTCATGGAGCTGTTCGTTTACGTTGAAGAGTTCGTCGCGTGCCTCAGAGAGATCGGTATTCTTCTGAACCGCAAGGGCATAGGTTGAGAGGAGAATATTCAGGATCGTCTCCCGGTCGGCATGAATTGTGTAACTGTGGCCGGCAATCCGGATGGTCAGGTCATCAGCCTGCCTGCCTTTGTTTCTCTTCTCAAAAAACTCCCTCAGCCGATCAAGAATAAATGCTGAATCAAAGGGTTTGATGATGAAGTTGTCTGCACCTGATGCGACACCGTGGACGACATCTTCGGGATCGAAGAGCTGGGTGACGAGGAATACCGGAATATTACCAGACTCTTTGATCTTCTCGCAGAGTTCATAGCCACCCATCCCCGGCATTACGATATCGCTTAAGACGAGATCGGGTGTCTCTTCGGCAATCCTCTCCAGGGCAGATTCTCCATCGACGGCAATTGTAACACGGTACCCCTCGCTTTCAAGTATTCTGCGGAGATATTCTGCCTGGGTAGTACTATCCTCGACAATGAGAATGTGTTCCGTCTGCTGCATCGCTCTTCACTCCTTATGACACGAACCGGTACCTTCCTTTCGGAACGGTTATCTGAAAAGACGCTCCTTTTCCAGGCAGACCACATTCATGGATGGTACAATCACATGCTGCCAGAATGTCCCGTGCCAGAAAGAGTCCAAGACCGGTATTTTTACCAAAACCCTGCTCAAATATACGATTCTTTAATGGATCGGGAATGCCGGTGCCGTCATCCTCAATGGTGATTTTCAGTTTCTCGTCCTCTTCCTCTGCTGTTATCTGGATTGTTGAGACACCTTCCCCATGCAAAATCGCATTTTCAATGATGACGCTAAAGACACGCTCGATCAATGGTTCGGCATAGATCTCAACATCAGGGATCTCCCAATGAACCTTAATCCCCCTTAAATCCATCAAGCGGCGTGACCCTTCAACCACAGACAGGAGATCCAGCCATTCATGATCCATCATGCCAATCTTCTGGAAATCACGGGTAAACTCGATGATCCCTCCGATACGCCGTGAAGCCTGGCGAATCCTCCCCATTGCCTCTTCAGTTGATACTTCCTCTTCCCTGGATTCAGCAAGTTCGAGATAACCTTCGATGATAGTAAGCTGGTTTCTGATATCGTCGCGGGTAATATTTGTCATCAGCTGGAGTTTTCTGTGGGCATCGGAGATCTCTTTTTCCATCCGATGCCGCTCAAGCATCTCCTGGTGAAGTTCATCATTTGTCTGCCGCAGCTCCTCTACATATTCCTGAAGCTGTTCATTCATCCCATAGAGCTCGTCACGGGCTTCCTGAAGCTCGATATTTTTATTGACCGCTGTTGCATAGGTCGAGAGGAGAATGCGGAGGATCGTTTTTCTGTCTGAACTGATTGTATAGGTCTGATCACCGGGTGTAGCAATGATCAGATCCCCATCAAGTACGATCCTTCCCTCCTCCTCGGATTCGAGCATATTCGTGATGGTATCAAGGAGAGAGACAGGATCGAAGGGTTTGATGATAAACCCATCGGCACCGCTTGAAAGCCCGCGTATGATATCTTCGGGATCAAAGAGCTGGGTGACGAGCACAACCGGTATCCGGCTCTTCTCCTTAATCTGCTGACAGAGTTCATATCCGCCCATTCTGGGCATGATGATATCGCTGATGACGAGATCGATATTTTCTGCATCAAGCATTTCGAGTGCAGCCCTGCCATCAGAAGCTACAGAGACGATAAAGCCCTCTCTCTGGAGAATACGGCGAATATACTCTGCCTGGGTCGGGCTGTCCTCCACCACCAGGAGGTGAGTCTGCTTATGATTCATGAGGGGCAACCCTCCTGACAACCCCGAGGAATGCCTCCTTTTCAAAAACACTTTTCACGATATATGCATCTGCACCAACATGGATGCCATATTCCTGATCTTCCTGTGAATCGAGTGAGGTCACAAGCACCACCGGTATGTGGGAGAGTTTCTCGTCACTTTTAATCGCCTCGGTGAGTGCGAAACCGTTGGTCTTCGGCATATCAACATCTGATATGACAATATCGTACTCCTCCCGCTTAAGTCTTTGGAGTGCTTCCGCTCCGTCATTTGCAGTGGCAACGGTGTATCCTACCTCCTCAAGTATCGATTTAAGGAACTCACGTGAGGTAACTGAATCTTCAACAACCAGAACATGTCCGCTTTCCGGCTCGGATCTGATCGGCTCCATGGTTCGCTTCTGGAGTGAAGAGGTGATCAGATCCAGGGGATCAATAACGAGTGCGATCGTCCCGTCATCGAGGATCCCTGCTCCGGCAATCCTCCGTACATACCGGAGCTGGCTCCCAAGAGCCCTGACGACGATCTCCTGGACCCGGATGATCTCCTCAACGTAGAGCCCAAGCCTGCCTGAGCCGGAAGCAAGGATGATGACAGGGACGAGCCGTCCATCATCCGGGTGCCGTATGGGATCATCCCGTCCAAGTGCCTGTTCAAGCGGCACGAGTCGTATCAGTTCATCGCCCAGACGTATATCGTCTGCCCCTGGCTGTATCCTGATCACTGATCTGACCTGCTGCATCGGTATCGCATAGGTCTGCCTGCCGGATTTGACGACGATGCCCCGGAAGTTTGAATGGCGGACAGGAACGGATATGCGGACACAGGTGTTCTGCCCCGGAATTGAGGTGACCGAGACCGTTCCTCCGAGGCTGGTTGCGGCATCATCGACGATTGCAAGGCCAAGACCCCTCCCAGAGAGTTTCGTCACGACGGTGGATGTCGAGAACCCCGACTGGAGGACGAGGTTGAGGCTCTCTTCATCTGAGAGCTTCCCAGCCTCTTCAGGGGTGATAAATCCTTTTCGTATCGCCGATTCACGGATATCAGCGGGATTGATCCCCTTTCCATCATCCGAGACATCGATTCCCACCCGGCTCCCTGCAAGAGGAACCACCCTGATGTGTATTCTCCCTTTTGGGTTTTTCCCCCTGCTGATACGGGTGCCCGGATGTTCGATACCATGATCGATCGCATTGCGTGTCAAATGGAGCAGCGGATCCTTGAGGGCTTCGAGAATCCGCCGGTCAATCTCGATCTCCCCCCCGTCAACGATGAAATCAACCTGCTTGCCGGATGATCCGGCGACATCCCTGACAAACATCTGGAATGGAACGAGAATCTGGGAGAAAGGGATCAGTACTGCTTCATGGATGGTTGCCGCTATTGCCTGTGTTCCTGAATCAAGAACTGTACGCTCCCGGCTATTTGACTGTATCTGGTTGGAGAGGTTGTACTTTATAGAGTTGATATGCCCACGATTTTTCTTAAAAAACTGTATGATATGGTCAATTGCACGAATGTCGCGATCGGTTATCTCCCTCCCCGATTCGATCAAATCCTCAAGTACGTGCCTGTCGCTTGCGATCTGGACCTGTGCCCATTGCCATGATGACACCTCAAGCATCATATGATCCAGTTCCCGCATCCTGTAGGCAAGCATGAGCCGTGCCGTTAAGAGTTCATCTGACCCGCCGATGAGACGATCAAGGGTTTTTGTTGCAATGCGTACAGTTTCGGTCTCCCGTATCCGTGGTATATTGTTTCGTGGAGTATATACCTGCTCAGGCTCTTTTCTGCTGTCCACGGCGCTATTCCTGATAGCCCGGAGCTCCCGGATAATGGCAACCGGAGATACCTTCTCTCCGGCAATGATCGATCGGATCACAAGAACCGCCCGGTGGAAGAGATCATACCCTGCGCTATCAGGGATATACTCTCCATTTCTGACACCGGCAAGTGCAGTTTCGAGATGCTGGCAGATTGATTCAATCTCGCGGAGCGAGACTGCCCGTGCAGCACCCTTCAGGCTGTGTGTCCTCCGGTAGATCGACTCCGAGACGGCGGGATCGATCACCCCCCCGCCCCGCTCAAGGGCGATGAGATCATCGGTGATGGCGGCGAGGATCTCATCTGCCTCATCCTGGAATGTAGCGAGGAGTGCATTCTGTAGTTCTTCATCCGTTCCCGGCATATCAGACGTGGTACTGTTCGGTGATCTTCTTCAGACGGATGCCAAGCTCATGCAGATCTTCTGCGGTCTTCTCTGCTTTCTGGGTATTTTCAAGATTCTTCCTGGCAGCTTCCTGGATCTTCTCCATTGCATGGGCAATCCGATCCATCCCGGTTGCCTGTTCAGAGATCGAATCGGCAATTTCATATGCCTCTTTCGATGAATCGGCAACAGCTGATGCAAGCACTTCAATTGCCTCCCGTGCCTGTGCGGTCAGCCTGACGGTATCCTCAACTGATGCCGATCCCCGATCCACCGAAACGACGGTTCCGGATACCCCACGCTGGATATCGGTCAGGATTGTCCTGATATGCGATGTCGCCTGTTTGGATTGTTCGGCAAGGTTATGAATCTCATCAGCAACAACGGCAAATCCCTTCCCGAATTCGCCTGCTTTTGCCGCCTCAATTGAGGCATTGACGGCAAGAAGGTTCGATTGCTCGGAGATATCCGTGACTGTGGCGATAATCTCACCGACTGCATTGCTCTGTTCAGAGAGCTTGACGACATTTGTCCCGATGACATCCATCTGGCGCCGGATCTGGTTCATACCGTCAAGGATCTCCTGGATTGATCGCTGCCCGTCTTTACTGACGAAGCTGGTCTTCATCGCTTTCTCAGTAACCTCGCGTGTCTTCAGATTTGCGCGGTCGGTCTGTATCCTGACGCTTTCGACTGCATCTGTTGTTTCATCAACGATCCTGACTGTCTGCGAACTCTCCGAGGATAGATGAGAGGTAACCGCGATGATCTCGCTTGATGCTGAAGAGATGACCGAGATTCCTTCATACAGCTCTTCGGTGATCAGTTTCATCAGCCGTGATAACTCTATACCAATCGTGTTGAGCGCATCGCGGTATGCGATGAACTCGCCTGCAACCGGAATGTCGGGGTCAAACCGTGCAGTGAAATCTCCGGCAGCATAGTATCCGGCAAGCCTCATCGCCTCGTTCACCGGCTCGGTGATCCTCTCAAGCGTCTTGTTGAAACCGGCGATGATCCTCCGGTAACTGCCATGGAATGCCTTTTCATCACCTCGGATCTTCAGATCCCCGGCCCATGCGGCATCTGTCATCTTGAGAGTCTCTTTATGGAGGTGGTCAAGCGACTCCATCATCATCCGGATCGCAGGCCGTATCTCATCACGTTCATCCTGAATCTCGATCTCCTCGACATACTCTCCGTTTGCGAGACGCTTGATATTTCCGACGATATTTGTCTGGAGGTTTTCTGCAAACTCGTCCATCGTCTCTGCCATGATTCCGATCTCATCTTTTCTTTTAATGTTCAGTCTGGCAGAGAGATGGCCGCTTCTGAGTTCCTTGATCATCAGTACGACCTGCTGGAGCGGTTCTGAGATGGATCTGCCGAAGAGAATGGCGACAACAGCTCCGACAATGATTGAAGAAAGAATAACGATGACAAGGGTATCCCTGATTGTATTGATCGGCCCTGTGAAATCAGAGAGGTCTGCCCTCGAGACGATATACCAATCGAGAGGTTCAAAGTAGGTATAGACGTCAACATAATCCATGCTGTCTGCCTGGTGGTACAGCACCCCTTCACCTTCTGTGATTATTGTGCTGAAGAACTCCTGATCTGCCCAGTTCTCACCCTCCTGTGTCGGGTGGACGACGACGTTGCCATTTCCGTCGATGACGTACATATACCCGTTCTTGCCGATGACAGTCTGACGGATACTGTTCTTGACGACATCGAGTGTCTGCTTCTCTTCGGTTCCGACAAAGAGGATTCCGATAACGTTCCCATATCTGTCTTTGATCGGCTCATATGCGGTGACGTACTGTATCCCGAACAGGTCGCGTGATCCATAGAATGTCCTGCCGCCGACAACCGAGTAGTCAAAGACATCCTGGGTGAGCCATGTCCCTACAGCCCGACCTCCCTCTTCATTTTTCACATTGGTGGCTATCCTGACGGCATGGTCGTCATAGACCTGGAAGACCGTTGCCGCTCCGCCGACGAGCGCCTGTACCCGGTCGACGATCTCGAAGTTGTCATTGACCACATATTTACTGCCGTCCTGAGCGACAAGTGTCATTTTGCCATCAATTATTTCGGGTGTTCCTTTCTCATAGAACCGCTGCCGCAGGACGTTTAAATCACTATCGACCTTATTCATTGTCAGGGTATAGACATCATTGGTCCATCCTTTCATGTCTGTGCTCTGTGTCTGGAGGAGCATCTCGATCTGCTGGTTGATGACACTTGTCGAACTTGTATATGAAATCACACCAACGAGCGATGTCGGGATGATCGCAAGAAGAAGGCAGATCACCAGGATCTTTGTTCCAACTTTCATGTCTGCAAATAGTCTGTCCATTGCATACCTCCCGGATCACTATTCCGGGTTCATTTTCATCTGAATCGTTGCTGTGTTATCCTGTTCATTGACCACCATCGATTCGTCATTCAGGAGGGTTTTTCCATCAATGACGATGAGATCTCCGACAATGCCGATGAGGTGGCTTTGTGGTATCTGTGTCTCGACTCGTGCCGGTGGAAATGGTTTCCTGAGATGTGATGTGCCTCTGATCCGATCGACGAGAAGGCCAAAGGTCATCCTGCTATCCGAGAGGATGATCACGCGGTTGAAGTCAGTCAGGCCCATCTCGGGAATCCCGAAGAACTTCCTGAGATCAACGAGAGAAATGATTCTGCCCCTGACAACTGATATTCCGGTGATGAAGGAGGGGATGCCGGGAACCGGGGTGATCTCTCCGGTAAGGATCACCTCCCGTACATACTGCATCTCAACGGCATACTCCACATAGCCGAGGGAGAACCTGAGGATCTCGGGATAGGTAATCTTCTCATCGGAATCATCCGGCAGTGCAATCAACCGTGCGCGGCGTTCAAGTATCGCCTTGGTCTCCCTGTCTGAGGGAAGTTCGATGCCACTTGAGAGGGGCATGACAGAGAGATCAGAGATAACGATCGTCTCATCATCTGCGATCTGGGTGCCGGTTATCTCGCCTTGCCTGGTACCTTTTACTGCCGTTATTCCCTCAATTGCATCTGCACAGAGTGCGATCTCATTCTCTCCGACACGTGTAATGATCAGGCAGTCGGTTCCCCTGATCTGCCGTCTCTCTTCTGCATCGGGATTGAGTGCGAGGATGGGAATCTGCTTTCCATGAAAAAGAATCGATGCTCCCGACTCTCCATCGATTGTGACCATCTTGATGGTGGATCGAATACTGCTGAGGGGGAGGGCATACTTTTTTCCGTGTTCACAGAATCGGAGGTGTTCTGTCATGGCAGATAATGAGGTATCGTGCTCAGGACGAGATAATTGTTGTGAAATGTATGGGGATGAGTCGGTCTTTGGGTACTGGTATCGGGGTACCTGGCTTTCTGGAAGATGGGTTTATAGAGGGGAACGACCCCGGCCCGACTTCGTGAAATGTCGAACCTTTCTTCGTTAGATATATCTGGTACGAAGCCATAGCAATACAGGTGAAATCCGGACATCACCAGCAGCTGGCAGAAAAGATTGCGGGGGAGATTACGCTCTCTGATATGCCCGGGAAAGCGCTCAAAAAATGGCGGACGAGTTTCAAAATTTCACCGGGCGTCCTTGCAGAGCACCTCGGCTTCTCCCCGTCGGTGATCAGCGACTATGAGAGCGGGAGACGGAAGAGTCCTGGTACCGCTGTTGTCGGGAAGATCGTCGACAGCCTCTTTGCAATTGATGAGGCAAATGGTGGATCGTATCTGGAGAAGTACTCAAAGATGCTCTTCTCAAATCTTGATGAGGATGTCATCTATGATCTCCATGATTTCTCTGATGCCGTTCCGATGGTCGAGCTTGCCGATCTCATCAACTGCCATATTATCTGCGGCAATGCAGATCACAGTGTGGTCGGCTATACCGTGGTCAACAGTGTCAATGCAATCCTGACACTCTCCCCAAATGAGTTTAACCGGATCTATGGGTGGAGTACGGAACGGGCACTGATCTTCACGGATGTTTCAAGCGGCAAATCACCGATGGTTGCAATCCGCGTCACCCCGTTCAAGCCTCCCTGTGTTATTCTCCAGGGAATCGATCATGAATTGGTACATCCCCTGGTGAAAAAGCTGGCTGAACGTGACCGGATTAGCGTCTTCTCAACAGAAGATTCAGTGAAACAAATTATTACAAAACTGAGGAAACAGAAATGGTAGGCATAATCACCTATGGGGCATATATCCCCCGCTTTCGGGTAAAGGTCGAGGAGATCGCCCGTGTATGGGGTGCAAACCCATCCGAGATCTCAGGGGGCCTTGGGGTCTATGAGAAGTCGGTTCCGGATCTTGACGAGAATACTGCTACAATTTCAGTTGAGGCGGCACGATTTGCACTCGCACGCAGGATGATCAACCCTGATGATATCGGCGCAGTCTATGTCGGGTCCGAGTCGCATCCCTATGCGGTGAAGCCAACAGCGGTCACCGTCGGGGAGGCGATTGGAGCAACACCTGTTATGACAGCGGCAGATTATGAATTCGCCTGCAAAGCGGGAACTGCGGCAATACAGACCTGCATGGGACTTGTCGGATCCGGGATGATCCGCTATGGTCTTGCAATCGGGGCTGATATCGCACAGGGCGCACCCGGCGATGCACTGGAGTATACCGCAGCTGCCGGTGGCGCTGCGTTTCTGATCGGAAACGACGATCCGATTGCAGAGATCAATGCCACCCATTCGTATACAAGTGATACCCCTGATTTCTGGCGGAGGGAAGGGCAGGCATATCCAAGACACGGGGGCCGTTTCTCAGGCGATCCCGGGTACTTCAAGCATGTCCTTGGTGCAAGCCGTCTCCTCTTTGAGAGGGAGGGAACAGCTCCTTCGGATTATGATTATGCCGTCTTCCACCAGCCGAATGCGAAGTTCCCAACCCGTGCGGCACAGGTGCTCGGGTTTACAAAGGAACAGTACCTGCCAGGGCTCGTTGTTCCGACTGTTGGTAATACGTACTCGGGTGCATCTCCGGTTGGCCTGGCGGCAACACTGGATATTGCAGAGCCGGGGAACCGGATCTTTGTCTGTAGCTACGGCTCGGGCTCGGGATCAGATGCCTTTGACATCACAGTGACAGATGCGATCGATTCGGCAATCGATCGTTCAAAAGCCCCCACAGTTGCGGAGCTTCAGAAGAATCTCAGATATCTCGATTATGCACTGTATGCCAGACACAAAGGGAAGATAGTGATGCAAGAATGAGAGATGTGGCAGTAATTGGAATTGGCTGCACGCAGTTTGGCGAGCGGTGGGAGACCTCGTTCCGCGAGCTCTTTGTCGAGGCAGGAACCCTCGCAATTGAGGATGCCGGAATCGATGGTGAATCCATAGATGCACTCTATGTCGGTAACATGAGTGCCGGAAGGTTCGTTGAACAGGAGCATATCGGGGCATTAATCGCAGATTATGCCGGGCTTACCCGTGCGGGTCACACCCCGGCGACACGGGTTGAGGCTGCATGTGCATCAGGTGGCCTCGCCTTCCGTCAGGCGGTGCTTGCGGTTGCCTCAGGGATGGAGGATATCGTTGTTGCAGCGGGTGTCGAAAAGATGACCGATGCCGGGGACTCAACTGATGTCCTTGCGGCAGCCGCAGACCGTGAATGGGAAGGGTTTGCCGGCGCGACCTTCCCCGGTCTGTATGCGATGATTGCAACCGATTATATGCACCGCTACTCGCTTACCCGTGAGCAGCTTGCAATGGTTGCCGTAAAAAACCATTACCATGGATCGATGAACCCGATAGCACAGTTCCAGAATGAGATCACCATCGATACCGTCCTGAGATCGACTCTTGTTGCCGATCCTCTCCGGCTCTTCGACTGCTCCCCGGTCTCTGACGGGAGTGCGGCGGTTGTTGTTGCCCCACTTGAAATGGCACGCGAATTTACCGATGCTCCGGTTACCGTGATCGGCACTGCACAGGCAAGCGATACGATAGCACTCCATGACAGGCGGGATATCTCAACCCTTGATGCATCGATTGCTGCCGGGAACCGGGTCTTTGAACGGGCACGGGTTGACCGGAAGGATATCGATCTCGTTGAGGTGCATGACTGTTTCACAATTGCAGAGATCTGTGCGATTGAAGATCTTGGCTTTGTGAAGAAAGGTGAGGCAGGGATGCTCTATGAGGAGGGGCAGACCTATATCGGCGGTGAACTACCGGTGAATACCTCGGGTGGTCTGAAAGCCTGTGGTCATCCGGTCGGTGCGACCGGCCTGAAACAGGTCTGGGAAGTTGTCACCCAGCTCCGTGGCGAGGCAGGGAAGCGGCAGGTTGACGGAGCAGAAATAGGTATGACCCAGAATGTCGGCGGATCAGGTGCAACTGTTGTCTGCCATCTCTTCAGGAGGGTATAACCAATGACGGTAGCGCGATTCTGGAGAAAGATTCCTCAGCGGTATAACCTGATCGGAACGAAATGCGAAAACTGTAATACAGTCTTCTTCCCACCACGTTCTCTCTGCCCGGACTGTCGGAGGGATGGAAAGATCGTTGGTCACCACTGTTCCGGCCGGGGGACGGTTATTACCTATACAGTGATCAGAACAGCAAGCGATCAGTTCTCAAACCTGACGCCGTATGTCCTTGCAATCATCGAGCTGGAAGATGGCTGCCGTCTTACCTCGCAGGTGATCTGTGATCCCTCAGAGATCACCTTCGGGATGCCGGTAAAATCGGTCTTCAGGGTGATTGCGGAAGACGGGCCTTCCGGTATAATCCATTACGGGACGAAATTCGTCCCGGCCTGACCTTTTTTAATGTCATAGACCGCGTGCCATCTCCCGGCCGAGTAGGATCGCAGGAACCGCTCGGTGATGGTACTGTCTGAGATGACCGAGCGGATCGTCTCTCTGTATGTTCCCTCTTCTTTCTGGAGTGCATAGAGGTGGATGGTGCCGCCAGGTTTTGTTATCTGATCCGCAATCGGGAGAAAATCTATTGCGATCATGGGAAGGTTCATCAGCACGCGATCGAATGTGGATGGGAAGAGTTCTCCAAGATGGCGTGCGTCTCCGAGCATCGGGAGGACACATTCAGTATGGTTTGTCCGAAGGTTCTCTCTCAGAAGATGGATAGCAGCAGGATTCTTATCACAGGCGAGGATCCAGGATGCCCGATCTGAAAGGACGATTGGAAACGGCCCCACACCGCAGAACATGTCGCAGATCACTTCGCCTTCCTGTACAGTTGATCGGATCCTCTGGCGTTCTGTTGCAAGCCGGGATGAGAAGTAGGCTTGAGAGAGATCGATTGTGAGCCGGTGGCCATACTCTGAGATGGTCGTCCTGGTGGTGGGAATACCTGCCAGGGTTGTGAATGACTTTGTCCGGAACTCTCCCTCGACAGCACCATCTGAATAAAGTACGGTATGGGTGGAAGGGCGTGCTTTCAGAAGCTCTTCTGCTCCGGAAACGTCATTCTCCTGCATGATCATAATGCCGCCGACCTGATCATGCCGGGGCAGCGGTGGCGGTACCTGTAACTCCTCAAAGAGGGCGCGCTCAGTACCGGGTGGTGAGCCGGTAACCGGGATGAGGAGATCTGATCCATCTGCCCGTGGACGGAGGGTGCGATCCAGTGTATCGCCTGCGATCAGCTCCTGCCGTCTTGTCTCCCCGTCTCTTTTTCCTACCCTGACGGCCCATCCCTCTTTCATCAGTACAGGATGGTGCGGATACTTCTTATTGGTGTTTGGTTAATCACTCTGTATGGGAAAGGGTGTGCCGGAGATCCTCCGGAATGTATCTTCGGGTGTGCGGATGACGGAGCAGGATGCGAACGTCCTCCTCTCTGCAACCGGCAGGGACGTGCTGAGGATCGTAGAAGCCGCTGATGAGGCACGGGAGATTGCTGTTGGAGATACGGTGACGTTTGTCAGGAACCAGAATATCAATGTGACAAATGTCTGTATAAATTCCTGTGGTTTTTGTGGGTTTTCGAGGAAACCCGGTGATCCTGATGCCTATGAGCACACGCTTGATATGGTTTGTAGAAAGGCACGGGAGGCACTTGACCAGCATCAGATCACCGAAATATGCTCGGTCTCCGGTCTCCACCCAGATTATGATGCCGATCAGTATGCCGGGATCATCGCGGCAATCCGGGCAGGTGCACCGGACGTCCATATCCATGCAGGAAACCCGATGGAGGTAGCGTATGCGGCACGCCAGAGTGGGATTTCGACTGAAGCTGTCCTGAAAATGCTGAAGGAGGCGGGCCTTGCTTCCCTCTGCGGAACCGCCGCTGAGATCCTGGTTGATTCTGTCCGTGATCAGATCTGCCCCGGCAAGATCCAGACTGCCGAATGGGTGCGGATCATCACCGAAGCCCACAACATGGGTGTCCCGACGACAGCGACCATTATGTATGGCCATATCGAATCAGATGCTGATCGCGCCCGCCACCTTGCCGTTATCAGGGATATCCAGGATGAGACGGCTGGGTTCACAGAGTTTGTACCATTGTCATTCATCCACCAGCAGACGCCGATCTACCGGAAAGGGCTGGCACGGGCGGGTGCCACCGGCAGGGAGGATATCCTGATGCATGCGGTATCCCGGTTATTCCTTGATAATATCAGAAATATCCAGGTTTCCTGGGTGAAGCTCGGGCAGAAGATGGCGCAGCTTCTGCTGCTTGCCGGTGCAAACGATCTCGGTGGGACGGTGTATGAGGAGTCGATCTCAAAGAGTGCCGGTGCTGTTCAGACGGATTTCCTCGATCCGCTCGTAATGCAGCGTATGGCAGAGGATCTCGGACGACCTCTCCGTGAGCGGACGACACTGTATCAGATTATCTGAGACTGTACCTATAAATAATCTGGAGATCTCAATTCTTCAAATGGCTTATGGTACCTGTGTATATTGTGGAAGGATGGTGACGATGGCTGGATCCGATCCTTCGGGTCCTTCAATGGCGGGTGCCCAGCGGGGTCGTAAACTGCCTGTATGTTCGGATTGCAAGAGGAGCAAGAAGGATCGGCCACTCACGATGTGGCTGCGAATGTTGAAGAAGAAGGATCGATTGAGATGGGATCGGATTGTAAAGCATCATTCACGAAGAACCGGCGGCGAGATCACCCTTGCGGTGAGGCGGGTGGAAAATGAGCGTTGAACTGTTCATGAATCCCCTTCCTGCCAAAAATACATTGCCATGGATGAGAAAAGACTGATCATGGATGATTTTCGTACGGATCTCAGGGAAGGCAGGCTGAAGCTGTATGCACTTGAGAGGGTGCTGCCGCCGGACGAGGCGGTCTCTCTCCGGCGTGAGTATATTGAGGAGGAGACAGGATCAGATCTCTCTCCTCTTTCTTCATATTCTATCCCGATTGACCGGGTGGTCGCCAGGAACTGCGAGAATATGATCGGCTGCGTGCAGGTGCCGGTCGGGGTGGCGGGACCGGTACCGGTGAAGGGTGAGTATGCTGACAGGACAGTATGGCTTCCACTCGCAACAACCGAGGGAGCGCTTGTTGCCTCGGTGAACCGGGGCTGTTCTGCGATTGCAAAAGCAGGGGGGGCAGACGTCCGGATCCTCCGTGACGGAATGACCCGTGCTCCCGTCTTTGCGGCCAGATCTGTCTCTCATGCCCATGAAGTGGCGACGTTTGCAGAAGATCACCTGATGGAGATCCAGGAGATTGCAGAATCAACCACCTCCCATGGAGAGCTGATCGGGCTTGTCCCCTATATCGTCGGGACAAGTGTCTTCCTCAGGTTCGAGTTTGATACAAAGGATGCGATGGGGATGAATATGGTGACGATCGCCTCGCAGAAGGCAGCAGACTATATCGCAGAGGAGACCGGGGCCCGGCTGGTTGCACTATCCGGAAATATGTGTACGGATAAAAAGCCTGCTGCGATCAATCTCGTTGAAGGGCGGGGAAAGACCGTGACAGCTGGTGTTTTCCTCTCCGATGCCCTTGTCCGCGATATCTTCAAGTGCGATTCCGTATCGCTTGTTGAGGTGAATATGCGGAAGAACCTGGTCGGATCGGCCCGTGCCGGGGCACTTGGGTTCAATGCCCATGCCGCCAATATACTCGCCGCCCTCTATATCGCCTGCGGCCAGGATCCGGCCCATGTGGTTGAGGGCTCATCCTGTATCACAACCGCCGACCCGATGGATGGCGGCGTCTATGTAGCAGTGACGCTTCCCGCAGTGCAGGTTGGAACGGTCGGCGGTGGCACAGGTATTGCAACCCAGGCTGCCTGCCTCTCGCTCCTCGGGGTTGCAGGCAGCGGTGATCCGCCGGGTGCCAATGCAAAGGCACTCGCCGAGATCATTGCAGCCGGGGTGCTTGCCGGGGAACTCTCGCTCCTTGGGGCACTGGCGGCACAGCACCTTGCACGGGCGCATAAGGAGCTTGGGAGAGGGTGATGGTTAACCGGAGAGGAGGGATTTTAGTTCAAAGAACCAAGGTATCTCTTCTCTCTGGCACTGATCGATGAATGCGGCGAGGACTCTTCTTCCCTCGTCTCCTTTGAGATCAGAATTATTTCCGGTTATCTCCTTCACCTGTCTTTCCAGAGAGCCGGGTATGAAGAATACCTGGTGTTTGATCGTATCCTTGGTCTGAAATGAGCATTCAGATTGCTGAAGAAGAATGTCTTTTCGGAATCTCTCGCTCGCCGCTCTTTTCAGTCTTTCCCGTGTGCTCTGATCGTCATCGAGGCAGAGAATCATCCTGTATTGTTCATTCTTATCTTCATAGAGGATAATGAAGTTATCAATGCAGTTCTTCCAGCCGTCTTCGTCTTTGATGAGGGTTTGTATGCCTCTCCCTCTCCTCGCGATGAAATCCCGGACTTTATTGGATTCAGGGGTTCGTTCTCGTGACTCTGTGAGATCCTTATTGTACACCTGCTGATATCGAATCCCTTTCTGCTCAAGGAGAATTGAGAAGAAGATCAGGTCATGTACTCCTTCACAGAGGATCACCGTCTTTTTCGGCATATTCAGATGCCCCGAAGGTCAAGTTTCAGCTCTCCTATGACTCTTCGCCCTTCATCGACGGTATAATCATACTTCTCGATAGTCTCGCCGTCGCTCGTCATCTTTGAGATGAGGAGGAGTTCTTTTTCAGCTTCATCCTCCGGGTAATCCAGTGCGGTCTGGATGAGGTCATAGCTGTGGGTGGTCATGAAGACCTGAACGTTGAGTTTGGGAGCATAGGTAAAGAGGGTCTCGATCAGGATGGTGAGATATTCGGGGTGGAGATGGTTCTCCGGCTCTTCGATAAGGAGGATTCCATCCTGTGATTTACGCAGATAATGAAGTATTGAGAGGAGTGTGATAAATCCGTCACCGTGAGCGGATATTGGTATGGTTTCAATCTCATTCCCTCTTCTGTAGAGGACGTTACTCTGGGTAAGCCGTTCAAGGTTACGAACGAGGTTATGTTCTTTAATGAATTGTTCAAGGAGATGAATCTCTTCATCATCCATTTGTTCGGGGGAGAGCTTTTCTCTGTGGGAGAGTTTTATAATGGAGGGTTGAATCGCCTTTAGTGAAACATTTATTGGTTTGTACAATATGAGTGGTGAAAATAATCTGGATAATCCAAATACTTTTTTTCGATCTTGGTCCTTTGAATTCTTTGATCGTCCTGTAATAAGTTGTAATTTTTCGAGTATTGTTCTCCTGTCGGTGAGATTGTAAGGTATGATCTGATAACTCAAATTTGATGTGATGATGGTATAATCAAGAGATTCAAAAATCATCTCTATATATGCCTCACGGACTTCATCATTGTCTTCGATGTTTTTTATATAATCTTCAATTAGGTTGATCTGAATCAGTATGATAGATTCTTTGATGTGATCGTATGTTTCTAGGTCTTCCTTCTTACATACATCCAGCGACTGGTAAATAGTGACATTGTTCAGATTTGAGAAAATTTGTGCCTTTGCTTCGTTGATTTTTATGAGATTCTCTCTATTATCATTCAAGAGATACTGATCTGTCTTGTGTTCTCCTGTTCCATTGAGAAAGATAGCATCCAGAAGGGCAGACTTTCCTGTATTGTTCTTGCCGCAGATGATATTCAGCTGCCGCGGAGCATAGTCGAGGCTCCCGATGGCTCTGAAATTCTCGATATGGAGTGTATGAATTCTGCCCATTATACCACTTTTTCAGTCGTAACTATTTATAAGTAGGGTGATCAGCTTTTTTGCGTCTCCATTCTCCCCAATGACCTGCCGCTTCATGAACTTTGCATCACAACTATCAATTTGATACACGTTGATAGAAACTGATAGATCACTTCCCTCTTTTCCTCTCCAAACCTTTATCGTAACCAAACGGCATTAAGAGAGCTATGAAGAGCGGAGATCTAAGTTCTTCAGTACAGGTACTTGAATCAGCCCTCCTCAGGTCAGATTCCACAGGAGCCAGGGAGATTCTCAGGGGATCATGCAATCCCGATGATCCATATGCCTGCATATCCACCCTGATCGAGCCTGCACTCAGGTCAATTGGCGAACAATGGGCTCTGGGGGATGCTGCCCTCTCCCAGATCTATGTCAGCGGGAGGATCTGTGAGGAGTACATCCGCAGCCTGCCGCTTCCCGTGTCAGGGATACGGGAAGATCAGCCGAAGATAGGAATTGTGGTTCTTGAAGATTTCCATACCCTCGGCAAGGATACCGTCCTTGCTGCCCTCCATGCCTCCGGCTATCGTGTGGAGGATTATGGTGCCGGGATTACAGTTTCTGATCTCCTTAAACTGATAAAGCGGGATGGAATCGAGGTACTCTTTGTATCGGCACTGATGCTCCGTGCAGCACTTGAGGTTCGTCATCTGATGGATGGAATCCGGGAGGAAAGAATACCAATCCGGGTGATCGTCGGTGGAGCGCCCTTCCTCTTTGATACAGAACTCTGGCAGGAGGTCGGGGCGGATGCCTTTGCCCATGATGCGGCAGAAGCTGTTGGTCTCGTTGAAGGAGGGATCAAATGAGCGGAGATGAGATGACTCCGCTTGAGCGGACGCTCACTGCCCTCTCCCACAAAGAGCCGGATCGTGTTCCGCTCTTCCTGAATCTCACGATGCACGGGGCCCGTGAGCTTGGCCTCTCGATCCGTGAGTACTATCAGAAGGTGGAATATGTGGTCAAAGGCCAGGAGCTTCTGATGAAGAAGTATGGTCATGATTGCCTCAGTGGCTTCTGTTACGGCGCAGCTGAAGTGGAGGCGTTTGGGGGGACTGCCATTTTCTTTGAGAACGGTCCGCCAAATGCCGGAGCCCCGCCTATCCGAAATTATGAGGATATTACTTCGCTCAAGGTGCCGGATCCGGCAGACTGCCCTCCGCTCCAACGGATGCTGGAGGTGACCCGGATCCTGGCAGAACGGTATGGGGATTCTGTTCCGGTTGCTGGTGTTGCGATCTCTCCGTTTTCGCTTCCTGTGATGCAGCTTGGCTTCTCCCGGTATCTCGATCTCCTCCTCGGGGACGATCCACTCTTTTGGGATCTGATGGAGGTGAATAGTGAGTTCTGTACCACCTGGGCGAACCTCCAGGTTGAAGCCGGTGCAACTGCTGTCGTCTACTTTGATCCGGTCACCTCCCCGACGATCATCCCCCCTGACATTGCCAGGCGGACCGGTTGCCGGATCGCCCGTGAGGTTATTCAGAGGATTAAGGGGGGGGTTGTCTATCATCTTGCTTCAGGCCGCAGCCTGGCGATTGCTGATGAGCTGAAAGCATCAGGGGCGGTTGCCCTGGGTGTCTCGGCACTTGAAGATCTCGGTCTTCTGAAGGAGACGTTTGGCGGGAAGATGGCACTGATTGGAAACCTTGATGGTGTTTCGATGAGACGATGGTCCCAACAGGAGGCAGAAGCCCGCGTTCGTGAGGCAGTAGCAAAAGCCGGGCCAGGCGGTGGCTTCATTCTCTCTGATAATCACGGAGAGATCCCCTGGCAGGTAGGGGATTCTGTCATCACAGCAATCGCTGATGCCGCCAGACGATATGGGAGATACCCGATCACATGATGGAGAGAGAGAAGCTGGTTGGCATCCTTGCATGCAGGAATCTTGAGGATGAGGTTCAGCTCGCCCTTCGGGGTTCAGTGTACGCGAATATCCGGGCGCTCTTCTTTGATCCCCATTGCAGTATGCCGTTTCCTGAGTGGAAGGAAGCGTTTGGAGAGGCATATGCTGCACTCTCACAAGAAGTCGTTCAGATCTGTGTTCTGAGCTGTGGCTGCTCTTCCCCGATACCTGAGATCGGTTTCTCTGCCCACCTCAGATCTCCGGAAATGTTTCTGACGAAGAATGAACTGCGTTCACTCGCCGGTCCCGGCGCCTATATGATCTCCTCTGGGTTCGCAGGAAGATATCGTTCAACATTTCCCTGCCAGATATCCCCGCCAGATGAGCAGAAACCCCTCCCTGATACCGGGATTAGACGGGTTATTCATCTCAGGACCCGTGATGATGGTACTGCCGATGCCGGTGTCCGTGAGCTGGCGGATCGGCTCTCTGTGCCCCTCACTATTGTTCCGATCGATCTGGAGCTCTTTTCAGCCCGGCTCAGGGAGACCCTTGCTTCGCTTGAGTCGGTTGCCCTCAGGGAAAAAACAATGGAGCCGTTGAAAGTGTGCGAAAAGCAGATCGCAGATTACACAATGGCATTTGATCTCCTGAAGGAAATTGCGGCGGCAGCCACCGAAAAGGAGGTAATCAGACGGATTGAACACCTCTTCAGGCTTCTCTTCTCCCCCTCACTTATCGAGCATTCTGACACTCACTATGAAGAGGGGGCATCCGGCCTTCTTCTGCCGGTTGCATCTGAAGGTGAGGTGCTGCTCTGGTTCAGGCTCGATCACTTCGCACATCCCGAGTTTCTTGATCGCTACAGGAATACTGCTGAATTCCTCCTCCCGGTTTTTGGCCTTGCGATCAGGAATGCACGGACATACCAGCAGTTACTTGATACAAACGCAGAGAAGGATCAGGAGATATCTGCGAGAATAGAGATGCAGGATGCACTCTCTCTTGCAAATAAGAAGCTGAATATTCTGACGGCGATAACCCGGCATGATATACTCAATGATGTCATGGTTGCTGCCGGATATCTCTATCTCGCCTCGGATCTCCCGGTATCAGATGAGGTGAAGAGCTATTTAAGAAAGCTGGGAGAGCAGGTGAGTGCGATCCAGAGGAAGGTTGAGTTCACTCGTGATTACCAGGATATGGGTGCACAGACCCCTTCGTGGCAGGATATTGGATCGTATATCGATGCAATAGCGCCGGATATCCTCAAAGGCTCGTCTCTCTGCCTTCAGAACGAGATCGCAGATATTGAAATCTTCGCTGATCCGATGCTCGATAAGGTGATACATAACCTCTGCCAGAATGCTGTTTTCCATGCAGCCTCCGGGAGCTATATTCGCTTCTTTGCTGAACAAGAAGGCGCCGATCTCGTGATCGTCGTCGCAGATGATGGGCCCGGTGTTTCGGATAAGAAGAAAAAATCAATCTTCAGGCCCGCATTTGGGAGGAGCCATGGTTTTGGCCTTTATCTCGTATCTGAGATCCTCTCGATAACCGGGATCACCATCGCTGAAACTGGAACAGCCGGTGCAGGAGCGGAGTTTCGCATCAGGGTGCCCCCCGGCCGGTGGAGGATGGCTGGAAGCCCTTCCTGATGTCCGCTGACTTATCTGGTTATCATCTGAAGAATACGGCGGAGAATATAAGGGGTGACCAGAGTCACAAGGAGGGGTGCGATCCCACCCTGCTTCCTCTGCTCCTTCTCTGCCCTTGACTCCCTGCCCTTTGCTATTTTATATGTCATGAAGGCTCCGACACCCATTCCTCCGAGGAATGTACAGAAGAGGGCAGGGATCGGGTGCCTCCTGACGCAGGAGAGGAGATCCCGGGAGATACCTTTTTCTCCGGTCTTTTTCTTTTCTTTCTCTTTCATACTGGATTACCTAAGCTTTGCTGCGATAATACCCACCAAAAACCCTGCCCCGGCTGCAATGGTGATCGAGGCAATCGGGTGATCAGCAACGAAGCTCTCCACAGTCTCAACCCTCTCCTTCATCACCTCGGCTTCTTTCTCTGCAACAGTCCTGATCGTCTCTTCAGCATCATGAATGACTTCCTGGACCTTCTCCTGCACTTCTGTTGTATCCGGAATCTTTTTCGGAACGAGGCTCTGCAGGGTCTTCTCCATATCCTTCACAAGGGCCTCCAGATCCTCGCCCTCAATTTTGCTCCTGGCATTCTTCAGCTTTTTTGCTGCCTCCTCCATGGCTGCTGCGGCTTCTTTCTTCAGCTCTTCGAACTCTTTCTGAGCCTTCTCCTCAACTTCTTTCACAGTTTCAGCGAGCTTATCTTCTTCTTCCTTCTTTGTTGTCATAGTATCCTCTTCTCCTGTCAGGCACGGAATTCATGCCTTTTAACAGGTGTTTGTAGAAACTCGAAGTATAAAAATGTCTGTATGGTAAGGTTCATCTGGGTAATCTCTCAGAAAGAACCGTTTCCGTTCTTTTCGGTCAGATACCGGATGGTGCATTTAATCACTTCGGGATTTTTTGGCAGACCACTGTGGCAGAACTGGTGCGGACAGGTCTGAAAGAGTGAGGAGTCCTGTGGAATAATCTCCGGCTGGATCCCCGGCATGATCGAGTCCGAATGCGGGATCACCCCATCTCCGTCCCATGTCGTATTCCATGATCCATCCTCGCCAAAGATCCATGTTTTGCCGCCGAGTATCGGAAAGAAGGATTCCGTCCGGGTGATATTACGGCTGAGGATGCACCGGTACCGGATGTCATCCCTGAGCCCTGCAGACCTCAATGTAGCCATGGTGGCACTGCCGGGGCGGACCTCCTGCACAAGGCTGTCGTCTTCGGGATCATATCCCGGAGGAACAAAGATGCCTTCGAGCAATCGGATCATCTCCTCCCCATAGACAGGATCGCAGAAGAGTTCTGCCATTGAGGAGCCATTATTCGGGGGGCCGATCCCGATGAACTGCCTCACCCTCTCAGCCTTCTCCTTTCCATCCTGGACTTCGAGGAGGAAGCGGGTGATATGGGTGCCCATGGAATGGGTGATGATGTCAATCTCACCATGGTACCGGTTCTTCCTCCGCATATCAGCGATGAAATCATGGAGATCTTCTGCTACTGACACCGGATGCGGATCGGGGTTCTCCACATAGCCAAAATTCCATGCAGATATTCCGGCTGCCTCCAGTCCGGCAATCATCCTCTTCCAGATCCCGGGATGGCTGTTCCATCCATGGATCAGGAGAACGGGGTGGGTGGTATCGTGCATGAACTATCAGGCCCTCTTTCGTCCGTACACAAGCGCCCCATCCTTTGGGCAGACCTCGATACACCGGCGGCAGAGGTAACATTCAGATTTATTATCTTCTGCTTTTGCCTCGTTTGTGGGGCAAACCCTCTCGCATTTCCCGCACTCAATGCAGGCGTCTGTTCTTCTGATCTTGTATATTGCTGGCAGCGCTCCCACCTGAAATATTGCTCCAACCGGACAGATAATTCTGCAGAACGGGCGGTAGATTGGGATCGCTATGAGAAGGACTACGATAAAGACGAGAGTTCCAGCTGAGAGTGTTATCTTGAAGAAGTCTGAGAAGCCGAAATAGTCGAGGAGTGCGATCCCGAAGAGAAGTGCCCCTCCAATCATGGCAACAAGGAAGAGTCCCCTGATTGCACTCAGGATGCCTTTCTGTTGTACGAGAACCTTTTTTGTCGGGATGGTGTAGGCAGCCTCCTGTACCGCCCCGATTGGGCAGAGGTACCCGCAGAAGTGGCGGCCAAAGAGGGCCGCAAGAAGAGTCAGAATTGTAAGACCGATAATGCCTGCAAAGAGCATGGTGCCGATCCGCCCTTCGGCAAGCTGAATGAAGAGTGATTGGAACTGGTGCGGGATCATCGGCGAGAAGGTGGCAAATCCGAGAATGATTGTGATGATGAGGAGCAGGTACCTGATTCGTGCGGAGAACCTGCCGCTTGCCCAGAGATATGCAGAGACAATTGAGAGGGTGATAGCATATGCTATGCCAATAAGGAGCAGAGGGTTGAAATTGGCACCAAACATGAATTCATATGGTCAATGAAGAACCAAAAGCATTTGCCTGAGAATTGGACGCCTCTTTGATGTTAGCTTTTCTGGGATTTTTGAACCTGTCCTGCGATTTGGTAATGGGTGTTTTTGTTCCGGCTCTGGCGTGATGGAAGCAGATTGGGTAGGGTTGCCGATGGTGCCAATGCTCTTATACCCGTGTGATATACTACCAAGCATGCCGGATGTGAAACGTGATGAGGTGGGACGGAGGGTCTTTTTGCTCAAACAACAGAGGAGCGTTGAAGAGGCAATAGCAATCATCCGTTCTGCACAGGGAAAGAGATGGAATAATCTCTCTGAAGAGGATGTCGGAATGCTCCGCCTGGTCCTCGGGGAACTCTGGTTGCAGGCCGATCGGGAGACCTGGAAGAGCTACTCCTTCTCACGGCTGACACTGAATGATATCATCTCGCTCATACGAATGGGCTACTCAGTGAAGAATGGAACACTCTCAAAGAAAGAGGCTGAAAGTCTGTTCAGGGAGTTATTTGGGCGTACAACTACCGGTACCTGATAAACTGATGGTGGTCATGAAAGGTCCCTGAAAAAATTCAGGTATTGTCGCGCACGTATAATCAAGCCCAAATCTCTATTTTATATAAAAAGACTCATACATTGACCGGATTATGGCGCGTATGGCTGAAATATCCAATTTTCTCCCAAATAGTTAAAATAACAATCTCTCTTTTTAAGAGGTTGTTTAGATAGTTATAAATATCAATATTGCTATTACCCCTTTGATTTCCGATGGCTGGTGCCACCGGGAAATGGAGGTGCCAATCACGTTAAAAAACCCACTCAGCCCGGTCCTCCCCTGATTTCAGGAGGGTGTAAAGCAGCTCGCCAGTATCCATTTTTCAGGGGCGAGACGGGCAGGGCTGCATTGGGTCAGGAAGGAGAGGGTTTTATCTGACCGAGAGATCACCCGCGGCACCCCGGTGCCAGTGCGTCGAATAGACATGAATTGAATGATGAATGGTGAGGTATGGTGTCCGAACAGTCGCTATTGCAGTCAATCCGGAAGAAAGAACTCGAGATGAATGTCTTAATCGAGCAGGCCAGAACTGATGCCGGGGTAATGATTGAAGAGGCACAGACAGAGGCGGAGGCGATCATTTCGCGATGTATTGAGGAGGGTGAAGAAGAGGGTAAAAAGTACTATGAAAAAGAAATTGAAGCAATAAAACAAGAGATTGCCGCCATCGAGGATTGGAGAAGGGAAGAGGAGCTTACAATCCGGACACGATGGGAGAAAAACGTACCCAAAGCGGTAGAAACAATCATCGAAAAGGTCGGGGCTGGGTTGTAGGCGATGCTTCAGAGGATGGTAAAAGTTCAGGTGATCGGTCCGAAAAGGAATCTCGATTCTATTGTAGATACTCTCTATCAGGCTGGAACCATCCATCTTGAGGATGCCTCACGGGATCATGAGCAGGGCGGTATCATCCTCCGGAGGGTTGAAGCAAAAGAAGCTGATGCGATTGCTGCCAGCCTCTCGAAGATCGAAGGAATACAGCTGGTCCTTCCAAAAAAAACTCCGGATCTCAAAAAGCAGAAGGAATTGATAGATTCATTGAGCCAGAAGGGCCAGGATGCTATCATTCTGCGGGCAGAGGAGGTTATCCATGAACTTGAGGCAACAACCCGGGATCTCATCACCCGAAAGACTGATCTTGAGTTCAGTATCTCAAACTTTTCGAGGTACCAGACCGTCATTGAGAAGATTCTCCTGATTGAGGGGCAGATCCCTGCCCTTGAAGGCTTTGAGATCACCATCATCCTGATACAGGGTGAATTTGAAGGAGTTCTCGAGTTGATCAAGGAGAAACTTACCCAGATCACAAAGAATCAGTGTGAGCTGATCTCAGCTCCAATTGATGAGCAGAATATCGCAACAGTTGTTATCTTTAACAGAAAGTATTCCAGCGATGTACATACCCTTCTCTATTCACAGAATGTCAACGAACTCAGGCTTCCGCCCGAATACTTAAATCGTCCCCTCCATGAGATTCTCGTTCTCAATGAAGAGAGGCGGATTGCTGCGGTCAAAGAAGTCCTGGAGGTTGAAGAAGAACTCAGAGAACTCTCACTCACCTGGCAGGATGAAGTTGCTGCTCTTGCCCGCCTCCTGAGAGACCGGCATGAGGAGATCAAGGTCTTCAACAAATTTGGCCAGACCGATTACACTTTTGTGATGCTCGGGTGGATTCCGAAGAAATTCCTTGCGTCCACAAAGAAGATCCTTCATGATACCTATGGCGATGAGGTTGTCATTGATGAACTGCCGACAACCCCGGATATGATGGATGAAGCGCCGACTTTCTATGACAACCCAAAGATTCTGAAACCATTTGAATACCTCCTGAGCGCCATCTCACACCCAAAGTACCGCGAGATCGATCCCACTCCCATCTTTGCCGTCTTCTTCCCTCTCTTCTTCGGGCTGATTGTAGGGGATATCGCGTATGGTTTCATTATTTTAGGCATTGCTCTGCTGCTGAAGAAGAAGTTTGGAGAGCGGTTCGACTGGATACATCCTCTCATGAACCTGATGATTATCGCCTCGTTTCCGACGATTATATTTGGATTCATATTCGGGGAGTTCTTCGGGGATTTTGGAGAGCATATGGGCTGGTTGCACCCGCTTGAGATCATGGGTGTCACCTGGCACCGGCTTGATGCCCTGATCCCGATGCTCGTCCTGTCAATTGCCATCGGGGTATTTCATATCATCTTTGGACTCTGCCTTGGTATCATCAACCAATGGACTAAGATGCGGTGTACCAAGTACGTCAGCGAATGCAGGAAGCATATCTGTGAAAAAGCAGGGATGATCATCGTCATCATCAGTATCCTTATCCTGCTCGGAGCTGTCATACAGATTATACCAAATATCCTGATGTATCCCGGGATTCTGATGCTGACTATTGCTCTTGCCATGATCATCTATGGCGGCGGGGTGATCGCCAGTATTGAAGTCATCAGTATCATCTCCAATGTCCTCTCCTATGCACGTATTATGGCAATAGGGACTTCATCGGTCGTTCTGGCACTGATTGCCAACCAGTTTGGAGGGATGATGGAGGTGGCGATTGTCGGGGTGATTGTCGCTGCATTGATTCATCTGATGAATATCCTGTTAAAGATGTTCGTTGCGTCTCTCCATTCATTCAGGCTTCATATTGTTGAGTTTTCCCCCAAGTTCTCTGAAGGAGGGGGAAAAGTCTATAATCCCTTTGGGAAGGGTGGTCGGGGTTGATTCGATGAAGTGAACAGCCGATTGAGTGATGGTTGAGTCAAAGGCACGATACGCCAGTTGTTGGTGAGTAACTATCGTATTGATGAGGTTAAGAGTTCTGATACGTGGTTATAGTGCCGGAATGAGTTGATCTTTAAAAAAAGGAAAAAAATACAGGAAAAAATTGAGCGTGGTACTATGGACTTTGGTATACCAATTGGGGCTGGCATTGCATTTGGACTTGGAGCACTTGGGGCTGGGTTAGCAATGTCGAAAATCGGTGCTGCAGGAGCAGGGACGGTGGCTGAGAAACCTGAACTCTTCGGTTACATGCTTATATTGCTTGCAATTCCTGAGACACTTGCAATCTTTGGTTTCGTCATTGCTGCAATGATTCTGATCATGTAACCGGGGAAGAAAACAGCACCACTGAAACCCGGGGCATGAATAAGCAATCCGGGGGCTTTTCTCCGGCGGTCAATCAAATAATCGAATGAGTTATGGAGTGGCAGATGACTGATGAACTGATACAGGCTGTCGAACAATCAGCTCAGGAGGAGATCCGGAGCATTCGGGAGTATGCGGCTGCTCAGGTAGCGCGGATACAAGAGGAGGCACGAGCCGAAGGTAGAAAATTACAACAGCATTATCTCGAGCACTGGAAGAATGTGGCTCTCTCCGAGCGGACCACGATTGTTACGGCTCGCGAAAAAGCCAGACTTGAACTATTGCAGCTCAAGGTAGCGATCTTTGAAGAGACATTCCTTCATGCCGAAGATGAACTTGCCGGATTCAGGGATCGGCCCGGATACGAAGATTTCATGAAACATGTCATTCTGGAGGCACTGGCAGAGCTGGATGGTGCATCCGCTCTTCTCCATGTTGACAAACGGGATGAAGCGCTCTGTAACAGCATCCTTAAAAAAGAGAACCAAAGCCATCTGGTAATTGCAGATATCGAGTCGATGGGGGGGGTTATTGCAAGTACAACTGATGAATTCATCATCGTCAGGAATACCATTGAATCCCGGTTACTGAGATCGAGGGAAGTGCTCAGGAAAGAGATCTTTTCGATCCTTGATGGAGGATGAGGCGTTATGGATGAGATGGATTACTCGTATGCAAATGCCCGGATCAGGGCAATGAAAAGCCGGCTCCTTGACCATCATGCCCTCAATGAACTGACAAACAAACCGGATATTGATGCCCTCATTGCTTCGCTTGAAGAGACAGCCTATAAAAACGAACTCCAGAAGGCTGGTGTCGAGCACTCCGGTATTCTCCAGGTTGAGACTGCATTGCGAAGGGATCTTGTCGTATCATTCCGGCAGATCCTTCGTTTCTTTCGGGAGGAGGAAGAGAGGATCTATCTCAGGATTATCTTAAACCGTTGGGATATTCAGAATATCAAGACGATACTGCGTGGAAAGAAGATCAATGCCCATAATGATGAGATCGAGGAGAACCTTGTTCCTGCGGGAGAGCTTGATTATGCTGCACTCATCGAGCTTGCCCAGCAGCCTGATATCAGGGCTGTCATCGACCTCCTCGCCACCTGGAGGATCGAGTACGCACGCCCCCTCACCTGGAAGTTTCAGGAGTACCTGGAGAAACGCGATCTTGCAATCCTGGAATTTGCCCTCGACCGTTTTTACCTTGAGAATGCCCGCTCATCCTTTACAGGGGATGAAAATTACAACCAGGGTATCGTCCTTGAGCTCCTGAAAACCGAGATCGATGTGGCGAATATCAGAATGGTGCTTCGGGTGGTTCGGGACAGGATACATGTCGAAGAACCCATCGAGTACCTGATCGATGGCGGAAAGTATCTCTCATTGGATCAGCTCGCCCGGATGTTGGCTGCCCGATCTATTGAAGAGGTTGTGAAAGAGCTGATCCAGACGCCATATGCATTTCTTGCCGAGGTGGGCAGGGAGGATATTATCCAGGAACGGATTTCGGTTCTTGAACGTGAACTTGAACTTTTTCTGATCAAAAAAGGATCTGGCTGCTTCCTGAAGGATCCCATGAGTATTGCCATTCCTGTCGGCTATATCTGGGCCAAACAGAATGAAGTCACAAATATCCGTATTATTGCACGTTCCATCATCGGAGATGTTCCTGAGACGGAGATGCAGAGGGTGATGACCTATGTATAAATGCATGGTGGTCACCGATCCGGAAACTGCCGCCGGATTCCGGATGGCGGGTGTTGAAGTGATCGAGCTTGCAAACCCCGATGATGCGGAGAAACTCGTCACAAAGCTGCTCCATCGTGATGATACCGGAGTTATTGCGATGAATGAGGATTTCATCGAGAAACTGGATCACAGGATCATGGAGCGGATCGAGCGGTCGTACCGGCCGATCATTATTCCAATTCCCTCGGGGAAAAAGCAGGGGGAGAAAGAAAGTTACATCGATCGGCTTCTGAGGAGAGCGATCGGCTATAATATTGTTGTGAGGCGATGAGCATGACGACAGGGAGTATTTCACGAATATCAGGGCCCGTTGTAACCGCCGAGGGGCTGAGAGGATCGATGATGTATGAGGTGGTCCGGGTTGGGACTGATGCATTATTTGGGGAGATCATCCGGCTGGATAAGAATGAGGCGGTTATCCAGGTGTATGAGGATACATCCGGCCTGAAAGTGGGAGAGAAGGTGGAGAGCACAGGAACCCAGTTCTCTGTGGCACTTGGTCCCGGCCTCCTTTCTTCAATCTACGATGGTATCCAGCGTCCTCTCCCGGTCCTCTACGAGATGAGCGGCGATTTTATATCCCGTGGGGTCTTTCCCCCCGGCCTTGATCTCTCCAGAAAATGGAGATTTACTCCGGTGGTTTCAGTGGGAGACGAGGTGAGGGAGGGTGATCTGATCGGGATAGTTCCCGAGTTCCATATCGAGCACCGTATTATGGTTCCTCCATCTGTATCCGGGAAAGTCCGGGAGATTTTGGAGGGTGACTATACCGTCAGCGATCCGGTCTGCATCCTCGATGATGGCACGAAAATTGCGATGATGCAGCTCTGGCCGGCCCGAAAACCCAGGCCCTACCGGAAGAAGATGGATCCTGATACGCTCCTGATTACCGGGCAGCGGATCTTTGATACCATGTTCCCTGTTGCCAAAGGGGGGACTGCGATGATACCGGGTGGTTTTGGGACCGGGAAGACTGTTGCCGAACAGACCCTTGCCAAATGGTCCGATACCCGGATTGTCGTCTATATCGGTTGCGGGGAGCGGGGTAACGAGATGACGGATGTCCTGTATGAGTTCCCGGAATTAATCGATCCCCGTACCGGACTCCCTCTCATCGAAAGGACAGTACTCATCGCCAATACGTCAAACATGCCGGTTGCGGCCCGTGAAGCATCGATTTATACCGGGATCACGATAGCGGAATATTACCGGGATATGGGATATGATGTCGCACTGATGGCAGATTCGACATCACGATGGGGTGAAGCCCTCCGTGAGATCTCAGGCAGGCTTGAAGAGATGCCCGGCGAGGAGGGGTATCCCGCCTACCTTGCCACCCGGCTTGCCGCATTTTATGAGCGGGCCGGCCGGGTTGTCTGCAAGGGGATGGATGAACGGATCGGCTCCATCACCATCATCGGAGCCGTCTCCCCCCCCGGAGGTGACTTCTCAGAGCCGATCACCCAGAATACGCTCAGGGTTGCCGGGACGTTCTGGGCGCTTGACACTGCCCTTGCATACCGGCGGCATTTCCCCTCTGTCAACTGGATTAAAAGCTATTCACTCTATCTTGAGAGTCTGGAGGACTGGTACGAGAAGGAGGTTGCAGAGGACTGGAAGGATCTTCGGGAGGAGGCGATCTATCTCCTCCAGAAGGAGGTCGAACTTCAGGAGATCGTTCAGCTTGTCGGACCCGATGCCCTCCCCGACAGCGAGAAGCTGATCCTTGAGGTCTCACGGATTATACGGGAAGACTTCCTCCAGCAGAGTGCATTTCATGAGATCGACTCGTTCTGTTCGCTTGACAAACAGTACTGGATGATGAAGGTGATTCTCACCTTCCATGAAAAGGCTAAGAAAGCAATGAACCGGGGCATTGGGATCGACTCCATCATGCAGCTGCCGGTCAAGAAAGCCATCGGGCGTATGAAGGAGCTCTCTGATGCCGAAATGGTCAGAGAGCATATCGACAGAATCACCATTGATATTGATTCCCTTATGGAGGAAGACCGATGACGGATCTTCTTGTGAGCCGGGAATATCGGACGATCACCAATGTAGCGGGTCCCCTGATATTCATCAGCAATGCAAAGGATGTCTCATATGATGAGATCGTCAGGATTCGTCTGCCGGATGGCGAGGAGAGAACCGGGCGAGTACTTGAGATCTCAAAGGACGTTGCGGTTGTGCAGGTATTTGAAGGAACAACCGGGATCGACAACAGATTAACAAGTGCAGAGTTCACCGGCAAGCCTCTTACGATGAAACTCTCTCCCGATATCCTGGGGCGGACCTTCAATGGTATCGGCAAACCCCGTGACGGAGGACCGGATATCATCGAGGAGATGGAGGTCGATGTCAATGGAATGCCGATCAATCCTGTTGCACGGGATAAGCCCGAGGATTTTATCCAGACAGGGATGTCCGCAATTGACGGGTTGAATACGCTTGTTCGTGGCCAGAAACTCCCGATATTTTCCGGGGCAGGTCTCCCTGCGAACAAACTGGCGGCACAGATTGGCAGGCAGGCGAAGGTGCTTGGTGAAGGCGAGCAGTTCTCGGTGGTCTTTGCTGCAATGGGCATCACCTTCAGGGAGGCGTCTTTCTTTACGAGATCATTTGAGAGATCAGGGGCTCTTGGGCGGGTGGTCTTCTTCATGAACCTGACGAATGACCCGACCATCGAGCGGCTGACGACCCCCCGATGTGCCCTGACGGTTGCGGAGTACCTTGCCTATACGCTGAATCATCATGTGCTGGTGATCTTAACCGATATGATCAACTATTGCGAGGCCCTCCGTGAGATTTCAACTGCCCGTGAGGAGGTGCCGGGACGGCGGGGGTATCCGGGGTACATGTATACCGATCTCTCGACGATCTATGAACGTGCCGGAAAGATCAAAGGGAAGAAAGGCTCGATCACCCAGATTCCCATCCTGACGATGCCGGATGATGATATCACTCATCCTGTCCCTGACCTCACCGGGTATATCACCGAAGGCCAGATTGTGCTGTCACGGGATCTCTTCAGGAGGGGGGGAGATCCGCCGATTGATGTCCTCCCCTGCCTCTCAAGACTGATGAACTCCGGTATCGGCGAGGGGAAGACGAGGGAAGATCACCGGAATGTTGCCGACCAGCTCTATGCCTCTTATGCGTATGGCCGGGATCTCAGGCGGCTCGTTGCGATTGTCGGTGAGGAGGCCCTGACCGAACTGGACAGGAAGTACCTGAAGCTTGCCGATGAGTTTGAGAAGACCTTCATCTCGCAGGGTGATGAGAACCGGGCGATTGCCCGGACACTTGAGATCGGGTGGAATCTTCTCGCTATGCTTCCGGAAGAGGAGCTCAAGCGGATCAATGAGAGCTATATTGAGAAGTATCATCCCGGATATCAGGAGGAGTGAGGAGTGGAGCAGGTTAAACCCACCCGGATGGAGCTTATCAGGGTGAAAAACCAGATCAAGCTTGCAGAACAGGGAATGGATCTCCTCCGCCAGAAGATGGATGCCCTAATCCAGGAGTTCTTTTTGATCATGAAGGATGTATCTGACTCCCGTTCAGAGCTTGAGGCAATTGATGCCTCTGCCCGCCACTCACTCCATCTGGCCGTGGCAGTCGATGATTCTGTTGCGGTCCGATCTGCTGCTCTGGCAACACGGAGGGGTGTATATCTGGATATTTCCGGGAAGAATATCATGGGTGTGCCGGTACCGGTCCTCGAGAAGAAAGTGATCTCAAAAGGGACATTTGAGAGGGGTTATAGTGTGCTTGGAGTATCAGGGCGGATCGATGAGGTTGCCGAGAAATTCGAACGCGAACTGGATCTGATCATCGTACTTGCCGAGACCGAGACATCCCTCAGGAGGCTTGGTGAGGAGATACAGATGAACCGGAGGAGGGTAAATGCTCTTGAACAGGTGGTGATTCCTGAACTCAAAGAGACTGCAAAAGGTATCAAGATCGCAATAGAAGAGCGTGAACGTGAAGATCTCTTCCGGTTAAAAAAAGTGAAGAAGATTATAAACCGCAGGAAACAGGCAGAGAAGGCAGAAGCATAAGAGCCCGCTTAACTCCTGGGCTCTTTCTGCTTTTATATTCAGAGCCCGTGCTGGTTCCGCAGCACAGATGTGATGCCATATGAGGGGTTGCAGGGTTTTGGTTTCCTCCCTTTTGGCCGCTTCAGGGCTTCATCGATCCGATCCCGGCATCGGGCAAGTGCCTGTGTCCTTAGTTTGTCGATGGTGCTTGATGCCTTGTCTGAACACCCACCGGACGATCCTTCATTCATAGCGGTCACCTCCTTATGTATACCATCACTGGCTATGGTGTAATGGCGCTTGGTGTATTTATATTTAATTCATCATGTAAAAATTAAATGATTCTAAATTGCCGTAATTATGTCAATAATGGCAAAAAAGATGGCATGGTTTCAATAATCGATTATCTCGTCTCCGGATGCAACGTTTCCTATCCTCTTCCCGCAATGCTTATCATCTCCGGTGATAATGCGAGAGCAATGTATCATCATGCCCAAATTCCCCAGCCACGAATGGTCCGGCCGGGCGATCTTGCCGCCACCTTCTCATTAAAGGATCAGTCGGATGAGACCTTCAGCCTCCTTGAACACCATGAGAGGCGGGTTCTCCTCTCATTTCATCCGCTTGCATGGACAGATAAATGTGCAGCCCAGATGCTCTCGCTTGAAGAGAACCGGGATACTTTATCTGCCCTGAATACGGTTCCAGTTGGGATCAGCGTTGATTCTATTCCCTGCAAGCGGGCCTGGGCAAAGAGCCTTGGTATTAATAATACGCCGCTACTCTGTGATTTCTGGCCCCACGGCTTTGTCTCACGACTCTATGGCCTCTTCCGGGAGGGAAACGGCTTTTGTGAGCGGGCAAATGTCATTGTTGATTCTGATCAGGCGGTTCTATTCAGCAAGGTCTATCCAGTGCATAGTGTTCCGGATATCCATGAGATCATCGGGTTCCTGGAATCTGATTGAGGGAAAAGAATAGAGTGATCATCTGTGGCGGAGTGATGCGTATCGCCGGGGATATCTCTCTCCTTGTCTCTCTTTTCTAACCTGCGAACTTTTCACACTGCCCGGAATTGTTATCCGAATCAAGCATCTTAAAATCTTTTAATTTGCTTTTCTGGCTCCATGAGGGTCGATATAATATTTTAAAAAATACGTGACGTCCTTTGTGACCCGGAATCGTACATGAGATACCTTTATGTAGCCGTGTAAACCACGCGAAAGGAGATACTGGTGATTATGATGCAACAGTATGGAGGAGACAACCTTATGAATGCGAATATGTATCAGGAAGGAACAGAAGAGACACGGAATTATGATGCACTGACCCAGAACATCGCGGCCGGGAAGGCTGTGGCAAAAGCCATCCGGACAACACTTGGTCCACAAGGGATGGACAAAATGCTTGTTGATTCAATGGGGGATGTTGTCATCACAAATGATGGTCTTACCATCTTACAGGAGATGGAGATCGAGCACCCGGCAGCCAAGATGATGGTAGAGATCGCAAAAACCCAAGATGAAGAAGCTGGTGATGGTACAACAACTGCCGTTCTTGTGGCGGNNCGAACTTCTGACGATGGCTGAGAATCTCATCGATCAGGATGTCCATCCTACCACTATTGTTGAGGGATACCGGATGGCCAGAAAGAGGGCAGAGGAGATACTCACTGAGACCTCTTTTGAAGTCAGCCTCGAAGATACTCAGCTATTACAGAATATCGCTTCAACAGCGATGACGGGGAAGGGTGCAGAGACTGTCAAAGAACAGCTATCGTCACTCATCGTAGAGGCGGTAAAGATGAGTGCGGATGATCAGGGCAAGGTCGATGTCAGGGATATCAAAATTGAGAAGATGGTTGGAGGATCAGCCGAGGACTCCATGCTTATCAGGGGTATAGTTCTTGATAAGGAGCGGCTTCACCCGTCGATGCCAGATACAGTCCCAGATGCAAAAATTCTTCTTCTCAATGCGGCAATCGAGTTTAAGGCGATAGAGACTGATGCTGAGATCAGCATCACACACCCGGATCAGATTCAGGCATTCGTTGAGAAGGAAGAGGATATCCAGAAGGCACTTGTTGATCGGATTATCGGATCCGGTGCAAATGTCGTCTTCTGTCAGAAGGGAATTGATGAATTTGCCGGACATCACCTTGCCAGGGCGGGTATTCTTGCGGTTCGACGTCTGAAGAAGTCAGATATGGAGAAACTTTCCGAGATGACCGGTGCGACGATCGTCTCATCTCCAGATGCGATCTCCGGAGATGATCTCGGTTTTGCTGGCAAAGTAGAGGCAAAGCGTCTCTCAGGAACAGATATGATTGTTGTTTCCGAGTGTACACACAAGGAAGCCGTCTCGCTCCTGATAAAAGGGGGTTCGTCACATACGGTTGATGAAACCATACGTGCCGTTGAGGATGGTGTTCGAGGAGTCTGTGTTGCTCTTGAAGATAACAGGTTTGTTGCCGGTGGCGGTGCCTCTGAAGTAGAGCTCTCACGTCGTCTCAGAAAGTTCGGATCAGATGTAGGTGGTCGTGCACAGCTTGCCGTCGAAGCGTATGCAGATGCTTTTCTGGCCGTGCCACGGACTCTTGCAGAGAATGCCGGCCTTGATCCGATCGATATGCTTGCTCTTCTCCGTACCTCACATGAGCAGGAGGGAAGGACCAATGGCCTTGATCTCGAGACTGCAACACCGATCGATATGAAAGAAGCAGGTGTTATTGAACCTCTTCGTGTCAAGATGCAGGCGCTCAGCTCTGCAACCGAGGCGGCAGTTATGATCCTCAGGATTGATGAGATCATTGCTGCATCCGGAGCAGGCGGTATGCCCTCTGAAGAAGAGATGGCAGCAATGCAGGCGATGGGAGGCATGGGCGGTGGCATGGGTGGCGGCATGCCGATGATGTAAACCCTCAATCAATTCTTTTCACTATGGCTGGCCGATGAGTGGCTCGCCTCCATATTAGTGATTTTTTCTTCAATGAGAAAAACTATTAACCCTACACACCTGACTCAGTATATCATGTTCTCAAGACTGCGTGCCCTCCTCGGCCGCCCGGATGAGCCACCTGAAGCTGAGGTGATCCCGTTCTCCAGCCTGCCCTCATGGCTTGATGAACAGGAGGGTGAGATCCGATCCCGGATAGCTGAGAAGTTCACCGCTCCGATAGCAGAGTTTGAGATTGCGCTTACTTCTCTTGAGGAACTCATCCATGCATTTGAGGAAGAGCCTGCGACCCTTGACGAAGAGATCATGCTCCACCCAAAGGTGAAGTCGGTCTTAAAGACCGCCCGCCCCCAGACCGTCCGTTCACTTAGGCAGGCACTGGAGAAGAGGCCCTCCGGCGATCCCGAGGAATACTATGCCGCCTCAACCGATATTCTCAAAGGCGTGATTGCGGCTGCGAAGGGGCCCGGAAAATATCTCCATCTCGTCTATAAAGAGGAGATGCCCCGGATGCGCCGGATCATCAAGGAGATGGGGCGGGCAGTGAATGATATGACGGCTGCCCTTGCCGCCGGCACACAAGAGAAGGAGAGGATCGGCGAGATCAGATCCCGGTACGAGAGGCTGGAAGAAATTGACCGGCTTGTGGTGGAGGCAGAGGATCGCTTACGGTCAGGAAAAGAGAGGGAAACAACTCTGGAAACGGATATCGGGGTTGCTGAAGAGAAGCTTGCAGCGATCAATACTGCCCTGCTCAGGGAGAAGCTCTCCTCTGCAGAACGCGATCTGGAGGCTGCACTTCAGAGCTACGCACAGGTGAGAGCTCCTGCTGCTGGTGTGATCAGACGGGCGGAAAAACTCCTGAAACACCATAAATCCCCAACCGATGCCCTCAAACCCCTTCAGGATCTCTCTGAAAGGCAGGTGCCGGATAAAGAGATCTCTCCTGATCTGGAATCGGCACTCGGAACGATCAGATCTCTGGTCACATCAGGTGAACTTCAGTTAAAGAATCGTGAGGAGCAGCCGCTCTTTGGTGAAGGGACTCTTCCGGAGCAGGTGAAGACGGCTTCTGCTGAGTACTGGCGCCTCGAAGACNNGGCAGATCAGGGATGAAGTGGAATCCAATCCCGCTGTCCGGGAAGAGAAGCGGCTGGTGCAGGAACTGGATCAGATGAAGAAAGAATTATCCGGAATAGGTACAGCTGCTTCATCTGCGGAAGAAGAGAGAGGCAGGCTTCTGGAAGAACAGGCCCGCCTCCGCGATGAGTTGCAGGAGCTGCTTGGCAAATCCGGTAATGCCGAATGTCAATTTCCCACTGAGGATCGCTGATAAGTGCGGATCGCCCGCATCATCTCTTCCGGGTTCCGGGTGCCGAGGGATATCTCTCCCTCCCCTCAGGTGAAGTGATCGGACGGAAACTGGCTGATTTGAGCCTTCCTTTTCTCCTGGAAGAAGGTGCCAGCGAAGTCTCGTGCCCTGATGGCACCATCCTTGAGGTACGGAAGAATCCCCTTCTCAAGACACGTGCTTCTGAAGAGATTCTAATCCTCCATGATATCACGATAAGGAGGAGGGCAGAGAAAGGTCTCCGTGAGGCAAACCGCCAGCTCTCCTTCCTCTCCAGTATTACCCGCCATGATATCCTGAATCAGATTACCGTGGTGCAGGGCTATATCGAGCTATCCCGTGATAA
>DAJQ01000005.1:0-2482 GCA_002496395.1 Methanocorpusculaceae archaeon UBA456
TGACGCATTCATCCCACCCCTATAAGGGGTGGGCTTTCTGCTGTTATGATCGTAAAGAACAGAATCAGACTATCAAAGAGGCACACTGGATCATGTTTGAGTGAGATCACCCGGATCAGACCGGGTATCCTCATCACCGGTGCCTGTTCTGCCCGGATCAGGCGATGATGATTCTGCTGCTCGTATTCCTGTGCATTCCTGATTCTCTCCCCGCTCTCAGAACAGAGTCTTTCTCCTGTTTCTTATGTCCCTGACAGAGCTTCATGGCATTCTCTTCTGCACGTGCAGTGAGGTAGATGAATGTTCTCGATTGCATAATGAACAATTGAAAACCCCTCTATGAATATCCTCCGGGCGGGGCGCGAAAGTGAAGACAGGTGGCAACAGCCTGCATAGAAAGCCCGTTATCCCCTTCAAATATGAGAAGGTCTTCTTTCCGCATCTTTTGATCCCCCAAAACAAGCCTTTTTCATCCCGGCTACCGAATATATCATGATTTCAAATGCTCGTTATAGAAGACCTTCATGTCGAGGTTGAGGGGAGAGAGGTACTCCACGATATCAATCTCACAATAAAGGAGGGAGAGACGCATGTCCTCATGGGGCCGAATGGCTCCGGGAAGACGACCCTTCTCCGTGCGATCATGGGCTTTGGCAGCTCACGCATCACGGAAGGCTCCCTCATCTACAAGGATCATGATATCACCCATGTCCCGATTCATGAACGGGCACGCCTTGGGATCGGTCTCCTCTTCCAGCGCCCACCAACTGTTTCGGGACTGAAACTGGGGAAGCTGCTTGCGGTCACCTCAGGTGGCGACAGTGAGCGTGTCGATGAGTATGCACGGCATATGAATATGGACGCCTTCCTCGAACGGGATATCAACAAGGGGTTTTCCGGCGGTGAGATCAAGCGGAGCGAGGTCCTGCAGCTGATGATCCAGAAGCCCGATCTTGTGATGCTCGATGAGCCGGAGAGCGGAGTTGATCTCGAAAATATGTCTCTTGTCGGAAACGCCATTGCAGCCCTCGTTGAGAAGGATCAGCATATCGTGAACCGGAAGAAGAGCGGCCTGATCATCACTCATACCGGGTATATCCTCGATTATATTGACGCGGATTTCGGGCATGTGATGTGTGACGGCACCTTCAAATGCCACGGCAACCCGCGTGAGATCCTAAAAAGCGTCCAGAGCAAAGGATACAAGGAGTGTATTGCATGCCAGAGAGTATGAAGGGATATTCAGATCTCGGAGAAGAGGATCTGAAGCGGATCGAGATGACCGGTCTTCAGACGGGATCGCTCGAAGGGAGATCCGGGAGCTTCCTCCAGGTGGATGAGCATATCCACCATGCTTCAACCGATACGAAAGGTGTCGAGATCCTCTCTCTCTCAGACGCGCTTGAAAAGTATGCGTGGCTTGAAGACTATTACTGGAAGGCGGTGCCGCGTGACAAGGATGAGATTACGCAGTATGTTGCTGCCCGTGAGCCGAAAGGGTATGTTCTGATCGCACGGAAAGGCAGCCAGACGACATTCCCCCTTCAGACATGCCTCTTTCTGGCAAAAGATGACATCCAGTATGTTCACAATATCATCATTGCAGAAGAAGGTGCCGAGATCCACCTGATCGCAGGCTGTGCCAGCTCGATGAAGACGAAGAAGGGGGCGCATTATGGGGTGACCGAGATCTATGTCGGGAAAGATGCGAAAGTCACCTCAACAATGATCCATACCTGGGGTGAAGCGATCGAGGTCTATCCCCGGAGTGTAACAATAATCGAGGAGCGGGGTATCTTCCTCTCTAACTATGTCTGCATGGTTCCGGCAAAGAAGGTGCAGATGTACCCGACAGCAGAACTCAGGGGAGATGGTGCAGTTGCACGGTTCTCGAGCATCATGCTTGCAACGCCCGGTTCCCACCTTGATACCGGTTCACGCGCCATCCTCTCTGCCAAGGGTGCAACGGCTGAACTGATCACACGGGCAATAACAACCGGCGGCACCATCATCTCCCGTGGCCACATCCTTGGTTCAGTGAAGGATACAAAAGGTCATATCGAGTGCCGGGCATTAATCCTCAAAGATGGCACCATCCATGCCATCCCCGAGATTGAAGGCCGGGTCGTGGACTGCGAACTCTCCCATGAGGCAGCAGTCGGCAAGATTGCACGGGATGAGATCGAGTACCTGATGGCACGGGGTCTCTCTGAGGATGAAGCGACTGCAACAATCATTCGCGGATTCCTCGACGTGAAGATCAGCGGCCTCCCCGAAAGTCTCCAAAACCAGATAGATGCTGCAATTGACGCGGCGGAAAAGGGTTTCTGAGATGAGCGATCCGTTTGTCAATCTGCGGAGATCAATGGTCAATGACCAGATCCGATCCCGCGGGGTATCTGACGAGCGGGTCCTTTGTGCGATGGAGGAGGTGCCGCGGCACCTCTTTGTTCCGCCGGGTATGGAAGAGGACGCATACCTT
>DAJQ01000005.1:2492-24241 GCA_002496395.1 Methanocorpusculaceae archaeon UBA456
CTTGAGATTGGAACCGGGAGCGGGTATCAGGCGGCGCTGCTTGCCAGAATTGCCGGTCGGATCATATCGATGGAGCGTATACCCGAAGTTGCCCGGCGGGCTGAAGAGAATCTCAGGCGGGCAGGAATTGACGGTGTCCGGATCGTCATTGGTGACGGGACCGTCGGGTACCCGGAAGAAGCCCCCTATGATGCCATCCTGGTGACCGCAGCCGCACCCTCTCTTCCCTCCCCGCTCCTCTCACAGCTGGCAGATGCCGGACGTCTGGTGGCACCGGTCGGGGATCGAAACATCCAGCATCTTATCAGGATCACGCGACATGGTGATGAGTTTGTCAGGGAGACATTTGAGCCGGTCCGGTTCGTACCCCTGATCGGGAAGTACGGGTGGCAGAATGAAGATCTATGATGCAACGCACCCTCTTTCCGAGGAGGTATATACCTATCCGGGTGATCCGAAGATCATTTTCGAACGCAAAGGGGATGGTGAGATCCGTATAACCGGAATCAGTATGGGGAGTCATTCCGGCACCCATATCGATGCACCTCTCCACTATCTTCCGGACGGGCGGTCGATCGACCAGATTCCGCCGGACATCTCTCTTGGTTCCTGTATTCTGATGGATATTCCACAAGGGCCGCTGGATGTCACAGCAACCCCTCTCGCCGGGACACGCCGCCTGCTCCTCCGCTCAGGCTGGACTCCCGGGGATCCTGATGACTATGGATACCTGACCGAAGAGGGTGCCCGCCGTATGGTGGAGCAGGGTATTTCGGTGATTGGAACCGATGCCCCGTCAATTGAATCTCCGGAGGGTGACGGATCAGTACACCGGATCCTTCTCCGCGCCAAAGTGGTGATCATTGAACTCCTCAGGCTGGACGCTATCCCGGAAGGAGTATATACGATGGTTGCCCTGCCTTTACTATTGAAGGGTATTGACGGATCACCCGCACGGGTGCTCCTCATTGATTCTGAAGAGATGATGCCATGACACTCATTCATGATGCAGTACAAAAACTCAGGGAAAAGCTTGAGGGGAGCGGTTGCGACGATGGGGTCGTCTCCCTCTGGATAAACTCCGATGTGCCGGTCTGCCAGTATCCAAAAGGCGTCTGCCTTGAGGCTGTGTATGGCGGCAGAACCGCAGAGATGGTGACGACAGATCCGCTTGAAACCAGGACGAAGGTGTCATTCCTGTATGGAGCGCCACTGAAGAAACAGAAGACCCGGGCGGCAGCGGCGGCAATCATCAATGTTGTCACAGGTTTTGCCTGTATGTCGCGCAAACTCCATGCATGTTCCCCCTCGGATCGTCTGGAATGCCAGGAGCTCCTCCAGAGGTTTTATGATTCCGGAAAGATCTACCCTGTCGGGGATCTCAATCTCATTCCTGAGCTCTTCAGGGACAGGATCGTTGATCGTCCGGAGGATGCGGATATCATCTTCATCGCCGGAGACAATTTTGTCACCGATGAAGGAATTGCTATTCAGGAAGAGTTCCTTGAGACGAAAGAGATCGTCTATATGGGTCCGTCAACCGCAGGAGTTGCCACACTCCTCGATCTGAAACACTGGTGCCCGTTTGGCAGATGAGTAACCATAATACCATTAAAATCACATCTTCAGTATGCTCTTTGGCTCCTCCGGTATCAGGATGCAGTATGGAAAAGCCCTCCTTGACCTCTCTCTCCGGTTCGGTGCCTCTCTTGGTGCTGGCAGGGAATGTGTGGTTCTCGGGAGCGATACACGGACCACACGGGATATTCTTACCCAATCCCTCATCTCCGGTATCCTCTCCACCGGCGCGGATGTCATCGCCGGTGGCATCGCACCAACACCGACTGTCGCCTATGCTGCACGGGAAGCCGATGCAGGATGCATGGTGACCGCATCGCATAATCCTGAGATGTATAACGGACTGAAAGTCTTCAATCCTGATGGCTCATCCTTTACCCTTGCCCAGCAGAAGCAGATGGAGGAGTCACTTGAGAACCCTGACTGGACGGACTGGAAGGCCATTGGTTCCCGGAGAGATGCGGATATCAGAACCCCCCACTCCGATGCCATACTCGCGTCTCTTTCACCTCCGGAAGGCATGACGGTTGTGCTGGACTGCGGTGGAGGGGCGGGATCCCAAATCACCCCCTCCCTTCTGGAGAGAGCAGGTCTAAGAACCGTCTGCCTCAACTGCGATCCAACAGGAACCTTCCCCCGCCCTTCCGAACCCCTCCCTGAAAATCTCTCCTATATGCCCGCGATCATCAGGAAATCCGGCGCTTCCTGCGGCATTGCCCATGATGGCGATGCGGACAGGTGTGTTGCTTTTGATAACCTGGGTCGGTTTATTTCGGGTGAACACCTCCTGATGCTCTTTGCGCGGTACCTCGACCTGCATGAGGTGGTGACCACTGTCGATGCCTCGATGGCGATTGAAGAGATCGCCACCGTCAGGCGAACTCCGGTCGGGGACAGCTATGTCTCCGAAGCTCTCCTCTCCTGGGGAAGCCTCGGGGGCGAGCCCTCAGGGAGCTGGATCTTCCCTGCCCACTCCCTCTGTCCGGATGGGATCTATGCCGCCACCCTCCTCTGCGAGATTGCCGGTGAATGGAATGTTGCCGAAGAAGTCGATACCATGCCGGTGTATCCGATCCTTCGATCATCTCTTGCGACTGAATATGGTGATGCAGCACTCCGATCTCTTGGCGCGGAAGTGCCCACAGATGGCATCCGTGTTGAGCAGGAAGATGGCTGGTACCTGATCCGGGCAAGCGGAACTGAACCAAAGGTGAGAGTGACCGCAGAAGGAAGGACAAAGGATATCGCAGAGAAACTCCTCTTTGAAGGAGAAGATCGATTGAAAAAAGTACTCAGGGAGGTCTCCTGATGGAACCGGTAACAGAATGTATTCTTCTTGCGGCGGGTGAAGGGAAGCGGATGCGCCCCCTGACGACCAGCCGTCCAAAAGTGATGATACCACTCGCCAATCGTCCCATGCTCGAACACCTCATCCTTGCAGCCCATAAGGCCGGGATCAGACGGTTTATTCTGGTCGTCGGGTATGGCGAACAGGCGGTCAGGGAGTACTTTGGTGACGGAAGTGCCTTTGGTGTTGCGATCGACTATGTCGTCCAGAGGCACCAGCTCGGTACCGCCGATGCCCTTCGCTCAGCAGAAGGGCTGGTATCAGGGAATTTCCTGATGATGAATGGCGATATGATCCTCGGCTCAGAAGAGATACGGGCACTCTGTGAAATGCCGGTACCGGCACTTGGTGTCTCAGAAGCAGATCATCCAGAGGAGTACGGGGTGGTTCTCCTTGATGGCGGGCGTGTGGTGAACCTTGAGGAGAAGTCGAAGAATCCAAAGAGCAGGATGATCAATGCCGGTGCATACCTCTTCCCGCCCGAGATCTTCGAACGGATCGAAAGAATCGGCCTCTCGCGGCGGGGAGAATATGAATTAACCGACGCATTGATGGAGTATATCAATGATGGAAAGCTCTCTGCTCTCACGCTTCATACGTGGATGGATGTCGGGTACCCCTGGGATATCCTCGCGGCACACGAACTCCTCCTCCCCGATCTGAAGAGTGACATTGCCGGAACCGTTGAGGAAGGAGTGGTTATCAAGGGTGCGGTTGTCATCGGGGATGGGACAACTATCAGATCAGGGAGCTATATCGAAGGTCCCTGCATCATCGGAAAAGACTGCGTCATCGGCCCGCATGCCTATATCCGGCCGAAGACTGCGATCGGGAACTCCTGTCATATCGGTCATGCGGTTGAGATCAAGAACTCCGTCATCCTGCATGGAACAAAGATCCCACACTTTAATTATATCGGGGATAGCGTGATTGGATCTGGCTGCAACTTTGGTGCAGGGACAAAGATCGCCAATCTCAGGCATGACTCCGGTATCGTCCGTGTCGGGGGGATCATGACAGGAAGGAAGAAGTTCGGTGCGGTCATCGGTGACGATGTCCTCTTTGGTATCAACTGTTCGGTGAATACCGGTTCGAGTATAGGATCCGGGTGCAGGATTGCACCCCATTCATGTGTCGAGGGTGTGTATGATGATGAGACGATCGTTTCGAGGTGAGCACGGATGCAGGCAGTAATTCTGGCAGGCGGCGAGGGCTGGCGGCTCCGCCCATTGACAAAGACCAGGCCGAAGGCACTGATCCCTGTCGGCAACCGACCCTTAATCGACTATTGTATCGAGGCCCTTCTGAAGGCAGGAATACGGGATATCATTGTTGTTGCCGGATACCGGAGAGAACAGGTGATCCGGCATCTCAATACCCTCGATCACGAAGTCAGGGTGGTTGTCCAGGAGAAGCAGCTTGGATCCGCCCATGCACTTGCCTCTGCGGCACCCCTGATCCATGAGACGACCCTCGTCCTCTCCGGAGATAATTATGTGGATGCTGCCTCTATCGAGGAGATGGGAACAGAAGGCAACGCAATCATGATCTCTGGTTCTCTTTCTCCCTCCCATTACGGTGTTGTCCGGGTGCAGGATGGTATCGTCACGGATTTTTTCGAGAAACCCGATGAAAAAGGCCCCTGTCTTGTGAGCAGCGGCCTCTACCTCTTCACCCCGGAGGTGATCGGATCCATCAGGGAAGCAGATCTCTCGGATCTTCTCATCCGCATGATCGAAGATGGCATCCCTCTCCGGGCAGTTCGTGGCGGTGAATGGTATGATGCCATTCATGCCTGGGATCTTCTGGGGCAGAACCGCCGCCTGCTCCAGATGAACGGGGCTCAGAGATCAGGAACGATCAGCCGGTTTGCTACAATCAACGGCCGGGTCTCGATTGGTTCAGGGAGTACAATAGGCCCCGGCTGCTGTATCACCGGTCCGGTCAGGATCGGTGAGGGCACCACCATCGGGCCGAATGTCGTCATCGGGCCGGATGTGAGCATCGGCAACCGGGTTTCAATTGAACCTTTCACGGTTCTTGAAAACTCCATCATCATGGATGATGTCCGGATCGGATCCCACTCAAGGGTCGTCGATTCGGTTATCGGGGAAGGATGCAGTACAAACGATCATCTCTCAACAATCACAACCAGTGGGCTCTTCTCACTTGGCGAGAACAATGCGAAGATGCTCCACCAGGGAACCTTCGGGGCAATCATCGGCGAGGGTGTCTTACTGGAGTCCTCTGTTGTCCTGAAAGGATGTATCCTCGGGAACAATTGCCGGGTTCAATCCGGCAGGCGGCTTGAAGGAGTGATTCCTGACGGCTCGCAGGTGATCTGAATGTGCGGGATCGTCGGGTATATCGGTCGAAGGAAAGCCGCCGGTATCGTGATTGAGGGTTTGAAGCGGCTTGAGTACCGGGGATATGACTCATTTGGCGTTGTCACAACAAACGATTCCCTCCACATCTCCAAAAAGAGTGGCCGGATATCAGATGGAGGTTCCGGTGCAGCCGGTCTGCCGGGAACGGCCGGGATCGGCCATACCCGCTGGGCAACCCACGGTATCCCAAATGATCAGAATGCCCATCCTCATCTCGACTGTACCGGAAAAATTGCTGTTGTGCATAACGGGATCATCGAGAATTATGCAGAACTCAGGCGTGATCTCACTGCCCGTGGCCATACATTTAGTTCAGATACTGATACCGAGGTGATTGCCCACCTGGTGGAGGAGCAGTATGCCGGCGATCTCGCTGCTGCTGTCAGAGCAATTCTTCCACTCCTTCAGGGTTCATATGCCCTCCTCGTGATTGCTGAGGGGGATGACCGGATCATCGCTGCACGAATGGCAAGCCCGCTTGTGATCGGGGTGGGCGATCGGGAGTTCTTCTGTGCATCGGATGTCACACCGCTCATCGATCATACACGGCGAGTGATTTATCTTGAGGATGGTGATTGTGCTGTTCTCAGCTGCTCAGAGTACACGATAAACCATGATGGGATGGCAGTTGACCGTCCCGTGGAAGAGGTGGACTGGGATATCCAGGATGCCCGGAAAGGCGGTTTCTCTCATTTTATGCAGAAGGAGATCTTCGAGCAGCCACAGGTCTTCTACAATACAATTCATGCAGTGCGAGAATCTCCTGATGCCCTTGCCCACCTTGTCGGAAGCAGGATGAGCATCATGATTGTTGCCTGCGGCTCCTCCTATCATGCAGCTCTCCTCTGTAAATACCTAATCGAGGTATACTGCGGCATCCCGGTGCGGGTGGAGATTGGATCGGAGTTCAAGTACTATACTCCTCCACTGAATGTTCCGGTGATAGGGATTACCCAGTCGGGGGAGACGGCAGATACCCTGGCAGCCCTGAAGATGGCACAAGCATGGGGGTGCCCGACGATCGCGATCACCAATGTTGTTGGATCATCTGTGACAAGAATTGCCGATGCAACCATCTATACCCGTGCCGGTCCCGAGATCAGTGTTGCGGCAACAAAATCGTTCATCGCACAGCTTGCAGCTGCCCTCCAGATCGCAGGCAGCCTCTCAGATGATCCGGGACTGGAGGAGGAGCTGGATCGTGTCAATGTCATGATCGAGGATACGCTCACCGTTCCAATCGACGATGCCGTTGCACTCTGTACACAGGCACACTCGATCTTCTTCATCGGTCGTGGTTTCTACTATCCTGTCGCGCTTGAAGGGGCACTGAAGATGAAGGAGATCTCCTACATTCATGCAGAGGGATATGCTGCCGGAGAGTTGAAACACGGTCCTTTTGCCCTCCTCTCGCCTGATACTCCTGTTGTTGCCCTTGCAATGCCGGGGAAGACCTATCCGGTGATGATCTCAAATATCAAGGAGATCAAGGCACGCGGGGCACCGGTGATCGGGATCGGTGTTGCCGGAGATATGGAACTGCCCGAGATCGCTGATATCTTTATCCCGCTCTCCCCCTCGCATGAGGTGGCAGGCATAGCAATGGTCTCTGTCATCCTCCAGCGTCTTGCATACCATGTCGCCGATGCACTCGGGTGCGATATCGACAAGCCACGAAATCTTGCAAAGAGTGTAACGGTGGAGTGAGGGATGCACTTCTCTTGTGAAGAGGAGAATGAAAGCTATTTATCCCAAATTGAGGAATAGTGTATCGTAATGCCGAAAACATCAGCAGTATCCGGTGAGATCTTCTTCCTTCATCACCTCGATAATCATCCGGAATGTGCTCTCCGGCTGGATACGCTCCATGAGTGTATACCAAAAGGCGTTCTGATCCATCCTCCTGTCATAGCCGGGGTGGAAGAACTTGAACTCGTTCATACTCATGCTCATGTGAGGATGATTTCCCAGCTCTCGGAGTTTGGTGGTGTGAGGTTCATCGATCCCGATACCTATGTCACCTCTCATTCATATGAGGTGGCTTCATATGCTGCCGGTTCCGCCATCTGTGCCGCGGAGCGTGCCATGGATGGCGAGCGATCATTTGCGCTGGTCCGCCCCCCCGGCCACCATGCCGAACCCGATCGTGCAATGGGGTTCTGCCTCTTCAATAGTGCCGCCATCGCGGCTGCCTCACTCCTCAGGGAATGTGATCGGGTTGCTGTTCTCGACTGGGATGTGCATCATGGGAACGGGACGCAGAAGGCATTCTATACCAGTGATCGTGTCCTTGTGATGTCAATTCACCAGAGCAACAGTTTTCCAAGGACCGGGTGGATCGATGAGATCGGCTCAGGTGCCGGGAAAGGATATAACCTGAATGCACCGATCCTGCCCGGTGGAACTATTCTGGACTACCTCTCTCTTCTCAGGAATGTCTTCATCCCCGCAATACTCAGGTTCAGGCCGGGTGCCCTGATCATCTCTTCTGGGCAGGATGGTCTCAGCGATGATCCGCTCGCTGGCATGCGTCTGACCCCCGAAGATTACGGTATACTGACACGAACCCTCACCGATGCACTCGATCTGCCGATCGCCCTTGTTCTTGAAGGTGGATACGGTCCATCGATGGGGAGATCCATATCCTCGATCTTTTCTGCGTTGAAGGGAGATTCAGTCTCTGCTCCTCCGAGGGGAAATCCACAGGCGAGCACCATCAGGATTGCAAAGCTCCTTCAGCGGGTACTGGTCTGAGTCGTCACAGTCAATACTTTTATCCGCTTTGAAATCAAGAGACCCGGTATGGAAACAGAGATCATACCGGGGCAGGCGGTACGGTACGGGAGAACCGGCACTGTTGGAACAATTACCCGGATAGAGGAAATTGGAGGTATTCTCTTTGGCTGCATCGACACAACCGACCTCCTCTACAGAATCGATCTTCTCACTCCTGTTGAGCTGAGGGAGCGGAAGGTGGTGAAGGTAAAGAAAGATGCGCGGGAGGCCATCACAGAGGAGCGGCTCCGTGAATCGGTCGCAGCAGAGAGTGCCTGGATGAATGTTGATGGTAGCTGTGAAGGCGGCGGATAGATTATCAGATTTTATCTTTAACCGGAATCGTTGTCAGCTTCACTGATTCCACACCTTTTTGTGCCATCAACCGCTCGGCAATGTTTTTCAGATCCCCGCCATCACCCCGGACCAGTATGACCTCGAGGCAGCGTTCATGGGTGACATGGGAGTGGAGGGATGCCTGAATCACGTTCATATATTCGTGCTGGATCTCGGTGAGTGTCTGGATCAGGCCACGGTGCTCATGATCGTACACCATCGTGATGACTCCCTGCCGTTCCCCTTTCACATCAGCCATCCACTGGTAGTAGGTGATGTAACTCCTGATCGCATCCCTGATCCCCTCTGATCGGGATGAGTACCCACGCATGTTTATAATGTCATCAAATGTGTCAAGCAGGTTCTTTGGGAGTGATATTCCAATTCGGGATAATTCAGAATCTCCGGTCATATGCGTTCCTATCTGTATCTATTGCATGCAACGATATTACTATTTCGGAAAACCCCCTCTGGTACCGACATACATTGTATTGCATGAGCCTGGATAAAGAGCGGTATGTGAGTGAGGAGGGAACACCCGGGGCACTGAGATATTATCTATGAGAAGAACGATTATATAGGCTAAGGAGGTTTGAGTTTCTTTGCATGATCCAACAATACCAAGTGTCAATATAGGCGTTGTCGGCCATGTCGACCACGGGAAGACGACGCTCGTCTCGGGGGTTACCGGCACATGGACCGATCGCCATAGTGAAGAATTAAAGAGGGGAATATCGATCCGCCTCGGCTATGCTGATGCAACCTTTTACCGTTGCCTCTCCTGTTCTGAGGGGGATGCGTATTCTGCATCTGAAAAATGTCCGGTTTGCGGTAAGAAAGGAGAACCCATCCGTTCGGTTTCCTTTGTTGATGCACCGGGACACGAAACCCTGATGGCTACAATGCTCTCCGGGTCTGCAATCATGGATGGTGCGATGCTCGTTATTGCGGCCAATGAGCCATGCCCGCAGCCACAGACAAAAGAGCACTTAATGGCACTTGAGCTGACCGGGATTACACGCATCGTCATCGTCCAGAATAAGATCGATGTTGTTACCCAGCAGGCAGCGCTTGAGAATTATAAGCAGATAAAGAAGTTCATCCAGGGCACTGTTGCAGAGAATGCGCCAATCATTCCTGTTTCAGCCCAGAAAGGGATCAATTACTCTTCACTCATCGAAGTGTTGAATGAGACAATCCCTGATACCGACCGTGATCCCGATCGCCCTCCGGTCCTTTTAATCGCGCGCTCCTTTGATATCAACAGGCCGGGTTCGCGATGGAAGGATATTCGTGGAGGTGTCATAGGCGGATCACTCATCAGGGGTCTGCTCCATGATGGCGATGAGATCGAGATCCGCCCCGGGCGTCAGCACACCATTGAGAATAAGACGAAATGGGAGCCTATCCTGACGAAGATCAGCTCGATGCACATGGGCTCGAAGAAGATTGCCGTGGCAACACCTGGCGGTCTGACCGGTATCGGAACGAAACTTGATCCGGCGATTACCAAGAGCGACACCCTTGTCGGTCAGGTTGCAGGACACCCGGGAAAGCTGCCGCCGGTCTGGGAAAAACTCAGATTTGATGTTACCCTGATGGAGCGGGTTGTCGGTGCCACTTCCGAGCAGGTGATCGAACCGCTGAAACACAAAGAACCTCTGATGCTCTCCGTCGGAACAGCGGTAACGGTTGGTGTTGTCACCGGAACGAAGAAGAACTCCGTCGAAGTGGTTCTGAAACGCCCTGTGTGTGCAGAGGTTGGATCCCGGATTGCAATCTCAAGGCAGGTGGGTGGACGATGGCGGCTTATCGGAATGGGGGTTCTGACAGAGTAAGTGTCCTCCTGGACACAAATGCCCTGCTGATCCCCTCCCGGTCAGGCGTGGATATATTCTCCTGCCTGCAGGAGATCTTTGGTGCATTTGAACCGGTTGTTCCGGCAGAAGTGGTGAATGAACTGCGGGCGCTCTCGCAAGGCAGGGGAAAATCTGCGGCGGCGGCCCGCTTCGGACTTGCCCTTGTCGGGGAATGCAGGGTTCTTGCACCCTATGATTCTCTGGCACCTGTCGATGAGATTGTTGCCCTTCAGGCTGAGTCTCTTGGTGTTCCGGTTCTGACAAATGACAGAAAATTAAAAGAACTCCTCCTTCAAAAGGGGATCGCGGTAATAGTATTAAGAAATCAGAAACGATTGGAATTGATAAGAAAGTAGGTATGGGATATGTATTACAAGCTGAAACTAGCCGATAAGGTACGGGTTCCTGCCCACCGCCTTGGTGAGGATCTCCGTGTTGTTCTCCTTGATGTTCTCCAGGAACAGCTCGAAGGAAGTATTGATAAGGAGATCGGGATCTTCATCGTCGTCACCGATATCGATGAGATTGGAGAGGGTGAGATTATCCCCGGTGATGGTGCGGTGTACTATGATGTCAATTTCGAGGCACTTGCGCTCCGGATCGCCCTTCAGGAGATTGTTGAGGGGATTGTTGTCGAAACGACAGGATTCGGTGCCTTTGTGAGCCTTGGTCCAATCGATGCAATGCTGCATGTGAGCCAGATCTCAGATGATTATATCAATCACGATGAGAAGAACTCCCGCCTCGTCTGCCAGGAGACGAACCGGACAATTGGTGTTGGGGATGTTGTCAGGGCACGTATCGTCTCCCTCTCATTAAATGAGCGTGAGCCCCGTGAGAGTAAGATTGGACTGACGATGCGGCAGGCAGGTCTTGGGACTGCACAGTGGCTTGAAGACGAGCAATTGAAACAGGTTGCCGAGAGGAATGCCGATGCCCGCGCGTAAGAAACAGGATCAGGTATGCAGACAGTGTCACAGGGTGCTTGATGCGGATAAGGAGGCCTGTATCATATGTGGCGATTCAAATCTCTCGACTGACTGGCAGGGATATGTCGTCATCATCGATCCAAAACAATCCGAGATCGCAGAAAAGATGAATATAGACCTTCCCGGAAGGTATGCTCTGAAGGTTCGTTGATGCTCCGTCTTCAGGATGAGTTCCGCGATCTCTTCAAGAGACCGTTTGGAATCCTCTTCCCGGATATGAGCGATGTTATACCACTCCTTTCAGGAAGAGTGGTGTATACCGTCGGGGATGTGGTGACCGACTCTCTCCTCTCGCGCGGCATTTATCCTGATATTGCAGTCATCGACGGATACACGATGCGCTCACCTTTTCTCAGAACTCCTCTTTATGCGGGCGCCAGCCATATCAGGGTACATAATCCTGCCGGAATGATCTCCCCCGATCTCATCGCCGGGCTTCGCCGTGCCCTTGAAAACCCTCCTGCTCTTGTGTTTGTTGATGGAGAGGAGGATCTTGCGGTGATTCCACTGGTTATCGCAGCACCCAGTGGTGCTCTTGTGCTCTATGGCCAGCCGGGTGAAGGGGTTGTGCTCCGGGAGATCGATGACGCTGCCCGCAAAGAGGCACAGACCCTCCTCTCATATTTCACCAGTGAGAACGCCAGTATTAAATAACTACCATGATAATAATTCTGGGATACCGATGGATATTCAGATAACAGCCAATACCAGAAATGAACTCCTGCTAAGAAATGAGGTGGAGTTCACCCTGACGTTTGACGGCGCAACTCCGTCAAGAAAAGAGATCATTGGAAAGCTCGGTGCTCTTCTGAATGCGAACGAGGAGAAGATGGCACTTGATTCGATCAAGACGCAGTACGGTTCACGTGTCGGAAAGGGTCTTGCAAGAATCTATGATACACCTGAAGCCCGTGATCGGACAGAACGCGAGTATCTTATCGCCCGTGGCCAGCCAAAGGCAGAAGCGGAGGAGTAATAATGGCTGATGGTCGTTACAAGCACTATGCAATCGAGGGTGACAAGGCTGTTTCACAGAAACGCCACTGCCCCCGCTGTGGACCCGGTGTTTTTCTTGCCACACATTCTGACCGCGTATCCTGCGGCAAGTGCGGTTTTACCGAATTCAACAAGTAACTGATACATGCCTCGTGTAGGGCAGGTACTGGGTATTGAGGGGACTGCATGGAACCTCAGTGCCGCTGTTTTTGATGACGATCTGATCAGCCTGTCGTCTTCTGCGTACTCACCTCCACACGGGGGGATTCATCCGCGCGAGGCTGCCCGGCATCATGCGGCTGTCCTGAAGGATGTCATCACCGCTGCACTTGCAGATGCCGATGAGATCGCTGGTGTGGCTTTTTCACAGGGTCCCGGACTTGGCCCCTGCCTCAGGACTGTTGGTACTGCTGCACGCTCACTGGCGCTCCGTCTTGGGGTTCCGTTGATCGGTGTCAACCATTGTGTTGCACATATCGAGATCGGAAGATTTGCCACCGGATATGATGATCCAATCGTGCTCTATGCGAGCGGTGCGAATACGCAGGTGCTCGGGTATCTCAATGGGAGGTACCGCATCTTTGGCGAGACACTTGATATCGGGATAGGCAACGCGCTTGACAAGTTTGCACGCCACCACAACCTTCCTCATCCGGGAGGGCCGATTGTTGAGGAACTGGCGAAAAAAGGATCCTATATTCCCCTCCCCTATACGGTGAAGGGGATGGATCTTGCCTTCTCCGGGCTTGTGTCTGCTGCAAAAGATTCCTCTGCTCCTCTCCCTGATGTCTGTTACAGCCTTCAGGAAACAGCGTTTGCCATGTGTGTGGAGGTCACAGAGCGGGCACTTGCTCATACCGGCAAGGATGAGGCGATTCTGGTCGGTGGTGTTGGTGTAAATTCCCGGCTCCAGGAGATGCTTACAATCATGTGTGAAGAGCGGGGCGCATCATTTGCCGTTCCCGAGCGGAAATACATGGGCGATAATGGGGCGATGATCGCCTATACCGGGAGGATCATGCTCGAAAGCGGACAGACGATCCCGGTGCCTTCATCCGGTGTGAATCCCTCTTATCGATCCGATCAGGTGGAGGTCACCTGGAGGAATGAATCCGGATCGGTTTTTGATCGAAATGAGGGCGATCAGGTGCTCCGCGGAGCAGAAGCGGAGGTGTCTCTCTCCGGCTCTCTTGCACGGAAATATCGCCTGAAGAAGGGATACCGGCATCCGGCTCTTGATGCCGAACTGATGCGGGAGAGAACCCGCGCCGAGGCACGGATCATCTCCTCTGCACGCCGCTCCGGTGTGCCTACCCCGGTGATTGTAGATCTGACTGATGATACCATCGTCATGGAGTTGATTGAGGGTGAGATCGTAAAGTATGCCCTTGATACGGGATCGGCCGGGAAGGCCGGTGCAATGATCGGGAAGCTTCACTCCGGCGGGATCGCACATGGAGATCTGACGACGAGCAATATGATCAGAAGGGGTGATCAGATCGTCCTGATCGATTTTGGTTTGTCACAGATCACCTCTGAGATTGAGGCGCGGGGCGTTGATCTCCATGTCATCTTCCAAACACTCAAAAGTACCCGTGAGGATGCAGAGGAGTTGAAGGAGGCATTCGTGAAGGGGTACCGGAGCACATTTTCCGGAGCAGATGATATTTTGGTCAGGGAGCATGAGATTGAGCTTCGGGGGCGGTATCTCTGATCATCACCGCTGTCACCGGCAACCTTCACAAGGCAGATGAGATCGCCTCGTTCTTTACTGGTATCGCAGAGATCGAGCATGTGAATCTCGATCTCCCCGAGATCCGGCACGATGACGTCTCCGCAGTTGCCTGTGATAAAGCCAGATCTGCATGGGGTCAGCTGAAGAAGCCCCTGATTGTTGATGATACCGGTTTCTTCATATCGGCATTGAACGGCTTTCCTGGCACCTGTGCGGCATACTGCATGAAGACGATTGGAAATCCGGGCATCCTCAGGTTAATGGAAGGGGTCTCTGATCGCTCGGCATATTTTGAGACGGCTATCGCGTATGCTTCGGAGGAGGGGATTAAGATCTTTTCCGGCAGGATTGATGGCGAAATTCTTGAAGCGCCACGGGGAAGTGAAGGGTTTGGCTATGATCCGATCTTCCTTCTGGGAGGCCGTTCGCTTGCTGAATACCCGCTCTCCGAGAAGAGCGCTGTCTCACACAGAGGGAAAGCTCTCGCTCTTTTCCGGGACTGGTTCGTCTCCACGATGGACTGAATACAACAATGGTTAAGACATCGAAACATCCACTTATAAGAAGCATATCTCTTGGTGTTTACTATGGCACGTTTTCCAGAAGCTGAAGCACGGCTCCTCAATGTAAAGGTCTGCATGAAATGCAATGCCCGAAACGCAATCCGCGCATCCATATGCCGGAAATGCGGTTCAAACCAGCTCAGAACGAAGAACAAGGAACGGAAGGCATAATTTCTTCCGCTCATCTTTATTTTACGCGTTGTAATACGTCACTCTTTTCCCGGCAGAACTGTACTCTCCGGCAAAGGTTTCGATATTTCGCTTGTACCCGATGCGATCAGTGATCCCGAAGGTTTTCAGCCTCTCCCGCACCCGCATCACCTCATCAACGTCTTTCCAGTCACTCGTATAGACATAGATAACCAGCCGATCATCACGGGATTGCGGGTTCTCTTTGATGGTGCTCACTTTTGCCGAGATGCCGAGGGTTCCTTCCCAGGTTGCATCCCGGATCAGTGGCCAGATGGTATCTGCCTGATCCCGTGCGAGGAAGATGAGCCATTTTCCCGCATCTTCTGCATTGACGGCATCGGGATGGATGCCAGGGGCATCCTGGATGATCCAGTGCATTTTGTGGGTTTCTGATGGGATGATGCCCTCCCCCATCTGATAGAGGCAGCAGATCTCGTCGCATCCGCCGATATTCGACCGGATCGTCTCCATAAGTTCGGGGTATTCCTCGCCGAATTCTGCAAAGGTCTTCTGGCAGCAGGTTATGAGCTCATCCTCGTTGGAAAGGAGTTCAAAGAGGGGTCTCCCTGCCTCTTCCATAGCCTTCCCAAAATATATTGTAAAGATGCCAAAGGCGAGATCTGCCAGCCCTTCGTCCATATCGTGTTCCACCGATTCCATCGTCCCATTCCTCCCTCACATCCGATCAGATACTTGCCTGGCAAGGATGGCTGCATGTTCTCCGGAGAGGAGCATCCCGCCAAAGACGGGTCCCATCCGCGCTTCGCCTGCGACTGCATTTGCCGCCATTCCGCAGGCAATAAGGCCCGGAAAGATCTCGCGCGTATGGCTGATGATATGTGTCTCTGCCCGCTCTGCCCACATGAAACTCTCTCCATGGATTTTGATGTCGCCGCCCTTCCTGAGGACGCAGTTGGCGACAACGGCGTCATGGCCGGTTGCATCAACGGTGACTTTTGCTACAAGGGTGAGCGGGTCGACATGGAGCCCGGTCATCTCAACCGGTGTTGTCGTAATGACAAGACCTGATATCCGTCCGTCCCCCTTGATGACGACATCCTCGACCGAGGTGAGGTTAAAGAACTCGGCCCCTGCATCACAGGCTGCTGCGGTTAATTTAGCAACAGATTCTACTGATGATGCGATATGGTAGCCGGGTTTGTATGCCTTTGATCTGATCCCAAACTTATCGAGGAGCCGTTTTCCCTCCTCCTGAACCACAATCCGTGGGAAGGTCATACCTCCACCCCACATCCCTCCGCCGACAGAGAGTTTCTTCTCGATGACGGCGACCTTCCTCCCATCTTCTGCTGCTAGGGCGGCACAGACGAGACCTGAGGGGCCTCCACCGACGATGGCGATGTCGAGATCGAGGTATCTCGAAAAGATCTCCGCATGTGTCTCCAGTATTGCCCTGCTGATCGTCACTTCATCGAGTTGCATCTGATTCCTCAATCGTATTAGGTGCGCTGATCTTACTAATATTCTCTTGATTTATAGTACGGATAATGGTCTTGTTCGCAGGTATTATGAGGTCGAAAGGCAAAGATAAGGGTATGAAATGGAAGCGCGACTATGGCCTCACCATGAGGATGATCTTCACATGGGCACTTCTGCTCCTCGTCTACCTCATCTTCCTCACCGTGTTACAGGCGGTTCTGGGGCTGTCCCTTCAGCTTCTGATCGGAATTGCCTTTGTGATGGCCTTCTCCCAGTACTTCTTCTCAGACAAACTGGTGCTGATGAGTACCGGTGCGAGGGTGGTTCCAGAAGACGAGTACCCCGAACTCCACCAGATGGTTGAGCGGCTCTGTGCGACAGCCGATCTCCCGAAGCCGAGGATTGCGATTATGCAGTCGCCGGTGCCAAATGCGTTTGCAACCGGACGAAGCCCAAAGCATGGTGTTGTTGCGGTGACCGATTCGATCATGCGGATTCTTTCAAAGGAAGAGCTTGAAGCGGTTGTTGCCCACGAACTCTCACATATCAAGAACCGTGACGTGATGACCCTGACTATCGCCAGTTTCCTGGCGATGGTGGCGGCACTGATCGTTCAGAACGCACTCTTTGCCTCGCTCTTTGACAGGAGGGAGGGAAATCCCTGGATCATCGCATGGATCGTTGCGATCCTTGTCTGGGTGGCGGCAACGCTCCTGATCCGGACGCTCTCACGGTACCGCGAATTTACCGCAGACCGGGGTGCGGCATATATCACCAATAATCCAAAGGCGCTCCAGAGTGCCCTCATGAAGATAAGCAACAGAATGGATAGTGTGCCACGGCAGAAGAAGCAGGAGGTGGAGGGTGCAAACGCCTTCTTCATCATTCCTGCCCTTTCCGGCCAGTCCCTGATGGAACTCTTCTCGACCCATCCGCCCCTTGAGAAGCGGCTTGCGGCGCTTGAGAAGCTGAATGAGGAGATCAGGGGTGGCTGGTAACTCCCTCTTCTTCCATCCTTGTTGGGATGCAATTACGTAATCCTTAAATCTCTTCAAAGAGAACATAAAAGACGCATCGCATCGATGGTCTAGTGGTATGACTTTGGCCTTCCAAGCCAATAGCCCGGGTTCAATTCCCGGTCGATGCACTTTCTCATCCCTTTTTGCAATCGTTATCTTTTTCTTTCTTTCAATTGAATAATTCCTGATGAAATGCTGGATTCCTGGTCTCTGCCTGGTGCTGTTGCTTGCCTGCACGGGGTGTGTTGCTGAAGAGGAACCAATATCGATCTCTCCTCCCTCTGATGATGATCTGGTTTCTCCATCAGGGGAGGGAGAGTATGCTGCAATGGTGATGACGTCATTACAGCTCTATATGGAGGATGCTGTTGGCTATGCGATGATTGCCGGACAGGATGAGGCGCTGGCTGTTTTTGGCGATCCTGAAGGTGAGTTCACCTATGGCGCCAAGTATGTCTATGCCTATGATGATGACTGCATCCTGCTTGCTCATCCCTATGAGCCCCAAAGTGTCGGCCTGGATCGGTCCGGGTGGACAGACAGCCGGGGCCTGCCGGTGATCCGGTTAGGGCGCGATGTTGCAGCTGCTGGCGGGGGATTCATCACCTATCTCTATCTACGCCCCTCTGAGGGCGGGATCGATGAGGCAGCCTATGCTACCTATGAGCCGAAGCTCGGGTATGTCCTCCCGGCGGGCGAGGGCTGGTGGATCGGATCCGGTATTGCCCTCGCCGATCTCAGTCCGGATGAAGGGTATCCCGGAGTCGTCGGCGATATGATTTCACTTGTCGAGGACGGGGCCGCGTATGCCCTCTCAGAAGGGGATGAGGCGGCCCTTGCCGAGATATCTGATCTCGGTGGCCGGTTTGTGAATGCCAATGGCCATTATCTCTATGCCTACCAGTATGACGGCACCCTGATCGGGCATCCCTATCTCCCTAACCTGATCGGTTCAAACCTGTATGATCGGGAGGATGGCTACGGAATGCGGAATATCGAAGCCCTTGCCACAACTGCAAAGGAGGGTGGCGGCTTTGTCGTCTTCATCTGGCCAAACCCGGATGCAGGGAATCGGGAGGAACTGAAGATCGGGTATGTCCTTCCGGTGAATGATGAGTGGTGGCTGGGATCAGGCGTGTACCTGAGCGAAGTGACCGGGGAGTATACGCCGCTTTGAGGGCCCTGATGCCCTCTCTGTTTTTGGTTGAATCTACTCCATCCCACTTTTGAAAAGCCTTATCCCCGAGGATGAAGAATAGAGTAAGGGTAAAGGGACTCGTGGTCTAGCTGGTTATGACGCCGCCTTCACACGGCGGAGATCTCGTGTTCGAATCACGACGAGTCCACTGATTTCTCTGTTTTTTTCGAGTATTTCTTTTCTCCTCACTCTCCGGTTGCACTCTGAGTAATTGAATCACTTCATCGATGAATCGGTACGCATTATGAACTTCATTTGTAAGAAATTCATATATCTCAGGAGCAAGTGATAGATTACCTTCATATTATAGCGGAAACTATGGCGGAAACCACATCTCTTTTTTTAACTGAACGAGAGCTGAAATTCTCTATCTCTGCTTAAAATAATGCTGTGTGGTCTTTCTTAAAATATTCTGTTATTTTGGATTCTGCTGAGTAAGCTTTTGCCCATTCTCGTCTTCCCTATCTGATTCTTTGAATACTCATTTCATGCGGTTATGGTTATGATACTGTTGATGCATTCCAAATCCCATTATGCTCTGCATGCGGAGTGGGTTCTGTGACATTCTTGGGTCGCTTTTGTCCCGGAATTTGATTCTGATCGATTATGATATATATATTTAATTATATTATTGTGGTTACAGATTGCGAACAAATCTCCCTCTGGGTGAGGGTGAGCTGGACAAGATAGAATGATGCCTGACGCCCCCTATTCAGAAAATGTATCCCGGATCGATAATGAAATCTCTGAAATAGCTGAGAGAATTATGGAGGAGCTTGAAACGGCAAGTTCGAAGGATCTCTCTGAGGTTAGATATGCAAGAAAGATATTGCAGTTATCTGATATTAAATATACTCAAAATATTTTATATGAACTGGAGAGTGTCCCCTCCGGAGCAGATCGCATCATCGAAAAACGAGCGGTTATTAAAGCATTATTGCTATCAATATGGTTGCAGAGGCTCTATTTTATCATACGGTCTGCTCTTATGTCTATCCTTGCGGTGGTTGTTACCGTCTTCTATGTCTCTTTCTTTGGTCAGATAGGTGTGGTTTTAGCTGTTTTTATGGGGGTACTCATTTTTTTATTGGCCTGGTTGTGACACGGTTATTCGATTCACAGACAGTACAAGTGACAAAATATATCGTCTGACGACTGGCCAGTCATAAAAAACTGCGGGATTTTATCATGCTTCATCTCTGAATGAAACAGGGGATGGTGTTATCCCGGGATTATTTCAGATCCAGAGCTCCATCCTCTCATTTAAATTTGATAAGCCCCATCAAAGCCATCACAATAATTGCCAATATGATTGCTCCCAATAGGCCGAAGATATACCAGCCGACAAGAAATGCTATTACTGCTCCAATTCCCATCGCTCCCCAGTTCACTGATATTGCCATTTTTTATCACCTCTCTTCATTATTTCATCTAATATCCCCTGTGTGTCTCAATATGGCTTCATACCTCCGGTAATTCCGGTGGAGGCCTGCCAACAGGGTTAGAAGTCACTCTTCTATCATCCTCTATAAATAGTTGATTGCCGGAACCAGAGATCTTCTGAGGCAATAAGTGCCGACTAATCGGGCAGAATGTTGAATGCCAATGGCGGTCGAAAAGTGCGTCACAAGATCCGGCCATTCCGGGTGAGCCATGTATAACATGGAATGACATGAATTCTTCTTCCCTTAGTCTCGATCTCTTCGGACTCAAATTCGGTAATGATGGTTCCCTCAGGGAGGCCGTAGGTCTCCATTGCCTCTGAGAGACCTCTGATCTCACTCTCCCTTGTTTTTGGCTCCTTCAGGGATTGTGTCACCTGAACGGCATGGGTGATCTGCCTCTCCACACTCACCAGGAAATCGCACTCGTACTGGCCTTTATGATAGTATATTGACTCATACGCTCGCTTAAGGGTCATGAAGATGACATTTTCAATCAGCCTGCCTCTGTTCTCTGAGAACGCAAATGAAACGGCGTTGATAAGACCCGGATCGATCGCATAGATCTTTTTTGGATTTGCAAGCTGCTTCTTCAGTGAGTAGTCATACTTCATCAGTGTGGAGAGGAGGAACGCGTTCTCCGCATACTCGATATATTCCCGGACGGTGTCTGTTGAGATCTGTAAGGTTTCTGCGATTTTATTGTACGAGAGGAGGGTTCCGGTATGTGAGATGAGATAATAGAGGAGATCGATGATCTCGCTATTCTTCCGGATTCTGTTTGGAAGAATGATATCCTTGAGATAGATCGTCTCATAGTAGTTCTTCAGGATCTCCATCTTCATGCTCTCATCGGGTTCAAGGACGACACGAGGAAAACCGCCGTACTTCAGGTATTCACCAAATGCCTCCCTCTTCTGCATAATGGTGGGGTGCTCAGTCTTCTGAAAACCGAGGCATTCCGCAAATGTGAGGGGATACACAGTTATGGAGAAGTGACGCCCGGAGAGGCGCGTACTCATCTCCTGTTTGAGAAGTGTTGATACCGAACCAGTAAGGATACACTTGATAGTGCTCTTTGTATCATACAATGTCTTTATGGCAGGAGCCCAGTAGGAATAGTTCTGGATCTCATCAATACAGAGATAGAGGCGTTGTATCTTTCTTCCATGGCGGGTGAGATGTCCTTCAACAATAGAGCTGAGCAGGGTTGGGTCATCTGCCATTGAGAGGAAGAGGGGCTCATCAAGATTGATGTAGAGGATCGCTTCTCTCCCGACACCCTGATCAAGGAGAGATCGGATTATCTGATAGACGAGGGTCGACTTGCCGGTTCTTCGTGCACCGACGATAAGAAGAACCTCCTGTATATTCAGATATCGCTCGATCTGGGGGAATCTGAAGAGGCGGTCGACTCCTGTTTCAAACTCTCCAGAAGACCACCAGGGATTCTGGCTCTCCAGTGCGATCTCCATTCTCTCATCCATCTGTCGATTATAGTAGATGATATATGATAAAACTGTCGACTATGATTGATAATTTCGGAGGTGGAGAGATCGCAGTATCTCTGACTTGGATCAATGGCTTCCACTTGAAATAATATCTCTTCTCTCCAAAATCTGCCCCTGATGAACTGTCGGTTAGACGAATACCTGATTTGTCTTTTGTGTGGTCAGATAACCCGCTGGTATTGCTCCTTTGTTTGCCCGCCTGCATACTTTACAGGGAATTACTGATACTATCATCCTGGTCTGACAATCGGGAAGTAACAGGTGATTTATTCGATGAACGAGTGATTCTGTTATTGTATGCCATCTGCGTCCCACAATCTGATTTGTGGGACATATTATTCTTTTCATGTCCCACTAACTGCCTCCTCGCTATTTTATGTG
>DAJQ01000031.1:0-5303 GCA_002496395.1 Methanocorpusculaceae archaeon UBA456
CACCGCCCCGTCCCCGTCCGCAGATGCTTCGCATGAAACGTAAACCGGGCAGCCGCAGATGCATCGCAGGGAGGGGCGGGAATACTGCTCTGGACTGCCAGAGGAGATACACCCCGATTCTTCGAATCGCCTTTCAGGTTGCTCTCTTGAGCAAGGGCTTATCACCTCTGTCCGCCTGATCNNGTATATCACCTCTGTCATCCTGATCCGGGGCCACCCCGCCCCCCGAAACCCGCGCCGCATATGCTTCAAACTTCGATGATCCGAATGTGGGAACAGGATCGCTCCGGGTTTTCATAGTTTTTTTGCTGGAAGGTTTTCCCGGATTTCCGGATATTCCTGAAGGAAAGCTATATCGAAGATTGAATCAGATCATCAGTTGCGAGGGGTGAAGCAGGGATATGCGTATTAAACAGGTCTCATGCAGAAATTTCAAGAGTTTCTCGGATCTCACGGTGGATCTTGATGAATATAATATCCTGATCGGGACGAATGCGGCAGGCAAGACGAATTTCATCAGGATATTCCGCTTCTTCCGCGATATCGCACGCCACGGACTTGGAAATGCCATATCTCTTCAGGGCGGGGCAGAGTATATCAGGAATGTCAGGATTCCAGCCGATGTGCCGACAGAGATTGGGATCATCTTCGAGAATGAGCTTGGTGTCTTCAATGGTGTCCGGGATACGGAAGGCGGCAGCCACACCCTCTCCTTTCACCAGATCGAGTACCGGTTCTCATTGCAGATACAGGAGGGAGGATACCAGATCCTCGAAGATCATCTCAGGATCAGCTGTTCCTGCAAGCCCGAGCAGGATGAGGGTGAGAGCGGGCAGGGAGAGCTCAGGATCACCCATACCGGGGAGGGGGTCTTCTATGAGCTCGCCACCCCGGAAGGAATAGCAATTGAGATCTCAGAGATCATCCCGCCGTACCTCCAGAAGAATATTCCACGGAGCGGAACCCTCCTCATCGAGAACCCGCTGCTTGTGCCGATGCCCGGTTTCCAGCGGTTCTTTGCCGAGATCGCCATCTATGATTTTGATCCCCGCACCCCCAGAAAGGCGATCCCCCTCTCCGGCAGAAGCGATCTCGAAGAGGATGGATCGAACCTGGCGATCGTCCTCCGGGGCATCCTCTCCGATCCCGAGAAGAAGCGGCGGTTATCGAACCTGATGACCGAATTGCTTCCGTTTGTGCAGGATATCGATGTCCGGAAGTTCATGGATTCATCCATCTACTTCACGGTGACGGAGCGGTACGGGGACGATCACCCCCTGCCATCCTCGGTGATCTCTGATGGGACAGTGAACGTGATCAACCTCATCTGTGCCCTCTACTTTGATGAGAAGCCATTCATCGTCATCGAGGAGCCTGAGAAGAACGTGCATCCCTATCTGATCGCCCGTGTCGTCTCGATGTTTGCAGATGCTGCCCGGAACAAGCAGATCCTGATCACAACCCACAATCCGGGCGTCGTCAGGCATGCGGATATCGAGGATATCCTCCTCATTTCAAGGGATTCGCTTGGGTATTCGATCATCACGAAACCCGCCCGCCGCGAGGAGGTCAGGACGTTTCTGAAGAACGAGGTCGGGATTGAAGAGCTGTATATCCAGAACCTGCTCGGGCTCTGATGATGATGCGATTCCCACATGACGATGTTATCGTGCATGATGCTGCACCAACCATGGCTTCCATCTCGACCCTGGCTTCCACCCCTTTCGTCCTCTCCATCTGCTATTTATGGTTGACCTATGAACCGGCTCTTTGTCTTCTGTGAAGGCCCTGATGATATCAGGTTCTTCGAAGGGGTCCTGAAAAGGGAACTCCAGGAAGGATATGCAGGAGTTGAACTGATCGCCTATGCCGGGATGAAGCATATCCGGGTGGACGGCTTCATCCGGGGGATCGGTGCGATGGGCGACGACTACCTGATGATCGCCGATATCGACAGGGAAAGGAATGTGAGGGCAAAGAAGAACCGCCTGAAACGCTGGTACCGGGAGCTCGATACTGACAAGGTGATCATCGTCATAAAAGAGATCGAAGGCTGGTATCTCGCCGGCCTAAACGACCATGCATCCCGAACGCTTGGGCTCCGGCCCCTGCCCGGCACCGATCGGATCACCAAGGAGCGGTTCAACCGGATGATCCCGGACCATTACGTATCGCGGATCGATCTGATGATCGAGATCATCAGGCGGTACTCGATCCAGGTGGCCCGGGAGAAGAACCGGTCGTTTCGGTTCTTTTACTGGAAGTGCCTGGAGTAGGGAGGGATGGCGGAGGGGAGGAGATTGAGAAGAACAGGCTGTTGATCCGGAGAAGAGTGGGGCGCAGGAGGAGAGCACAACGATTCCGAAACCGGATTTTTACACCATCAAAGGCTACAATCAATCAGAGATTCCGATTGTATAATCAAAAATCACGATATGATCGTTTCCGTGACTCGACTTCGAGAACATGAATAATTAAAATATCATCATGAATGGATATGAGAGCCCTAATATCGCGCCGTATCCTGAGAGAATAAACTGGATGCTGTGGGTTCGATGCCTTTAGCTTCTTAATCGAGAGATAGGGGGCTTCTTTGATCTCATGAATCTTGCGAACAACCATCCGGGCAGTTTCTTTTGGTAATTTTTCAAGATCCCGATCTGCACGAGGGGTATACCTGATAGTATAGGTGACCACAGGATCACTGAACCCCATATTTCTTCATGATCTCGGATTCGGAGATGAACATCCCTGCCTTGATCTCTTCAAGAGCTTCTTCAAGGCCAATGATTGCCTCCTCTCCCAATGGCTCCTCATCAATGGCAAGGTTGAGCAGGCGCTCGATAATATCATTATATGACTCTTTTGGGTTCTTTTTGAGGGATTTTAGCTGATCCCTCAGGTCATTTCTGATGTATATGGAGGTTGCTCTCTGCATAGTAATACTACTATGCCCCTATAGGTAATAGAGATGACGATTCCGTATCTCCAAATCCTCTCCCTTCATTCTGTGCATACTCTTCTCTATCTGCACCACCTTCTTCGCATCCATTTGCGTCTGATAATTAGCGTCTTGATTGTATTGCCCGGAATCGCCACCCGCTTCCCTGTGAATGATTCAACACCCCTTTCATACCTCACTCCGCGAGCGGCAAAAGCTTTAATTAAGGGGCAATTCACTTTCAGGGTGCACGGTTCATCTCTTATTACCCATACTGCGTCCTTAATGGTATGAGTACAGAAACCAGTCTTACCAGTTCATCGGTTGTTAAAAGCAGTTCCCGGCTTTTCTCAAAAAACCACGCCTTCTCCGATAAGCCGCTCTTTAAGGACGCCGATATCCTCGAGTGCGATCACATCCCCGATCAGGTGCTCTTCCGCGATCCTGAGCTTGAGGAGATGGCATTCCTGATCAGGCCGGGCCTCCGGGGGCAGCGGCCGGCAAATATCTTCTGCCGGGGGCTCCCCGGTACCGGGAAGACGACCTGCATCCATCATCTCTTCGCCCAGATCAGGGAGGCTTCGCAGACCCTGATCCCGGTGTACGTGAACTGCCAGCAGAACAGGACTGCATTTGCGGTCTTCTCCACGATCTACCGGGAACTGGTCGGCCATGCACCCCCAAGCTCCGGCGTTCCCCTCAGGAAACTGGTGGATGCCGTCGCAAAGGCGCTTCAGTCCGAGAGGCAATCCGGGGGAAAATCCGGGAGAGAATCCGGAAAACGATCAGAGAGGCAGGCACCGGCACAATCCCAGAGACAAAACCAGAAAGGATCCGGGAGACCTGTCCTTCTTGTCTGCCTTGACGATATCCACCACCTGATCCATGAGGGGACCGACACCCAGATCCTCTCCTCGCTCCTGCGGATCCACCTCGACTATCCCGGCTGCCGTGTATCGGTCATCCTTGTCGAGAGCGACCTTGCACTCGATATCTCCCGCAGGCTGGATCGATCGGTCTTCTCGAGCCTCTGCTCAGAAGAGGTCTTCTTTCCCCCCTATACTGCAAACCAGATCCGGGGCATCCTGAGGGAGAGGGCACGGCAGGCGGCCTATCCGGGGGCGATATCGCCTGAGATCCTCGACCTGATCACCCACAGGACCAAGTCAACCGAGCCGGGCGATCTCCGGGTCGGCATCGATCTCCTGAAACGCTCCATCCTCAGGGCAGAACGGGCGGCCCACACCACCGTCACCGAAGAGGATGTTGCCGCCGCCTACGGCGATGCCCGCCTCACCCACCTCCGGGGCCTCGTCTCGGTCCTCACCGAAAAGGAGCGGACGCTCCTCTCGGTCATTGCCAGGATGGTCGAGGAGAGCGAGATAGCAGCCAGGAAGAGGTATGAGGAGGAGAGGAAGTATCGGGAGTATCGGGAGCGTGGGGAACGTGGGGAGTATGACGGCTCCAGCGGGTATAGCGGGTATAACGGGTATAGCGGGCATGGAAGGTCTGAAGAGGATGGAGGGTCTGGAGAGGATGGAGGATATCGAGGATATGGAGAGTATAGAGAGTATCTCGAGCCCCTGCCCCCGACATCCGGCCGGATCTTCTCGCGCCTCCAGGAGGTGCTGGCAGCCGGGCATTACGAACGGCTGCGGCAACAGCGGGAACAGCGGGAGCAGGGAGATCAGCGGGAACACCGTGAGCAGTACCAAAAACTACAGCCGCAGCGAGCCGCCGAACCGCAATCAGGAGAGCTGGCGGCATGTGCCGAGCCCGAGCCGGGATACCACACCGGCAGAAACCCACATGGAGCCGATGCCTCAATGCAGGGTGAACAACAGCACCCTGAGCACCACCTCACAGAGACCCAAACCCCTGAACACGAGTACTCTGAGCTCCATCATCCCGAGACCGAGACCGAGACCGAGACCGAGCCCCCCGCTCACGCCATCTCCTATACCACCTTCTACGAGCTGCTCAGATCGCTTGCCACCTATGCCCTCATCAGGATCACGATCAGGCAGGCGAAGGGGCGGACGAGCGAGGTCACCCTCCGGTACCGGGCGAGCGATGTGAGGAAGATGCTTGAGAGGAGGTGAGGGGGGGGAGGGGAGAGGGAAGAGGAGATAGGACAGAGAATCCACTTCACCCCCTCAATTATCCAATTATCCAATTATCCCAATTTTTTCAGATAGTATCCGTAATCCCCTGTAAATTTAATTAAGGCTCTGTACCTAGTTAGAATTGCAAAAGAGGAACAGAGCCATGGATATATATGATTTAGCAGAAGATTATCTTTCCGATCCAAATGGTGCAATGCAGACCCTGCTGACTACCTTCATGAACATGGTTATGCGCT
>DAJQ01000031.1:5376-5559 GCA_002496395.1 Methanocorpusculaceae archaeon UBA456
ATTATGAGCGTTCTGAACACCGAACTGCCACACGGAACGGGTATTCAGAACGAGGTTTAAAAACACGATATGGAGATATCAGGCTTCAAAAACCTGAGTTTCGTGAGAGGCCATTCCAGACAATTATCTTTGAGCGATACTCACGAGTTGAACGCGCTCTTATTCTTGCAATCACCGAGTCAT
>DAJQ01000011.1 GCA_002496395.1 Methanocorpusculaceae archaeon UBA456
GAGGGTTTTTCATGGTAAATGATGTATCGGGTTCCTGGAACGGGCTGAACTGAATCTTGTTTTCAGCTGGATTTTCAATCTTTCTTCTGCTTCTCCGGAACCCCGGTGAGATCGCATGATGCATCACAGGCACCATTGACAACCCGGTATGCATCGGCTAAGACCGCGGCATTGGCAAGGAGTCCTGCAATCAGCACTGCTTCTAAGATCTCTTCCCGTGTTGCACCTTTGGACTGTGCCGCCCGCATATGATACTCGACACAGTGGCTGCATTTCAATGCGGCACCAACAGCCATACTGATCAGCTCAACCACCTTTGGTTCGAGTTTTGAGAGCTGGGTGACTGATCCCTTGTAGAGGAGATGGGAGATGAGTACCTCGGGCTTCTCGCTCATCCGCTGGAAGATCAGGGGAACTGAACCATATTCCTCCTCAATCTGTTCAAGCCAGCACCTGGCAGTCTCATCCGATCCATCCTCTTTAATATGACGTATAATAGCCTCGAAATCCATCTCCACCTACACCACGATATGAGTCTCTGAAAAAGGTTTGATCTGCACCAATATGTAATCACGCATTCGTGATGGTGAAATCCATGCGGTATCGCCGATCGTCACATCTTCTTCGACAGGAAGTGATTTGATCACATCGCGATACCGGTCAAAAGGCAGTTTTATCCGGAGCCCGGTGAGCTGGACGGTGATCGGGGTTGGTGAATAGACCTCACGAATCTCCGGGATACCGTCTTCAATAACCTCCTTTAACCGGGCAGGAGAGACCGAGAGGGGGTCATGGGCGATCTCATCGCGTATCGCATTCAGTACCCGTGCCGTCTCTTCGACGATCGCATCAAGCCGTCCGATATCGGCCTCGGTCCGTGTCCGGTGCATGAATCTGCCGAGGTTGCCGACATAGCCTGCTGCCGGGGGATCGGTGATCCGTTTCAGTGCCTCATGTGGGGGTGCCCCGGTCAGGATGATCGGGACATTCACGCCCCGCCTGAGCCCGTTGAACTTCTCTTCGATGCAGGTCTCGAAGTTGCCCAGGACATAAATGGCAAGATCATGTTCATTGATCACATCCCGCTCCTCATCATTCAGCTGGGAGATCCGTTTCCCAAATCCACGTGCCAGACCGACCATATTCGTCTTGGCGCCAACTGTCCTGAGATACTCGGCAATATCGCAGGCGGAATGAGGGAGGTGATGGATCTCAAGGCTTGGGATGACGACGGCTATCTCACAGCCGACAAGCGGCGACTCGGTCACCTCTCCGGCGAGCGGCTTTGTGAATGCGGTGAACCGTCCGATATCCTCTTTTGGGATAAATGCCTGAAGCACCATCTCCTGTGCCATCTCGTGTTTCTGGACGATGTATCCGCCGAGATCCTCGATATAGTCTATAACCTCGTCATGCCGGTACACGCCACCCGTATAGGTGATCGGAACAAGGATCATGCCATCTCCTCCCCGATCAGCGCAAACTGGCCAGACACCATATCTTCGACGACATGTTCTGGGAGTGTATTCTCACTTGCGGCATAGAAAAACTGTCGTTTTCCATAGGATTCCCTCCGTACTTTAAAGCCTTCGGGTGCGATCACCGTCATCGCATAGATCAGGTCACGGAGTACTGTGTCGGCACGGTTCACAATCTCGATCTGCTCGAAGTCTTGTGGGATCTCCACCTCTGAAATGATGACGGTGAACCGGTCGGGCTGGTCGACGTGATCATGCCCGAAGATATCATACAGACGGGTGAGGAACTGTGCGAGATAGGTCTCATCCCGGATAGAGATGACGGTGTTGTCCCCCTGCACCTGAACCGATCCGATATCAGAGACCCGGATGCGAGCACCTGCATCCCGGATCGTCCCGACAGCAACAAAGATTGGTATCCTCGGATCGATGAAGATCCGGAGTTTTGAGATGACCGCAGTGAGGTTGTGGTCTGAGAGGACGGTCTCGGTGATCTGCTTGTAGACGTCCTGTCCCACCTCCTCGAAACACTCGACCTCAAATGCATCCAGCATCGTCATAATGAATCACTCCTTCTTTCCGTCAACAAACCCGGACGCAAGGAGGGCAGCTCCCGTGGCACCGATGTACTGTGAGTGGTGCGGAACGATGATCTCGGTCTGGAGGAGCTCCCCCATCGCCCTGACAAGACCCTGGATCAGCGAGGTCCCGCCTACCATGATCACCGGTTCCCGGATATCGACTTCCTGAAGCTGCTGTTCAAAGATCTGTTCGGCAACCGAGTGGCATGCAGCAGCAGCGACATCTTCAGGTGTGCTGCCTGCCGCCAGGGCATTCACCAGGCTCTGTGTTCCAAAGACGATACAATAGCTGTTCATCGGAACCCCTGATGATTTCCCTTTCATCGCGAGCGGTCCAAGTTCGGTGATATCGATACCGAGCCGTTTTGCAGTCATCTCAAGGAACCTCCCGCTGGCTCCTGCACAGATCCCCCCCATGGTGAAGGTGCCGGGGATCCCGTCCATCACCGAGATCGCCTTGTTATCCATCCCTCCGATATCGATGACTGTTGCGGGGCCTTGCTGGGTATCGGCAAGATAGACGGCACCCTTTGAGTTGACGGTCAGCTCTTCCTGGATGAGATCGGCGTTGAGATGCTTGCCGATCAGGAACCTCCCATACCCGGTTGTTCCAATCGCCTCGATATCGTTTATCGTGAGACCGGCTTCTGCAAGTGCTGCTTCAACAACCAGATCTGAAGATCGCAGCACCTCGATCGTCGGTTCCCACCCGGTCCCGATGATCTCGTTATCCTTCATCACGACACATTTCGTTGTTGATGATCCCGAATCAACACCCATTGTGATCCCGGTCTGCTCCTCACGTGCAAGGAGGGCACGGCGACGTGCTATCGTTGTCAGCGCCTCCATCCGGGTTAGAAGCGTTCCCGAGGTCGTCCTCTCCGTAAATGAGTACGAGACGACCGGCAGGGTTGAGTTCAAATGGATGTATCGTCTGAGCTCGGTCCTGACGATTGCCGCCTCGGCACACCGGAAACAGCTCCCGATGAAGACTGCATCCGCCTCCACTTTCCCGGTGACAAGAGCTTGTGCCCGTGCAATGGCGAGCTTCAGATCCGGGCTCTTCACATTCAGCCCAAATGATCCCAAATCCCGTCTCAGATCATTGAGTGAGATATCGGGGTAGAATACTTCGGCATCGACTGCCCGTGCCGCCTCAGCAATCTCATTCTGAACACCTGAATATTCAGCCCCGCAGGTGAGTTGCGCAATCCGCACCGGCCTGCTCATTCCTCCCCACCTCCGAGTTCAGCGAGGAATGTCTTGATGGAAGCAACAAAGGTGACTCCCTCTTCTTTTGTCTTCGGGTAAGAAAGCTCGATGAGAGGTATTCCTTTCTGTTTCAGGAGGAATATGAGCAGTTCGTTTGTCCGTGCACATCCCATGCAGCCGAAGGCAAAATCTGAATCTTCGATAATGATCGCTGCTTCAGCTTCTTCAATGAGGGGTCCATACAGCGACATCCGCCCCCGTACTCCTGATGGCACCTCAACCGCTGCCCAGTGAAGCCCCTTCTTTGGGTCCTCAGGAGTGATCTGGAGAGGCGGGGAATCGAAGCCGCCGGCCTGGATATGTTCGCGTACTGATAGGGCAGATCCAAGGGGTTTATGCCCAAATCGTGCAACGAGGTCGGAGAGCATCAGACTCGTTGCCGGATAGATGAAGACCTTCGCCATCGTCAGGTCTCCTCCTTGATAATGGATGAGAGCTCCCCGATGTCGAGGGGCGGCTCCCGTTTGAAAGGCTGTGCACTCTTCTTTAGTTCTTCTGGCTTCATGGTATCCGTCTCTTTCAGTCCGTGTGAAATAAATCGTGAAAGTCCGATTTCGTATTCATGCCCGAGGTATCCGGGCCTCGATCCGCCGAGGTTTGCCCTGCATCGCCGCTCATCTCCAGGAGGAAACCCCCTGTCCTTGATGAAGACATGGAAGGGATCCAACTTCCGGAGCCGTTCAACCACCCTTGCAACTTCGTCCGGGGTTCCGGTAACCTGCACCCCGAAACAGGTCTCCTTGATCATAATGCCCATGGCAACCTCATAGGCTGCGATAGCGAGATCCTGAGGGGTGGTTGTTGGTGATTCGACGAAGACATATTTCGTCTCAGTGCCGACATATTCCGGATTGTACTCTTTCATCTCTTCACCTCCCTGATATAGACGGTATCTCCTTCCTTCAGCTTGCCAAGCTTCTCCAGATCGTGCATGATCCCGATGATGTTCGTCCCCTCAAAAGGCTCAGCAGTCGGGCCGAACTCGGCATTCTCCGAGCCCCGCACCCCGACAAGCCCCGCACCTCTCCGGGAGGCATTCGTCATCCCAAGAGATCGTTTCGGAACTGAACCAACCGGTGTATTTTCCGGGATGATATTGATCTTCTCGGGGATATCCGGTTCAAAGAGCCAGACATCATCGAAACTGAAGAAGAATGGGAGCATCCCGATCGAGTACCGTTTCAGCCCGGTGAACCTGCGGAATATATCGACGGTGCGGGGTGCCTGGTCATCAAAGAGCGTAACATCGACGACATCATCCTGATCCATCGTTATCACGGTGACCTGCTTCTCTTTCAGCACCTCNNGGCTCCTGGCTGATGACAACCCGTTCATTAGAGTCTGAGTCAGCAACGATTGCGATTCCACGCTTCTCTGCATATGCCCGGGCATCTCCAAGATGCATTCCCAGCAGATCGAACCGCTCAGGTTCACAGATAACAGCACACGCTTCTTTCTCTGAAATCAGCCTGATGAGTTCGATCCCATGGGTCACCTGCCCGATGACGGTGTGGTGCGGACTCGTTGCCACATCATCACGGTAGATATAGATCGCACCGGAGAGTTTTCCTTTCGTCCGGGCAGTTACCGCACCCTCGCGCCGGGGGGCTTTCTGCTCAAGCTTTATATCCAGGCGGCCGAGATGTGCATCCATGCAATGAGTGGATGTGGTTCTCTCTGCTGTGAAGATCCCGGATTGGAGGGAGAAGAGGAGGTGATCCACAGAATCAGCAATCGCGGTATTAATATCCTCTTCCGAATAGCCGTCTGCATGGATACGGATATGGGAGATGATCTCCATCCCCTCTTCAAGGGGGAGGGAGAGATCGGTTGTCGTGATGGTATGGGTGCTATCAGCCCAGCTGATCATCCGCTCGATCCCGGTGATCCGATCTCCGGTATCAAGCCTGTCGATCGTACCCCGTCCTGCAACAACACGGCCGATGATCCCGCCGCCTTCTGCTGCACCGTGATCTGCCTGGTGCTCTTTTCTGGACACGATCAGGTACGAGCGCCGTGTATCATAACCTCCGCACCCGATCAGGATATCGCCACGTGCATACCGGGAAGGCCTGCGTGATGGAGTAAAATCGGATGGAAAAGGTCCGAATGCCGCCGTATACCGGTCAGACCAGTGGAGAGCCGGGTTGAAGGATGTATCATCCGAATCGGGAAGATGTACGTTGCTATCCGGGATCTCAGCAACAAACTCACCTTTGGTGGTGGTTATACGAAAATGGCGGGTTACCTCTTCAGAGACGACACCGGGCCTGATGATTGCAAGAGATAATGCCGGGTTGTGATCTGGAAGGATATCCTTCAGGCATGCTCCATCAGCTGCCTGGATTGCTATACCATCCAGAGTGACCCTGACCATGTTATTCTCCCGCTATAGCTTTGTTCATGATGTCGCGTTCTTCTGCAGTGAGGAGATCCATAATTTCCTGGGTCGGGCCGATAGCAACGATCTTGCCGCCCCGCATTAGTGCGGCGCGATCGCAGATCTCCTGCACAAATTCCATGTCGTGTGAGACGATAACAAAGGTCTCATCCATCTCCTCACGTGAGTGGAGGATAGAATGTTTCACATCGACTTTTGTGATCGGATCCATGGTGCCGGTCGGTTCATCAAGGATGATGATCTTTGGTTCCCGGATTAAGACCTGTGCCAGTGCCACCCGGTGGCGTTCCCCTTCAGAGAGAGAATCAGGCTGACGTTTCAGGACTGCCCTCCCCTTCTCTTCAGTGAAACCTGCCATCTTCAGCGTGATCATCGCCTTCCTGATCGCAAGCTCCTTTGGAAACTCAAGCCCGATCGAGTCGGTGAGGTTGTCAAGGACGGATCTGTGCGGGAAGAGGTCATATTCCTGGTGGAGGAGGCCGATGTACATCTTTGCACGCCCACGGAACTGGTATCCCGGGCGGGTCATATCGACCCACTCATCACCGATCTTGATATCCAGCCTGCCGCTTGTCGGCTCAAGAATCCCCGATATGATCCGGGAGAGTGTCGTCTTTCCGGCACCGCTTGTCCCGATGATCCCAAAGATCTCCTTCTCACGGATCTCAAAATCGACACCATCGACAGCCCGGATCACGCCCCTGTCAACGGATATATATCGCTTCTTCAGGTTTTCGCACTTGATCAGCACATTGCCAAACTCAGGCTTCTCAAAGACCTCTTCATCATGGTGGTCTTTCATGAAGGTGGCGATCACCTCCTCAGGTGTTCCGGTGGCAGTGATCTCGCCGTCTGCAATGAGGATCGCACGATCAGCAACATCCTTGATTGCCTGCGCAAAGTGGGAGGTGATGATCATCCCCATCGATGCCGAGCTCGCAGCCTCTTTCAGCATCTCATGGACGACACGAGCCATCTTCGGGTCGAGAGTTGCGGTTGGCTCATCAGCGAAGAGGAGGAACGGCTCTTTTGCAAGCTGGCGCGCAAGCACCACACGCTGCTTCTCACCGCCGGAGAGATCACGGGCGATATGCATCATCCTGTGCGAGAGCCTGACCTCATCGAGGAGATCAGCGGCCCGTGATACCGCTTTTCCTGAGGGATATCCGGTATCCTCGAGTGCCCTGAGGACATTCTCGATGACACGGTCGTTTCCATACAACGCAAAGGTTCGCTGGAACATTATGGCGGTTCTCTGCATCAGATGGCGTTTTGTAGAATCGTCCTCATTCCAGAGATCCACATCTCTCTTCTGAAGGGTTCCGGCATTACAGCGGGAACAGGAGGATCCGGCCTGGCTTGCAAGCTCAATCCGGCCGCAGGAGTCACACGCCGAGATGTGGTAGATGATCCGCCCCTCAGTCGGCGGTTGATCGATTCCACGGATCAGATGAATCAGAACGGTCTTTCCTGCACCGCTCCTGCCGATGATGCCGACGGTTTCTCCTTCTGAGATCTCAAGATTAATGTTATTGAGTACTCTCGTGCCATTAAAGTCCATGCAGAGGTTTTCGACTGAGATAAAGGGTTTCATGAAGCAGCCTCTTGAGTAGTATGTAGAAGAAGGAGCATATTAGTCTTTATATGTGAACAGTTCTCCCGGGATCTGATCGTAATAGCTCTTCAATGATTGCGATCACTTCATTGAGTTCATGAATGGTATAGTTGGCAGCAGCTTCCAAGGCTTCAATTCGCTCACCTGGCTGCTGCTCGGAGAGGATGGCAATATCCGCCTCCCTCATGGCCCGGAGATCATTGATCCCGTCTCCAACCATCAGGACGGTATCATAATTGTCCTTCAATCTCCGTACAATCTCCGCCTTCATGGTCGGGGTGGCAACGCCGAAGATCCGGTCATGCGGGATGCCGAGATAATCTCCCATCCGTTCCAGTTTGGATCCCCTGTCGCCCGAGGCGATGAAGGTGGCAATCCCCATCTGGTGAAGCCGGGTGATCGTCTCTTTCGCACCGGGAAACGGGCTTCCTCCGGCCGTGATGGTGAATTCGATCATCCTGCTCCTGACATTGAGGATCACGCCCGAGTTGATCGCTATCACCGGCTTGATATGGCTGCACCGATTCCAGACACTGCGTATCGTCTCCTGGAGATCGCCGACGGCGGCATATTCTTCGTGATAGAGGATGTCAGCAACCTCATCCTGGGTGATCACGCGACGCCCACAGGAGATCCCAAATTCAATTTTTTTCCTGGAGAGAAATGCAGAGAGAAGCTCGTCTTTGTCTGCTTTAATGACATCCTCAGAATGTACATGGAGAAGCACCAGGATTCGATCAGGATCATCAAAGGTGAGAGTGGTTGTCTCTATCTCCTCGATGATCTTTCCTGCCGAGATCTCTTTTGCAACCCGATAGGTACGGAGAAGCGTCCCGGCACTGTCAAAAACTACTGCAATCGTCATCCAAAAGCCACCTTTATCAATGATAAGTACCGTCGATTGATATATGCCACTGATCAGGACAGCAGATGCCATCCGTTCCATGGAGATCCGGGGTGCCGGACGGATTGCTCGTGCCGCAGCAGGAGCACTCAGGGATCATGCCGAAGCAACAGAAACAGCAGACAGGGTTGCATTTCAAAAAGAGATGAACAGGGCAGCAGCACTCCTCCGCTCCACCCGCCCGACAGCCGTCTCGCTTCCCAATGCGATCCATATCGTCATGCGGGGCCTTGAGGATGCAGACAGTGCCGAGGATGCGCGCGGTATTATCCAAAGAAATGCCGATGCCTTCATCCGGTCATCCAAAGAGGCGGTTGCAATGATAGCCACAATCGGGGCAAACCAGATCAGAGACGGAGATGTGATCCTCACCCACTGCAACTCCGAGGCGGCACTCGCCTGTATCATCGGGGCAAAACAGCAGGGAAAAGAGATCGAGGTCTATGCGACCGAGGTCAGGCCCTGGAACCAGGGCCTCCTGACAATCGAGGTATTGAATCAACATGAAATTCCCACACACTATATCGTTGACTCTGCTGTCCGCATCTTTATGCATGAGATCGATTGTGTGATCACCGGAGCGGATGCCGTCTGTTCTGACGGGAGTGTCATCAACAAGATAGGGACCTCCCAGATCGCCCTTGCCGCACACGAGGCGCGTACCCGGATGGTCGTTGCTGCTGAGACCTACAAGTTTGCACCCCGCACCCTCGCCGGGCATACCATCCCGATCGAGGAGCGGCCGGGCTCAGAAGTTCTTTCTGATGAGGCGGCCCGAAAACTCCCCTATGTCAGGGTGCGAAATCCTGTCTTTGACGTGACACCGGCAGCATATATCGATGGGATCGTGACAGAAACCGGCCTTATTCCCCCATCATATGCCCCGTTCATCATCCGGGATCATCTCGGATGGGATCTCCCGATGATCGCAGATGATACTACATGAAGGAATCCTGATGCATGTCAACTCCGGATTCCGGGGATGATACATTTTATAGCTCCCCAGACAAGGTAAATGAGAAGATTACATGAGGAGATGTTCATGGGAGTACAATTTGTAAAATTACAGGGAAATGGCAATGATTTCATCCTGATCGATGAGATGGAGAATGAGATCATCCCTGAAGAGATGAAAGCCGCTTTTGCGATGCTCTTCTGTGACCGCCGGTTTGGAATCGGGGGCGATGGCGTCCTCTTTATCTCAAAGTCCGAATCTGCGGACGTCAAAATGCGCCTCTTCCAGCCTGATGAGTCTGAAGCGGAGATGTGCGGGAACGGGATCCGCTGCCTTGTTCGGTATGCATATGATCGTGACTATATCAAAGAGGAGAGCACGGTTGAGACGCTTGCAGGTATCATGCCGGTTACCCTTGGATACCAGAATGATGCGTTCTATGCGACGATCACAATGCCAACCCCCGAATTTGCCAGGAGTGAAATTCCGGCAACCGGTACAGGCGAAGACGAGTATTCAGAGCATATCGGCACCTACCAGGTCTATGCGGTAAATACCGGTGTTCCCCATGCCGTTGTCTTTGTCGATGAGATCGGGGCGATCGATCCGATGAAGCTTGGGCCCACCATCCGGAACCATCCCACGTTCCCAAAGGGTGCGAATGTCAACTTTGTCGAGAAGGTTGACAAGAATCTCCTCAGGATCAGGACATTCGAGCGGGGTGTTGAAGGTGAGACCTGGTCCTGCGGAACCGGTGCAACCGCATCTGCGGCGGTTGCCCACAAGCTCGGCTATGTCATGGGTGACTGTATTGTGGAGACGAAGGGCGGCCCGCTCCGGATCCGGTTTGACGATACGGTCACCATGACCGGCCCCGCCGAAGTCGTCTTCATCGGGATGATCGAGCTCTGAAGAGAACGAGTGTCGATAATTCCGGGATCTATCCCGGATCCCCGTTTTTATTGATAACCTGCCTGATTGCCCTCTGCCTGAAGATCAGCAGGAACGGATCCCATCTTCTGTGATGGCAAAATCAAATGATTCCCCCTCCGGGCGGGATCGGTGCTTCATGACGATCGCCCGGCGGGTGCTGTCTCTCCGCTCGATCCTGACGATCGCCTTTGAGATGTGGGAGAGGGTCGTTCCGCCGAGACCGGAGAATGTGCCGGTTGACGGATTCATGTACACCTGGTTGGTGATTAAGACCGGGACCTGGTGTTTCCGCGCGATAGCCAGGATCTCGATCATCTGCTTCCCAAGCATCCGCTGGACATCGCCCCTTTTTTCGAGTTCTGACCGGTAGAGTGCGGTTGCCGAATCCATCACAATCAAACCGATTGTATGTTTCAAAAAGATCTTCTGCGACTCGGCGATCATCATCCCCTGTTCGGCAAAATCGATCGGCTCATACAGGTAGAGCCGGGTGGCAAGATCCGGGGCGGCATCCTCACCGCCGCAGATCTGGACGAACCGGTCAGGGGAGAAGCCTTCGGTATCAAAGAAGACGACTCCGGCACCCTCCTTCAGGGTGGCAACCGCCGCCATGATGGCGAGCGTGCTCTTGCCACTCCCCGGCTCCCCATAGATCTGGGTGATCATCTGCCTCTCAAGGCCGCCACCGAGGATCCGATCCAGATCCGGGTTGCCTGTGCTTACTCGTCCGTTCTCCAACGTTCCAGCTCCCGGTATGCGATCTCCTCGGCTTTCTTCTTCACATCCCGGACACTCAGCCTGTGCCGTTCTGCTGCTGCGGCGACTGCATCAAACTCAGCTTTTACCGAGATGATCTTTCCCTGTGAGTATCCGATCTTCACGGCGATCTCGTCTCCTTCCGGTATCCTGACAGAGATCACCTTTCGTTCTGCAATGAACCGGTGAACCGATGGGATGCACCGGACTCCAAGCGTTCCAAGCTCTTCTGCCATGATGCCTGCAAGCCGTTCTGAATCCTCCTGGCGGCAGATCACCCGGACGAGATGGCCGGCCCTCCCTTTCTTCATGATGATCGGAATGGCTGAGGCATCGCGGGCTCCTTCGCGGTGGAGACGGGCGATCGTATAGGCGATCACCTCACCATCGGTATCATCGACATTCGTCTCCAGGATATCAACGACCGGAAGTGTCTCTCTGCTCTCCAGGATCATCACCCGGAGGACATTCGGACGATCTGGCGGGTCTCTTGTACCTGCACCATACCCGACTGCGGCGATAGTGCCGTTTTGATCCCCCTCCGGAAATGACGCCTGGAATTCTGCGAGAAGTGCAGCCCCTGTCGGGGTGACCAGCTCCCCGGTCTCTTCATCGGTTCTTCTGGTGAGAAGCCCTGAATCCTCGAGGATATACGCGGTTGCCGGTGCCGGAACAGGCATGATCCCATGCAGAGACCCGATCTTCCCCCTGCCAAGCGGGAGCGGGAGGACAGCGACTGCATCCGGTGCCAGTGAGAGGAGGGCGGTGCATGCCCCGATCACATCCGCAATTGCATCATCTGCACCGACCTCATGGAAATGGGTATGTTCTCCATGGACGCGGGTCTCGGCATCATGGATTCGTGAAAAGATACGCGCTGCCATCTCTTTTGCCCCGACTGACGCATCAGCCTCCCCGAGGCGGGTGAGGACATCTTCAAGTGTGCGGGTACTCTCTCCCGCATGGGTTCTCAGGTATGTCGCCCCGATGCCGCATCGTGAAACACGCGATACCTCTGGTTTTCTAACAAGAGACGCCATTGCATGGATCACCGCCTCCTCATCAGCACCAGCGGCAAGGAGAGCTCCTGTGATCATATCTCCCGCAGCACCATTTACCGGGTCAAAGAGGATCGTCCGCATTGCAAAACACTACTTATATGTCCGGACACCGTTGACAATAAAGTAATGCCTGAAGTGTATCTGAAGGTCGATTCGGCCTATCCTGAAGATCTGGGTGGAGGGAAGGCACGCCTCGATCCAGAGACGATGCTCGCGCTCCGTGTCTCCCCGGGCGATCTGATCAAAGTCGAGGGGAAGAAGGAGACGCTCGCAAAGGTATGGCGTGCGATGGCAAAAGACTGGGATCAGCAGAAGATCCGGATCGACAAGTTCACCCGGGAAAATGCCGCTGTCACCATCGGTGATCGTGTTAAAATCTCAAAGGTAGAGGCGGTGATCGAGGCGAAAGAGGTGGTGATCGCGCCGCCTGAGAACCTGCCGCCGCACCTGACCATTCATATGGAGCATGCCGCACAGGGACTGATCAACTACCCGGTATCGACGGGCGATGTGGTTCCAATCCGCGCAATGATGATCCCCCAGCTGATCGAGTTCAAGGTGATCTCCCTTGAACCCGAAGATGCGGTGATCATCACCAGAAATACAACCATTACCGTATCTGATAAGCCTGCTCCTGGTTTTGAGGGACTGAAACGGATCAGTTACGAGGATATCGGCGGCTTAAAAGATGAGCTTCAGCGGCTTCGGGAGACGATTGAGCTCCCGATACGCCATCCCGAACTCTTCAAGACGCTTGGGATCGAGCCGCCAAAGGGTGTCCTGTTGTATGGCCCGCCCGGCACCGGGAAGACCCTGATTGCCCGTGCGGTCGCCAATGAGTCGGGTGCGAACTTCATCTCGATTGCAGGGCCTGAGGTGATCTCGAAGTACTATGGTGAATCCGAACAGCGGCTCCGCGAGGTCTTCGAGGAGGCAAATGAGAATGCACCTTCGATCATCTTCATCGACGAGCTCGACTCGATCGCCCCAAAACGCGAGGATGTGACCGGTGAGGTGGAGCGGCGGGTGGTTGCCCAGCTGCTGACGATGATGGACGGGCTTGAGGAACGGGGTCAGGTTGTTGTGATCGGCGCAACCAACCGGCTGGATGCGATCGATCCCGCCCTCAGGCGGCCCGGCAGATTCGATCGCGAGATCGAGATCGGGGTGCCGCCACATGTCGATCGCCAGGAGATCTTAAATATCCATACCCGTGGCATGCCGATTGACGAAGGCGTCAGGATCGACCAGATCGCCGGCCGGACACACGGTTTCGTCGGGGCTGATCTCGCCGCCCTTGCACGGGAAGCAGCAATCCGCGCCCTCAGGCGGCATCTTCCTGAGATCGATCTCGAACAGGATGAGATCCCGCAGGAAGTGCTTGACAAACTGAAGGTGACCGCAGATGATTTCCGCGAAGCACAGCGTGAGGTATTCCCCTCAGCAATGCGTGAGGTGATGCTGGAGGGAACCAATATCACGTGGGCGGATGTGGGCGGCCTTGCTGCTGCACGGCAGGAGATCCGGGAGGCGGTCGAGCTTCCCCTTACTGACCGGGAGAAGTTCGAGGAACTTGGGATCCAGTCTCCAAAAGGCATCCTCCTCTATGGCCCTCCCGGTACCGGGAAGACCCTGATCGCAAAGGCTGTTGCGACCGAGTCCGGTGCGAACTTCATCCCGATCAAAGGCCCGCAGCTCCTCTCCAAATGGGTGGGTGAGAGCGAACGGGCCGTTCGTGAGATCTTCAAGAAGGCCCGCCAGGTGGCACCTTCGATCATCCTCTTTGATGAGATGGATGCCCTCACCCCGGCACGCGGGGGTGGGGATTCCTCTCATACCATCGAGAGCGTCTTAAACCAGATCCTAACCGAGATAGACGGGATCGAGGATATCCGCGATGTGATCGTGATGGGGGCAACCAACAGGCCCGACATTGTCGATCCCGCTCTCCTCAGACCCGGCAGGTTCGACCGTCTCGTCTATATCGGGGAGCCGGATGAAGAGGATCGGAAAAGGATCCTCTGGATCCATATGCGGAGCATGCCGATTGAGGATGGAACGATTGAGGAGTTCATCAGTCTCCTTGAAGGCTGTGAATATGGCTGCATCGAGAAGATATTCGAGTCCATCGGAGAGGGGGCTGAGATCACCGCGGATGCAATCCGGGAAGCTGCATCTGAGATGCCAAAGAAGGAAGGTGCCGGGCTGAAGAGGAGTGAGATCCGGAAACTCATCCACGATCTGATCTCCCGGTTCAATCAGCAGTTCCCTGATCCAAAACGGGATGCGATCATCGGGACCGTTGCAGCCCGGACCGCCGGGTATGTCGGATCTGATCTCGAAGGGCTCTGCCGTGAGGCAGGGATGCTTGCGATGCGGGAAGGGGCAACGGTCGTCTCCACCCGCCACTTCGAGGCGGCGATGGAGAAGGTCCGGCCGACGATGAACGAGAGGCTTACTGAATATTATTCCCGGATACAGCAGCATTTCAAAGGCGGGCTCCCCCGGCAGTCACAGCCGGTCGAATATCAGTAACATCTATGTGAGAGGGGGAAGGTACCCCTCTCCTGATGTCTGCTGAGGAGATAGAGGCACCACAGGAGCACTGGTCTTCCGGCCTCGGTTTTATTCTTGCATCAATCGGTGCCGCCGTTGGTATCGGAAATATCTGGCGTTTTTCAACGGTTGTCGGCCAGAATGGTGGTGGTGCATTCTTCATCCCGTTTCTGCTTGCTGTCTTCCTGATCGCCTTCCCCCTGATGGTGATTGAGATCAAGGCGGGCCGGGCCCTTGCCGCCGATGTTGTCACTGCTTTTGAGAAAGTGCATCGCCATCTCTCAAAGGCAGGCTGGCTCCTGATTGCAGTCGGCTTTGTTGTGCTGAGTTATTATCTGGTCATCACCGGATGGACGCTTGCGTTTGTATTCTTCTCACTGATCGGAACTGATGGCAGGTTCGCGTCCTTTACCGCAGGATACCTGCCGGTCCTCTTCTTCATCATCTCAGCCCTCCTGACCGGCGGGGTGGTTGCACTTGGTGTCAAAGAGGGGATAGAACGGGTGACCCGCCGGCTCATCCCGATCAGCTTCTTCATCTTGATCGGGCTTGCCATCTATGCCGCTACACTCCCGGGTTTCCGCGAGGGCCTTGCGTTCTTCTTTACCCCGGACTTCTCGGTGCTTGCAGAACCCACCCTCTGGGCGGCGGCATTTGGCCAGTCATTCTTCTCGCTCTCGGTTGGAACCGGTATCCTCCTCACCTACGGCTCATACCTGAGACGATCGGTTCCCATTGCGAGATCGGCAGTTTATATCACCATCGCTGATCTCTTTGTTGCGATACTCGCAGGACTGATCATCTTCCCGATCGTCTTCACATTCGGTTTCTCCCCTGCAATGGGCGCCGAACTCACCTTCACAATTCTTCCTGAGGCATTTGCACTGATCCCGTTTGGTGCATTAATCGGGTTCCTCTTCTTCCTTCTCCTCTTCTTCTCTGCTCTGACGGCAACGGTCTCGATGATTGAGATGCCCCTTGCCTCCCTTATCGCCAGAAAAGGCCTTTCCAGAAAGAAGGCGAGCCTTGCCCTGACCGGAGGCGTGATCGCAATCGGTCTTCCCTCAGCCCTCAGTTACTCGGCGATGAACCTCACGCTCGGCGGCATCCCGGTGCTGGATCTCCTTGATGAGACGGCCGGCTCCTTTGGTCTTCCCCTGACCGCACTGATCATGGCAGTTGCCTTCGGCTGGATACTTGATCCCCATCAACTCAGGGAGAAAGGCGGGCTGAAAGGGTTCATACCACACCTATTCCTCTGGATATGCAGGTATCTGATCCCCCCGGTACTGGTGGTGACCATGATCCTTCTTGCCGTCGGGATGTTTCGGGGATAACCGATAAACACTTAGCGGATAATGATCCAGAAGTGATAAGACATGACCGGGGATAGCAGCAAGATTTCGGATTATATGCTGAAGACGGCGGAGATGATCGTCCGTGTGGCCGAGGTGGTCGACGAGGAGGAATCACGGCAGTTCATCTCCGAGATACTCTCCGGCAGAAGGATTTATGTCACCGGTGCCGGAAGGTCAGGCCTGGTGGCAAAGGCGTTTGCGATACGGCTGATGCACCTTGGATTCCCCTGTTATGTGATCGGTGAGACGATCACCCCTGCCTTTGAGTCCGGGGATATGCTTGTTGTCTTCTCCGGATCCGGCGAGACGAAATCGGTGGTGAGCGCAGCAGAGAAGGTGCATGAACTTGGAGGGTGGACCTGCCTTATCACCGCAAATCCACAATCACATGCAGCCGGGTATGTTGATCTGGTCATCGATCTCGGTGAATCGTCCGGGAATAGCGCTGATCTTCCCCCTGAGTATGAGGTGAGGCAGATCTCAGGGCAGTACCGTTCGATCTCGGTTCCAATCGGGAGGGGTTCTGCGTTTGAGATGGTGGCACTTGCCTATTCGGATGCGATCATATCCGCACTGATGGCAGCCCGTCACCTGGATCCCGATGATGTCAGGCTCCGCTTCTCGAATATCTAAATTTCATCTGTTTTTTAGAGAGATCGATTCCGCAGCTGTATAAGCGGTTGAGAATGCTGCCTGAAGGTTATATCCACCGGTATCGCCGTCGATATCGAGCACCTCTCCGATACAGTAGAGGTTTGGAAGGAGGCGTGATTCCATCGTCTTATTGTTGATCTCCTCAAGTGCAATGCCCCCGCGGGTTGCCATTGCAGCATCAAATCCGCCAACCCTTTTGATCTGAAATATCCATCCGGTGAGAAGTCGAAGGAGTTCTTTCCTCTTCTCTTTGGTGAGGTGGGCGACTGTGCTGTCTGGTGACAGCCCCGCCTCTTCGGTGAGGCGCTGGATGAAGCGTGCAGGAAGGGGCAGCTCCGAGAGGATCGTCTTCACAAGACGTTTCCCGGCTGTTGCCGATCCAAGTGTAATATGGGATTGGATCACCTCCCTCTCCTGTTCCGGGAGAAATGCGATGCTGAGGCTGTCGCCATCCCTGATAAATCGGGATGCATGCAGGATGACGGGGCCGGAGAAGCCGTTATGTGTAAAGAGGAGGTCTCCTGTCACTCTCCGGACAATCTTCCCCTCCCGGAGGATCGAGACGGTGATGTCGTCAAAAGAGATTCCGGCAAGATCAGGGAATGGATACTGCTCCGGATGCACCGGGGTAAGCGCCGGTCCAATCTCAATGATCCGGTGGCCGAGGGATTCGGCAAAGCGGTATCCGTCACCGGTTGATCCGGTAGATGGGTATGATGCACCGCCGGTTGCAATGACGAGGTGATCGACCAGAACGTCCTGTTCGTCTGTTCTGATCAGAAAGCCATCACCCGATCGCTCCACAGCACGAACCGGGTTGTTCTGCCTGATCACCACACCGTTCTCCCGGCATGCGGTCATCAGTACAGAGAGGATATCGTCTGCCTTTTCAGATACCGGAAATATCTTCTCGTTCTCATCTGCATAGACCGGGCAGCCCCGCTCTTCGAAGAAGGCGATCAGATCCCGGTTGGTAAATCCCCGGAGTGCCGGTTTTAAGAATGCGCCGTTCTCTCCATAATGCGGCTCGAATTCGCGGATCTCTCCTCCATGGGTCAGATTGCATCGCCCGGATCCGGTGATTAAGAGTTTTCTACCCGCCTCTCTCTTCTTCTCAAAGAGGATGAGCCGGCTTTCCTTCGACCTGATAGTTGCTGCACAGAAGAGTCCTGCCGGCCCGCCTCCGATGATGCCAATCACAGGCCGGGCCATACGCAATCACACCTTCTGTACAACGGCAGGTGTCCTGGATGGAGATTTTGCCGCCGTAATCAGCCGTTTCAACTCTGCTGCTGCGGTTGCGACATCTTCCTCTCCCACAACCGCAGAGATGACGGCGGCACCGTCTGCCCCGGAAGCGATCACCGATCCGATGTTTTCCCGTGTGATTCCACCGATTGCTACAAGGGGAAGGCGGGTTGCGGCACGTATGGCGCTCAGTGTTGAAAGGCCGTGCCCGCATCCGGCATCATCTTTTGAGGTTGTGGAAAAGACCGGGCTGAGTGCGAGGTAATCGGCACCTGATATCTCTGCCTGTATTGCTTCCTCAACCGATCCGACGGAACAGCCGATGATAAAGTCCCTTGGAACAATCCGGCGGGCTTCTGAAATCGGCATATCCTGCTGGCCAAGATGAACCCCGTCTGCTCCGGTGGCGAGCGCGATATCAAGCCGGTCATTCATGATGAAGCAGGCACCGGCAGCTCTGGTCAGGGTAACTATCTCCTGTGCCGTTCTATACAATGATGCGGAATTCATCCTTTTGTCCCGGAGCTGGATGATATCAGCTCCACCCTGAAGCGCCATCCGGGCGAGTTCGGTATGCGATCTCCCCAGCCCTATCTGCACGTCGGTGATGACGTAGAGATCATATGCCACAGGACTGCTCCACCTTTGCCTCTGCTGATACCGTCTCCGGTGTCAGTGATGCGAGTTCGTCAAAGAGTGCGGTCCTGAATGAATATGGCCCCCTGGCACCTTCTGCTGCCCGCTCCCCGGCGAGTCCGAATGCGATGAGTGCTGCGGCTGCGGACTTCACGGTATCGTCGCCTGCGGCTGCAAATGCCCCGACAACAGATGCTGCCATACAGCCGGTCCCAGACAACCGCTCCATCATCGGGCTCCCGTTTCGAATCAGGTATACTTCGCCACTCCCGCAGACGATATCGGTCTCCCCGGTCATGGCAACGACTGTATTCCATCTCTCAGCACAGCGGCGGGCAACATCGAGCGGGTCCCCGGCACATCCGCCCGAATCAACGCCCCTGACAGTGCCGCCGCTCCCGGCAAGCACACCGATCTCACCGGCGTTTCCTTTCAGGATTGTGATGGTGCATTCATTCATTATTCTCTCGGCACTCTTCGTCCTGAGTGTTGTTGCACCGACCCCGACCGGGTCGAGGATCACCGGGATGCCATGTGCATTTGCAGCTTTCCCTGCTGCGACCATCGCATCAATCTGCGAAGGTGTGAGGGTTCCGATATTCAGGACAACTGCGCCTGCGATCCCCGCCATCTCTGCCACTTCTTCGATTGCACCTGCCATCACCGGTGCTGCACCGATGGCGAGCGTCGCATTTGCACAGTCATTGATTGTGACGGTATTGGTGATATGGTGAACGAGCGGCCGGCTTGATCGAACCGTCCCAAGGAGTGTCGCTGCGTACGTATTCATTCTGGTATATATTGCCGCCCTGAAGGGAAAAGTGAGGTGGTCAAAGACCATTTTCTGGCTTCATTCCGTTGTGCTTTTTCCAGGGAAAAGATGAACTGATGTTGCTTTAAAAGCAATATATACCAAATCCCCGATTCCCAGTTCTGCCTCCTCGAAACCCTGTCTTGTCAACGCGACAACAAACGTCACTCCAATGTCAACAATGAGCCTTATCATCGCGCCACAGTGGCGGATCTCAGATATCTTTCCGGGAAAGGCGTTTCGTATGGGTGATGCAAGAGGCGCTGTAGAGATGAGAATCTCCTCCGGGCGGACGGAGATGTAAACATCCCCCTCTACTTCAGAATGAGCCCTGACAATTATATTCCCAATTTTTACGCTTGCAATTCCATTTTCAGACGTTGAAGTGCCTTTGAATACATTTGTGGCACCAACAAATTCTGCTACAAAATGGTTCTTTGGCTTTCTGAAGATTTCATCTGGTACTCCAATCTGCACCATTTTGCCTTCATTCATGATGGCAACACGATCAGCGAGATCAAATACCTCTTCAAAGTTGTGGGTTATATGAATGATCGTTGTTTTCGTGATTTCGTGAAGATCTTTTAACTCTTTTCGGAGATTCTCCCGTGTTTTTGAATCCAGTGCACTGAGAGGTTCATCCAGCAGGAGTGCCCAGGGACTCATCACCATTGCACGTGCAATAGCTGCCCGCTGTTGTTCTCCTCCGGAGAGTGTATCGGGATAGCGGTGGAGAAGGTGGGCAATATGGAGCATTTCTGCATATCTCTGAACAGCCTCATGTATCTCATCTGATGGAACCTTCTTGGATTTCAGGCCAAATGCGATGTTATCCCTGACGGTGAGATGGGGGAAGAGCATGTAATCCTGATACACCATAGTGATATTCCGGTCCTTCGGAGGTGCATGGGTAATATCATTCCCATCGAGATGGATGGATCCGCCATCAGGCTCATAAATGCCCGCGACAGTTTCAAGAAGTATAGTTTTGCCTGCTCCGGTTGGCCCGATGATCACGATGTATTCTCCTTTGGATATCTCAAGAGAGGCATGATCCAGGAAGAATTCTCCCATATCCTTGGATATATTCTGTATCTGTAACATCATACCTCCTATAATCTGGTGAATCCGCCGTACCGTTCGAAGATATACAGCGAAAGAAGACTCATGAAGATCAAAATCGTTGCTGCCGAGATGGCAAGATCCAGTTTTCCACATGACATATTCAGGAAAAGCGAGATTGGTAATGTTTCAGTTGACATACGGGTTGCCCCTGCAACCATCAATGCTGCACCGAACTCTCCGATGCCTTTTGCCCAGGTGATGACCGATCCGGCAAGGAAACCATTGGCTGCCATCGGAAGCGTTACTCTCCAGAGTGCCTGTGTATCATTACAGCCGAGTGTTTTGGCTACATACTCATAACGAGGGCTGATCCCTTCAAATGTTGAACGCATAATGCGGAGCATAAATGGGACATTCACAAAGAATTGTGCTACAATGATACCCAGTGGAGTAAAGACAAAAACAAGCCCTGCCATGGCAAGCGCCTCTCCAACGGGTGTTGTTCCAAAGAAGAGCAACAGCCCGACACCCGCAACAAGAGGCGGAAGGGCAAGTGGCATGTCGAGAATGGTGTTAACCACATGCTTTCCGGGAAAATCATATCGCGCCAGTGCATAGGCTGCAGGAACGCCGATTAAGATGCAGAGCCCCGTTGAGATAAACGATGTAACCAGGCTCAGGTAAATTGCAAAATGGATCTCCGGCGATTTTAGTGAGTTTATCATCCCCTCAAGTGTGGGATGGCTCATGATCAGAAGCAGAAGGAGTACTATGAAGAGAGCAAGCCCCACACCAATGGCAATTGTGGCAACTCTCAGCGGGGATTTGACACCCCTTCTCATAGATTGATCCTCTTCCGATCCCTCAGCGCTTTTGGAGTGCTGTTCCATTCTGCGATTCCATCAAAGTGCTGGTCATCAACCCATCCGCTTGATACTTCATCTCTATTGTCAAACTGAAACACATAGGGTTTGATATCAATGAGCGGGGTTTTATCCAGGATATCCACGCCTTTGATGGTGAGTATATTTCCTTCGACTGCAAGGAGCCGGACTATTGAGATGCCAAGGGGATTTGGTCTGTTGAAATGCCGGATAGCAAAGATTCCACGTGCTTTTTCGACATCAAGAAATGGTTTCTGGAGCAGAGGGCCGCCCTGTGCACGGTGAAAGTGGTAGAGAAGAATGATATGTGAAAACGATTCGATCTCCTCCAGACCCTCGGCATATTCCGAAAAAACTTCTAGTGTGCCAATAGATTCATTGAATATTCCCTGTATTGGAGTTTCTTCCTGGTTTGTAAATTCAGAATGGATTAGCCCTATCGGGTGGTAGCAGATCTCCATAGCTTTGATAGCGTTGTTCTGTTCATTCATCGTAAAATCACCTTGGAATAAAAAAAGAGTATTTATATCTCCCCGTAATAGGGGTCAGGATATGTGGTGAACCCATGTGCTGTAAAGATCGCTTTTCCTTCATCTGATGCGACAAAATTGACAAACTCTCTAGCAGTCCCCGGGTATTCAGAGAAAGTAAGGCTGCCAATCGGGACAACTTTCACGATATTCTGTTCCTTTGGTATATTGATCTTGTCCAGCTTCTCGTCATTGAAGAGATCTTCCCAGATAATCGCAGCATCTGTCTGCCCAAGTGAGGTATGGACAATAAGTTCGTTGACCGTCGCTGTTCGTGCAATGGTGTTTGCCAGCACTTCATCCAGTATACCGTTCTTCTTCAGGAGGCTGTTAGAGAGAGTTCCTATTGCAGCAGCTTCTGCGTCTCCAAGCTCGACTTTGACTCCTGGTTTTGCCAGATCTTCAAGAGATGTGATTCCTGCAGGGTTTCCTTTGGGAACAATGATGATCGGAACGTGGTAGACGACATTTGCTTCGGTGTCGATGAACCCCTTTTCACGGGCTGCATCAATATACGAAGTGGCACCTGGCATATATGCGTCGCCCATCCCTATCAGTTCCATCTGTGAGAGGAGCGTGTTTGATCCTCCGAAGTTGTAATTGATGGCAACACCTGTCTTCTCTTCAAATGCCTTTGCTATGTCGTCCATAGGTTCACGCATTCCTGCTCCACAGTAGACGAGCAGTGAGTCAGGCTGCGCATTCTCTTCACTTGCGGGTGTTGTACCGGTGCACCCGGAAATACAGATGCAGGCACTTGCTAATAGCATTACCAGAATAATGCCGCTTTTTATGTTCATAGAGAAAGATGGCGGATCAGCTACGATAAATGTGTGGGTATATGCAGTTAATTTTTATGTATTTGTTAAGTTGATTAATTTTACTTATGTGCACTTACGCGCGGGATATGATGAAAGAAACCTCTGGAGAAAGTGGATAGATCGTGAAGTGGGGAATGGCATCTTTCTTTCTGCAATGCGGGAGAGAATTGGCAGTCGGAGCGATTGAAAAGTAAAATGGTGCAGAAAAACCGATCTATCCGATCTTCCATCTGCCTGCCGGAACCGAGATCACAAACCGTGCACCGACGCCCTCGATCCCTTCTTCGTGGATGGTGATCCCGGTGATTGCCAGAATCTCCCGTACCAGGTAGAGGCCAAACCCGCTGTTCCTGCCGCATTTATACTCAAAAATACGCTCCTTCATATCATCCGGTACCCCGGTCCCGTTATCCTGCCAGATGATCTGCATGTTGCCATCGCTCTCCTCGCATGAGATGCTGATCTCTGTTGCATCTTCTCCATGCCGGATGGTGTTGTCCAGAAGATTTGAGAAGACTTTGGTGAGGAGGGGATCGGCGATGATCGAAAGGTTCTGGCAGGTGTTTCTAATCGGGATTCGGGAGTCGGTGAGAGGTTCGAGTGAGACGTTAATCCCCTGCCATGTCGGCCCGGCAGTTCCGATCTTCTCGTATTCCTTCATAAATTCTAAACATTGTTCCATCTTTTCGATTGAGTGAATGATTTCCTGGAGATAATCGGCAATCGGTCTGTCAGGGTTCTCCTGTTGTATGAGCTCGATATACCCGAACAATACCATCATCTGGTTTTGGATATCGTGGCGTGTGATGCCGGAGAGGAGGCGGATCTTTTTATTGGAGAGCTTTAGTGCCTCTTCCGATCGTTTCTCCATGGTGACATCCCGGTTGACAACGATCGCACCCTGGAGCGTTCCGTCATCAAGGATCACCGGTGCGGTATAGTTGTATATGAGGCGTTTCTCCCCGTCAAAGCAGTCGATCTCGAGAAGTTCATCGGTGATGGTGACCTGATCCCGTATGCTGTGGGCAAGTGCCCAGTCGTCAGGTGCGATCTCTTCACCTGATGGGTACCTGCGGGCTTTAAAGACCCCATACTCTTCAATCCCCACATGGGGTTCTGCACCCCAGATGGCAACACCTGCCGGGTTCCCCATGGTGAGCCTCCCCTCCTTATCTGCAAACCAGAGCCCGATCGGAAGGATCTCCATTATCTTTGAGAGGATCTTCTCACGGATTGCTAATTCCTCTTCAACACGCCGCCATTCGGTGATATCCACAAGTGAGGCGATAGAGAGCCGCTCCCCAGGCAACACCCCGATCGAGATGAGGATGATCCGCTCTTCGCCATCACGCCTGATGAACCTGAACTCATAGCTGCGTGAAGCCTCTCCATTCTGATGGCGTGCCTGATGATACTCCAGTATCCGATCGAGATCATCGGGATGAATGAAGGCAGTGGGTTTTAATTTCCCTTCGATCTCAGCAGCCGTATATCCGGAGAGCTCCTCAAAGAGTGAATTGACTTTTACGATCGTCAGATCCTGCCCGAAGATGGCAAGTGCAGAGCCGGTATTCTCAAAGATGCCCCGGTACCGCTCCTCGCTCTTCCTGAGCATCTCCTCTGTGGTGATCGCCTCATCCAGGTGCTGGCGGATCTCTTCTTCTGTTGATGCCAGCTCCTCATGCATCGAGAGCAGTTCGCGTTCCCGGTTCCGCTGTTCGGTGATATCCCGGATCGATTCGATGGCACCCGCAAGCTTTCCCTCATCATCATAAAACCGTGATGCGGTTGCCCAGAGGACTCTCTTCTCCCCCTTCATCCGGGCGGAATCGGTCTCAATGATCGCACTCTCACCTTTCGTGTGGATCTCCGGGTAATGCCCCTGCGTATCTTCAAGCTCCCCTTTGAGGATATAGTCGATCAGAATCGGTCTTCTCTCTCCATAGAAGAGGAGGGAGTATTCAAAATCCCCTTTCCCGAGTACTTTTTCTGCTTCGATCCCCGTCATCTCCTCGATCGCCCTGTTCCAGGCGATAACGGTGCCATCCGAATCGATCGCAAATGTGGCGTCAGGGAGGAAGTTGATGATATCAGATAGCCTCCGCTTGCTCTTCCGGACTTCCTGTTCCTGCTTTGCAAGCTCATCAAAGCTTGACCTGAGCTCTTCTTCAGTGGCGGCCAGCTGTTCATATGCGGCATTCAGCTCATCGAGGCTCTCGGCAATCTTCTTCTTTGCCCTGCGTGCGGCAACCGCCGTCTCTATCTGGTGGCTGAGCTCGGCAAACTGGGCACGGGGATTGCCGCCCTTCTGGAGATAGAAGTCGGCACCATTGTTCAGTGCCTCGATAACAATATCCTCCCTTCCCTTTCCGGTGAAGATGATGAAGGGAACAGTCGATCCGGCTGCCCGCACCTCTTTAAGGAGGGAAATCCCGTCCTTTGATGGCATCTGGTAGTCGGAGATGACTGCGTCGTATGCTCCCCCCAGGATGATCTCTGCTGCTTCGAGGGAGTCTTCAAGGGTATCGACGATAAACCTGCCCTTATCTTCAAGGAAGAGTTTTGTCAGGTCAAGGAGTGCAGGTTCGTCATCGATATAGAGAATGCGGATTGGGGTGCTGGCGTCGGGATCGGACATGAACTGATCTGCATATCTATCCTTCTTGAAGTTAAGGAGATCGGTTCTGGTTTTATTCCTCATTTTTTTGGGATGGGAAGGCGATGGAGGGGGTGTGGTGAAAAAGCAGGATAGTGGATTGTCCTCAAACAGAAGATCTCTGAAAATGTCTATTACTATCCGATACTGTCCTTTATCCGGCAGAATCTACTCCTGACACATCACGAGAGCTAAGGAATTTTTATATTGTAGTGAAAGATATTATTACCAAATACAGGAGATCCAAATCCATGCAAAAACAGCTTACAGCCATTATTGAAAAGGAAGGCGATGGGTATGTTTCATTCTGCCCTGAATACGACATTGCAAGTCAGGGCAATACCGTAGAAGAAGCCAAAAGTAACCTTCATGAGGCTTTAGAGCTCTTTTTTGAAACCGCCTCACCTCAGGAGATTCAGTCTCGGCAGTCCGGAATTCAAAGGACTGAATTTGAGTGAGTTTTTTAGGCTCCACGTGCCTGCGTGAGGCACGACTTAGTACCTCGATCCGTTCCCTCATCTCAAGCATTTCAATCCACGTGCCTGCGTGAGGCACGAC
>DAJQ01000006.1 GCA_002496395.1 Methanocorpusculaceae archaeon UBA456
GGTGTTAGGTACAGGTCTTGCCGATTTAACAGGATGATACTGACATAACCTCCTCAGGCGAGATGATAAAGTCCAGGGCATTGATACTGCTGCTTGTGTCAATATCCATATCGCTCTCGAGGATATCAGATGCACGCGGATTGGCAAAGAGGAGCCTTCCGGTGAAATCAACGATAAGAATCCCTTCGTTTGACTGTTCCACCAATGTCCTGAATATCTCTGTACTTCTCCAGAGGGCGGCTTCTGCCTGTTTCTTCTCAATAGCGTACTCGATCTTCTTCCGAAGCTCTGCAAACAGTGCAACTGATCCCCCGGTTTTCTGGATATAGAAATCTGCGCCGCAATTCAGGGCGTCGATCACCACTTCTTCCCTTCCCCTCCCGGTGAAGATGATGAAGGGAGTTGAGCTATCCATCTCCCGGAGATACTGGAGCAGCGAGATCCCGTCCATTCTCGGCATCTGGTAATCTGATACAATCGCATCGAAATGCTGCTCCCTGAGGAGGAAGAGAGCTTCCTCTGCATTGTCTGTGACTGTTACTTAAAAGACCCCTGATTCTTCCAGAAACTGCTTCCCCACATCAAGGAGAGCTAATTCATCATCCACGAGGAGAATTCGGAAAACCGGTTTACCGGCAGGCGGCATATATACATGATATATAGGCCAAGACAATAATGGTTGCGATATGCTTAGATGAACAAAATTAAACCTCCATTTACAAGGAGATCAGATCTCTGAAATAGAGGGTGGGGAAAAGAGAGCGATATTAAAATTATGTAGGCATCGAACAATCATCTGAAAGAGTAGTATATACTTTAAGCATTGTATCTGATAGTTGATGCCTGACTATTGCCCCCTCTTTTTTTTGCACGATAATTTTGTCATTTAACAGATAGCGCATGTGCCAGCTCACAGTAGGTCCGGTAATCCCTACAAGCCTGCTGATTTCATGCCGGGATATTCCGGGATGATGAAAAACAGTCTCTATGATTTTTTTATCCTTCTGATGGTTAAGATGCATAATCATTATCCGCTCGTCAGGAGAATATTTTCCGGAATTTTCAAAATATCGGGCAGTTTTTTTGCATGTATCAGATATAATCATTCCAGTTTTTACCAGATGGTTCAGGTGATAAAGTAAATTTTTGTAGGTAAAACCGGTTTGCCTGTTCAAATCAGCAAGCTGAACACCGGGATTTTTCTGTATACACCTGTAGATCATCTCTCTTGACGAACTTTCGAGAATATTTTTCCTGGTAAGACGACTGAATCCACCGACAAACGGAATGACATTTAAGGAGAGATGTTTACCGACATAAATGATTCCGGGGATCACTGTCCCAATTCCCAGAATAACAAGAATCCACAAAGGCAGATCAGAAAAAGGGATTGGCGAGGGGTCGGGTTCATTGAGAAGGATCGTCTCTGATGATCTGGGAGTGAAATACAGATCACTGTATTCAGGATACAAGTCGTAAGCAGGCTGGACAATGTAACCTCCTGTTTCACTAGCGATAACAAGGGGTATCTGGGCACCCACCAGTAACAAAATAAGTACCATCAGATTTCCAGTTTGTATGTGTCGCATACCAGATACCTAACCAATCACAAAACAAGGAGCATGAACGGCCTGGTTCCCTGAACATCTTCTCCTTCAACAACAGCATACCAGTCCCCAGGTTCAATGCCCTCCGGCCGGGATACCTGAAGGAAGATTCTCCCGTTTACTATCCCGTCACTGTCATCATAATATGGTCCCATAACTACACCATCAGGAGAAAAAAAGGTGAACTTCAGCGAATCCTGCGTATCTCCCCAGAATAGATCAAATGTGAACGTATCGATATTGTCCGGAATCTCCCTCTGGAAATACTTCTTTTCTCCCATAGATACAGACAGTCTCATTCGCCCGATAATGACGTATCCACTCCTGTCGGTTACGACATGTTCCAGACCCATCTCCTGTTTCTCTAACTGGCTCAGATTCCTGATATTCACCGGTCCTTTATCATCCCATACATTGGCACCATACGGGAACTCAGAATCTTCTCCGGGATACCGACTGCCCCAATAGTAAGGCTGTCTCCATACCTGTTCAAGACGAGTGGGATCGACATTTGCCAGAATGGTTGCATAATTCTCCTTAGTATAAGCGATCCGGGCCACATCCCCAAGGGTAATATTCGCCCCCCAATTCTCATTTAGCCATTTCATGCCTTCTTCGGTGTATTCACCAGAGATCTCAAAAGAGGCCGAGGCTCCGGTTGTCAGGAGGAGGACACCTATAATGGCTACGAGGGTCAGGCACCCGGTTTTCATACAAACTACATCCCGGTTTTCACTCTTGAATTACTCCAGTGATTCGATATGTGCCCATAAATAGATTGTTCCAGATTACTCAACACAGAAAACACCTCCAAATCCAGAAAAATAAAAAAAAAGAGACAATGTAGAGAGATCTGAAATAAAGCCTATTTAAAGACAGGATAAATTCAGTTTGTCGGATTTGTCAAGCAACAAAAAGGTCACATATGTAATGATCTGCTCTGGTGCACGACAAAAGGCATCAGTGCCAAAGATCAGGCTGTCCGACCCAAAGGAAGTGAAGATATGGAAAAATTGAAAAAAACCCTGACATTATTGGCAGCACTCGTTGTGATGCTGGCATGTACCGCACCCGCCGTGAGCGCCTTTGAGATATCGGGCGAATACACCGAAGAAGGCATGAAGTGGTTAAATGAAAACTGGGGCAAAGAAATTACTCTTGGGGATGTTGCAAGGATAGCATACACAAGAGAGAATTACGAACAGATCATAGAAAACGTTGACCCAACACGTCTTGAGCAGGTCTGGAACCGCCCATATTACTGGGGGGAACGCTACCCGCCCACAGATGAGGTTACTCCAGGTCCAAAGATCTTTGACGAAAACGATCAACTTGTAAATGATCCGGACGGATCGATCCTCGCTGGCATCCTTGACGGCAGAATAAGATCACTGCGATCCGGCCTGATTGTCGATGCAGACCCTGTATCGTATTCAGGAGGATATATCCACTACGGTGGAAGTGGATATGTATATGGGCATGTTGGAACTATTGAACACCTGATTGTCGAATCCAAACTATACGGAAATGGAGACTGGAAAAAAACCTCATACAAACAGAAGTATGGGGCCGAACCATATGAACAAATATATATTCCGGGCATAATAAGCCCAGTAAGTAGCACGTTGTATCAATCCCAGACCTTTGTCCAATCAACAAATCCAACACATAGTGCAAGCACATGGTCGCCTGCACTCTTTTATTGATGAGGATAACAAGCCATTTTTTGGAGAGAGTCTTATGAGATTACTTTTTGATTATAAATGCAAACGACTAATTTTATTATCATTACTCATCGTTTTTTTTATCCCGGCAATTACACCTTCAATTTCTGCCGCTGTTTCTGAGGACATCCTGATATTACAAGAGGGATCTCAAAGAGACTTGTTTAGTGCCCGGATAGGAGGCGATTATATTGCAACATATGTAAAAACATCCAGTCCAAACGAGATAAAAATTTTTAGTCTTAAAGGAGAGATGATAAAAACAGTACAGCTTTCCAACAAATCAAGTGTCGCTACTGCAATCGATATACATGATAATCATCTCTATTATGTCGAACAGGACAAGGATATTCCCAGGATTGAGCGTCTTGATACCCTATATCAATATAATATAATCTCAGAGGAACGACAAATAATCTACACTGCTCCACAATATTATGAGCATATTAAGCGTATTACTGCCGAAGAGAGGATTATTGTATTTGAGCTTGAAGGCACTCAAACCTCTCAGTTATTGGTTCACAATTTAATAACCGGAGAAACACATGCAATCTACACCAAATCCATGGTCAATGATATTGCAACTGACGGAGAGTATGTGATATGGGGGTGTGGACAGCCAGGCAATGAGATACTTACAGAAATCCATGTTTATTCAATATCCACCGGTAATACCTTCATCATTCCAGAAAGCAGATCTGAATTATCATACGGATCTGTGGATATTTCTGGAAACTACGTGACATGGTTTAAAGCGTTGGAAAGTCCTCTCTGGGAAAACGGGATGCTTATTCACGGAAGAAAAGGAATGGAAATTATGTTGACCGATCTGATTTCAGGGGAGACAGTATCCCTTGGAACGAGTAGGGGTTATTCACGTCCTTTCATATCGGGGGATAATGTTTTGTTCCTGGAAAGACCTGCCCCAAATGAAGATGGGGGTTATGAGGATGGCTGGGACAATGGAAAAATTATCATATACAATATAAAGACTGGGAAATACTCAGGATTAGGATCAGATGTAGGAAGTATTCAGGATATTGAGGGCAATGCTATCATCTGGAGCAGATATAATCCGGTTTCGTTTTGGGTGACGACTTTTTCTGAGGAAACAGAAAATATTATGAATACGCCCACCCCCCCTCAAGAAAACGCTTCACCCATCAATCCCATTTCTATTATTTCAGCAGCGATGCTCGCAGGTCTGGGATACAGACTCGTGAAAAAGAAGAGATGGGGCATGTAGAGTGAACTGAAAAAGTACATTTTTTGTATCGCTCATTAAAACCAACAAATCCCTCATAATTAAATTTGCCATTCATTATACCATTGCTCATAGTACTTGTGATCAAAAAAGCAGTGGAGAACATACAGGTTTTCTTCCCGAATTTCATAGATAATCTGTGCCTGCCGCGTCAGCTTCTCAACATGAGAGGGTATGCCTCACTTCATGAGACGGCAAGGCGGCAATTATAGAATAATTGATTGCAGGATCATCGTCCACTTATGCCGAAGGCTCCTATGAGCTGACGATGTCCGTTGACAGGCAGGAGTTTACCGGCTGGGGGACGAAGATTGAAGATACCGATGAAAGCCTCCAGCACCTGTGGACCGGCTACCGGGCGCCACCGGTCTCCTGGACAGGCATCTGGGATGAGCCAAACGGCAGCGGAAATATGATCCTTGTACAGGACAAAACAACGGTCACCGGCACCTATGAGTATTATACGACACCCGGCAGCATCACCGGCACGATATCCGAGGAGAGCGGAGGATTCATTCTCATCGGCACCTACACCGAAGATGATGACTCAGGTATTTTTTCCTTCCGGATGTCAGATGACGGAAAAAAGTTTGCCGGCTGGTATATGCATGATGGGGTGAGCGGAGATGAGAACAAATATGACTGGAATGGTGTGAGGAGAGGGGAGTAAGTACTCTGGGTATACAAAACCGTGGAGGGGGTTCTCTTTCCTCTTTTACTATTCAGAGGATCGAATGAGTGCCTTTCCTCTATTTTTCTGAAGAAGAAGTCTCACAAGAGGGAGAAAGATGATGGCATCATTCCTCCCGGTAATCCTCAGCTGACATACTCCCACGGCTAA
>DAJQ01000029.1 GCA_002496395.1 Methanocorpusculaceae archaeon UBA456
CTCGTTTGCCACCCGAAGCGCCCGTACACCGGTTGCCGCCATCAGATCAAGGTATTGTCCAGGTATCAGCTCCTTCAGAAGGAGGATGGTGGCATCGCGGTTCAGCTCCATCCGCCGGTTAAAGAAGACCGGTGCAGAACCTGGGGGGAACTGCGCAGCATCATCCTGCCATGGTATCAAAAACTGCGTTGTACCCTCTTCGACCTGCACATAATTCATCAATTAGTCTGGTTTTTCGCAAAACTTATACCTTCGTCACCCGAAGTATATTGGTCAGTGGGCATGTGGCCTAGTCAGGATAGGGCGTTAGCCTCCTAAGCTAATGGTCGGGGGTTCAAATCCCTCCATGCCCGTCTCTCTTCCTGAGGATTACTACATGTCAGATTACGATCGAGGGCAGATTCCCAAAGAAACGACTCGAAGCATTGACAGATGGTATGTTTGCCATCGCGATGACCATTCTGGTCCTCGGGATTGAAGTCCCTGCCACCGAAACATACCCGGATGCCATATCCCTTGTTCTTGGTCTTCTTCCTGAACTCTACCATTATGCACTCGCCTTTGGAATGCTGATGATCCTCTGGGTCGTCCATCACCGGCAATTTGCTGTGGTTGATCATATTGACTCAAAGATCCTCTGGTCATCGGGGATCTCCCTCCTCTTCATCGCCATGATTCCCTTTTCGACATCACTCGCAACCGAATATGGTGATGAGCCGCTCGCACCCGTATTTCTTGAAGCAAATCTTCTGCTCATTGGAATTATTTACGCATTCATATGGCAATATACCGCCAGAAAAGGACTCCTGAAAGCAACGATCACCCAGGAACGTATCAGGATCACAACACAGAGGACGCTGATTGTTCCAATCGCCTCCATCATTGCAATCACCGTTGCCCTCGCCGGTTCTACCTGGAGCACAATTGCCTACGTTGCAATCCCCTTTGTGAAGATGATCCATACCCGCCTCTCTGAGAGAGCAATGACGAAATAGATCGAGGATCAATACATTTCCAGATGCATCTTCCGGGCATAGTCAGGATCATACGGCCGGTAAACGCCACCATCTCAGGGGCAACCGCAATCCTTGCCTACTTTATCGCAACCGGCACACTGATCCCCGAAGTGCTCCTCGCAGCAGTAGCAGCACTCCTCATCACCGGAGCCGGAAATACAATCAATGACGCCTGTGATGCGGCAATCGATGCGATCAACCGGCCGGACCGGCCGATCCCATCAGGCGAACTGAGCGTGAATTCCGCATACCTCTATGCCGCCCTCCTCTTCATCGCCGGGCTAACCGCAGCGTTCTTCACGAATCCTCTCTGCCTTGCAATCGCCATCATCAACAGCATACTGCTCATCCTCTATGCCCGCACCCTGAAAGGCACGATTCTCTATGGAAATCTCGCCGTTGCATATCTGTCCGGGAGCATCTTCCTCTTCGGCGGGGCGCTTGCGGGAGTTGACGGGCTGATCATAACAGTACCGCTTGCCGGGATCACCCTCTTTGGAACACTCGCACGGGAGATCTTAAAAGATGCAGAGGATATCGATGGGGATGCCGCAGGCGGTGCAACCACGCTCCCGATGGCAATTGGGATCAGCAGATCCGGGACAGTTGCCTTTGGATCTGCGGTTGTCGCCGTTATCGTCAGTTTCATCCCGATCCTCTGGTGGGGGCTCCCCTACCTTGTCGGGATTGCAGTTATCGATTGTGCCATTCTCTGGTCGGTCTGGCCGACGGTCAGGTGTACAACACCAGCCTGTATCCGGGATCTCGGAATTACCACACAGCTGAAGTACCTGATGTATATCGCTCTCCTGATCTTCCTGATAGCAAGCGCAATTGATATCTTTATGCCAATGAAATAGTTGGTTACGAAAGAGAGGGGAGATATGCGGATATACAAACAAAAAACAACCTACCTTGCAGAACCAGGATCCTTCTTTGAAGGGAATGTCCTGATCCACGGTGATTTTATTGTGCCACAGCGGACTCATTTCTGGGGCAGACTTGTTGTCAACGGCACCCTTGAGATGGGGCCTGAATGCTCGGTTGAAGGGCCGATTATCTGTAAAAATGCCATCATCGGAAGAGACAGCAGGCTGAAAGGCACTCTTCTGGTTGATGAAAATGCAACAATCTGCGACCGGACACACCTCAACTCAGTAGAAGCGGGTGGAGATATTGTCCTCAGGCCCGGTGTAATGGTCGGCGATGTGAAAGCTGAAAATTCTGTTCTGATCTATGGAAAGATCACATCAGGCACACTGGTTGGACGAAACGTCAGGATTATCGGCGACTGAAGAGTGATTGATCCCAATCGTCGCGACATCAAAGAGATCGTGCCAGTCAACGATCGTCTCGACACATCCATCCTTTGCCGTCACAACACCCATGGCAACAAGCCCGATCCGGTTGCACATATCAAGCCCCTCTTTTACCTCCATCAGGCAACCAACACCGATGATCCCCTTTGGATGATACTGCTGTACCATTCGCTTGATGAAGGTCGATCCCGGTATGATGAAGACATGGTATCCAAGCGCCTTCATCTTCGGGATACCCTCACCCAGCTCGCATCTCCCGCACCCGACACAACGAAGCCCTTCCGGCGTCAGATGGGCAGGGCACTGCGCAGACCTGAGGCACTGGGGCAGAAATACTGCCCTCTCGTTTGGAGGAATTGCAGCAAATGCCTGGGTATTCATCCGGTTATCAAGGCGTATCAGGAACCTGAGAAGCTCTCCGGGTTCGATCCCAATCAAGGTGCAGATACTCTTCACAAACCCTTCCATCAGGACAAGAAACGGTCGGAGAAGGGCAGGAAAGAAGAGGCGGCCTGAACGGATGGACGTTCCGATCAAAATCGCCATGATAATCGATATGAGAATCAGGAAGACTGCGATAAAGAGGGTGACCTCCCCAAGCAGGATCATCATCCGGTTCCAGATCTCATCCTCAAAGAACATATACAGATTTATATATGGCACAGGAGACTTTATCACCTTGCTTTAGGGCATGAGCCAGGGGTGATCGAACGGCTTTTGGATCAGACCCTCTTCCGTGATTATTGCTGTTACCAGGGAGAACGGTGTTTTGTCAAAGGCATAGTTTACAACCGGCACAGCATCCGGCACCGTCGTCCTGCCGAAGAGAGAGGCAATCTCCTCGCGCCCACGCTCTTCAACGATGATATCCACCATCCGGTGCATGGGATCAAAGGTTGATCGCGGCGCTGCCACATAGAAGGGGATCTGATGGTAGGAGGCAGAGACTGCATGCATGTAGGTGCCGATCTTATTGAAGACGCCGTCAGTGCAGATCCGATCCGCGCCGACGATCACACAGTCAATCTCCCCTCTCTGCATCAGGTATGCCGCCTCTGAATCGATGATGGTGGTCACCGGGATTCCATCACGTGAGAGCTCCCATGCCGTCAGTCGCGAGCCCTGGAGGAGGGGGCGCGTCTCGCAGGAGATGACACGGACATTCTTTCCCGCTTCAACAGCAGAACGGATGACACCAAGCGCGGTTCCCCATGCTGCACAGGCAAGCGCCCCTGCATTGCAGTGTGTCAGAACCGTGCAGTCATCGGGGAGGAGTTTTGCTCCATGGGATCCAATCCTCCGGCAGGTCTCTTCATCTTCATCGGCGATCGACTCTGCACAGGTGAGTGCCCGCGCTGCTGCCTCTGCAGGATCGCTCTCCTGAAGAACAACAGACAGCACGCGATCCACACCCCAGGCGAGATTCACGGCAGTCGGGCGCGCAGAGCGGAGCATCGCCGCAGCCTCGTTCACAGACCTGCTGAAGGCATCACGAGGCCCCTCAAGCGCAATCTTACAGGCAAGGGCAACCCCGTATGCACCGGCAACTCCGAGTGCGGGCGCTCCCCTGACCTCAAGCCGCTGGATTGCCTGTACGAGCCTGTGAACATCGGAGCAGACCACTTCACGGTACTCCTCTGGAAGGAGGGTCTGCTCGATCAACCCGACCCCGCCTTCCTCCCACCAGATCGTCCGGCCCCGCATCATTCACCAGCAAGGAGGAGATCACGGGTCGCCCGCATCGCAGCAGCACCCGCCGTCATCACCGAGTCGGGGATATCACGGGGGGCGGTCACGGTTCCCGCACAATAGATCCCCGGCCTGATTGTCCCGACAGGGTCGAGCTTCAGATCGGCGGTATTCAGGAAACCATTCTGATCCATAGGTATCCCGAGCCGCTCTGCAATCACCTGTGTGTCAGGCACAGGCTCAAACCCGACCGAGAGGACGACGAGATCGGCATGGAGGTTCACAAACTCCCCGGTCTCGGTATTCTCAAGCGGCAGGATCAGATCACCCTTCCCCTCGATCACCTCACCCGGGAAACCGCGTACCAGGTTGACCCCTGCTGCTTCTGCACGGTTCAGGTATTCCTCGTACCCCTTGCCATAGGCGCGGATATCATTGTAGAGGATTGAGACCTCGCATTCAGGATAGTGTTCCAGGATCAGCATCGCATTCTTCAGTGCATACATGCAGCAGACCGACGAGCAGTAGGTCCGCTTCAGCGGAATGTCGCGGGACCCGACACACTGGACAAAGACAACCGATTGTGGAGTCTTCCCATCCGAGAGACGCCGGACGTCGCCACCGGTCGGCCCGCTCGCATTGATCATCCTCTCGAATTCGAGGCTCGTGATCACATCCGGGTAGCGGTTGTAGCCAAAGATCCTCTTCTTCTCTGCATCAAAGAGCTGGTAGCCGGTAGCGATGATGATGCTTGCCGCCTCGATCACCTCGGTCTTCTCGCTATCTTCATGGAGTACCGCCTCTCTCCCGCAGATATCATAGCAGAGCCCGCATTCGATGCAGTGTTCGGCATCCCGCACAACGAGGTTTGGCACCACCTGCGGATGCGCCTTATAAATCGCTTTTCTCACCCCGATTCCGGCATCGAACCGGTTATAGACCTCGACCGGGCAGATATCAACGCAGTCGCCGCACCCATTGCAGAGGCTCGCATCGACATACCGGGGATGCTGGAGCACCGTCACCCTGAATGCGCCGACCTCACCCTCAATCTCCTTCACCTCAGCGAGGGTACGGATGGTGATCAGCGGGTGCCGCTCCACATCCACCATCTTCGGGGAGAGGATGCACATCGAACAGTCATTTGTCGGGAACGTCTTGTCAAGCTGTGCCATATGGCCACCGATGCTTGGTTCGCGCTCGATAATCGTCACGGGGATTCCATGATTTGCTACATCCAGTGCCGCCTGGATGCCTGCCACACCCCCTCCGATAACAACAACTCTACGCATCAGAATACCCCCGTGCAAGCTCAACATACACCATTGCATTCTTCAGGATGGATGCACGTTGTTCTTCTGTCGTCTCCGAGACAACCTTTCCGGGAACCCCAAGGACAACAGTGTTTGGCGGGATCACTTTTCCTTCGGTGACAACGGCTCCTGCACCGATGATGCTGCCTGATCCGATCACCGCGCCATTCATCACGATGGCGCCCATCCCGATCAGCACATCATCTGCGATAGTACACCCATGCACAATCGCGCCATGTCCGATCGAGACCCCTGATCCGATCGTTGTCGGGTAGCCGGGACTACCATGGATGACCGCATTATCCTGGATATTTGATCTATCCCCCACCACGATGCGGACACGATCAGCACGGATGACCGCAGAAAACCAGACGCTCACATCCCTGCCGAGCTCAGCATCGCCAACAACCGTTGCGGTATCAGCGATGAAAGCGCACCTGCCGGTGGACCCACCATTACACATAAGAGTATATATGTAGAAGGGTAGTTGCATGAACGTTATGGTAGGAGGCACCTTTGATCCCCTCCATGTTGGCCATAAAGTACTTCTCCGGAGATCGTTTGAAATCGCCGGAAAAGAAGGCTTTGTCACTATAGGCCTCACTTCTGATGATTTTGCGTCACGCAAGAGCCATCCCATCCGGCCCTATGAGGTGAGAAGGGATGAGCTGATCGCATGGATAGAGTTCATGAAGTTTCCTGCCGGCTATCTGGTCGAATGCCTTGCCGACCGCTTCGGTTCAGCATTGAATGAGGATTTTGAAGCACTTGTCGTCTCTGAAGAGACGTTTCCTGTTGCAGAGGAGATCAACGCCCTCCGGCAGGAGATGGGGAGGGGAAAAGTGGATATCTACCAGATCCGCTGTATCATGGCAGATGACGGGAAGATCGTCTCAAGCACACGAATATACCGAAAAGAGATCGATTCCGAAGGCCACCTGATCAGATGATATATGATGCAATATCACGCGTGATGAGGGTGTCGCAGTACCGGCACCGGTATCCCCTCTTCTGGCAGGCAAAAGAGCTCTGAATCGGTTCGTTCGCATTGGAGATACAGCCGGGATTTGGGCATCTGATCACCCCGATCACCTCAGATGGGATCTCAACGCCGATCTTCTCCCTGACCTGAAACTCCCTGATGATATTGATACTCGCCTTTGGTGCAATCAGGGAGATCCGGTCGACCTCTTTCTTCAAGAGTTCCCGGTTCTCGATCTTGACAATATCCTTCTTCCCCATCTGACGGCTTTCGACATTGGTTGCCACCGAGAGAGATTCGGTCGTCCTGCCGGTGATCCCGAGGATGCGAAGGACCGAGAGCCCCTCACCTCCATCAATATGATCGATCACGGTTCCGTTCCGAATCGGGCTGATAAGAAGTCCTTCTTCGGGTTTTCTCTTCATAACAACACCTTCTGGAGCATCGCCATCCGGACGGGGACACCATTTCTCGCCTGTTTGAAATACTGTGCACAGGGCATGGTATCAACCGCCGGATCGATCTCATCCACGCGTGGCAGCGGATGCATCAGAATAAATCTTTCAGACACATCCGCAAGCGTCTCCGGAGTCACCCGGTACCCATGGGCAACTGAGGCATAGGCACCGGGATCAGGGAACCTCTCCCGCTGTATCCGGGTCACATAGAGGACATCAAGGTCAGCGATGATATCTTCCAGATGCTCATGCACGACAATCTTTGTGCCGGTGTCCAGAAGATCGTGGGTGAGGCTTGGGGGGAGTTCGAGGCCCGGTGGAGTGATGGTATGGATTGTCACCCCGTACCGGGAGAGGGCGCTTGCAAGGGAGTGTGCAGTCCGTCCGTACCGGAGATCGCCGAGGAACCCGACATTGATCCCATCAAGCGGCATCGACTGTCTGATCGTGAAGAGATCAAGGAGGGTCTGGGAGGGGTGCTGGCCGGCACCATCTCCTGCGTTAATCACCGGAACATCAGAAAATTCCGATGCCAGGCGTGCCGCGCCTTCTTTTGGATGCCGGAGGACAATTGAATCGGCATATCCCGAGACGACCCGGATTGTATCGGCGAGGGTTTCGCCCTTGACGATCGAACTCGCTTCAATCGATCCGAGATTGATCACCTTTCCGCCAAGACGAAGCATCGCCGATACAAATGACATCTGTGTCCGGGTGCTTGGTTCAAAAAAGAGGTTGGCAAGTATTTTTCCTTTGAGGGCATCGGGATCAAAGTCACCCTCTTCAATCGCAGATGCGCGATCAAGGATATCATCGATCTCCCCTGTTGAAACCTCGTTTATCGAGATGATATGACGCATAATGATTCCGCCGCAAGAGATCTGTATCAGACTGTTGATGCGCCATCCAGATAAAACGAGGGGATCACTTCCGGGCAATGGTCAGGAAACCACTGTGAGCCACACGGGTTGATGGCCGGGTCCCCCGGGCTGTCCGGGTCAGTTCCCGCTCCATACACTCAAAGCAGTTGACACCGCCAGCGAAGAGCTCATTACAGGCATCTATCACCGAGAATGTCTGTTCGAAGAAAGGCGTATAGCTCGCAAAGAAACCACCCGGAACAAGGAGAGAATGGGCATGGGCAACATGCTCCTTCTGGATCATCATATCCAGGTGGACGATATCGTAGGATCCCGCTGCAGAGAGGACGTCATCTGCATGGACGGTGACATTGTCGAGGTGCGCATCCGCGATATTCTTCTCAGCAAGGCGGGCAAACTCGGGCCGCACCTCATAGGTATCGACCTGTTTTGCAATACCGCCGAAATAGATCGCCGCAACACCGCTTCCTGTCCCTGCATCCAGTACAGCATCTTTTCTGTTCATGCCGGTGTAGGCGATCACCATCCCGATATCCTTTGGGAGCATCGGGGCGCCGCTCCGCTTCCCGTGTGTGAAGAGATCGGGGGGGCGGGGCACCCTGATCGTGAAGGCTTTCCCCAGATGGGTCTCTATCCGGTCGCCGGGCATCTTCCCGACGAGCTCGGCAAGCTGTATCTCACCGGCATCGGATCCGAATTTGCCAGGACCCGCCCGGAGATAATATTCCCGCTTCTGCCCGACCAGGATGACGCGATCGCCCTCTTCGATCATTGGCCGCCAAGTTTCATGATCGCTTCTGCGATATCCCCGTTCGTCTCGATAAGAGCAGCTTTTGCGGCTTCAGGAGAGACATTCGCCTGCATGGCAACGAGCTCGATATCAGCGTCTGTGATCTCGGCCTGCACCGGTGCTGAGTCGATCACTCCGGCAGCCTCAAACCTTGGGGTGCCGGTCAGCTGGTAGGTGGTCTGCCCCTGCATCGTCATTGCGACCACCTCGGCATCTTCGAAGATGTACCTGCCATCTGCTGCTTCGATGGTGACGCGGGTGACCCCCTCGATCGGATCCATCGACATGCCGAGTTTGTTCATCATCTGTTTCATCTTTCGTGGATTCATTCCGCCGGGCATCATCGTTTATCCCTTCCCTGTCGTACTTTTACGGCACCACCGTACTTAAATTCCAGCATCTCCAATCCGGAGAGGTTTGCCATTCCCGTTGCAAGGAGTGTATCATCTTCTGCGACAACAAATACCTCATCCTCTGCGCGGATATTCGGATCTGCGCTGATCACGTGTTTTGCCATCGCCGTTTTTCCGGCTGAGACAAAGGGGACTGCCTCTTCATGCACCACAACCCGACCCCCCGGGGGCGCGAGGAATGCATGGAGGCGGGCCGCCCCGTCATAACTGAGGGTGAGGCGGCCGTCCTGTGCCCGCACCGTCGCGAGCCTGACCTTACCCAGCATCACATACCGTATCCTCTGGGAGGTGGAGTACTGGAATGTACATTCATCGGGAAAGAGTGCATCTCCTGCACTGCGCCCAAACTGGAATTCAGCTATTTTTCGTACCCTGCGCAGACTGGCATGCGAGGATCTCATCAATTCGTCTGACAAATGTCTCCTCCGTCCCTGCAGGGATATATGCCCCTGCCGCTATTGCATGACCTCCACCGGCACCACCCACAAGCGCGGACGCTTCACAGAGTGCTGCCTGGAGATCGATTCCCGATCGGACAACCCGATCGACTGTTCTCATCGAGACCTTCACCACCTCGGGATCATCGGGCAGGGTGCAGAAGACCATGATCGGAAGCTTCCGATCAAGTTTTGAGAGTGCCATCCCTGCCCCGATCCCGACAATGGTATCGGGAAACTGATCCTGTGTGTGGATCCACTGGAAATGCTCTGTTCTGGTAACCCCGGTTCTGATGATATACTGGAAGAGCTCCCGGATCACGCTCCGGTGGTGGCGGAGCATCTCCTCTGCCTGCTGATATACAAGGCCACGGTCACCCCGGCAGACCGCGCTCCCGATTGCAGGGCGGGTCCACCTCCCGCATGCATTCAGCAGCGTCGCATACTCCGAGGCATTCCTGAGGGGTGATTTCGGAGCTTCATCCGGGAAGATATATGATTCACCAAAGAGCCGGTCAACCGACTCTCCATGAGCAACCAGCTGTTCAACGAGTGCCGAGGCGATCGTTCTCTTCTCTTCAGGAGAGAGATCCTCCCAGACCCGCCACTGCCCTTCGGGATCACGGAGCTGGATGCCGAGCCGTTCCAGAAATGTCTGGGCCCCATTGGGGTTATTGCTGATCCCCGGCAGAACAGGATCGTCACTGTAACTGAGGCAGATATGAACCGGGCGGGTGGAGAGGCCATAACAGTTGAGATCGTGGGAGATTGCCAGGACATTGCCTGCCTCCACGCCATCAAGCGCGATCTCACGGGCAGGGCCGATGAGCCCGCACCCCTCACGCGCCATCATGTCCCCGACGTTTCCGACAACCGCAAGCTTTGCGAGATCCCTGTTGGCACCATTCATCTCCCGTGCCACAAGGTATGCGATTCCTGCGGCAGAGAGTTTCGTGATCCCATAGGGGAGGCAGTTCACCTGCCGGTATTCGATCTTTGCGGGTTGACCGATGTGATGATCGAGGATGAGCACCTCGCCTGACGAGAGCCCATGTTCCTCAATCAGGTTCTGCTGTCCGGCACCCAGATCGACGAAGAGCTTCAGGGAATCGTCCTTTGGAACCCATTTCATCATCAATGGTTCAAGCTGCCTGAGGAAGACCGATTCAGAGGGCGTTCCCTCCCGCTCGATCGCCTCTTTCAGAATTGCCTCGCTTGCAATGCCATCGGCATCGATATGAGAGATGATCGTGACAGAATCTGCAGATCTGATGATCTCCGAAGCCTCCAGAAGATCATCAGTAAAAGCCATACACTAATGTTTAGGATCTCCCAATAGAAGAATGGTGTGTCATGCCATCATGGATAACCGCATGTGCTGAAGAAGAACCGGTAGATATTCTCCGGATGCAGGCGATCGAGAAGAATGCTGAAGCACTCGGCGTCTCCACCCGTCAGATGATGGAGAGTGCCGGGAGGGCGCTTGCAGAAACAGCACTCAGGCAGTCTCCAAAACAGGTGCTCATACTCTCTGGAAAAGGGAATAACGGGGGTGACGGGTTTGTTGCTGCACGGCACCTCGCCCGTCATACGGACTGCTGCTGTATCTACATATCTGGTGACAGGAAAGGAGATTCCGCAGCAAATCTTCTGGCGCTTAACGCGTGCGGCATCTCCCTCCACGAGGTGTCCTGCAAAGAGGACGTGTATGCCCGGTCTCATCTCTTCGCATCTGCGGATCTGATACTCGATTGCCTGCTTGGAACCGGCGCAGGAGGAGATCTCCGCGAGCCGATCGCATCCTGCGTTGCATTGGCAAACGAATCTCCCGCATATATCCTCGCAGCAGATCTCCCGACACCTGGCATCTCCGCAGATGCAATACTTGCATTTCACCGGAGCAAAGGCGTCGCCACCAACGTCGCCGATATCGGAATCCCAATCGAAGCCGAGTGCTTTTTGGGGCCGGGGGACCTCCTCACAATCCCAAAGAAGCCGGAGAATGCCCATAAGGGCTATGGCGGGAAGGTGCTCGTGGTGGGCGGCGGCCCCTACCAGGGTGCACCGTACCTCGCCGGGCTTGCCGCCCTCCGTGCCGGGGCGGATATCGTCTTTGTGGCGAGCCCACATACCCTTGACTGCCCTGACCTGATCCATATCCCTCTCTCAGGCATGATCATCGGCGAGGAGGAGAGCGGGCAGTTGATCCGCGCTGCAGGGGAAGCCGATGTGGTGGTGATCGGCCCCGGGCTTGGGACTGAGAGCCATGATGTTATTCTCAGGGTGGCAGCGGCTGCACAGCGCGCCGTCATCGATGCCGACGCACTCCGCCTTCCCCTGCCAAAGGGCGGGGAGACGATCTATACCCCGCATGCAGGCGAGTTTGCCCGCGCATTTGAGGGAGAGCTGTCAGGAGACCCGGAAAAGGATGCGGTAGTTGTCCGCGATGCCTGCCCCGAATCGGCTTCGATACTCCTGAAAGGCAGAACCGATATCATCAGTGATGGCAGGCGGGTCCGGTTCAACAGGACAGGTGTGCAGGCGATGACCGTCGGCGGCACCGGGGATCTCCTCGCGGGAGTGGTAGCCGCCCTCCTCTGCCGGATGCCCACATTCGAAGCAGCAGCGGTCGCCGCATATGCGACCGGCCGTGCCGGAGAAGAGGCGGCGCGGGAAATTGGTGACGGGCTGATCGCAAGCGATCTTCTTCTGTTCATTGCACAGATACTGTATGGAGACTGAAGTTTTATGGTTGAATTTACCCATATCGACGGCGACCATGTCCGGATGGTCGATGTCACGGAGAAGCCTGACGTTCACAGGAAAGCAACCGCATCGGGCAGAATCTATCTCAGCAGCGAGACCCTGAAAGCGATTGCCGAAAAGACAACACGCAAGGGAAATGTCCTCGCAACCGCCGAGATTGCCGCAATTCTTGCCGTGAAAGATACCTTCCGGATCATTCCGATGTGCCATCCCCTCCCAATCGGCGGAGTATCGGTTGACTTTGTGGAGACAGACGAGTATATCGAGGCAACCGTCACTGTGAAGACCTACGGCAAGACCGGGATCGAGATGGAGGCATTGACCGGAGTCTCGGTTGCACTCCTCACCATCTGGGATATGGTAAAGTCCGCTGAGAAGGATGAGAACGGGCAGTATCCGGGAACGAGAATAGAAGGGATCAGAGTCCTCTCCAAAGAGAAGAGTGCAGCATAACGCCTCCTCGCTATTTTATGTGG
>DAJQ01000020.1 GCA_002496395.1 Methanocorpusculaceae archaeon UBA456
TTTAGCCGTGGGAGTATGTCAGATTGCGTACCTGCTGAAGAAGCATTCGTATCGTATGTCAGTATTCGCGAAGATGTGTCGAACAGAAAACCGGCTTTTCGTTTCCAGACAATATCTATTGACCTGTGAAACTCTTAATACCCTTAAGCCCGGATATCATTCACTATGAGATCTCGTGATGAAGTTATTGAAATCCTTCAACAGCTCAAAGGTGAGATCGCTATCCGCTTTCATGTAATCCGGATCGGAATCTTTGGATCGGTCGCACGTGGTGAGCAGATTGATTCAAGCGACATCGACATCCTTGTTGAGTTCTCACAACCTGTCGGTTTCCTTACTTTTCTTGAGCTTGAGGAGTTCCTATCGAATCACCTGGAGGCTCCCGTCGATCTCGTTACGCCGGATGCCCTCAAACCTCTCATCCGTGACAGGATAACGTCCGAGGTTGCTTATGCGTGAAGAGATGGATATCAATTTATTATGTGATGATATTCTACAGGCAACCGGGAAAATCAGGGACTATACAAGAGATATGACCTATGAGTCCTTTCTTCAGGATGAAAAAACTCAGGATGCAGTCATCAGAAATCTGGAAATTGTCGGGGAGGCTGTTAAAAACCTTCCTACATCGTTTAAAGAGCAATATCCAGAAATTTCGTGGCGTTTTATCTCAGGAATGCGGGATAAACTTATACACCATTATTTTGGTGTAAGTCTGGTTATCGTATGGGAAACTGCTCAATCAGACATTCCTGTTCTTATGGAGCGTTTCAAAGCCATAAAACAACAATTGTAACTTTGAAGTTCCAGGGTGTAATAGTGATTAAGAATGCTGTTAATCATCCAACCGTAACATCCTGAATCAATAAACGACACTCCTATCCGTCCGAACCTCCCCCCTCCTCACCCGCACATTTTTATCCTGCCGCCCCCACAATCCTCTATACCAGCTACACAGCAGATAGAGCAGGTGATACCCATGAAACGCATCTCCTACCAGATCATCATCGGCACAATCCTCCTCATACTGGGTGTGCTCCTCCTCCTCAGGGCAGCCGGTATCTATGACACCGGGCAGCTCCTCGTCTATATTCCCTCTCTCATTGTCCTCTTTGCAGTCATTGCCCTCATCAAAAGCGGCTTTCGCTCCGTATCAGGCCCCCTCATCCTGATGTCATCTTCGGCACAATCTAGCTCGTTCTCCTCGGGCAAGCCTCGTCTGATGTGATCCTCCCGGTGATCATCATTGCTGTGGGGCTCGGCTTCATCTTCAACCGGATCAGACGCCTATCCATCCGGGAGCGGGTCACAGACAAGGTCGGGATGATGGCAGTCCTTGGCGGTATCGAGAGCCGGAACTCCTCAAAATCATTCCCGGGCGGTGAGATGCTCGCCATCCTGGGCGGTGCCGAGCTCGATCTCCGGGATGCCCGGGTCGATGTTCCGCCCGCCGAGATCCAGATCTTCACCCTCTTTGGCGGAACCGGGATCCGGGTGCCTGAAGGCTGGAATGTCCGGATGACCGTGCTCCCGGTCCTCGGCGGTGCAGAAGACGAACGGCGGCGGCCACGTATGGCAGGAGAAGGTGCAGAAAAAGAGGGGTACGGCCAGCCGGATCTCATCATCTCCGGCTTTGTCGCATTCGGAGGAGTCTCGGTGAAGGATTAAGGGGCTGTATCGTCTTTATTATCTCCCGGATGAGGCTAATCTGCGTTGTTTGTAGAATCTCCACTGGATCTAAGTAGCTCCTATCCCTCTTTCTGATACGTATCTTAGTTTCATGCCTTTTATTTGAAAAGTCTCTGTTCGGAGAGGAGGAAGCATGGTGGCATCCGGATCAAGGATGGGGAGGCAGACATAAGATATGAAAGGAACAGGGAGAGAAAGTGAAACCCGAAGCACCGGACATGACTGATCCAGAAAAAAACAGATCACCGAATCTGGCAGATGCGCCAGTGTGCGATGATCACACTGACGAATGTGAGCAGAATAACTAAGATGATCACTCCTGTCCAGTCGATGGATCCGGTAAAGCCATAGGTAAAAATTGCCCAGAGAATGCCGCCGAGAATGCCGATGATGCATCCTTTACACCGGGCAGGCTTTCGCATGAGGCTACATTCTGTCTACGTATATATATCTCCTTGCTATCTCCTGATAACCAGATGGCAGAATCAGCCATGACTTCAGGGGGTCACTCTCCGGCAGCAGGATGCGGCCACCCCCTGTCGATCACCTGCCTATACCCGTGAGAGCCTCAGGATCAGCACCCAGATGACCACAAAGAGGCAGAGGGAGATGGCGATCAGTGCAGGCTGGTTGATCGCATAGGTGATCCCGCCAACCACCACCCCCGCGGCAACAAAGATCAACACCGTTGCATAGAACCCCGGCCGTACATCAATCCTGCTCCCGGTATTGATGCTGCCTGCATATTTTCTATCACTGAATGGCTTGAATGGCATAAGCCCGCTCCGGGTGCAGCAGTCTTCGAGGAGATGAAAGATCCCTCCGGCAAAGAGTCCGAGGAAGAAGAAGCCGATGATGATATCCCACAATCCAAGAAGAACAAGAGCAGATCCGATCAAAAGAGCCAGGATCAGGGTATATATCATCACACCGGGCAGCGTATGCATCGAGCCGCGGTGAGCGGGGTTAAAGGGCTTTTCGAGAACCCGGTACACCAGCTTTGTTATCGGGATCACCACCGGCCTCATGATGAGGCTGAAGAAGCGTGCGATACCATCCATGTAGTGAAGTTTTGAATCTGTTGCATCGGTATCGGGGAGGAGCGATCCGATGATCACCCCTGCGGTGAAGAGCGCTACTGCCACCGGGTGGATGAGCAGCCATGGGGCGGTAAGAAGGAGAGCACTCCCCGTACTGATGGCGATATGGTCTTTTCCACGCATTCGTATACCAGAATGCTCTTGTATTTAATAAGGGTGCACGCCCGGAGGGTGAAAGTGTTCTCTATCAGATAAAAAAATGGAATCCGGCTGTTCCCCTCCCCGGGGTTCGACCCGGATCATGCTCTTTCCTCTTCTCCAGTTACTTCTGTCCGAGTACCCCGTGCAGGAACTGAGAGATCTTGTCAAAGATGGATGGCTGTGGTTCGGTATAGCCTGTACCTTCGTTCCTCTCAACCACGCTCTCTTGTCTGGTGCTCTTCATGGCCGGTATATCTGCCTTGTGCGTGTAGGGGACATGTACTGAAGCCTGTTTTTGAAAAGCTCCACCCCTCACATACTCCCGGCTATAGATATCTGGCTTACCGCTTCCCCGGTAGCTCAATTGAGCTCCCGTCTGTCCATATTCGCGACTGTAGACATCCTGATGTGATCCGCTCTGGCTCATACGTGTTACTGACCGTTTGAGTTTATAAATATTGTGCAATCCCTTATCAAAATGGTTTTCACATAGTAATAAACACAAATGTATTGCCTCAGGAGGTCGATCCAGAGATTAAGGGGCTCGGGGAACGGTTATACCCAAAGAATGGTAAGGAATAAGTATGCAGATCAACAGCAAAGGTGCATCAGGAATAAACTATACCCTCCTGCTCATCTCCATCTCTCTTGCCACATTCATGTCGGCTCTTGACGGCACCATCGTCAATATCGCTCTGCCGACCATATCGGAGATCTTCAATCTTCCCATGACGTCAGTGAGCTGGGTGGCGACGATTTACCTCCTCGTCCTGACGGGATGTGTCCTCATCTTCGGAAAACTGGCAGATCGAATCGGCTTTAAGATCATCTTCATCTCAGGATTTTTTATCTTTACCCTCGGCTCCTTCTTCTGTGGTTTCTTCCCGGAACTCTTCAACTCGTACGGTGTCTTGTTAGGCTCCCGCATCCTTCAGGGAATTGGAGGGGCGATGATTGTATCGATTGCACCGGCTCTTGTTGCAACATTCTTCCCAATGAAGATGAAAGGAAAGGCACTTGGATTGATCACCATGTTTGCAGCTTTTGGGGCGGCGGTCGGCCCTGTCATGGGTGGCATGCTGACCCAGTACCTCTCCTGGAACTGGATCTTTTATATCAACGTCCCTGTAGGAATCATTGCCATCCTGCTTGGTATGTACTCCATTCCTGCAACACCGCCGGCTGGGCAGAAAACGACTGCCTTTGATCGCCTCGGTGCAATCCTGGTTTTTATCGGAGTTGGCTTCTTAATCTATGCCGCAAGCCAGGGGGCATCGATTGGCTGGACCAGCCCGCATATTCTTTTTTCCATAGCAATCTCAGCAATAGCCCTGCTCTTTCTTCTCTACCATGAACTCAGAATAACTGACCCTCTTGTTGACTTCAGGTTGTTCACAAAGAGAAACTTCCTCTTTGCCAACCTGATGCTTGCACTGACATATTTCCTCTTTGCTGGCGTCAATTACATCCTTCCGTTCTTCCTTGAGATTGTCAGGGGCCTCGATCCCTCAACCTCGGGTATCATCCTCACTGCACTCTCCGGTGCGGTGATGGTAAGCGGCATCCTTTCCGGGTTGCTGATCAACCGTTTTGGAAACCGGATACTCTGTGTCATCGGCGCACTTGTCGTCTCTATCGGGTACGTGATGTTCATCTTCTTCTCAACAGAAGTTTCAATTCTCTATGTCGCGATCTCACTTGCGATCGTGGGATTCGGCCTTGGATTCCTCGTCTCTCCGGGCACAAACATGGTTATGGGTATGGCATCCCGTGATAAACACGGCATGGTCTCCAGCCTCCTGAATGTCGAGCGGTTTGGCCCGATGACCCTTGGGATCTCCTTTGTCAGCATGCTCTTCATCCAGGCGATCCTGTCTGTTGGAAAATACCGTCATGTCACCACCTCCTCTCCAAAGGATCTCGTCATCGATGCCGTTGCAACAGGTTTTGATCTCGTCTTCCTGGTAATCTTCCTGATCTCGCTTGCCATTCTCGCACTTGCCATCCTGAGCAGGGATGAAATTCACCCCGATAACGTGGATAGCGACGAGCCGGTTCTCATCGGGTTGTGAACCTCCACCACCATCTTTTTCGCCCCGACAATTCCTGTCGGTGAGATGTACAATCGAAGTCTTCCCTAACCTGATCCTGGTTTAGGGTGTACGTGAGTAAAGCGTGTATGTAGATAAAGGGTTTATGGGGCGTCTATCGCTAATCGAAGGGATTTTATATCTCTTCTTCCTCGCGAGCCAGCCCCCTGTCCCCGAGGCTGATATTTGCTGCAAGCAGGCTGAGAAAGAGCGATCCGTTGATGGCATCATCATCCGGCTCTGTGGCTCCTGCAATTGCCATATCCATCTCCACCATCTCGCGGATCATGGCAATCGTTGGATGTATCCTGTCTGCTGAGGATGCGAGATCAAAGATCTCCTCCGGCTTCGCTCTGATTGAACTCACAATCAGCCTCCTGCCTGCCCTCCTCAGCTGGCTTCTCCGGGTTTGCCGATCGATCAATCCCATTTCGGCAGCTGAATGAAGCGCTTCTGCCTCCTCACCCGCAGTTCTGACATCCTTGAAGAGGTATGTCATCAAACCGCCTGACTCATCAGATCCGGATAAGATGAGGCGATCTCCATGGGTGAAATGGCCGGTGAGATAGATGGGGGTGTCATACCTGCTGCTCTCATGGGGCAGGGGGTAGATGAATGGTAATCCGCTCTCCTGCACTTGGGTGAGATCGAGCTCACCCTCCAGTCTTACAAAGCCGCCCATCTGCATCAACTCCTCAGGATTGATGAAAAGGATCGCCTCTCCCGGCTCCTCCCCGGGGAGCGCCACGGAGAGGACAGTCCGGGCAATCATGGAGAGATCACAGGGCGGCTCCGGCAATCTCTGCACCATAACGGGGATTCCGGAATCTGCCTCGATAAAGAGGAGGGCGGCATATACCGGAAGGGGATCAGACGGGGTGCCTGCCAGGGTAAAAGGATAGGCGATCCGGCGCCCCTCTGTTGAGAGAATGGAGAAGATCTCCTGTTGGAAATGCTCATTGCTGCCGATGAGTGTCAGTGCCCGGGGCAGTGCCCCGGAAGGTGAATCCGGGGAATGAGGCAGGGTTGTGTTGTCTGATCCGGTTATTGGCAGTTCAAGGCCGATCCTCGGGATGAGGAGAGGCGAGAACTCCATAAAGCGATCGGAGAATGCCTTTAACAGTTGTGGGACGCGTCCTGCCGGCTCCTCCGGAAGGGGTGAAGCATATCCGGCATCTTCATCCAAAAGAGGTGCATCGAGGGCAGGTGCTGCCGGGGGTTCCACAATCCATGTGACCGGCTCTTTCCCTCCTCTCTTCTTCGCACCTTTTGGGATCAGGCCATCCTGCTCAGTCAGCCTTCCAAGATAGATGCTCACTTTCCGTGGTGATTTCGTCGAGCGGTCATATCTGCTCGTTGAATGGTAGACATAGGGTTTGCCTGAGATATACTTGATTTCAAGGCATTTCACTCCCTTCTCCCGCTCTCTTCTGAGCCAGGATTGTGCCCACTCATCCATCGTACCTTCTTTAGGGATTATGGGTATATAGAGTACTTCCTCTCATGCGTGAGCTCTCCTGGTATCCTATGGGAAAGAGGCCATATTCCGATGGCATCTCTCCTCCCCTATCTGTACCTGGTTCTGTCCTCACCATGAGGTTGCCTGTCATTCCGGGGCATCTATGTATATATCAGGGATGAGGATCAACTGTACCGTGAAGGCACCCGGGGGAGCAGCTCACATATGGTATTCAACCGCCTTTTTGGAGTAAATATTCAGAACCTCGCAGAAAGGGGAAAGTTTGATCGGATCTGCGCATTGATCAATAAGGATGACCCTGAGGTAAAACTGGAAGCAGTATCCGTCCTCACAGCCCATGGTGGAGAGGCGTACGAGCACCTGGCCAATACCCTCTCTGATCTCATCTCCCCACTTGAGCAGACGAAGCTTGTACGTGAAGTCTACTTCATGCTTGCAGATAATCCCGAGGCGATAGTCAGGTTCATCCTCGTCTCCCCGGAAAATATCAGGACAATACTGCGGAAATACATCATATCAGAAGGCAAGCCTGACCTCTTCACTCTTCATTCGCTCTCAAGGAGAAAAGATCCCGAACTCAGGCGGGCAGCCATTGCCACCGCCGACACCCTTGGAAAGGAGGGGTTTGATATCCTCTTATCTGGGCTCTTTGACCGGGACCCGGATGTGGCAGCTGAAGCTGCAACCGTCCTTGAACGCCGCGATCTCGTCCCTGATACCCCAAAAGAGCGTGCACAGTATCTCTTTGTCAGAAAGAAGTGGAATGAACTCGTCCATATCGGGAAGGTGGGCACACCAATCCTCCTCCGTACACTCAAAGATGGGGATCAGCCGACCCGGCGTGCTGTCATCAAGGCCCTTGGAAAAAGTAGCAACCCCGAGATGTTGCTTATCCTCCATAGGTATCTCGGCGATCCGGATCCCCTGATTGTGGGTGATGTTGTTGCGGCAATAGCAGAGATTGGTGGTCCTGATGCTGAAAGTACGCTTGAAAAATGTCTCAATGCCCGTTATCCCCTTATCCGTATGGAGGCGAGCTGGGGTCTCCAGCGGATGGGCTGGAAACCAAAGAACGATCAGCAGCGGGTGATGTCTCTCCTCGCCCGGGAGGACTGGGCCGGGCTTGCTGCTATGGGAAAGAATGCAATTCCTGCACTGATCAATGCACTCAGGGAGACTCACTCTGCGGTTCGTGCAGGTGCAACCGAGACCCTCAGGAATATCGGCCCGGTAGCAATCCAGGCACTCCGCCAGGTGGCAGCATCATCTGATCCAAGCCTTGCAAAAGTGGCACGGAACGCACTGGCAGAGATCGAGAAGAAGAACCAGCAGTTAAGAGCAGATTCGCATGCAAAGCCCGTCGACAACAAGAAGTACCAGTGTGAGCTTGCCGCTTCCCTCAAGGCACGTGAAAGCTTCAACAAGGTGCGTCAAAAGTCGGGGCAGGCCCAACAGGCAGTTCGTGAAGAGGCTGTTAAACCTCCGGCACCGGATCTCTCAAAGAAAAAGTATGCCGACGAACTCGCGGCATCGGTAAATGCGCAGGAAGAATTCAGAAGACAGGTTCCACAGAAGCCGATGCCGGTTGCCGAGAAGCCGGCTCCTGTTCCGGAAAAGGCCAAAAAGGATCTCGAAGTCAATGATATCATCTTAAAAGGTCTCAATGACGCGCTCAGAAAGATGTATGGGGATATCGGCCCCCGAATCCCCACAGGTGATGAGGATGAGATCAAACCACTGAAGAAGGCTGATGATGATGTCGCCCTGACCGAGAGTTCCATTAAAGCCGAGCCTGCCCCGGAACCTCTTCCCGTTGAAGAGAAGGAAGAAGAGGAAGAAGAGCCTGATGAGAAGGATAACTTCGAGACGCTTGTCGCTTCTCTCTCTGATCGTGACATCAATATTCGTATCTCCGCCTGCTATGCCCTGAGGCTCTATCAGGAGCGTGCGGTTCCCCCGCTCATCCGGGCTTCTCATGATCCCATCGCTTCGGTGAAGGTTGCTGCAATCGAATCCCTGGGGGAGATTGCTGATTCCGAGGCCAAAGAATCCCTGATGGACAGTGTCAGGGATGATGAGCCTGATGTCCAGATTGCCGCTGTTACGGCTCTTAGTGGCTATATGGATGATGACGTCATTCATCTGCTCATCTCTCTCCTGGGCCACGATCACTACCGCATCCAGACAGCGGCCTCCGATGCCCTGGTGAAGATCCGGTACATGGCCCTCCCTGCCCTCGCCGGCGCATTGAATCATACCCACATGCGGATACGCACCAATGCAGCCTCAACACTCGGAAAGATGGACGATCAGGATGTCGTCCCGATTCTGATGAAATTCCTTGAAGATCCCTCTGAGGAGATGCGGATTGCCATTGCCAAAGCGCTTGCACGGGTGGGGTACCCCGCACTCCGTCCCCTTGCCGAGATGGTCATTGGCGGTTCACGACTCCAGAAGCTGACAGCCCTCGATACCCTCGGCAGGATGAGCGAGGATGAAGCAACGGCTGCCATCCGCCCGGCACTTGGGGATCCCGATCCGGGCATCAGGATCTATGCACTTCAGATGATCAGGAAACGGGAATCCCTCTCTCTCTGGAGGAGTGCGTGGGCAGAACAGCTTGGAGGGGCGGTGCCAAAGCCAAAAGGCATCCCCCGGCTGAAGAAAGATGACAAGGAACTCTACGAGCAGAGCGGTGGGGAGGAGGATGTCCAGAGCCTCATCCAGGGGCTCAAGGACAGTAACCGCAATGTCCAGTTTGCAGCTGCCATGAAGCTCACGGTCATGGGAAGGCCGGCTATCGAGGAGCTCTTAAAGGCAGTCAAGACCGAATCTCCGGAGATCAGGGCACTTGCAGAAGAGGTGATCGGTGAGATGCGGGATGTGGCTGTCGAGCCGCTCCTGGATGCATTATATGATGAGAGCGAAGTAGTCCGTGCGATCGCAGCCAGGAACCTCGGGCGTATCGGTGCAAAGAAAGGGTTTGACAGCCTCCAGCGGGCGTTTGAGACCGAACAGGATACAGAAGTTCGTGCGATCATCGTCGAGGCACTCGGGTATATCGGTACCAGTGAGGTGGTGCCGACAATGAAGCGGGCCCTCTATGATCGTGATGAAGAAGTGAGACTGGTTGCAGCCCGTGCACTCGGATATATCAATGACAGCTCTGCTGTGGAAGCACTCATGAGCGCTCTTGACGATACCGACACCCGTATCGCCGATGCGGCACTCACCGCACTGAAAGATCCGGATGGCACCCCGCAGGAGCACCTGGTGAAGGCAATGAGGGATGCAGGTGGTTTCCGGAACAAGAGTATCTCCAGTGCTCTTACGTCAATCGGATGGGAGCCTGAGACTGAGGAAGAGGAGGTCTGCTTCCTCATTTCAGAGAACCGCTGGTTTGATATCGAGAAGATGGGTGCATGTGCCATCCAGCCGATTATAGATACTCTTCAGGGAGGAACGCTTGAGGAGCGGATCGAGGCGATCAAGACGATCTCCCATATTGGCGGCCAGGATGCTGTCAGGGCACTCATCCCCCTCCTTTCTGACGAACATATCATGGTCAGGAAGAAGGCTGAGTATGCCCTGGTCGATCTCGGCGAGCTCTCGGTTGAGCCCCTGAATGCCCTGATCGGTGAGGAGAAGGGCCCCCTCGACAAAACCATCCAACGAATTCAGAAACAGATCGAGTCAAAGCGCCTCACTGAGGGCGGCCCTGAGGAAATCGGCGATACGGACTTTGATATCGCAGAAACCGGGACTATCGAATCGATCCTGTCGGGCACTCCTGTATTCGAAGAATCATCCCCTGAGCCGGGCTCAACCGATGAGGCTGTCCCCGGCTATGCTGATGCCGCAGCTCCCGATGCTCCTGAAATTCCCCTGGATGAATCATCCGGGGCGCCCGATTTACCGGAATTACCAGAAGAAGCGCCTGAAGAGACGCTCACCCCGGCTCCTGATCTCTCCCCTGAAGCGGATGAATCACCTGAGCCATCCCCTGACGATGCCATGACAGAAACCCCGGAGATCACTCCCTTCGAAGATGACGATGGCATCCCCTCTGTTGATGACATCTCCTTTGAGATGGACGAGCCCCTCGAGCTCTTTGATATTCCTTCTGCCGGGGAGGGATCTGATCCCCTGAGTCCGGCGTCACCAGAACGCGACGGCCGCATCTCCTCTCCTAATGAATCCTCTTTTGAGATGGAGGAACCCCCGGATGCCACTGCATCCCCTCCATCTGGAGCTGGTGCGGAAAAGCCCTCTCCCGGAGTGCCTGAAAGGAAGAGAAAGATCTCTCTTAAAAATGACCGGGAAGAGGAATGAGTTGAGGAAGGTTCCTCTTACCTATCCTCGTCTTGTAATGTCTCCTCCTGCGAAAGCCCGATCCAGAGTGTATAGCAGAGGATGATCATCACGATTATGAAGGGGAATGCGGCGGTGATCGCCATCTTCTGGAGGGCATCAAGACCTCCTGTCAGGAGGAGAATGATCGCAACAGCAGAGAGCGAGAGCCCCCAGAATACTTTTTTGTAGAGGGGTACAGCCAGGTTTCCACCGGTGGTGAGGGAGCCAAGGACAACCGTTGCCGAGTCTGCCGAGGTGACAAAGAAGATCGAGAGGAGCAGGATGGCAATCAGCGAAAGGACTCCGGCAAGCGGATAGTATTCAAAGAAGACAAAGAGTGCAAGCGATACATCCTCCCCGGCAACCGAGGCGAGATCGACGCCTTTGTTCAGCTGAAGATAGAGGGCTGATCCCCCAAAGACCGAGAACCAGATGAAGGTAAAAAGGGTCGGCACCGTCAGCACCGTCAGGACAAACTCCCGGATCGTCCGGCCTCGTGAGATCCGGGCGATGAAGAGCCCGACAAATGGTGACCATGAGATCCACCATGCCCAGTAGAAGACCGTCCAGTCGCGGCTCCATTCATATCCGGCGAAGGGATAGGCCTGGAGGCTCAGGTCGATGACATTGTTGATGTATCCGCCCAGTGTTGAGGAGAAGATATTCAGAATATACGGGGTTGATCCGAGGAGAAGTATAAAGGAGAGGAGCAGAATGGCAAGGAGAATATTGAATTTTGAGAGGACCTGCACCCCTTTCTCCACCCCAAGGATGGCTGAAGCCATGAAGAGGGCGGTTGCGATCACGATGATCCCGATGGTAACCGGGATGGCAGATGAGATGCCGTAGAGGTGGGTAAACCCGGCATGGATCTGGAGAGCGCCAAATCCAAGCGATGTCGCAGTTCCAAAGACGGTGGCAAAGACTGCCAGCACATCAACGATCTTTCCTGGCATCCCATAGATCCGATCCCCAAGCACGGGATAGAAGCAGGAGCTGATCAGTGCGGGCATCCCACGGCGGAACGAGAAGTATGCAATCGAGAGGCTGACGACGGTATAGATCGCCCATGGATGGATGCCCCAGTGGAAGAATGCATACCGCATCGCAAATGATGCAGAATCGGGGGAGAGGGGCTCAAGGAATGGGGGCGGGGAGAGGAAGTGCACCAGCGGCTCGGAGACTCCCCAGAAGAGGAGACCGATCCCCATGCCGGCGGCAAAGAGCATCGCAACCCAGCCGAAGAAGGTATATTGCGGCCGTTCTGCATCATAGCCGAGCCTGATCGTTCCAAACTTAGACAATGCAATGAATATAACGAATATGAGGAAGAAGAAGGCGGATATCAGGTAGAGCCAGCTGAAGTTGTCGAGGATGCCTGAATGAATGGCAGATGCTGCTGCATCAAGAAGATCCGGTCGCAGTGCCCCTGCTATGATAAAAAACAGGATAACTCCTGAAGAAAGGAGAAAAACCGTTTCTTTTTTGAAATATGCCCAATTCATCTGCTCCTCTCCTTATGGTACGAGAAAGATCGATGCCTTCGATCCACTGACGATCCGCTCAGCCGTATCTCCCATAGGTGAGGAGAGGAACGCCGGTCTGCTTCTACCGAGGATGATCACATCGGCCTTTATCTGTTCTGATACAAAGAGGACTTCGTTTGCGGCATTGCCGATCCGCTCCTCTGAGGTGACACGCCCATAGTACGGCCGAAGCTCCTCAAGAAGCGTGGAGAGTTTCTCTTTCACCTCTGAATGCCTCCTCTCCTCGGATCGCGGATCTGCCCGTCTTCCCCGGACATGAAGGATATGGCACCAGGCACCCTGGAACTGCATCACATATGGCAGTGGCCGGTTGGATGCCTCGTCGAACTCTGTCGCATAGAGAACGATCAGATCCTCGCGGGTGATCGTCCCATCCCCTTCTCCCGGCAGAATCGGCCTGATCTTATGGACGAAGACGGGGGTGTCAGCAAGCCTGAGGAGATCCCGTGATACGCTTCCGAGGAGTATTGAGCGGAGTTGCCAGTGCCGCTTTGCCTTGAGGTAGATCTCATCGACACCTTCCAGAAGTGCCGCCTCTGCTATGGATGATGCAATATGATCGCTTCCTGTCCGAACCTCAACAGAGAGTCCGATCTCCTGAAGTGTATCTTTCAGGAGCATCAGCCATGACAGATCCGATCCGCCGAAGAATGAGTTAGAATCACTTACATGGAAGAGGCAGATCGATTCAGAGCCGAGGCTCTGGAGAATCTTTCCGATCTTTTTCAGTTCATCCGGCCTCTCTCCATATGCAACCGGAATCAGTGTCTTCTCAAACATCCTTCGTATCCCAAATGGTTCCTGATTATGTCATCTCCCTGCACTATTAATGTGCTGGCATCGTCTGATCCCCACAATCGTCCTGTTCCTCGAGCGGCCGGGCAATCGAACAGAAGTACATCTGATCAAGGAATCTGACAAAGGTTCGCGAGACATCGACATGCAGGATCCTGCCGTTCTTCATTCTGTGGATCGAACGGGTGCGCATCCGTTTTCCCGGGTACCCGTCTTCCCAGATCTTCTTCCAGGCAGATCGCGTGATTGAAGGGTTGATCCCGGAGACATGGAGCGTCTGGAGCTCGTCAACCGTATAGCCAAGGAGTGTGGACGCCGTCTGATTTGCCCTCATGATCTGCCCCTCCTCATTAAGAAGAAGGATCGAATCCGAGGCGTGATCGAAGGCAAACTGGATGAAGAGCAGTTCCCGTTCAAGCTCCTCTTTCTCCCGAATCGTTGCCATCAGCATCCTGTTTGCCTCCTGGAGGGATCGGGTTCTGTCCTTGATGAGGTCTTCAAAATTCCTGTGGTACTGCTCAAGCTGCTCCCTGCACCGTGCCAGCTCGGTGATATCCCGGCCTGTTGCATGGTATGCGGAGATCGCCCCCTGCTCGTCAAAGATGGCCCGAAGTTCCCATTCTTCGTGGCCGACGGTTCCATCGTTTCGAATCATCATCAGTTCAGCAGAAGCCGATTGATTAGCGATGGTAATCTCCACAATGAGCTCCTCTATCTCACGGTGGATCTGTGCCGGGAAGAGTGAGGTGAAGGGGATGCCCCCCGCCTGTTTTTCGCTCCTGCCGGTGCGGGCTGCAAATGGGGCATTGAGGTAGGTTATACGGAGCTTATTATCCAGATGGACGATGTATTCACTCTGCCCGGTCTGGAGAGCTGCATACTGCTGTTTCAGATGATCAAGTTCCTTCGAGGTGGACTGGTGCTCTGTTTCATCAAAGAAGGCGAGTGCCGCTCCATCCCGTCCGGTATCAAAGACGACCGGAATCCCCTGGATCCGAAGGAGCATCTCCTTCTTTCGTATGGTTACCCTGAAGGTATGTGTCTGAGCCTCCCCCTGGATTGCAGTATGGCAGATCTCCCGTATATGAGGGTCTTTAAACAATGAGATCGGGATCTCATCGATTGGAACGCCATACATCACATCCAGAGAACACCCAAGGAGCGAGAGTATCCCCTCTGTCACCATCACCGTATTCAGGCGACTATCGCAGATGATCAACGGGGCAGGCCAGTAGGTGATCAGGGAAGAGACCGGGATTCTCTGTACGAGAAAGTAATTTCGTGCGGTCCCGATCTCTTTTCTGTCAACATCTCCCCTGAGCTTGAGCGTGTCAAGGTATTTGGCGGCAGTATTTCTGTGGAGATGCAGTGCAGATGAGATCTCTGTTATACTCATCCCACGTGGATTTCTCTTCAATAGCTCCTTGATCTGGATCATCTCTCCGGATTGCCCTGTCATCTGTGTATCCTCCATGCAGGCAGAGTGCTGCTTATGCAGTGCATAGGTGTTCAGCAAATATAAGATTTATCTATATTGTCTCCAAACTACTGTGTGTAAAGCACTGCATAAGGGCCTCAGGGTTCTGTGGTTCCATGCAGAATTCTGCATGGAGGAGAAGATTATGTCCGAATCTTTCGATGTAAAACTCGAAGCTAAGACCTATAAGCCCGATTCTTCCTACCGGGAGAATTCGAATATCGGGGACTGGGAGACGGCGTATAATCGCTATCTGAAAGATCCCGATGGCTTCTGGGATGGTATTGCAAAAGAACTCAGCTGGTTCAAACCATGGGATGCCGTTAAGGAGTGGAAACACCCCTATGCAAAATGGTTTGTCAATGCGAAGACGAATATCACCTTCAACTGCCTTGACCGGCATGTCAACAGCGAGCTCAGAAACAAGGTTGCGTTGATCTGGCGTGGTGAGGAAGAGGAGCAGGAGCGGATATTCACCTACCGCCAGCTCCACCGCGAGGTGCAGCGGTGTGCAAATGCCCTGAAGAACCTGGGCATCAAAAAAGGCGACACCGTCTGTATCTACATGCCCCTCATCCCCGAGCATATCGTTGCGATGCTCGCCTGTGCCCGGATCGGTGCTGTTCACAGTATCGTCTATGGAGGCTTTGGGGCAGCAGCCCTGAATACCCGTATCCGTGATGCATCGGCAAAAGTCGTCATCACCGCCGATGTCGGGTATCGCCGTGGCAAACATGTCCCGCTGAAATCGATCGTTGGGGATGCAGTTGTCAATGCCCCGAGTGTCGAGAAGATCGTCGTCGTCAGGAGAACACGGCCACAGGTCGAACTCGTCTCCGAGATGGAGATCGACTACTATGAGCTTCTGAATGAGGCTGGTAAGGAATGCGAACCCGAAGTCATGGATGCTGAAGATCCGCTCTTCATCCTCTATACCTCAGGGACAACCGGCCAGCCGAAAGGTATCGTCCACACGACCGGCGGATACATGGTCGGGACCTATTACACCACAAAGTACGTCTTCGACTTAAAAGCGAACGATGTCCACTGGTGTACTGCTGATCCGGGCTGGATCACCGGGCACAGCTACATTGTCTACGGGCCGCTTGCAGCAGGTGCCACCATCCTGATCACAGAAACTGTGCCGGATTATCCTGATCCGAGTATCTGGTGGAAGATCATCGAAGAGTTTGGTGTCACGATCTTCTATACCGCACCGACTGCAATCCGGATGTTCATGAAGTTCGGTGAAGAGTGGCCGAATAAGGCAAACCTTGACTCGCTCAGGATCATCGGATCGGTTGGAGAGCCGCTCAACCCCGAGGCGTTTGAGTGGTACCACCGTGTCATCGGCAAATCTGTCTGCCCGATCCTGGATACCTGGTGGCAGACCGAGACCGGGATGCATATGATCACTACCCTTGTTGGTGAGCCGATGAAACCCGGGTTTGCCGGACGGCCGATCCCCGGTGTTGAGGTGGATGTCGTTGACAAGGATGGCAACCCTACTCCGCCGAATGTCGGTGGGCTGCTCGTCATCAAGGAGCCATGGCCTTCGATGATGAGGACGGTTCATAAGAATGATGAGCGGTACCGCCAGTACTGGTCCACGATCGAGCCCTTCTATACGGCGGGCGATCTCGCTGTGAAGGATAAGGATGGCTACATCATGGTGCTGGGCAGATCTGATGATATCATCATCGTTGCAGGACATAATATCGGAACCGCTGAAGTTGAGAGCGCTCTCGTCTCTCATGAGGCGGTTGCTGAATCTGCGGTCATCGGCAAACCCGATGTGATGAAAGGACAGGCGATTAAGGCATTTGTCATCCTCAGGCTTGGATACGAGCCGAGCGAGAAGCTTAAGAACGAGCTTATCTATCATGTGCGGATGAGCATCGGGCCGATCGCCATGCCATCTGAGATCGAATTCGTCTCCTCACTGCCAAAGACGAGGAGCGGAAAGATCATGCGCCGCGTCTTAAAAGCACAGGAGATGGGAATCGACCCGGGTGACATCTCCACCCTGGAAGAATAACCTCCCCTCTCTCCTTTATGAAAGGATACACTCTGGTTTCATCATGAAAGAGACACACGTATTTGGGCTTCCCCTGGAAAGAGGGCGCTGGATCTTTGTACTGCTTGGGCTGATCATCAATATCTGTCTTGGGAGTATCTATGCCTGGAGTGTCTTTGTGACACCCCTGACAGCGTACTTCGCAAGCGAGCTTGGAAAGACGGTTACTGCCAGCGAAGTGCTGATGCCCTTCTCCATCTTCCTGGCCGCCTTCGCAATAGCGATGCCGCTTACCGGGAGGTATATCGATGAGTGGGGCCCGAGAAAGACGACGATTGTTGGTGGTCTGCTCACAGCTCTTGGCTGGCTGCTTGCATCGACTGCAACCTCAGTAGAGATGCTCTATCTCGTCTACGGGGTGATCGGTGGTGCTGGTGTCGGTATTGCCTATGGTGTTCCTGTCGCCCTGGCCACCCGCTGGTTCCCTGATCGCAGGGGATTTGCCGTTGGTCTTGCGCTACTTGGGTTTGGGTTCTCGGCATTCATATCAGCAAATATTGCAGGACTGCTTATCCCTATGGTCGGGGTTATGGATACCTTCAGGATCTTCGGTGCCGCATTCCTGATCATCATCCTGATCTGCTCAATGCCGCTGAAGTTCCCTGAAACTGGCTGGGTGCCGCATGGCTGGGCTCCTCCGGCATCGGCAGCCTCGGAAACCTGTGAGTGCGACCGTTCCAGAATGATCAGGACGCCGACCTTCTATGGTCTCTGGATCTGCTACTTCATCGGGTGCCTTGCGGGCTTAATGGCAATATCAATAGCCCAGCCGGTTGGGGTTGAGGTTGTCGGCATAACGCCGGTCCTTGCAACGGCGCTCGTTGGAGTATTTGCGATCTTCAATGGCGGTGGCAGGCCTGCTTTTGGATGGCTCACCGATCTGCTCCAGCCAAGGAATGCCGCAGTAATCTCGTTCCTGTTGATCGCAGGCGCCTCGCTGATGCTCTGGCAGATTCCGTCTCAGATCACCTATATCGTGGCGTTCTGTGTACTCTGGGGGTGTCTCGGCGGCTGGCTGGCAATAGCGCCGACGGCAACCGCACGGTACTTCGGCACCTGCGATTATCCGCGGTGCTATGGTCTTGTTTTCCTGGCATATGGTGCCGGTGCAATCGCAGGCCCGCAGCTTGCCGGTTTCATCAAAGCATCAACCGGCGGATATATCGGGGTTTTCCCCTATATCGTGGTGCTGGCACTCGTCGGAGTGGTGATTGCCTTCTTCGTGCTCCATCCGGTGGGGAACCGGAACTAACACAAAATAGGTTTCCCCTATCCTTTTTTTATTGATTATCTCCCTAAAAATTCTCTCTTCTCTCTTCATTTCTGATGGTGTTGACCCAAGATGCTAAGTCATCAGAGAACAACATACTAGAGAATGGTTGAATCACAAAAATTTTCAGATTTTTCAATATCCGAAGACCTCTTAAAGGCCGTAGCGGATATGGGTTTTGAAGAGGCGACCCCCATCCAGAAGATGGCGATACCCGCAATTCTTGAAGGAAATGACATAACCGGGCAGGCACAGACGGGTACCGGCAAGACAGCCGCTTTTGGAATCCCTCTCATCGAGATGATCGATTCTGGAAGCCGCGATGTTCAGGTGCTCGTTCTTGCACCTACCCGCGAGTTGGCGATCCAGATCGCAGAAGAGTTCTCACGCTTTGGCAAATTCAAAAAGGGGCTCTCTATCGTCCCCGTATATGGCGGTCAACCGATAGAGCGGCAGTTCCGCGCCCTCCGCGCAGGTGCCCAGATTGTGATCGGGACTCCCGGACGGATTATGGATCACCTCGAGCGGAAAACCCTCTCGCTTGACAAGATCAGATTTGCAGTCCTTGATGAGGCAGACCAGATGCTCGATATGGGCTTTAGGGATGATATCGCCAGGATTCTCAAGATGACTCCCGGAAAGAGACAGACTCTCCTCTTCTCAGCAACGATGCCTCCGGCAATCCTTGATCTCTCGAAGAAGTACCAGAAGGATCCGAAGTTCATCAAAGTTGTTCACGGCGAGATGACGGTCCCTCAGATTGAACAGTGTTATCTTGAGGTCAAGGAACGCGAGAAGCTGGATGTCCTCTGTAAGCTGGTTGATATCTATAACCCGGATCTGGCGATGGTCTTCTGCAATACAAAGCGTGCAGTCGATGACGTTACCTCCCGCCTTCAGGCACGAGGCTACTTTGCGGATGCGCTCCATGGGGATATGAAACAGACCCAGCGCGATCGCGTCATGGCAAAGTTCAGGAAGGGTTCGATCGATATCCTGGTGGCAACCGATGTTGCAGCACGTGGGCTTGATATCAGCGAGATTGATTGCGTCTTCAATTATGATGTTCCGCAGGATGTCGAGTACTATATCCACCGGATTGGAAGGACTGCCCGTGCAGGAAGGGCGGGTACATCCATCTCCTTTGTCGCTCCAAAAGATATCTACAAGCTCCGGGAGATTCAGCGATTTGCCAAGGTGAAGATCAACAGAATCCCGATCCCATCCACCTCGGATGTGGAGGAGTCGCAGGCACGCCTCCTTATCGAGAAGGTTAAAGAAGTGAATGCGACTGGTCTTGGCGAGCGTTATATCCCCTATATCGAGCAGGCACTTGAGGAAGGCATCACCTGTATCGAGATCGCAACTGCCCTTATGAAGATCCACCTTGGTGGCCGGGATACCGAAACCAAGAGTTATGAGAACGAGGGCGGTTTAATTGAGCCGGGAATGGCACGGATACGAATATCGATCGGCCGTGACAATCAGATCCGGGCAAAGGATATCGTCGGTGCTATCGCCGGTGAGACCGGGCTTCCCGGACGATCCATCGGTGCAATCGAGATCTTTGAGCGTTTCTCCTACGTTGATGTTCCGGCTGACCGGATCCATGAGATCATCGAGATTATGAAGGACCGGACGATCCGGGGCTTCACCGTTGAGATGACAAAGGTCGAGAGCAAATAATCCTCATTTTTTTTTCCTTTCGCGGCTATACAAAGAGATGCGAGTATAGCAGTGAACCAAATCATTATTATCATACATTGATAAATATCTCAGACAATGAGTCCACAAACTGTGCATGGAACACATTCCTCAGAGTGGATAACAATCTCTCTTGATGAATACGAATCCATGAAACGGACAATAGAGATTCTCTCTAATGCCGACCTGATGGATCAAATTAATAATGGAATGAGAAAAGAAACTAAATCCAGGGATTTTGAGAAACTGGCAGAGGAATTGGGTATTTAAAAATCATCCTTGTGCCATATCGCTTCTATTACTACTTCTTTTCTTTCAAGATCAATACAATAGAGTATCCTGAATCTTCTTTCAAAATAGAGTTCCCATAATCCATGAAGAGAGCCTCTGAGAGGTTTTCCATGAATATCCGGGTTATCCGACAACTTTCTGATTTTTTGGGCGAAGTGTCTCTGTATTTCCTTATCAAATGTTCTCAGCTTATCTTCAGCTTGCTTTCGAATAGTGATCCTGAACACGTCATACTATTTTTCGAGTGTCATCAGATAAAACCAGAAGTTCTGTTTCAACTCAAACGCACCACTCACCTTCGCGGTTTTATCCCTTTGTGTATCTACTTGTGAGGCAGAGTGGCATATACCGGAATAGTACTGAATTCTTGCATAATCCTGGCCGGTCTTATCTGGATATATTATCTGCAGAACCGCTCTCTTTCAGCATCCATGTCCGTTCTCCGGACTGACCAGACTGGTGCCATGTGGTGGGGGTGATATCGCCTTTTTGCCTCACGAAGACCCGGTTCGCCCATATCTGACTCACGGTTGATGAACCTGTACCTTGCCTGGACGGCTTTTGCTGTCTGCATATTGATCGCCTTGTAGATCCCCTCATATCCCGGAAGTGCCTTTTCGAAATGTACGATGATGGTATCATCGTTGAGATGACCCCAGATCGCAATTGCGCCGATCCCTTGATCGGTCCGAATGAGGATGCCCTGACAGTTCAGTTCATCATAGTGGCGGGCGGCATAGAGGACTGCATCTTTTTCATGGGCAAGGAATGGATACTCATCACACTGTTTCCATTCGCACCACTCCTCGAGGAACTCAATGATCTCTCCGATGGACCCTGATCGGATCGGTTCAACAGTGAAATCCGTTGTCCTGTTGAATTTATTGAGATGGCCGCGGATGGTCAGGTATTTTTTTCCGGGGAGACCGGCAAGGTCTGTTGAGAGGTAGACATAATCTGCAAATTCCGGTTCTTCATAGAGGGGGATCTCCGGGTGGAGGCGTAGAAACCAGTTGCGACTTGCCTCATCCAGCATCTGGAATGGGGTGCTCCCTCCCTCTTCATAGGCAAGGCAGAGGAGATCTGAGAGGAGTGCGTCATCCTCTTCTCCGATTGGAGGTCTGAAGGTTCGTTCCCCGTCAACGATCGTCATGATGATGAGGGAGTTGTTTAGTATGGCATAGTGGTAGTGCGCATAGTGGTTCCATGTGAGCATCGTAATGATGGTGTTATCGCTGTGCACCTGTGGATACTGGTGGAAAAACTTCTCTATGATGTCCTTGTTTTCGAGTGTTACCGGAGAAAAATCATTCAGGGAGAGCATCTGATATCATCTCCTATAGATCATCGGTACATATTGTTCCATCGGTTGGAAACCGATTTTTTTATAAAATGGCATTGTGCCAGGCTCTGATATGAGTCCTACCCACGTTATCCCGTCTTCCGCGCAGAGTTCGGTGAGAAAACGGATGATCTGGAAGCCGATATAACATCTCCTGTACTCTTTCCTGACAACGACATCCTGTATATATGCATCCGAGACGCCATCTGATATGGTTCTTCCCATGCCGACCGCAACACCGGTGATCTCATCGACTGCCACGACAAAGCGGTGGCTCCCTCGTATAAGGTCAGGAATCCTATCTTTCTCTGATTCCTCCTCCCACCATCCCCCTGCACGGTAGAGGCTGACAATCTCGTCTGTGTCCCATTGAGAGACGATATGGAGTGAGATCGCCTGTACTCTTCCCTTTTTTAGGTTGTCTGTCATTCTCTCTTCTGCTCCTCTCTGATTAATCAATTCAGAGCATTTTTTTTTCTCTCATCCTGCTTAATCCTATTTTTTCTATCTGCGACGTGGTGCTATGCCCCCTCATCCGGGATGAGACTTGCTGGTGCCTGGTGCGCGATCCGGGTGGTGTGTGTGCATCCTCTCTGCGCGATCGCCTGTGGTCGCCATAACAAACCCTGTAACTTTGCGTTTTTTTGGTATTCCGGGGGTCGGGCATCGGTCCGAATGCCTGTTTTCCGGTGATCAAAAGGGAGGGTATAAATGGGACTTCTGCGTATCTAATTAGGTCGCAGGGCAACGGGGTGCGACGAATCCGGGAGCAATTCTCCCAACGATTCGCGTACCTGGCCACCTTGCCGGGAAACCGGTCTGGTGGTGACATGCCCGTGTGGGGACAGCTGCTTTGGATATGGCAGCAGTTCCCGGGATCCGGTATCTTTGATACCGGGCACCAGAGAGGATGGTTGCAGGGGTTGTTGCCGCTGAATGAGAACCTATATAACTCTTCAGAGACAATGATTGTAGCTTGCAACGAGACACAGATTCGGGGTCA
>DAJQ01000004.1:0-4095 GCA_002496395.1 Methanocorpusculaceae archaeon UBA456
CAATTCCGATCGGCGAATACAATCCAGTGCCTACAAACACCGGGAGTTCAGGATTTAAATCAGGAGTCGTATTGGGCGTATTAGTTTGGGGGCGGCAATAGCTGTGAACTAACAGACAACTAAGAAAGCTGCTATGAACGAGTCCCAGGATGGCGGATCTCAGAATATATTATTAACTTGCGGGGTGTTCCTCTAGTTTCATGGTATTAAAGTCAATGATTATGAATGATTACTCAATCTTTCTTCTTAATAGTATCTGGAAGGTACCTATGATATGCTCCGTGTTGAGATGTCCATTTGAATTGTGCTGAATTTGCATCGGTTTGGATCTGTCTTACAAAAATTTTATTTTTTACTTGCTTTTCAATAATCCATGTTTTTCCGGCAATAATAAAGGGCTTATTGGTGGTTAAATTATCTGAAGTAAGCATTATCTCACCAAGTTCTCTGTTCCTTAAGCTATCGACAATTACATAGCTATGGGAATCAGGTATGTTTGAATGAATTGCTCCACGTTCAGCTAAATTCATTACAAATTCTGATGCGTATATCTTATCTTGACTCTTCTTGATTAATTCATTTTCAATTAGGTGGGAAATAACATTATCAATAATCTTTGAGCTATGGCAAATCGATCCTAAAATTCGTATTAATTCACTTTCAGAAATACCAGATTGGCATGCAAAAAGGATGGAGAAAATTTGTTGAACTAACACTGAATAATCAAGCTGATAATGCTTTTCTTGAAGCAGGTTTTTTTGTGCTGTTTTTACTAAGTAATCATAATCTTCTCGATTTTCAGGATTATATATTGCAAAGACTCTAATTATCCCTGTTCTCCTTCCAGAACGCCCAATTCTTTGAATAAATGATGCAGTGTCAAAAGGAGGATCTGCAAGCACTACTGCATCAACATCACCGATATCTATTCCCAATTCTAGAGTCATTGTTGATATACAAACAATTCTTTTCGCTTGTTTGATATCTTTCTCAACCTCTAAACGGTGTTTTTTGTGCAAGCTTCCATGATGAACTACAACTTCATTGGGCTTCCAGATTTTCTTGACTTCACTTGAAAGGTTTTCAGTTTTTTTTCTACTGTTGCAAAATATTAATATTTTATTAATTTTTTCATTTGTTGCAAATTGTTTTATTTCTGTGAGTGTTTGAACATAGGATAATATAAAATCCCTTATCCCTCCAATTTGAATGATTTCACAATTTGAGGCATATCTTGAGGCGACTTGCTTTGGATTGCTTAGAGTAGCAGAGAGAATGTATGTCGAAATGTTTTTCTTTATTTCATAAAGTCTTACCAATAAAAACCTTAATTGGTCTCCTCGATAGGTTCCGTCTAATATGTGTATTTCATCTATAACAATCGAAGTCAGGGTTGAGAATATCGCTGGTTTCCTACATAATAATGAATCTAGAGACTCTGGAGTGGTTATGATAATATCTGGAATATTCCTCCAGTTAATTGTTGGGCTATCTCCCGTTTTTGTATCGATACTCATATCGATGGCATTTATTGGATCTTTTAGCCTCTCTAAGAGGTCATTTGCCAAGGCTCGAGTAGGAGATATGTATATGATTGAAAGACCTGAGTGTTTATTGTTCAAAATTTGCTCACAGAGAGGTGCGATAACGGCTTCTGTTTTTCCTCCCGCAGTGGTTGCAGTTATAAGAGCATTTTTACCTTCAAGTACATATGGTATGGCTGCTATTTGAACGGGCCTTAATCTCCCAAATCTTAAAAAAAAGGTACTCCAAGTCCTTTTCAGTTTATTTTTTAATTGCATTTGTTGATTAATATCAGTCATTCTACATCCTTAATAATCTGATAAAAGTTTTTGAATATCACAAGTTGGATCATGACGAATGATATCTAAAAGTTCAACAATGGATTTTACAAAAATACGCGTTTTTTCCTTTGGAAGGTTCTGAAAACAATTTACGATAGAAATCGGCGGATCATAATCATATGCTATCTTATATATCTTTACAATTTTTTGCAACAGACTCTTGTATTCTTCGTCAGTAATACTTACAATATTTATTCTTGGTAAATTTTTAATGTATTCTGAAATATTGGGATTATCTTGCAGAGTATCGAAAAAGGTTGGTATGAATGAATAGATAACTTTTAGTGCACTTTCTTCTCTCCATATATATGGCATTTTTTTTGGATTTCCTCCCGAATAAAAAAGATCTGAATAAATTCCTTTATACTTGCCACTAACTCTAATGATATTCTCATCTTTTTTGCAATCAAATACTAATGATGGGTTGCAACTTGACGTCATAATTAAACCAATCACTGTATTAAAACCCATGATGTTTTGATATGTTGTATAAAATGAGGGGTCAAGACTTTCAGCTTCATCGATAAGAATGAGCAAACCTTTCAAACCAAATATTTCCTTTGCTATCCAGGCAATTGTATTTAGTAAATTACAATATATGTTTGACGATATTTGTGTATTTGGCATTTTTGGGTAATATCTGGATTGTGAATCGTTCTTAGCTGAAATCCATTCAATTGTAGATTCATTATCAAAATCCTGGTTCCCCCAATATCTTAGAAAATTTCCAAAGAACGGGTGGTTGTGCAATACTTGTGATTTACTTGTTCCTAATGAGAAGGCTAGTTTAAATAACATGTCTTGAAAATTACATAGTTTATGATTATCTAAATACTTCAAATCTTCAATTATTTTTTTATAAAGTTGTTTCGGTTTGTTAAATGGAACCTCTTGGGGATCAATCTCAACACGAGACACAGCCCAACCATTATGCAAGGCTTCATTCTCCGTTAATTCTAAAATATGGCTTTTACCAACGCCATATTCACCATCAAGGATTAAACAGCTTTGGTTAGATAATGAGCACCATTTATTAATGAAAGATATATCTGCTTCTCTACCAGTGGTGAAACTATCAATTTTATTACGTGGTACTCCACCTAAACGCAAAGCTTCTATAATTGATCTTGCATCATATTTATCGATAATTTTTGTAGAAGAATATTCGGGGTTTATATTGGTATTTAATTGAAAATCTGTAACTTCTCTTTTGTATTGTAGGTTATTTATTATATTCTCTAAAAATGATTCCCTGATTTCTGAAAGACATTCTGTTGAACAAATTTCATTTATATTATTTTTTGATGATATTGAATCAATTCCGGAAATAAATTGTTTTGAGCTGGATTTTTTACTTTCTTGATCAATAAATTTGAGATCGATGCTTCTGATCCATGTGGTAAGTCCATTGGGAAAACTTACTAGCTTCTCTTTACCTTGATATCTCTTTGAAACAACCGTCCCCTTTCCATATCTTTCATGATAAACTTCTTCCTTCATTGCAAACCACATTGGATACTATTGACTTTGATTGGCTCGTAATTTGTGAAAAGCATCGACTGCATTTTGGACGAAAACTCGTTTATATGATATACCTCCATATTTTTCTTCATAAGAATCCTTAGCGACTTCTTGAATAGTTTCATGTAAATTTTGCATGTCAAATGATGTGTTATATCCTAGCTCATATATTTTAGCCAATTTATCGCCAACTTCATTTAAGAAAAATATGGGATCAATTTGGACATTTTCAAGATCAATTTTCACACCTGAATGATTCATTTTTCCCTCAAAGACAGTTCTGAGACGTTGATTAAGAGCTTCATAAATTGCTGTCCGCCCTTCAAGGAAATTTATGTCCGGAACTGCATAAAAAATCATAGTCTTTTTTAGGGTTCCTTTTGTGCAAGCGTCAACAATTTCCCTAAGATTATTTAACAGCGTTTCTCGTTGTTTTGAAGACATACTTGATGTTTGTTCGGCTTCATCCATTAGAATGATAAGACCATTATAACCGATCTGCTGTATCCAGACATTTGTATCTCTTAAAAATTTAAAAGCAGTTGATTTATCAAGTTTTTCAAATATATGAAATTCTTTTAACAAATTCTTTGGCGGATTCTCTCCTTTTAACCATTGCAGAATAAGATTGAAGTTATTATCGTTTTTATGATATTGTGAAAGGAATGCATGTTTAATAGCATTTTGATAGCTTGTGCTTTCAAAAGGC
>DAJQ01000004.1:4144-13445 GCA_002496395.1 Methanocorpusculaceae archaeon UBA456
GGGAATATTTTTGAAAACTCTTCATATTTATTCAGAAACCATGATCTGATGACACTTTCCACTCCCTTGTCAAACCCCTCAAGAAAATTTTCGAAATCTTGAGGATATATCAGACTTGACATTATTGAGCGATACACTTCTTCGAGTTTATGAAATGGAGATGCATGCTGGCTTAATTCAATATATGAGGTGACGAAATTATGTTCCCAGGCTTTACCTTGAATGCTATACAAAAAATGAGTCTTTCCTCCACCATATGTTCCAATAACTAGTTTAAACGTACTGCCTCCTTTAGAAATGTAATCTGAGAGGTATTCTTTCTCTATTGTTGATACATAATCTTCAATTCCAGATGTAAAAAATTGATAGCCGTAGGTTGGTGGCTGTCCACTGCTTCCTACGATATCAATGATATGTTTAGCAGCATTTGGATTTAACTTTGCAATGTCATTATAATAAGTTTCTTTGACCATGACGCTCCTCCGTGAATTTTATCCCTGAGATTGCAGTTCCTACTCCTTTTCCAGAAGTTGGTGGGATCCAAAGATTATCGTAACGATTCCTTGTTTTACTCCGTGGAGCTGTAACCAAAATGAGTTCATGGCCATTATAGGTTCGACTTTTTAAATTGTGAAGATCATAGCTGAATAAAATTCTATCATATTCAACAAAATTGGATTTTATTGGATTTTTCATGAATTTTGAACTTTGTGTAATATAACTTAAGAGAAAGAGAATGTCTGTAACAGGAATCTCAGATCCTTTCTCTTTACCCAACCTCTTTAAGCATAAATCGTAGGCTTCATAAAGGTTTTCAATAAAAGAAATATTGTCTATATGACGTTCTAATATTTTTCTTTGGGCTTTCACAATCTCATCGCATACTTTTATAGGTAATGCCTCGCATGAGCTAATTTTTTCAATTTCTGGTCCAAAATATATATTGACGAGATTTCTTGGAATATCAATGGTAATAGTATAGAATGAACTTTTTAATTTTGGGTATGTTCCTTCAAGTAACAAACCTTGTTCACTCAACAATCTCTCTAATTCATTACCAAAAGATATGATTGCTTTTCTCTCAATAGTTTTTGCTTCCTCTTTTGCTTTATGGCATATATCAAATATTTCTTGACGAATAATTGTGTTATCTTCAAGCTTTGGTATTTGTTTATCCAATTGATTGATTTCATTAACCAAAATATTAAATCGCTTGTTTTTATCTTGGTCGTTTTTCTCTATAGCTTTTATCGAATTAGCTATTGATTTTAATGTGTTTATCTGACTGTTAATTTGTTTCAGTAAATCACTCATATCCTTCAGTGAACCTTGATCTTGATATATATTAATTGTTGCTTGTTAAACGAGTATTTTTTCTAACAATGTACAAGAGTAAAAAGGAATTATGAAAGATTACTGAAATGTATTCCATTACTTTAATTGGTTGTTATCCTCTGGAATTTTCTATGGATTTAGTTCCTCACCCCGCCGCATACACACTCTGCCCGGCCCCAAAATACGCATCATAGACATGCTGGAAGATGGCGGCCGTCTTCTCCTCATAGAGTTCTGTTGTGTAGATCTCCGGTAAGCACTCATCCAGCATCTTGTTGATGGTCCGGCGTACATCTGATAGCGTCTGCTGGCGTTTGCGCCAGTCAAGAACCAGCTTCTCCTCCTTCAGGGTGGCAAGCAGCTTCCTGGCGGTTGCCTTCACCCTCTTCCTGTCGGCGGCAGAGAGCTCGATCGTCGGCTTTGTCAGCAGGTCAAAGATGGCAAGCTCCTCTTCATCCAGCTGTTCGCTGACCGTCCGCTGTTCCTCTTCATTTAAGCTCTTTGTGAAGGCAACGAGCTGATGGAAGAGCTCTTCGTCGCTCAATCTTCCGGCATTATATTCTTCGATCATCTTCTGGAACTGTTCAAGATAATTCATCCGTGTGCGGTTGAGCCGGACCATCGTCATAATTTTCTGAACAACCTGTCCCTTCAGCCTCTCGTTTATCGTCCGTTTCTTCCCGTTCCTGAAGATCTGGCCAAGCTGTTCGAAATCAACCGCGCTGAGGTCTATCAGGTGATCTTCTCCATATGGTTGCTCTGATTCCCGTATGAAGTAGCCATCGGTTGCAATCGACCGGTCAAGCAGCCCCTCCACCTGCTCCATCACGTTGGAGATATCTACAGGCGGGATGAGCGAGCGGATTGCGTCTGCGATGAACCGGATTGGTGATACCTGGGCGGCAAATTGTCTGGACTCAGGATCGGGAAGGACCGCCTTATACAGCCGCTGGACTGTATTTGCCCAATCGAGGAAGCGGCGTTTGACCTCTTCTGAAACAAGGAGGGCTTCAACAGCCTGATCCTTCAGGGCGATGCGGTCAAAGCCTTCGGCAGCCTGTATCGCATCAATATCGATACCATGCTCCTCGCAGAGGCTCCGGGTCTCAGAGAGTGCATGCTGAAGGGCGGCAACGAGAGCAGCCTTATCCTCCACCGGGGTATCGCCCTCCCCCCCTGCGCCATAGATGGCAAGGGCCTTCTCAAGATTGCGGAATACGCCGACATAATCGACGATCAACCCGCTCACCTTTCCGGGATAGACCCGGTTTGCCCGTGCAATCGTCTGCATCAGGGTGTGGTTGCGCATCGGCTTGTCGAGGTACAGGGTGGAGCAGCTTGGCACATCAAAACCGGTTATCCACATTGCACAGACAAAGACCAGCCGGAAGGGATCGTTCGACCGCTTAAAGCGCTGTTCAAGCTCCTCCTCAACCATCCGCTTACGGTGTGGACGGATATCAAGCCCTTTCTCTGCCATCTCCTTGATCTCATTTTGGCCCTGGGAGACAACAACCGCCATATCCGTCTCTCTCATCCAGGCGATCGTCTCACGGATCTCGTTTTGATCCTCGGTGTTCGCTCTGTTACACTCTGCAACAAGTTCTCTGATCTTTGTATCCCAGTATCTCCTGACCTTCTCATACATCCTGATGGCGGTCGCCTTGTCGATTGCGATCACCATCGCCTTGCCCCGGAATCCCCGTCCGGTGAAGTGATCGACGAGGTCGCGTGCAATTGCCTCAAGCCGGTCATCCCGTGTGATCAGGTGGTATTCACGTGCAAACTCACGTTCAAGCTTCTTCTCCTGTGCCTCATCAAGCTCGGCATCTTCGAGAAGCTCTGCCATATCCGTATTCAGGTTCTCGTTTGTCAGCTGGAGCTGTGGGATGCGGTTCTCATAATAAAGTGGAACAGTTGCGCCGTCATCCACCGACTGCTTGAAGTCATAGACACTGATGTACTCTCCAAAGACTTGCCGGGTCTTCTCTTCTGTGATAATCAGGGGGGTTCCGGTAAAGGCGAGGAAGGAGGCGTTTGGAAGAGCGGTCCGCATATTCATTGCGAGGGTATCGTACTGGCTCCGGTGTGCCTCATCCGTGATGACAATGATATCATCCCGCTCGGAGAGAACAGGATGGCTCTCCCCCTTTTCGGTTCTGAACTTGTGAATGAGGCTGAAGACATAGCGGTGATCCTCGGTGAGGAGCTGGCGGAGGTTGCGGCTGCTATCAGCCTGGGCCCTCCTTTCGGTCACAACCCCTGCCGATACGAAATTCCCATAAATCTGATTATCAAGCTCCTGCCGGTCGGTGATGATGACAAATGTCCAGTTGCCGGGGACTTTGCGGAGCACCTTCTGGGAGAAGAAGATCATCGAGATGCTCTTGCCGCTTCCCTGGGTGTGCCAGAAGACACCGAGCTTTCCATCCCGCTCCCGGATGTCGGTGAGGGCGTCGATTGCATTGTTGACCCCGAGGTACTGGTGGTTCTTTGCAACCAGCTTGATGAGGCCGCCTGGGATCTCCTGGAATATGGTGAAATTCTCGACGATATCAAGGAGCCGTGCCGGTTCACAGATCCCATGGAGCATCGTCTCAAGCGAGATCCGCCCCTGCTCTTTTTCACTCCCCACCTTCTTCCATTCGGAATAGTGTTCCCACCCGGCGGTGACGCTGCCAACCCTGCTCTGGCTCCCGTTTGAGACGATGATCACGGCATTTGGCCAGAAGAGCTGGGGGATAGTGTCTTTGTAATCGCTGATATTTCCGGAAAATCCCGTCTCAAGGCGGCGGTGGGCGGCCTTCAGCTCGATCAGGATCAGGGGGAGGCCGTTGACAAACCCGACCAGATCGGCCCGCCGGGTGTGCATCTCGCCTGTTACCCAGAACTGGGAACAGAGGAGGAATTCATTGTTCGTTGTCTCTTCCCAGTCGATGATCCGCACCAGCTCAATCGTCTCACCCCCGCTATCCGGGTCTGGAACCGGAATCCGGATGCCGTTTTTGAGCAGCTGATAGATCTCCCGGTTTGCTGCTGCCATACTCATCCGTGAGCGGTCATGGGTGAGGATAGCAATTGTCTCATGGATCGCCTCTGGCGGGGTATCCGGGTTGAGCCGGGTCAGGGCATTGTAGAGATTGCTCTTCAGAATGACATCGGATTTCGTCTCCCGCCCGAGGGTGCTGACGCCATGATCGAACTCATCATAGGCATTGATCGTCTTCCAGCCCAGCTCCCTGAAGACAGCGATGGCGGGCTGCTCAACGAGGGCATCCTCTGTATATCCGGCAGGCGTCAACTCTCTTCCTCCCGGGCTGCATCGATGAGAGCCCGCCCGGCGGCGGTGGTACGGTACCGCTGGTTCGGGCTGCTTGGCTTATCGGGGATCATTGGTTCAAGGAGTCCGTCTTCGACAAGGAGTTTTAAGTAGTTTTTACGGAAGTTTTCTCTATCTTTCAGTTCTGCAGCTTCCTGAAGCTCATCACGTGATTTGAGTTCATCCAGTGCGGCTTTTAGTATGTTTACAACTTGTGGGGTACTTGCGGGGTACCTGCGGGGTACCTGCGGGGTACTTGCGCGGTGCCTGCGTGTTTTCTCACCGGCCTTTTCCGTCTCAGCAATCGGCATTGGATAGAATATCGTAGAGAAGAAGCTCCCTGATACGAACTCCGGTGCTGGATAGCCGAGTGATGTTGCACCATCCCGCATCCGCTTGATCCCAGTCCCGGCTTTTTCGATATAGGCAATCCTGTGAAGGAGATCAGCGATGAGCGGGTTTCTTCGGACACTCTTATGCCCGAGATCTGCAACCTGCATCCCCTTCGGGAGTCCGCCGGGGCTTGAGACTTCGATTCTGTCAGTGAAGATCTCCACAAAGACATTTGCACCTTCGATGAACCAGTCGCGGTGCATAACGGCGTTTGTGATCGCCTCACGGAGAGCTGCCATCGGGTATTCGGGGATATCTTCACGCTGGAGTTTTTCGATCCGGTATGCGGTCCGTGTGTTCCGTTCGATGAACCGGAGAGCATCCTCGATATCCGCGATGATGCCGCCGTCGAAGTCCTTCCGGTCGAGGATATGGACTTTTACTGTACCTTTGAAGAGGAGGCAGGTGATGTATGCCTGGTTGAAGAACCGCCGGGGCTCTTTTGCAAAGAAGAGGATACCGGCGTTCCTGAAGAGGAGCCTTCCGCCGGATCGCTCTGCCGCCTCGATATTGACGAGGATATCCTCGACCGATCCGTCCTTATAGATGGTGCTCTTCGAGAGCCAGTTCCTGAACTTATCGAGATCAAAATCTTCAGGATAGGAGAACCGGGTGTTGATCGCATGATCGAACCGGATCGCCCCCTCCTGCTGGAAGAGATCCCTGATCTCGTTTCTGGAGAGCTTCTGAGAGACCGCTCCAAGACGCCAGAAGAAGCCGTCACTACACTGCACCGGCTTCTCTGTACTCTCCCGGACCGTCACCACTGTCACCTCGCCGACCTGCTCAAGCAGAACCTTCACCGGAGGGTCGCATTTCCGTGCGATATCCTGAATTCTGGCACGGAGATCATTGGTGTCAGGAAAACCCTTCACGCTTCCGTCATCCCGCACACCAAGGAGGATACGCCCCCCGGCGGTATTGGCAAATGCGACCAGCTCACGGGCGAAGGAGTCGTTGATCCGCTCCTTGTACTCGAGCGTGACGCCTTCGCCCTCCTGGAGGAGGATGTTGAGATCGGCGGGGGTGGTCATGGTGGGTACTCAATGCATTATGGATTCGTCAGCGAAACCTCTGTTTGATAAATTCCTGTGTCTGGCTTGCAGTTAATTCAGTGGTAGATGGTCCCGTCCTGATATAGAACCGTTCTATCTCATTGTCTTTTAGAAATACCGGGGATTGCGACTTCTGACAATTCACCGCCAAGACACGTGAGTTCTTATGATCATCAAAATGAATATGCACATTGGTCATTGCTGATATTCCCATACGGGCTTTGATGATATTGACAAGGTGAAGACTCATCTTATCCTCATTTTCAAAACCATCCACATCAATTCCGACAGGGGTCCCATCATCTGAGAGACCGATGATCAGTGTTCCACCATTGGTGTTTAAGAAACCGGCAAGTGTTTTAAGAACAGACTGCTCCATTCGCTGATCTCTATTGTTTGTGTGCAGATTCGTCCGGAGTGTGGACTTGAACTCAACTGCTTCGGACTCTCCTGACTCAACCAATGATATAAGATCAAAGACATCAGAACCTGTATCCTCTTCAGTCTGACCTGAAACAAGTTTTTTATATCCTTCTGCGATAATCTGTGCCATCAGCTCCCTGCGTTTCTCCAGAAAGTCCCGGTATTCCATATGCTCCCAGTTTGGTGGGAGAGCATGCTGACGGTACATTATATCAATATTGGACTGAGAAAAGCGGCTTGCTATTTCTGGAACATACTCTTGTGGCGCTTTATTTGAGATCTGTATATTATCTCCCCACTCAACAAGGGCATAGTTTGCAATCTGATTTATCTCACGGGTTCCCTGGAATCCAAGTTTCTTGAGATGGTCTTTTGGGTAGAGGTGATGGCGTTCAAGTGCGCTTTTATGTGCCGTTGTAGTTGGGTCAAGAAGATCGGCGATTTTAATCGTTGAAAACAACCCTTTTGCATCCAACAACACCTGACTTGCATAATAGGCAAAGAGTGACGGGCTCCGTGATGATGACGTAGCAAGATCATTTGGAAGATTAACTGCCCAGAAGTCGTTTGTTAGGGTAACTTCACAGATTTTGGTCAGATTTTTCACGAAATCATCCGCAGATTTGACATCTCGCAAACGGGCAAGATCAAACTCCATCGCAGATTCGGGTGAACTGGTAAATCGGCCGGTAACCGCTGACATAAAGAACCATCTGGCGATTATCTGCCTGAGATCATACTCTGAAACCTTGTATTCGGTTCTGCCGATCAGATACAGCATATAAGAGAACAGGAGGTTGCTGTTTGAACTGATCATTCCCCTGCTACGAAAACCAGCCTGGCGGATGCAGTTCATAAAGTCATGCCAGTATTGCAGGTTCAGAACTCTCTTCTGAGCGTCCTTCAGGAGTTCAAACTGCTTCTCTCTCCGCTCAATACTAAATTCCCCTGTCTCAAGATCTTTTCCACGTAAGATCGAGTAGACATACTGGAGCCTTGCTCGCTTAAAGGCTACACCGACACTTACCCGGAGGAGCTGATCTGGGGATGGCTCGATAAAATAGTTAAATGGAGAGGGAGTTCCTCTTGATGGTTTGCGGGATTCGCGGCAGAACTTTTCGAGTTCGGCACGCCCCTCGTCCCAGAAGACGGACATAAGGGTCAGGATAAAGTCTGATTGGTTCAGAGGTGTTCCCTTACTGTTTATGCGGACGAAGACTTCGGATACGGCTTCTTCAGTTACATCGGAAGCTAATTCAAGGGCTGTAAAAGGGAAGCTTAACAAGCTGCTAAGTTTGCTAAAGGCTTTTTTGATTTTCTTATTTTCTTCAGGTGTTACTTCACGATTACTCGACAAAGTCTCAAGATAATTATCGACAACTTCAAAAAGATCTGTTTTATCATCCCATATCACCGAAATATCAGAAATATAGGCTTTATCACGAAGTATTGCGGCATCTGTTACTTCAAATTTTTCTTCGAGAGGATTAAATGCGATACTGATTTGCTCCTTCTCAAAGCTATCTCGAAGAACAGGAATATTCCTTATAACGGCATAGAGGGAGGTAAGGCGCTGCTGACCATCAACAATGACAAGTTTGGGAGGTTTTTGCTTTTTATCCGCACCAATTGGACGCGTTCCATCCTCTAGAGCATTCTTCCAGAAAAGAAAATATCCAACTGGATAACCCCTATACATAGAATCAAAAAGATCCCTGACCTTTGCATTTTTCCAGACAAAAGGCCGTTGGATATCTGGAAGCCCTATCTCTCCAAGGCTGATATCGTTAATGAGTGATCCCAAACTATAGTCAACTTTTGTAAATACAGTATCAGTCATGCTTCAACCTCAACTGGAACTGTTATATTTATATCTGAGACATCCACCACACCGGAGATAAGCTTGGGGAGGAGGAGATCGCGGGTGGTGCGGAGGATGTTTACTTGGCATTGTAAGATGTGAATATGCTCAATAATAACTTGAGTGATTTCATTGAATCTCTCTAATAAATCACTTGGTGGAATGATGAGTTCTGCTTTCTCAAATGTTCCGGAGTTAACTGCGGGATAAGCGGCTCCTGTAGCGTTATTAGTGAGATAACCAACGAAATCGTCTGTCGTAACACTGTAATAAAGAAAGATAAATGGTACTGTTAAAGCACTTAATACCGCAAAGCCTGTTGAAACGACAGTATTTGATTGGGGATGTATAACACGGGCATGTGATCGACGATTCGGACGGACACATGACCAGATTATATCCCCATGTTGAACAATACGGCGTGCCCTGCCTGGGGCTTCAGAGAAAGGATGTGTTGAAATTATATTGATTTGATCTTGACTAACCGAAGAAATATCAATATAATGAATGATTTCAGGAGCCGAGTTTTTTTTAATTTGGGACTTATTGACTTTGGCTATNNTCTCAGAAAGTTTCTTCACCTCCCATCCCTCCGGAATCCGCCCCAGAGGCGAGTCCACAAACCGGGCGTGCTCGTGGCCCGGGAAGCGGAATTTGACGAACCACTCGCGGTAGAGGTTCTGCGCCATCTCCTCGAGGATTTTGATGCGCCGGGTGTTGTTCTCGATGAGGTCATCGTAGGCGGAGAGGATGGCGGCGATCTTGCGCTGGGTGGGGAGGGGGGGGATTTGAGGAAGAGGCAACTCTCGGATATCCCTGACATTCAGGTGTCCAACAGTCGCACCAGTTGAAAGACTTTGAAATCTACCCTGCACTTCATCGCCAAGAAGCAGGTATACAAGATAAGCAGGTATG
>DAJQ01000004.1:13459-38812 GCA_002496395.1 Methanocorpusculaceae archaeon UBA456
CTGTCCTTTGACCAAGACATACAGGTTGCCCGGGTAGAATAATTGCCACATTGCCAACAGGTGCCTCTCTAGCTAGTATTAGATCCCCGGGTTTAGGCACTGCTCTTTGTGTCCATTGTTTATATGTCTCTTCAGAAACACATCTCACAGATTCAAGTATTAGTCTGCCACGACCTACATTTGGAGTTCGTATTGAGGGATATCCAGAATCCCGAGTTGGAGCCGTTTTGTGCTCACAATCAATCACCTGTGCTACATCGTTTAATGTGATAAGCCTCACTACTCCCCCTCCAGCAGCTTCCCCACATTCTCCGCGATCCGCTCCTCCAGCTCCCTCGCCTCCAGGTTGAGGAGTTCAAGCTCTTCGTTCAGCTCCTCGAGCCGCTCCTTGAAGTCGAAGTCATCATCTTCCCGTGCCTTCACGCCGACATACCGGCCCGGATTGAGGCTCCAGCCCTGTGCCTCCACCTCCTCGATGGTCGCCACCCTGCAGAGGCCGGGGATGTCGGTATAGGTGTTGTCCGGGAAGTGCTCGGCCATCAGGTCCGCACTGTCATGGAGGTTCTCTGCCGCCTCGCCCCGGTAGAGGCGGGCGATATTGGCGAGGAACTCGATCTGGGCGGGTGTCCAGTCCCGGTGGGCACGGTCTACCTGGGTGTAGATATGCCGTGCATCGATGAAGAGGATCTGATCTGCCCGGTCGGTCTTCCGCTTTGCTTTGTCAAAGAACCAGAGGGTGCAGGGGAGGGTGACGGTATAGAAGAAGTTTGAGCCGACGGCGACCATCACATCGACGGCACGATCAAGAATGATCTGCCGCCGGATATCGCACTCCGAACTGCGGGCATCAGATGCGGAGTTTGCCATTACAAAGCCCGCCCGCCCGTTCTCATTCAGGGAACTGTAGAAGATCTGTATCCAGAGGTAGTTGCCGTTATCCACCCGGGGAAGGCCGAAGGGGAACCGGGGATCATCCTTCAGCCGCTCTTTATCTACCCGATCCACATTGAAGGGTGGATTTGCCATCACGAAGTCGAATCTGCCGGGTGATTTGTGCAGATCCTCGTAGTAGGCATTCCCTTCCCGGATATCTCCTGAAAGGCCATGGACGGCGAGGTTCATCTTCCCGAGCCGGACGGTCTCTTCGACCTTCTCCTGCCCGAAGATACTCAGCTCGGTGCCCGGATTCTTCCGGTGCTCTTCGACGAACCGTGCACTCTGGACGAACATGCCCCCGGAGCCACAGGCGGGATCATAGATTCTCCCATGGAATGGCTCGATGATGCCGACGATCAGCCGGACAAGGGCGAGCGGGGTGAAGAACTCCCCTCCTTTCTGCCCTTCTGCCCGTGCGAAATTGCCGAGGAAGTACTCATAGATCCTGCCGAAGGCATCCCCCTCGATATCCATCGGTACCGAGTTCATTGTCTTGAGGAGTTCCATCAGGAGGGAGCTCTCGAAGCGGTTATAGTTCTTGGGGAGCACTCCCTTCAGATCCGTGTTATCTGCCTCAATTGCCCGCATAGCCTCGTTGATAGCTTCTCCGATATTGGAGCCCTCCGTGAGCTTCATCAGCGTGCTGAACCGTGCCTCCTCCGGCAGGTAGAGGACACCTTCTGCCTTATAATCGTCAGGACCTATCTTTCGTCTCCCGCTTCCGCTCCCCCCGTCTTCGATCTTTGCTGCTACTGCCTGGAACTTGTGGTCGGCATACCGGAGGAAGACAAGCCCGAGGACCGGAACAGAGTATTCGGATGATTTCAGCTTGGAGTTGGCACGCAGCTCATCGGCGGCGGCCCAGAGCCGGGATTCGATATGGTTTCCGTTATGGTTCATGGAATCACTGATTTATGCGTTCTTTTGCTTTTATTGGCTATTCAGCTGTTTTATGCTGCTTAGAAGATTTGTATACCACTCTTCATCATTGAACCACTTTTCCTTCACAGAATGTCGGATAAGTGACTCTTTATCATCGAATCCCAGGTGGTGTGCAATATCATTCAGTGCTTTATGGGGATCGGAGCTCACTTTTTTGATTTTCTGACTCTTAACTATCGACTTATTGACAAAGATTATTTCAAAACTTTGGGGCATGAATAAAAAATGGAAAGAAATTGAAATTCGACAATCTGTCTGAGAAATAACTGATATTATTTTTTCAGAAGTATTGAGATCCAACAAAAAATCATCCATTTGTTTAGATCTTAAAACTCCCTCCAAATAGCAGTGATATTGGTTTAATAGTTCTAGGGGTTGAGAATCGTCTGAATCCTTTAGAACTAAAAAATGGAGGTTCAACACTCTCTTTGCGAAAAGATCCCTTATCAGAATTGGAATATATTTGTTGACTAACTCATGTCCATTATCAGAGAGTATGATGCAACTACGTTGCTCATAATAAAATTCTCTCGTACAACACTTTTGAAAACTCCTCATATCTTTATTTAGACGGATTGGAGTTATGGAACATTCCTGCTGTATTAGTTCATCCAAAAACCAGCAATCATGTTTCCCCTCGCATAGAACCGGACGAATCAATTCAGATCCCCCGGAGATCGATGTTGATGGTCTCGATATCATCGAGAGCTTCTTCTCCGGGGATCTCTTCTGCTTCTATTGTATGAGTATCCAGTCGTGGATGCATTTTGATAATCTGGATTGAATCCAGGCATTCTTTCTGGTGTGCTACCTCAAGGAGGCTTTGAATAAGGTCGTTGGAATGGGTGGAAATAAAGAATTGCGTCTCCTTTGAGCAAATGATAATTGCATCGGCGAGCATTTCGATATATCCTGGATGGAGGGACGTTTCCGGTTCTTCCAGAGTGATCACGCCGTCCTTAGCAAGAACACTCAAATAAAAAATCCTGAGCATCGATTTGAATCCATCTCCCATCGAAGCTAATGGTAATGATCGGTTATGTCCGCTTAATGACACAAAAAGACCGTCATCTGTCTTTCGTATATCCTCGATATAGGGGATTTTTGAAATAATGCGTTTATGAGATTTGGAGATCAGGTTCTTTCGAACTACTTTATCATGGAGGTCATCTACCCTGCTTGATTGATATTTTGTATCGTATTCGCTTACAAAGCCCGTTGATTGATGTGTAATAGAATGTATTTCATTAAAATTTTTTATCTGATAATTCATAAAATCGAATAATTCTTCGTTCTGGGGCCTTAATCTCATATTTTCATCTTCAAGAATCAAATAAAGAAAAAGAGGTGATTTATCCGAAAATCCTGATATTATAATTTTCTTCTTATGGTATAGATGTGATTCAATTTTCTTCTCGAGACTTTTTGTATAATTGATTAATCGTTCTTTTACATTCTCCAATTCCACATCCTTTAAATCAAGACGACGCTGACTCTCTAAAGGAAGTGATCCATCAAGCCGTGATTGTTGCATCTTCTGTGATGTAGTTGATAAATATCTTTTCTCCAAAAAGAATCGTGAATTAATCCGTTTGATCGTGTCGGGTTGATTCAAATAATCCTGTATTATTTCGTTAATATAATCTTGAATGAGGGATCCATTCGTATCTGTTGGGTATCCCTCTGAATAGTAGTGTATGGAAATACAAATATTATTATATGAAATTTCAATAGGTTTCTCAATATCATGGAAAAGATAATCCATTGAATATTTACCAATAATCTCTCCTAAAACATAGACTCCCAGTGAATCTTCGCACCTGTTCTCACTGGATTTCAGTAACGCAACCGCTTCAAGAATAGAGGATTTACCACTGTTGTTTGGACCTACAAGAATATTGATGCGTTTTGGGGTAAATGATATCTCATCGATGGCTCGATAATTCTTAATTGAAACCTCTTGAATATCATTCATATGAAGAGTGATGTTGTGCTGATGTCATTTCTATCTTACGATTAAGAATTAATTGTGTGTTGTCCAGCTCATCTCACCCCCCCCAATAGAAAAGAGATTTGAAAAGGAAGCTACTCATTGCTCACAGCCCACTGCTCGCCACTCCTCTTCCCAACCTCCCCTCTCCCCCTACTTCACCTCCCCGATCCCCGGCAGGTGCTGGTACAGCACCTCCCGCACCTCGGCCGCCGGCCGGCCTGTCCTGGTGGCGACGGCGGCGATCCTGTGGTTGATGATGCTGATGGGATCAGATCCCTCGAGGTAGAGTTCCCGGGCCCAGTTGCGGTAGCGGGCGGCCATCATCCTCCTGCTGTGTGGACCTGCACTTGCTCCTGCACTCGCTCCGGTGCCTGTTCCTGCTCCCGCACCCCCGTCGCCGGTGATATCCGCAAACTCCTTCCCGATCTCGTCCAGAAGGAGGCTTTCCTGCTGTTCTTTCTCAATGGCACGCTGATCGGCCGCCGCCTGGTAGGTGGTGCTGGTCCGGTCGAGCTCCTCCTCGATGGCTTCAAGACTGGCCCGGACACGGTCAAGATCCTGCTGTATCAGGGTATACCTGATGCCAGCCAGCTTCCGGCTCATCTCTCCATCTTCGCCAGATCTCCCGGGAACACCGGTTCCATCGACTCCGGCCCCGCCCCCGCCGATCCCTGATGTTCCGGTGAAATACTCGGTGAAGAGCCGGGAGGCGAGTGCCGAGACTGAGCGTCCCTCTGCATGGTAGGACTCGATATACGGGTGGAGATGATCGGCAAAGGAGATGGACTTCGTAAAAGTCATCAGCAGATCCCTCCGGTGGGGTTCGATCTTCCGCTGGTTGTGTCTCTGAAGATGGCTCGTGTGCCCGGAAAAGCACTCTGAAATCCGGGGCATTCGTGTATCCAATCAGTTCCTGGTATACGATTTTGTATACAGCTTCTCATAGGACGTTGCATACAATCCCGTTTGAACCCATAGATAAAGGGGGTTTGCCGTGCGGTCTGTGAGTGTTTTCCGGGGTCAGGAGAGGGGTGAGGGGGTGTTGGTGTGATGTGAGGCGGGGTGTGAGGGAAGAGGATTGGGAGCAGTCAGAGGAGAGGGCGATTTCCGAGGATTGGAAGAAGAAAGGGATCGGGAGAAGTCAAAGGATTGGGAGAATGGAAGGACAAAGAGGAGATCGAAGACAGCGAGGAGAAAAAGACGGAGCTGAAAAAAAGACGGAGAACAAAAAAAGGATAGGGGGGGTGGGGATCTGCCGGTTAACACCTGTTATCGTGTTATTCGTGTTATCTCGTCTTTCAATAAAGGGCATCTACGCTCCTGCAAAAGAAAATAGCCCTTCTCCTCTGGTTTTTTGGATGCACTCTCACGATTTGCACTCTCCATATATATCCCCTCACCCTGCATGGTGTGAGTGTTTCCCGCTTCTTTTGTGCAGAATCAACCAGAAAAAGCGGGCAGAAAAGTTCCTGTTATTGTTGTGAGCAGTACTAGTACAAGAGATATTTATCCCCCCCATACTCTTTTTTCTACATCCGGCCATCTCAGCTACTTCCCACCATCTGCTGCCCTTATCTCTCCCTCTGATGCCCGCTCCTCCCTACGAGTACGCCCGGCCGTTTTCCTGCCCTTTAAGCCCCGCTCCCGACAATTCACAACCGTATTTGAGGTCTTTTTCATATCCCCTTCTTCTGGTAAAACACTTTCAGACTGCACGGTTCATCTCTTATTACTCAGACTGCATTCTGTATTGTATGAGTTCAGAGACACACCATACATCACTCTCACGAAACCTCCCGCTTTCCAAAAAAGACCTCTTCAAAGACGCTGTTCTCCCCGAATGCGATCACCCGCCCGACCAGATCCTCTTCCGCAATGCCGAACCTGAGGAGATGGCATTCCATATCAGGCCGGGGATCAGGGGCAGGCAGCCAATGTGAAGCGGGTCTGTGGCGGGGAGTGAGGAACAGATATTTGTGGCTGGATCATCCGGGTTGAAGTCAGTATGCAATCTGAATCTTCAATGATATCTTTTTATGAGAGTAGACAATGATTACTATTCATGACTCCGTCTGTCACCATTGATGAAGTATATCTTGAAATCAAAAAGATACAGGATACCATGGTTCGGCGGGAAGATCTTGATGCCCTCCTCGATACCATTGAGATATTGAGCAATCCCAAAACCATGGCAATGATACACAAAAGCGAATCTGACATCGCTGCCGGGCGATTTGGAGAGATATCGTCGACTAACGATCTCATCTAACCCTCCCCCCTCCGAACCGAAATCACCGTGCCTCTCCTTTCCAACACCCCACCCCCTCTCCACAAACAACACCGATATCTCCTTAAACACGCATCAGAAAGTATGGCACTCGCTGAGCTGCTCACCCCTATCACCATTGCAATTCAGCTTTTGATCTTTATCGCCGGATGCTATGCTGGCTATAAACTGAAAATAGAGGCAGGATATCTCTTTGCGTTAGCATTCCTGCTCTTTGCACTCTTTGATACTATGTCCTTGATGGGATACGGATCTGATCTGCTCTCCATCATCAATATCATCGCATCCCTCTCTGCACTTGGTGGTATCTACCTGCTCGTGAAGCAGGCGTGAAGGGCTATTTTATCCTTTTTTCTCAAAATAATCTAAGATTGATTCCGGGGGATCGATAGTACAAAAAGAGATCAACCAGAATCTCTTCCTCTCACCGTTTGTCCCAGACCCTGCCCGACTCAGCTATGAAAACAATCCTCGATAAATTCTTTTGTAAGGAGAGTATGGACATCACAAGAATCCAGCAGGTGCCTTGACACGCCCTCCTTGAAATGGACATACTCAACATGTTTGCCAACCTCTTTCACTGCATGAATAGCTCCGGCAAAATCACTATCACTGCTAATCAGTACCGCAACATCATATGTTCCTGAATACGCATACCGTAACATATCGATTGCGAGAAAGACATCCACACCCTTCTCAACCATCACATGATTTCGACGTTCCAATCTGCCGAGGGTAAGCTGAAGATAGGGGGTTCTACGAAGACCTTCAAAGAATTTCTGCTGCTTTTTGTACATCTCTTCGTTGTCATCCTTATTGACAGGAGCATTATAATAATAAATCCGTATAAGTTGCCGATCCCCACAAAGTTTTAGGCATAATTTATAAAAATCAATATTTGTCTTACCGCAATGGGCTTTTAAGCCATGATAAAGATTACTTCCGTCAATAAAAAAACATACACGTGTTATCTGGATTAATATGTTAAACAGGAGGTTATATAATAACCTCCTGGAGCTAATGAGAAAAACCACATTGCGTAGCAAGGTGGGGGGTTAATACATTCTATTTAGTGTTCTTTCGGGTAATAAAAGTTATGTTCTGGTAAAGTCGGGTGACCGAGATCTCCTCCTCTCTCCCTACCGTTCCGCCCCCTCAAGAAACGCCGAGAGCACCGCCATATACTCCTCTTCCGCTTCCAGGAAATGCATATGCGAGGCCCCGGCAAAGACCTTCATCACCGCTCCGCGAGTCAGATCGGCATAATCCCGGACGGTAAGCGGTGTCGCCTCATCGAACTCGCCGCAGGTATAGAGGATGGGCAGCCGGAGCCCCGGCAGCAGACCCGTCTTATCGATGTGCCGGAGACTCCCCCGGACCGTGAACTCAGACGGCCCCCACATCGCCATGTAGATCGGGACAGCCATATGGTCGAACATCCGGTTCAGGCAGTCCGGCCAGGGATCCATCCGGCAGAGGTGGCGGCGGTAATACTCCATCATAGCCTCCTGGTATGCGGGCGAATCATAGACCTCGCATGACTCATGCATCTCGATCACCGCCCGCATATCCGGAGGCATCCCGGCGAGCAGCCGCCGCTGGTCCGCTTCCCAGCGTGGCGACGAGATCAGAGGGCCGGCAAGAATGATTGAAGCAACACCATCCTGCCCGTATTTCTCGATATACGCAGCCACCACCATCGCCCCGAATGAATGGCCGAGAAGATGAACCCGTTCGGGAGCAAGCGCTGAAATGACCGCATGCAGCTCATCTGCAAACCGCTCAAGCCTCAGCAGCAAATCATCCATGGGTGCAGGCGACCGGTACGATCCGAGCTGGTCATAGCAGATCACCGGCCGGTTTGCAGCCAGCGCAACGAATGGCTCAAATGCATCAGAGCTCCCCCCCGGCCCGCCATGTACCAGGATCAGCGGGATGCCCTCCTTCTCACTGCCTGCAACACAGTACGTGACCTCCCCTCCCGGGACAGTGACCGTGCCTTTTGTCCGGGTGTACATGTCAGGTGATTTGGAGTCGTCCTATAAATCACTTGAGTATGATTCACCCTCCCATCCTCCAGGTACGCCGAAACAGTACCCCTTTTGAAGGTGTGAGATCAATACAATGACATCACGATGGAAGCCTACCGGATCGCCACACTGATCATCATCGCCGCATCTCTCCTCACAGCAGTCCTCGTCTACCCTGCTGCCCCGGAGCAGATCCCGACCCACTGGAATCTCGGAGGCGAGCCTGATGCATGGTCTGATACAGCATACGGGCTCGCGATCATCCCGGCAATCCTCATTGTAACGGCTCTCATCTTCGGAGCCATGCTGAAGTATATCGGCTCCGGCGATACAAAGACACGGAGAGCAACCGGCTGGTTCATCGTCATGGTGCTCGCCCTCCTCTTTGGCATCCAGATCTTTGAGAGCCTGACCGTCCTCGGCTACCCGGTTGACCCGGCACTCTTCTTCCCCATCCTCTTCGCCCTTTTCTACCTCGGACTCTCGATCCTCCTCCCACGGATCATGAAGAGGAATAAGATGATGGGGATTAGGACCCCCTGGACCATGAGGAGCGAGGAGGTCTGGGTCCGGACACACCAGAGGAGCGCAAATGTCCTGCGTATCGCCGCAGGCCTCACCCTCTTTGGCGTCTTCTATCCCAATCATATCTTCCTCTTTATTATCATCCCCGCCATCCTGGCCCTCATCTGGCTTGTCATCATCAGTTACCTGGAGTATAAAAACCTCAGGGAGATGCCATGAAGGCAGATGACACCTGCCAGAAGACCCTTGAAGCATTCTTTGGCCACACCACATTCCGGCCAAACCAGGAGAAGATCGTCGAGGACCTCCTTGCAGGCAGGGACGTCCTCGCCGTCATGGCAACCGGCGGCGGCAAATCCCTCTGCTACCAGCTCCCCGCCGTCCTCCTCGGTGGCACCACCGTCGTCGTCTCCCCACTTATTGCACTGATGAAAGATCAGGTCGATGATATGAACCGGCAGGGGATCAGTGCGGCACTCCTCACCTCAAACCAGACCTATGACCAGAGAAAGGCAATCGAAGCCGAACTGCACGACGGATCGATCACGATCCTCTATGTCTCGCCCGAACGCCTGAGCCTGCCGGCATTTCAGGAACTCCTCCGCACCATCAACCCGAAGCTCTTCGCAATCGACGAGGCGCACTGCATCTCCCAGTGGGGCCACCAGTTCAGGAAAGACTACCGATCCCTCTCCCTCATCCGCGACCTCTTCCCACACACGCCAATCATCGCCCTCACCGCAACCGCAACCGAAGAGGTGCGGGAAGATATCATCGCCCAGCTCCATATGAGATCCCCAAACCGGTATGTCGGCGGCTTTGATCGGGAGAACATCACCTATACCGTACTCAATGAAAAACGGGAATCCGAGCGGATACGTCTTCTTGCACTCCTCATCTCACGGTACTACAGGAGATCAGGGATCATCTACTGCCGTTCCAGAAAATCAGCAGATGAGATTGCAGCAGAACTCAGGAGACGCGATATCCGGGCGCTTGCCTACCATGCAGGACTCTCCGGAAACGATCGCTCCCGTATCCAGGACTCTTTCCTCAGGGGCAGAACCCATATCATCTGCGCAACTGTTGCCTTTGGGATGGGGATCGACAAGCCGGATGTCAGGTTCGTCGTCCATTTCCACCCGCCAAAGGATATCGAATCCTTCTATCAGGAGAGCGGGCGTGCGGGAAGAGACGGAAAACCCGCCGAATCGCTCCTCTTCTACTCAAATCAGGACTTTGCCATCTCAAGGAAACTGATCGAAAAGGAGTGCACAAGCCAGACTGACCTCCAGGTCCGTCTCAAAAAGCTCGATCTGATGCATGCATGGTGCACGAGCACCACCTGCCGCCGCCGGAGCCTCCTCGAGGTCTTTGGAGAAGCGTATCCGGAGATTTCCTGCGGAAACTGCGATATCTGTAGATCTGCAGCCATAAACCTGGAAGACCGGATACACAAGGGTATTGAATCCATATCCGGCCGTTTTGGGGTTGATACCGCTGCAGCCATTCTTACCGGATCATCAAAAACAGATGCCCATAGCCACCTCCCGGCATTTGGTATCGCATCGAAATGGCCTGAGGATGAGGTGAAACGATCAATTCACGCCCTCATCAGGGATAAAAAACTCATGCTCTCCGGAAACATGCGGGTGAAGACGGCACCAAAGAAGAAGAGACGGGGCTGATCTGAGATACTTTTATTACTTTGATGTACATATTCATACATTACAGAACAATGATGTATGTAATTGGAGGAATATGATGCAGACCAAGATCTACCTCGACGAGGAGAGCCTCCCAAAGACCTGGTACAATATCCAGGCGGATCTCCCCTCCCCCCTTGACCCGCCGCTCCATCCGGGGACCGGAAAGCCGGCAGGCCCTGAAGATTTAGCCCCCATCTTTCCGATGGAGCTGATCGGCCAGGAGATGAGCCAGCAGAGAAATATCCAGATCCCCGATGAGGTTCGGGAGATCCTCCGGATCTGGAGGCCTTCCCCCCTGATCCGGGCCCACCGGCTTGAGAAGTTCTTAAAGACGCCTGCAAAGATCTACTACAAATGGGAAGGTGTCAGCCCCGCAGGCAGCCATAAGCCGAATACCGCTGTTCCCCAGGCATACTACAATATGAAGGAAGGGATCGAGCGGATCGCAACCGAGACCGGCGCCGGCCAGTGGGGATCCGCCCTCGCCTTTGCAACGAGCCTCTTTGATCTCGAATGTATCGTCTACATGGTCAGTTCGAGTTACTACCATAAGCCCTACCGGAAATCGATGATGCAGGTCTGGGGTGCAGAATGTATCCCAAGCCCCAGCCCACGAACTGCGTCAGGACGGGCCGTCCTGGAGAAAGATCCGAACACCTCGGGATCGCTTGGGATCGCCATCTCAGAAGCAGTCGAGGATGCAGCCACCCATGCAAACACCCACTACTCACTCGGTTCAGTCTTGAACCATGTCTGCCTCCACCAGACGATCATGGGGCTTGAGGCACGCGAGCAGCTTGCGATGGAGGAGCTCTACCCCGATGTCGTCATCGGTAGTGTTGGCGGGGGATCGAACTTTGCCGGGATCAGCTTCCCCTTCGCAGGCGATATCCTCACCGGAAAGAAGAAAGATACCGAGATCATCGGTGTGGAACCGGCTGCCTGCCCGACACTGACACGGGGGCTCTTTGAGTACGACTACGGCGATGTTGCAGGACTCACCCCGATGCTGAAGATGTACACCCTCGGCCACGACTTCATCCCCCCAGCACTCCATGCAGGGGGGCTCCGGTACCATGGTGACTCGCCGATCGTCTCCCGCCTCGTCCATGACGGGATCATCACGCCACGAAGTTACCTCCAGAACGAGGTCTTTGAAGCGGCCATCACCTTTGCCCGCACTGAAGGGATCATCATCGCACCCGAGGCAGCACATGCGGTGAAAGGCGCAATCGATGTCGCCCTCGAATGCAGGAAGACCGGTGATCCGAAGACGATCCTCTTCTGCAACTCCGGCCACGGCCACTTCGATATGACCGCATATGATGCCTACCATGCAGGCGAGATCATCGATTATGACTGCCCGGACGACCTGATCAAAGAATCCCTCGCAAATCTCCCGAAACAGAGAGGATGACACCGACTATCGGGCTCCTGATCAACCCGATCGCAGGGATGGGGGGCACCGTCGGGCTGAAAGGAACCGACGGCCTCTCTGACGTTGCGCTGGCACGGGGGGCGACCCCCAGATCCGCCATCCGGACGAAAGAGACCCTCTCTCTCGTACGGCATGACACACTCTCATTCCTCACCGCCTCGGGCGCAATGGGCGAGGACGCACTCAGGGAATGCGGGATCACTGAGATCACCGTACTCTATACATGCAGTAAGCCAACGACCGCAGACGATACCCGCCGTGTCGCAGCCGCATTCAAAGAGGCAGGAGCAGACTTAATCGTCTTTGCCGGGGGTGACGGCACTGCACGTGACATCCTCTCAGTGGTGGGAAGAACGATCCCCATCCTCGGGATACCGGCGGGTGTGAAGATGTATTCTGCCGTCTTTGCAACCGATCCAATCGCAGCCGCCGCACTGATCCGGGATGCCGGCACCCTCCCGCTCCGGGATGCCGAGGTACTGGATGTCGATGAGGAGGCCTACCGAACCGGCCGCCTCAGCACCCGGCTCTATGGAATCGCAACAACGCCGTACCGGGCAGGCTATGTGCAGCATGCAAAAGAGACCGTCTTTCAAACCGGCAGTGAAGAGGAGGATCGGCAGGAGATTGCAAACTTCATGGCCGGCGTCCTCGCCTCCCCCCGCCCCTTCATCCTCGGCCCCGGCTCGACGACGGGCGCGATTGCAGATGCGATGGATCTGGAATGCACCCTCCTTGGGTTCGATGCCTATGCCGGGGGCACACTCACAATCCGTGACGGTGATGCGACTTCTCTCCTGGCATTTCTCCGGGAGAACCCGGATACACGCCTCATCATCAGCCCGATCGGATCCCAGGGCTTCATCATCGGGAGGGGTACGCAGGTGATCACGCCGGAGATCCTCGGGATCATCGGTGAGAAGAATATCATCGTCGTCGCAACACCCGGCAAGCTGAGGGCCACGCCGGATCTCCATATCGATTCGGGGGATCGGAATCTCGATGCATCGTTTCCTGATTCGATCCGCGTGATCTGCGGATTCGGGCTTGCGGAATGGCGAAAACTCCACCGATCATCCTGATCGAAACCTCCTCTTTTATATCATAATTGTACAAATATATACATTATACTACAATAATGGAGAATTTCACGTGCCAAACATCACCGCATTTCTTGATATCGGGGCGGCCCGATCCGAAAAAGCCGCCCTGATCGTCCCCACGCGGGGCGAGTCCTATTCAATGCGGGATCTCCTGGATGCCACCTCTTCTCTTGCCTCCCTCTTCACCAAGCTTGGTGTTGTGAAGGGTGACCGGGTCGTCATCTACCTGGAGAGCTCCGCTGAGTACCTGATCGGGTACTTTGCGGCATGGCGGGCAGGGGCAGTCGCTGTCCCGACAGGCCGGGTCTATACCAGGGAAGAGCTCGCCTATGCGGTAGCAAACTCCGGTGCACGTCTTCTCATCACCGACCCGGAGGGGGTGAAGGTGGCAGAGACCATCCCCGGCATCACGATCATCTCAACTCGCGATGCTCCGGAGGGAACAGTTCCCTGGCCCATGCTGCGGGAGGCAGTACCACAATTCCCCCCCGTCAACTGCTCACCCACCGACCTCTGCCAGATCCAGTATACCTCCGGTACAACCGGAAGGCCGAAGGGAGCGATGCTTACCCATGGCGGATGGATGGCCGCTCTCGATGCCGAAGCCGAGGCACTCGCCCTCACACCGGATGATGTGTATCTCGGCATCTACCCGATGGGCCATGTCGGCATCTCATGGGGAATAGCAGCACTGAAGGCGGGGGCCACCTTTGTTGTGATGGAACGCTTCGATCTCGAAGCCTACCTCACACTCACCGAAGACTACGCAGTCACCGTCCTTGCAGGGATGCCCCCGGTGATCCATTCACTCCTCACCTCGCCGCCAGGAACAGAAGAGCGGCTTGAATCGGTCCGTGAGATCATCTCCGGCGGCGGGCCGCTCCATCCCGAGGTCTGGAAACCGTTCCATGAACGGTTCGATATCCCGATCATCAATGCATACGGCCTCTCGGAGACGATCGTGATCGGGACCGGCACCGCAATCCGGGCAGCAGATTATCCGTTTGCAGACCGGTTCCTCTCGGTCGGCCATCCGGTCGGGTACTCCGAAGTGAGGATCGTCGATAGCGAGGATCCAAATCAGATCCTCCCGATTGGAGCAGAGGGAGAAGTTGCCCTCCGCGGCCCTGCAGTCGCCCTTGGGTACTATGGGATGAAAGAGGAGACCGAAGAAGCATTCCTCCCATCTGGCTGGTTTTTGACCGGTGATATCGGGTTCATCGACAGAGAAGGGCGCCTCTCCATAACAGACCGCAAAAAGGACATGATCATCATGTCGGGATGGAAGATCTACCCGACCGAGGTGGAGGATATCCTCCTCAGGCACCCGGCAATCGCCGATGCCGCCATCTTCGGAGTTCCAGACCCACGAAGGGGCGAGATCCCGGTCGCAGCAATTGTTCCAGAAGAGGGTGAGACCCTCTCAGAGGATGAGATCATCGAATACTGCCGATCCCATCTTGCAGGATACAAGGTGCCGAGGGAAGTATTCGTCACCGATTCCCTTCCCCGGAAGAACGGCTGGAAACTGATGCGGAAAACACTCAGAGAAGAATTTACCAGAAAGAGATTATCATGAAATCAAGAGATATAGCACTTGTTGGCATCCTGCTTGCAGCAGGAGCCATTGTACGGTACATGTCGCTCGTTATACCGGGTCCGATCGTCGCGAACCTGGTGATCGCCTTCTACTCGCTTGCGATCATCCTCGTCGTCCCAAAGATCAGTGAAGCTCTTGGGATAGGGGTCATCGCCGGCCTGATATCGGCACTGATCAGCCATTCGATCTTCCCGCCTGCAAACCTCATATCCGAGCCGATCGGGGCAATCGTCTGTATCCTCGTCTTCATGTCACTGAAAGACAGGATGAAGCTGGCTGCACCAGGGATCACGACCTTCGTTGCGACCCTCGCCTCAGGTCTCTCCTTTGTCGGGGTCGTCGTCATCCTGCTCCTTGCAGCACCCGGTATGCTCGCACAGGCAGTGACCCTCACCGGCTTTGTGATGGCAGTCGTCCCGATAGTCATCATTACGGCAGTTGTGAACGGGATCATCGTCTCGATGCTCTACCCCGCCGCCTCACGGGTCCTTGAGAGGTAACCGATGATCAGGCTGGACAATTTCGGTTATATCTATCGGAACAGGGATCACCCGGTACTCCGGGATATCTCCCTCTCTCTCCCAGAGGGCTCCATGACGATCATCACCGGCCCCTCAGGTGCCGGCAAGACCACCCTCTGCCGGGCAATCTCCGGCATCCTCTCGCATGTGTATACGGGAACCGCTACCGGATCGATTACCATTGCCGGTAGGGATATGATGGAGTACGATGGGATCGAAGAGCTCTCCCATGACGTCTCGATGGTCTTTGATGATGCCGATGCACAGCTGATCTTCACCACCGTCGGCGAAGAGGTGATAACGAGCCTGGAGAACAGCGGTCTCTCAAAAACAGAAGCAGAGACCGAACTCATACGGATCCTTGATCTCCTTGAGATCTCCCATCTCGCAGACCGTGCCCCCTATACTCTCTCTGGCGGGCAGAAGCAGAAGGCGGCGCTTGCCGCAACCCTCGCACTTGGAACAAACGTCCTGATCCTTGATGAGGCGACCTCTGAACTGGATGAAGAGGCACGGAACCTGATCTTCTCCATCCTGAGGAGGCTTGCGGACGAGGGGAAGACGATCATCCTTGTCGAGCATATGATCGATGAGGCGGCAACGTATGCCGATGCCTGTATCCTGGTACAGGACGGGATGATCGCGGCATCAGGTGCCCCTGAAGAGGTCTCCCGGATCATCCGGGATGCTCTCCCCCCGATCACCAAACGGCCCCGGAAGGCAGGTGGTGCACCCCTTATCGAAGCAGAAGGGCTCGTCCACTGTTATGGCGATCTCCGGGCAGTCGACGGTGTCGGATTCACCCTTCATAAAGGCGAGATCATCGCAATTGTCGGGGAGAACGGATCCGGCAAGACCACCCTCGTGAAGCATTTCAATGGTCTGCTGAAGCCGACAGAAGGCACCCTCACAATCGCCGGAAGAACCTGTAACGGCCAGTCCATCTCGGTGCTCTCCCGGCATACCGGTCTCGTCTTCCAGAACCCCGATACGATGCTCTTTGAAGATACCGTCAGGAAGGAGATTGCATTCGGGTTGAAGAATATCGGCAAGGATCAGACCAGCATCGCCACGGTTCTTGAGGAGGTCGGCCTCGCCGGAAAAGAGGAGACCAACCCCCGCCACCTCTCCCGTGGCGAGCGGCAGCGGCTTGCTCTCGCCTGTGTCGTGGCAATGGGCCAGGAGGTCTTCGTCCTTGACGAGCCGACAACCGGACTGGATCTTGCAGAATCACTCCAGATCATGGAGATTCTGATGCGGCTCTCTGATGAGGGGCATGGAATTGTGATGATCACGCATAATCCTGGGCTTGCAACGGCATTTGCAGACCGGGTACTGAAGATGAGCAATGGAAAGTTCATCAGCGCCACGGAGGCATAAAAAGATGCAGGAAATTATGCAGTATATCCCCGGAAACGGGATATTCCACCGGATCCATCCGATCACAAAGCTCCTCTTCACGGTGATCCTTGTCATCCTCGCCGTCATGACGAGCGACCTCCTGCTGCTTGGATTCTTTCTGGTCGTGGTCTTCCTGGCTGCATGGGCAGGAGGTCTTGGCCGGGGGCTCACCGAACAGATTCCGCTCCTCCTCGTCCTCGGCGTCATGCTCGTCCTCTTCACGGTGCTGACGATGCAGGGTGGCGAGGTACTCTTCACGCTTATCCCGGCAGGCATCCCTCTCATCGGAGGCGCCCTGCCGGTGACGACAGGAGCCCTCCTCTTTGGAACCATCCTCTCTCTCCGGTTTGCTGTGATGCTTTTTGCATTCCAGCTCCTCGTCATCTCGACGAAGCCGGGAGAGCTCGTCACCACGCTCAGACAGCTGAAGATGCCGATCGACTATACCCTGATGTTTTTGATTGCACTCCGGTTCATCCCGACCCTCCAGAGAGAGGGGATCCGGATCAGCGAGGCGCAGCTTGCACGCGGGTATGCACCCGGTGACGGGCTGATGGGAAAAGTCCGTGGACTGAAGCCGGTGATCCTTCCCCTCATCTTAAATGCTCTCGGAAAGGCTGATACCCTCGGACTGACGATCGATATGCGTGGATACCGCCGGGGGAAGGCAGAGACCGGATCGATATCGGTCGGTGCCCTTGACGGGCTTGTCCTCTGTGCCGCTCTTCTTCTTGCGGCAGGTGTGGCGGGGATCCAGATCATCGGACTACTATAATGGAGGAGTGAGTGATTTGAGAGCAAGTGGTGTTCCCGGACTTGATCCAGTCATCGGCGGCGGGTACCTGGCCGGGAGCCGGATCATCATGGTCGGATCCCCCCTATCCGGGATGGATGCCCTCGCGGCCCAGTTTGCCAGAGCGAATGCCGGGGTATACCTCATGCTTGATGAAGAGGTGAGGGATGGGATGATCCCCGCAGCGGGCCTCTCTATTGAGGATCTTGCTCATGATATCCCGGGGGATGCCGCTGCCGCGGTAGTCGATTCGCTCTCCACAATCATCCTCGATCGGGGTATTGCCCAGGCACTCCGGCTCCTCACCATCGCCACCGCAGCCTTCAGGAAGGATGGCGGATGCCTCCTCTGCACGCTGTATGAAGGTCTCCATACACCCTATGAAGAGGCGCTCATCTTCAGGCAGGCGGATATCGTCATCCGGCTGAGAGCCGAAATTCACCAGTCGCAGATCGAACGCAGGCTCCAGATCATGAAGTACCGGGGCATGCGGATCCCTGACCGGACGGTTCCCTTTGTGATCACCGGTGAGGGGCTTGAGCTCTCGACGACGTCAAGGGTGGTGTGAAATCTGAAAACCCCTGGTCCTGTTGATATGGTCAGGTTCCTGATGATGTTTGATCAGGGAGAGGGAGACTATACAAAAGAACGGAAAAAATGGTTGAAGACGGATCTTCATGAAATATCCCGTGAAATCAGGGATCTCAAGATGAAGAAAATCATCTAATGTATGGCTCTTCTCCATTTCTGAAGGCTATTCATTTCCAAAAGCTATAATTATACATGAATGGCCTCAAATAGCTATTCTCGTGTTACGTTGGAGCGGCTATAGTGGTGAATATCAAAACCCACCCCGCCGCCCCGATACCCGCATCGCACCTGCTTCAATCACTTCTGACGATCCGGTTGTTGCATCGGGATCTNNGGATCAGAATTTTGGAGAAGAGTCATTTTTATATGCACATACATACACATACACAGACATGGGTACCAAAACAATAAGCATCAGTGATGACGCCTATGAGCGTCTGTCCCGTCTGAAAGGTGGGACAGGAATGAGTTTCTCAGAAGTAATCCTCAAGTTTACTCCCCCCAGGAAAAAGCTCTCAGAAATACTCAAAGAGCTAGGTCCAAATCAGGAACTTGCAGATTCGATTGAAAAGGCCTCCCGTGAGATGAGAAAAGCCAGGATGCGAGAGGTCGATTTTGATGCCGGTACTTGACACCTCATTGATCATTGATCTGATCCGACACAAACCTGATGCACTCAGGGTATTGGAAGCAATTGAGAAGGAAGGCCTAAATTCTGCAACCACGTCGATCACAATTCTTGAGCTTTATAGAGGTGCATATCTTTCAGCATCTCCTGAAAAGAATCTGAGAGAGATCGAAGCAATCACAGAGCATCTGGTTAAAGAGAACATTAATGATGAGACATATAGTATCTTTGGAGCGCTCTCTGCGAGATTGAGGGAAGAAGGCAAACCTGTTGGAGATTTCGATGAGCTGATCGCCGCAATAGCACTTGGATCTGATGGTGAGATTGTGACGCGGGACCATCATTTTGAAGGTATTCCCGGTTTGAAGGTCAGGAGATACTAATGGATTGTATATACCAGATAGCCAGATGATGGCTTGTATCAACACAATCCACACGCATCAGTGAAGTGTCGGATTTTGAGACCGGCATTTGAGAACAGAGTAGCATTGTATGTATGAATAAAGAACATTTATGGTTCCGAATAAGAAAAGGATCTCATGCTTATGTCCACTGAAGATTACGAAGACGAATATGATGCTATCAGATCATATAACAAAAACCTGCTTGCCGAATTCAAGGAGTATCTCACAAAAAAGGAGCTCACTCCGAGAACCATTGAGAAACATCTCCAGAATGTCGATTTTTACATAAATGTGTATCTGCTGTACTCTGAAGCCCTTAATGCCCGGGATGGTGTCCACGGGATAAGCATGTATCTGGGATTCTGGTTTATCAAAAAAGGTCCCTGGACAGGAATTTCTGCAATAAATGAGAATGCTTCAAGCCTGAAGAAGTTTTATACGTTTATGCTGGAGAAAGGTGAGATTACCGGAGAGGAGTTCTCTGAGCTGAAAGAAACTATAAAAGAGGAGAAGCAGGAATGGATTGCAACTATGGAGAGATACCTTGATGAAGATATTGAGGATATGGATGAAGTATGGGGTTTTTAGCACCAGAGTTTCATCAAGGACGTGTCTGAAAGCAGGAAGAATTCATTAATTTTGACCGGGTACTATGACAGAACAGAAGAAAGAGGCATGGAGTGATATAAAGAATGTTCTTTCAGAGATGGAGAAGAAGGAACTGATAAAACTGATAGGCGATCTTTACAGGCTGAATAAGAATAATAAAACGTTTCTCCACTCCCGTTACCCTACAGGAGAGATGTCTCTTGAGCCCTACTTACATCAAATCAGAGATGCGCTCTATCCGCCCATAACAGGGAGGAGGAGAGTGAATTTCTCAGCCGGAAAAAGGGTTATATCCAGTTATTTTAAGGCAACAAACGATATAGTCGGGAAATTAGAACTCATGGCATACTACGTTGAAATGGGCACAAAGTACACGGTCGAGTATGGTGATATGTGGGAAAATTTCTATCTCAGCCTGGAAAGAATGTTTGAGAAGATTACAGAAGAGCTTGACTCACAGCCCGATGATATAGTCGACCATTTTCTACCCAGGCTGGAAAACATTGTTGATATGGCATCCGGTATGGGTTGGGGTTATTATGACACCCTGATTGAATTACTGTGTGAATTTTGTGATAGGAATGGGAGAGAGTTGTCATTATTCGATTAGGAACAGCCCGGTTACGAATTCATTGAATTAACATCCCGCACTCTACTCATACTCTCCCCGCACCAGCTGTACCGCCTCGCACATCCGGGAGAGCTTGGCAAACGCCCCTTCCGGCGTATGCATCCGGAGGCCGCAGTCCGGGTCGATCAGGATGCTGTCATGCGAAAAAATATCGATGCATCTCTCGATCCGCTTTTGTATCAGGTCAACAGATTCGACCTCATGATCAGATGAGGCGACGCACCCGCACCCGGCCATCTTTCCTTTCAGATCCGTATCTGTGAAGATCTCGAGGTTCCCGGGCTGGGTTGCTGCCTCGATATCCAGGATCGCAATCGGCAGCCTGAGGAGGTGATCGATGATCCCCTCAAGCGGTCCGCAGACATGCAGGCAGACCGGAAGATCTACTTTTTGTGCGATGATCCCAATCGCCTCTGCCCCGGTTGCGATATCAGCAGCTCCTGTCGAGAGGATCGGCTCATCGATCTGGATGATGCAGACCCCTTCCCGTGCAAGCGCCTGTCCTTCTGCGGCAAGGGCATGCGCAATATCGATCACAAGCTCCTCACGGTTCCGGTATGCGGGTGTCTGGATCCGGAGTGCATGGGCAATTGATGAGGGGCCGGTGAGGATGCCCTTCACCCTCTTCGCTTTCGTAAGCGCATACCGGGTATCAGCAACGGTGATGCCGGTGGCAGCCGCCTCCACGGATGAGATGACGGAGTCATCCCGTATGCCGGGCAATTTTCCCGTGAATGTCTGGATCATCCCCTCCCGGACCTGCCCATCGGAGATGATATCGATCCCGGCCCGGATCTGCTCGCTAACCGCAAACCGGACCGCATGCTTATAGGGATCGAGGACTGCTGAGAGTCCTCTTCCCTTCACTGCCGGGAAGCTCCCGACGACGGTCGTCGGGAGGATCATGCCGGGATCGAAGACTGGTGAAGACATGGCTTATGGGGTGACACGGTGGCGATCCCGTGGGAAGAGGACCGCTTCACGGATATTCTGGAGATTGCACATCGTCATGACGAGCCGTTCGGCACCAAGCCCCCAGCCTGCATGCGGCGGCATCCCGTACTGGAAGGGCTTTAGGTAGAACTCAAATCCTTCGGGGGAGAGTCCTTTGGATTTGATCTGCTCCACCAGCTGGTCATAGACATGGCACCGCTGTGCACCGGATGAGAGCTCCATCTTCGGGTGCATCAGGTCAAATGCATTACAGATCGAAGGATCAGCAGCAGAGGGCATCGCATAGTAGGGCCGGATTGAGGTTGGCCATTCGGTGATGAAGTAATGGGTGCCCATCTCCTCGCCGATCGCCCGCTCGGATGCGGTTCCGAGATCGTCGCCGTATGCGATTGGCTCCTCCATCTTTTTGCCTGCAATCCCGATTGCCTCTGCATAGGGGAGGCGGGGGAGTGACTTCTCCGGCACCTGGAGATCAGGGATTCCGAGGAGTTCGAGCTCTGCTGTGCAGTTCTCTGCAACAGAGGAGTAGATCTCGTGTATGAGCTGCTCAAGGAGCACCATCACATCGTTGTGATCGGCAAACGAGACCTCGACATCGATCGAGGTTGCCTCATTTAAGTGCCGGACGGTGTTATGCTCCTCTGCCCGGAAGATCGGGCCGATCTCAAAGACCTTCTCGCAACCCGCTGCCATCATCATCTGCTTGTAGAGCTGCGGGCTCTGGCTCAGGAATGCTTCCTTCTCAAAATATGCGATTGGGAAGAGTTCGGTGCCGCCTTCGGTTGCGGCTGCAACCACCTTCGGGGTGGTGATCTGGGTAAAACCTTCCCTGAAGAGGAATCTGTTGGTCGCCTCCATCACGCGGGAGCGGATCGAGAAGATTGCAGCAATCCTCGGCCGCCTGACATCGAGGAACCGGGCATCGAGCCGGGTATCGATCTCGGCCGGCACCTTCTCGGCGACATCAAGGGGGAGCGGGGACGCCGCTTTTGCGATGATCTCAAACCGCTCAGGGACAAGCTCCCTTCCACCGGGCGCCTTATCGGTTGCCTTGACGATCCCGGAAACACGGACGACGGACTCACGGGAGACCTCTTTGATTGCAATTAAGACATCCTCAGGAACTTTCTTCTTTGGAACGGTCACCTGCATGATACCGGTCCGATCCCGGATCAGGAAGAAGGCAAGACCGCCAAGATCCCGCTCTTCATGCACCCATCCGGCGATTGTTGCATGCTCCAGTTCAGGGGTGACTTCTCGTATTGGTATGCGCATAAAATCCAGTACTGGTACTTCGTATAAGGTGAAGAGGTTTGTCCTATCACCGCCCCGGCTCAGCAGATAGATGGTAAAGTATATCTCCCTCTCCCTCCATCATCGACTGATACATGATGACTGCCGATCTCAGCCTCTTTCACCAGACGATCATCGAACGGATGAATGCCCTGGTGACGTTCCTCGCCCCGGATGGAACCATCCTCTTCTGGAATGTTGCTGCCGAACAGATCACCGGCTATCCTTCAGATGAGGTGCTCGGAAAGAACGGGATCTGGAAGAGGTTATACCCGGATCCTGTGTACCGGAAAGAGATCACGAAGATGATTAAGGATGTGATTGAGGAACAGGCATATCTGCGGAATTTTGAGACACGGATCATCACAGAAGATGGCAGTGAGAAGCATATCTCATGGAACACAAGTGAAGTGCGATCCCAGGAGAAAGAGATCACCGGGTACGTGGCCGTCGGGGTGGATATCACCGAAAAGGTTCAGAACAAGCGGCAACTCCGTGAACGTGAGGAGCTCTTCCACGGGATCACCTATGCCGCCTACAACGGGATCATCCTCCTTGACGAACACGCAATCATTACGTACTGGAATCCCGCGGCAGAGCGGATATTCCTGTATCAGAAGCAGGAGGCAAAAGGTGCCAGTATCATCGATCTCCTTGCGCCGGATACTGACCGCACCCTGTGGCAGTCGGTGCTTGCAAAGACCGGTTCCCATGAGCTCACCGCCCTCAGGAAAGGGGGTGAGTCTGTGCCCGTTGAGCTCACCCTCTCAACGGTCACGATCAAAAACCGTCCCCATACCATCATCGTGATCCGTGATATGACCGAACAGAAGGTGTCCGAAGCACAGATGCGGCTCCTCTCGACGATCGTGCAGACATCACATGAGGCGATCATCAGCGTCTCCAAATCCGGCACCATCCTCTCATGGAACAAAGCAGCAGAAGAGATGACAGGCATTCCTGAGGAGAGCGCCCTTGATGCGCCGGTTTCGGATCTGATCCGGCTGACGGAGGGTGAAGATCGGATTGCTGAGGCGATCTCACAATCGGATCATGCGGTGATCTCTGCTATCCTGCCGGATCGGCGGGGAATGGAGCATGATGTGATCATCTCGGTAAACCCACTCTCCGGTGGTGAAGGTTTCTCGCTTCTTGTCCGGGATATCACAAAAGAGAAGAAGGCGCAGCGGATGATGATTGCGTATATCAGGGAAGCGACAGCTCGTCTGAAGATGCCGGTAGAGGTTGTGCGTGAGAATATCGAAGATATCCTCGACATGTTCGATGACGATTCCCTCGATTGTGCTGCCGCCGCCCTCCGGCTGAGGGTGCAGATGACCCACCTGGCACAGATCGCAGAGACGATCCGGGAACTCAATGCCGCTCTCACCGGTGAGGATGAGGATATCCCGGAAGCATACCGGACGTTCCTCCTGGAGTAGCCATGTCTGATACAATTGCTCCTCATGAAATCGAAGAGGGGGAGATCTATCTCCTGCTTTCAGAGCCACATGCCATGAAGAAGGCTTCAGTACAGCTGGTAGCCGAGATTACAGAGGGCGGGTATGATGCAATTGTAATCACCACAAACCAGCCCTCACCGATCCTGAGAATGCTCTACCAGAAAGCCGGAATCGATCCGCAGTCAATCTGGTATATCGATGCGATCACCCGGTACTCCCTTGGGAAGGACCCCGATTCCGATCCGATGACGACCTATATCAACCACCCATCGAACCTGACCGATATGGGGATCGCCGTCACCACCATCCTGAAGAAGATGGAGGGGAGGAAAGTCTGCATCATCCTTGACTCGGTATCGACGATGCTGATCTACCTCCCCACCCAGAATATCTCAAAATTCATGCATTTTGTGACAAACCGCCTCCGCCTCGCTGGTGTGGCGGGGGTCTTCCTTGCAGCAGAAAAAGGGCTTGACCCCGATCTCCTGATGCAGCTCTCCACTTTTGTCGATACGGTGATTGAGGAATAGTGTCAGGAGATCCTCCTGAATTTTTCCGCTGGAACCTGTATCTCAAAGCGGCCCCCCTCTCCATAAACTCCGTTCTCTCTGATGGTGATCCCGGTGATCGAGAGGATCTCGCTCACAAGGTAGAGTCCAAATCCATGGCTTCTTCCAAACGCGGGTTTGAAGATCGACTCCTTCTTCTCGTCCACAACCCCTACGCCATCATCTTCACAGATGATCAGAAGAGAATCGTCTCTCTCCTCAGCATGCAATCTGATAGATGTCAGCGTTTTCCCATGTTTCAGGGCATTTCCAATGAGATTCTCAAAGACGCGGGGGAGCATCGGGTCCGCATAGATCTCATATCCGGCGAGGTTATTCTCAATTGTTACATCCCCGGTATCAGTATGATCGGCGAGATATTCCTCGATATTCTTCTCCAGAGACTGCCATATCGGCGCCTGAATCCCCATATTCTGGTAATCACGTGAAAACTCATTTTTCCTCTGTATGGCTCCGATCTGTTCGCGAAGGCCATTGATGTACCGGATAGTATCCGGCGCCATATCTTCTGTATCTATCAGGTACAGGTACCCTTCGGCGGCGGTGATATTGTTGAAGATGTCATGCCGGGTGAGGCTTGTCAGGAGATTGAGCTTTTTGTTGGCGAGATAGAGTGCCTTTTGATCCTCAATGATCCTGGTGATCTCTGTAAAAATAGTGGCAAATCTACCCTTTTTTTCAGAGAAGACAGATATCCTGAAGTGCCGTTTCAGCTGAGGAATATACTCCTCGAAGGTGATCGGCTCCCCGCCATCAGCAATCGTGGCGAATCGATCCAAAAATGGCGGCTCTTCCGTTCCATAGAGTTCCCGGGCCGTCGTATTGATCGCACTTTCTGCCGGAATTGAAAGGATCTCCTCAAATGCCGGGTTAACCTCTAGTATCCGGTAATCGACGACATTGCCATCATCATCCTTCACGATTTCATGGAGT
>DAJQ01000039.1 GCA_002496395.1 Methanocorpusculaceae archaeon UBA456
CCAGTCCTTTCAGGTAAGGAGGGCCACAATTGGTGAATCGTGACAGGGAATGTCTTCGTCATATCGTTTTCCCAACTATCACCTCCAAACGGCAAATCCCATCACTCAAGGTTTCTGTAGACGACCCTTCTTGGACCGACCTTAATCACAAATATGATCAACGCATTTCGTTTTACATCAAGAATAACCCTGTATTTGCCCACCCGGCATTTATACCAGGGTGATCCCGCCAACCGGTCAATGTGCGGAAATGGATCGTCACGAATATCGTCGACACGCTCGATAATCCTTGCAGCGGTTTTTTTTGGTATTTTTTCAAGGTTTTTTCGGGATTTATCGGTCCAAACAATTGCATATTTCATTCAATTAAGACCGAGTTTCTCTTTCAGCTGGGCAGTCGAATATACACGGCCTGCCTTGATATCCTCAAGCGCTTCCTCAATATCACAAATATCTTCTTCAGTAATTCCTTCTTCCTCATTTTCCGTTGCAAGCCGTGAGATTATCTCGTTATAAGACTCGCGGGGAAATCGTCTCAACGTATCAAGTCTTTGTTTCACACCGGGAGTAATTTTGATGGTGGTCACTTCTCCTGCCATATACTAAAGTATACTTAAAGAGATATAGGTATTCCGCTGAGCCTTGAGGAGGAGGAGAATTGTCGTGATAATAAAAATTCAGAGCCGCTTTTTCAGTTCTTCAAGTGTGATGGTCGGTTCAGTTCTTCTCTCTGCCACCACAGCCAGATCGTGGAGATCTTCCTGCAACTGCTCGTACTCATCAAGAGGCAGGATGACTGCAACACGCTCCCCCCGCTCATCGATAATAAACTGTTCTTTGACTGCACCCATCGTTGTTGCCCTCTTCATGCAAATATGATTCAGGAGATATATAAGTGCTGACAATCACCAGGTTCTGCAGAGGCTAAAAACCACAGAGAGCACTTTTTGACAACAACCCTCTCCGGGCATCCTGAACCCATCCAAAACCAATACATATGATGATGCACGCCCAGTATGTACGTATGAGACCGGGCATGCCCCCCACAGAAGACCACGCACGCGAAGCCTTAAAACGTATCAGAGCTATCGATGGCTTTGACCGCGTCAGATTCATCTTCCTCTATGGATCCGTTGCAGCAGGGCAGGCACGTATTGATTCGGATATCGATCTCTGTCTCGGGTATGATGGCGATACAACCGAGGCAGAACGATTCCGGTTTGCATGCATCAAAGAATTATCAGATTCCGGGTTTGATCTCCAGATCTTTTCGCATCTTCCGCTCTACATCAGAATTGAGGTCATCCGGGGCCGTCTCCTCTATGCACAGGACATGCGTTTTGTGTATGAGGTTGCATACCGGACGATCAGGGAATTTGATGACTTCAAACACCGTTTCTACGACTATATCGGAAAAGAGGCAATGGTATGAGAGGGGCAATCAGGGATACACTGATCCTGGCAAAGCTCACACAGATGGAGGAGAGCGTCCTGCTGGTGAAGAAGCATCTGCCGGAATCATTTGAAGAGTTTCTCGACATGGGTCTTATGAAGGATGGGATATACAAACGCATCGAATATGCCATTGAGAACACGACATCTGCGCAATCCTGAATGCGGATCTGAAGCTTGGAATTCCAGGTGAAGATGAGGATACTATCATCCACCTTGTGAAACATGGAGTTATTGGGTCTGAAATGTATGAGAAACCCGGACAATGAAAGGGGGTTGTAATCTGGTGGTTCACAGATATGGCCGGATGAATGATGAGATTGCATTCGCAATCCTGCAGGAAAATCTTGGAGATTTTGCTCTCTTCAAAGAAGCGATTGAAGCATATCTCAACACAAACAAAAAATGATTCGAGGATCCCCCCATCAGATCCGGAGTCCCTCCATCACCGCCCTGTACGGCACAGAAATCTCCTGCCCGGTCTCAACAATCCGGTACGGTCCTGTCGCAACAACCACATCATCCGGCCCTGCCTCGGTCGGGTACGGCAGCACAAAGACCCCGTCCCGGCTCTCCTGTCGGTACGTGAATGTCCGGCCGGTGTTTGTCTTGATCGGCACCTCGATCATTCCCTCGCCCTGCACCGTTGCACCGGGAACAAACTCGAAGATCTTCACGTAGCGGATATCGCCGCCACCATCCAGGACATTTTTCGGCGATTCATAGACCAGCCGGAACCGCTGGAGCGCGTCAAGCTCGGTTGAAGAAACAAACATCTCGGGGCTGAGGATCTCCGCACTGTGGTTTGGAGCTGCGGTCTTCTCAAATTCGGCGATATATGCCCGTGCCTCATCGACCGATTTCGTCTCACCAATACCGGTGATCACAGGAGTCGAGCCCGCGCCAAGCCCAAGCGAAGATGCCGGTGCAGACTGTACAACCAGTATCTCTTCTGGAGTAACCGCAGATCCGTCAAAGGCATGGAGCCGCTGGATCATCGTCTGGAAATAGCTCTCCCGCTGGAGCTGCACCTGTGAGTATGAGCCCTCAGACTCCTCATAGAGCATCCGCGTCTGGAATGGGGCAGTCGCATTCACCGGATCATGCCAGGTTGTCATCGCCCAGAACTTGCCGGTCGTCATCTCGATGTCGGTGATCACATACCGGATGCCGAGCTCATCGAGTTGGGCAGATGCCGTATCAGCGTCGGTCTCGATGAAGAAGTTAGCAGCTGTTGTCGCTCCCCGCTGGAAGGGATTTGCATGTGGTATCCGTTTTGAGACGAAGGTGATCCAGTGGCCATAATCCCACCATGAGAGAACCCCATATGCCTCGGGCGGATACTCAAAGGTATCACGGGCTTGTGGTGAATCATACATTGCATAATAGTCAACACCGGGATCCGGCGTATTCTCCCCCATCCAGGTAAGAGCAGCCTTCCAGTCACTGTTCATGCCCCCCCCGACATTTGAGCCGAGGGTATAATTCGCTGTTGCCCCGGAATATACAAAGAGAAGTGCAATAGCAAACGTTACAATAAGGAGACCAACCCGAAGCGGGCTGGCCGGAGAAGGTGCTCGTGGTTTCTTCTGTGTTTTCTGTTTCTGCTTCTTCCCTTTCTTTCCCCCATCTTCAGGAGCCTCCGGGGGCACGTCCGGCGATACAGCCTGCTCTGTTGGCATCAGGAACTTCTCTAATCCAGTGAACCTGAGGAGATCACGACCCCCAAACTGCATCGCCGCACCAACCGCAAGAGCGGCCATCAGTGCAATATTTGCGGCAAGGTAGTATTCAAACCGGACCTGACGGGTGGTTGCGAGGAAGATCAGGGCAAACCAGACAAGCGTAAAGAGAGCGGGTGCATCATTCTGTTTCCAGATCCTATACAACAGATACAGAACGCCGCCGGCGACAAGGATCCAGCCCCACGAAAAGACAGATACCGCATTTGCAAACTGCCAGGGCATCCCTTCCTGTACTGTGAGCAATTGTGCATTCATACCAAAGACAGAAGTAAATTGACTAATATAGCCCCCAATAAGGGTAGGGAATATCAAAAGACCAAGGACGAGAGAACCTATCGTAAGACCTGCAAGTGATGCCGGATAGAAATACCAGGGCCGATCGGCCAGATACCGGGATATACCATAGAGGAGGAGCGATCCGAGGATTATAAGACCATAAATGAAAATATTACCTGCAGAATAGACGCCTATAGAGAGACCCGGTGATTTCAAGCCAAATGGTATGATTCCAAGAATGACAACTAAGAAAGTAACACAGTTCGTCAGGACAAGATAATCAGATTGGTGCCTCCATGTATGCTCCAAGACCATCTGGATGATCGTATAAACAACAACTACCACACCGAAGATGACCATCGTTGTCATATTGTAGAAACCAAGGAGGAACGCAACCCCCGCAAGCGCCGGATAGATCAACACCGGGTTCTTCAGGCTCTGAAGATCAGTGAGGCTCACCCCGCTCTCCTTCAGCTTCAGAAGTGCGATGATAAAACACAAACAGAAGAGTGTGGAGAAGAGCGTCTCGGCGATATGATGATCCACAAACCCAAAGAGTGAGCGGTACGCATACTGCCCGCCGACAATTGCGATAAAACCAGCAGACACAAGCCCCGTCTTCCAGTCTACAAGCTTTGCACCGATCCCGTACATCACCGGAACCATCGCAACTGCCATGAGTGGCGGGAGGAAGGATGCGACATACATGATCTCCGGGCGTGTTGACGCCCCTGCAAGAATGACGAGGAGTGTTGCACACAATCCAAAGAGTGGACCCCAGTAGATCGCCTCTCCAAATGGAAAAGCAGTCGTCGGATCGAACCAGGAGTACGCCGGAAAGCCAAGCGCCATCTGTTCGATCTGACGGAGACTGAACCAGGGATCGTTTCCAAGGAGATTGACCCAGTTATCCGATACGATCCGGGAAATCGGGAGTGTCCTCAGCCAGAATGTCAGATAAGAAAAAGCAAGTAAACAGACTCCGATGAAAGAGTATCGGAGTCCGTTTTTTGATAGTATCGTATTCAGATCCTTTGGCATCAGATCATTCTATGCATCAGGGTATAATAATAGATAGTATTTGTAATCAGATCCAGAAAAGACCTACAACCTCCTGTAGTATACCCCGGCTCTTTCACTCAGATCAATCATGCCCCGGACATCAACGATCACCGGGTTAGAATTCATCATCTTGATGATATCAATACCAGAGAGACGACGAAATGCTGTATGTGCAACAGCGATGATCACCGCATCAATCTTCTCACCACGATAAGGCTCGGCACCAAACTTTCGGATAATCTCATCTGAAAGGAGAGGGTCATCCCCGTACACCTGGCAGAAATACTCCTTCAGTTCAGATACCATCTCTTCAACCGGCGACTCGCGTGTATCAGGCACATCCTCTTTGTAGGTGAGTCCCATAATCAACACCTTTGACCCTTTGATCACCTTTCCAGCCGAATTTAACCCCTTAATTGCCATCTGAGCAACGTACCTGGGCATGGAATCATTGATCGCCCGTCCGGCCAGAATTACCTGGGGGTGGTATCCAGTCTCTTCTGCCTTCAGCACAAGATAATAAGGATCCACCGGGATGCAGTGCCCGCCAACGAGACCTGGAGTGTATCTGTGGAAATTCCATTTTGTCCCGGCTGCTTCCAGAACTGCATGTGTATCCATCCCCAATCGATGGAAGATGATCGCAAGCTCATTCATCAGGGCGATATTGAGATCACGCTGGACATTCTCAATCACCTTCGCCGCCTCGGCTGTTCTGATATCGCGGGCAACAAAGACATGGGTAACAAGACCATAGAGAGAGGCGAGATATTCTGTAACTTCATCATTCATACCGGAAACAATCTTTGTGATCTTCTCAAGCGTGTGGGCATCATCACCCGGATTGATCCGCTCTGGAGAGTACCCGATGAAAAAATCCGTCCCACATATCATCCCTGAGGCTTCTTCGAGAATGGGAACAAGTACCGACTCGGTGAGGCCGGGATAGACCGTTGATTCAAGTACAACGGTTGCACCCCGCTTGAGGTGTCTCCCTACTGTCGCACCTGCGGAGCGAACAAAGAAGAGATCGGGGTCTTTGGCTTTTGTCACGGGAGTCGGAACGGCGATGATTACAACATCAGCCCTTCGAATATCCTCTGCATCAGTGGTTGCCAGGATCGTATTATCCGGCATCTTCTGGATCGATTGGATCTTCTCTTCATCGATATCAAATCCGATTGTGGGGATATGCGCAGAAAAAGCTTCAGCGAGAGGATACCCGACATAGCCAAGACCAACAACACAGACTGTTTTACAGGAATTCTTCTTTTCCATGGACGATTACGACTCCTGATATATTTTCAATGAAGACGATGATAAGAGTTTTGAGGAAATCACACAGAAGAGGAAACCAAATAAAGATGAAAACCCCCACGATTTTCACAAAGCCGGTTTCTAAAACCCTTCCGAAGTCATTTATACATCCTACCATAAAATTGTATTAATGCTGCTTTCTTTAACCCTGCTTAGTGGACTCTTCATCCTCCTCATCGCAATCTTTCCATACCTCGTTTTTTTTGTAGGAATTCATAGAGGGGAAAAAGAGAGACCTGCCCCGGAGCCTGAGGAATATCCATCGATCAGCATCATCATGGCAGCATATAACGAAGCTGCGGTTATCAGGGAGAGGATCTTCAATATCAAAGAGTCCGAGTACCCGGTCGATAAATATGAAATTATTCTTGTTGATGATTGTTCATCGGATGATACGCTCAAGAAGGCAGAAGATGCTTGTTGGGAAGTGGGCATCAGACATATGATACTTGAAAACCCCGAGCGCATGGGGACGAATAGATCCATTAACCGGGCGATCGAAGCTGCAAGCCATTCTGTTCTGGTCACCACAGATGCTGATGTCTTCTTTGAGAAACACGCACTCAAACGGCTGATCACAAGGCTCATGAGCGAAGATAGGATTGCAGCAGTCTGTGGTGACCTCAGGCCGCTCCCTGAAGAATTGACACATACATCCCGATTAGAAAACACATACCGCGATTACTATGGGAGAATGTGTGCATGGGAGAGCGCAGTCGATTCCACATATAATTTTAATGGCGGCCTCGTTGCTTTTAAAAAAGACCTTGTACATCGGATCGATGACCGGCGTGGTGCCGACGATGCAAATACCGCTTTTGAAGCCATCCGACGGGGGTACAGGGCAGTCTATGAAATTGATTCAGTTGTTTACGAAGATATACCTGACAACTTTTCAAGACAATATAAACAAAAGATTCGGAGAGCCACACGGCTTATTGAAGCAACAGTTGCCAATTTAGATCTATTAAAGAAAAAAAGGCCATTCTCACGACTCTTCTACCCACTTCGGATCATGATGTACCTTCTTACACCATCCCTCTTCTTTATCGGTTGCATCTTTCTGTTGAGCGGCTTTATTCTCATCAATCCTCTCCTTCCTGTCGTGGCGATTGTTATCTTTATGTTAATCAGTCTCATATGGAAGAGCAATCTCATAACAGCCTTTGTGACAAACCAGGCATACCTCCTCGCAGGACTCTTCAATCTGGGGAAAGATATGCGGGTATGGGAGAGTACATCAAAGAAACAGTAACCATCCAAAAGAAGAGGAGATGTATAGTACCGTAAACGAAGATTAGCACAGATACCCTTGTCTGAGTATATTTTTTACCTTCCTAAGCCGTAGATGTACCCCATGTGCGGCATTGCAGGGCAGGTTATCATACACGGCGACAAGATCGATCCTGACCTGCTCCACCGGATGTCTACATCCCTCGCTCACCGGGGCCCGGATGGCGATGGAATATATGTGAATGACCGGATCGGCCTTGCACACCGCCGCCTTGCGATTATCGACCTCTCGGATACCGGCCGCCAGCCGATGTCGAATCCGGATGAGACCATCTGGATCGTCTACAACGGCGAGATCTATAATTATAAGGAGTTACGAGAGGAACTCCAGGACCTCGGGCATACATTTCGTTCTGAATCAGATACCGAGGTGATCCTCCATGCATATGAGGAATGGGGTGCAGCCTGCCTCTCCCGATTCAATGGGATGTGGGCATTTGCACTCTGGGATAGCCGGAGAGGGGAACTCTTCTGCGCACGGGATCGCCTCGGGATCAAGCCGTTCTATTACTCAGCCATTGATGGATCATTCCTCTTTGCCTCTGAGATCAAGGCACTACGGGAGCATCCCGGTGTTGGAAGAGAGATAAACGAAACACGCCTCTCTGACTTCCTCGCATGGGCTCTTGCCGACCATACAGATGAAACCTTCTTTGAGGGTATCTTCCAGCTCCTCCCCGGCCATACCATGACCGTGACAGGAGAGGGGGTTGGAGAACAGATCCCCTACTGGGAGATCGCCATGAATCCTGCACTCAGAACAACTGAAAAGAGTGATGAAGAGCATGCTGAGGAATTTCTTGCCCTGATGACTGATGCAGTCAGGCTGCATCTCAGATCTGACGTGCCGGTTGGAACCTGCCTCTCAGGCGGGCTTGACTCCTCAACCCTCACCGCACTCATAAACAGGGTGCTTCGGAGCGATAATCCGGGAAAGGGAAATGAACTTCAGAATACCTTCTCAGCATGTTTCTCAGACAAGCGGTTCGATGAGAGCGAGTACATCGATATCATTGCAGAGGATACACAGGTCAGATCACATCCAACCTATCCCGGAACAGAGACGATCTGGGAGGATCTCGATCACCTCCTCACCTGTAATGATGAGCCATTTGCAAGTCTCACCATTTATTCACAGTACTGTGTCATGCGGGAGGCAAGTAAGCGTGTCAAGGTGGTCCTGGATGGCCAGGGGGCAGATGAGCTGCTTGGAGGATATATCGCCTACCATATCCCCCATCTCCGTGGCCTGATCAGAGCGGGTCATCCCGTTACTACCCTCAAAGAGCTGATCGGTATCCTCCGGCATCACCGGAGCTTCTTCTGGTATGCGCTACATCAGGTCATCGCCCGGAGAAGAAGACGGGGATTGATCAGGATTGCAGGGGCAGATCCACTCCCCAGATATCAGGGCACTCTGGGAGAAGCATTAGAAGTCGATCTCACACGTGCAAACCTCCCCTACATGCTCCACTGGGAAGACAGAACATCAATGGCCTTCTCAATTGAATCACGTGTCCCCTTCCTTGATTTTCGGGTTGTTGAATATCTGGCATCACTTCCCGAGGATCAGAAGATCAGGGGAGGAATCACCAAGTATATTCTGAGAAAAGCGACGAAAGGACTCCTCCCGGAGGCGATCAGATGCCGGATGGACAAGCGCGGATTCTCAACCCCGGAAGAGGTCTGGATGAGAGAGGCGATGCAACCCGAAATCCAAAAGATCCTCGCCTCCCCCTCATTCAGATCACGCCCCTACTGGAATGCAGACGAGGTGCTTGCAAGCTACCGTGACTTTGTCGAGGGACACTCATCCTATTCAGGGGAACTCTGGCGGATCATCTGCACTGAGCTCTGGCTCAGGCAATGTATTGACAGGGATGCTTAACACGCACGGGCAGGAATAAAATCCGTACGAACAAAAAACACCTGATATACCGGGGATGGAGTTCAGATCGACACGATGGGCATTGTCATAGCCGATCATCCGGTCTGTTCCACACATGCGCAGGCGAACGGAGAGCCGACATCCCCGGAGCCGAGGACGCAGAGGGTCGGTTCTTATCCATACTTCTGATCCTTGGATTCAGCTAAATGGTCAGGATGAGGGAAAGAAAAGCCCCCGGCTTCAGCCGTGAATAGGTGACCCCGCCACCTGTACCAGCAGTTCATCCCTCACAGAAAAACAGGTACAGAGAATGTCCATCGTACAGACAACCCCCATCTCTCTGACCAGATCTGCTCTCCTGCTCCCATCATCGCCCCGGCACACCCGCCTGCCTCTCCATCTCGCTCTCACAGAGCCGCTTCACGTCAGCTGCCGCATATCGGAGGGTGATGGCGCTCGTCTTCCCGCGCCCCTGCACGCCTTTGATCCCGATGAGCTTGTAGCTCTCAAGTGACCGGAGATGCTCGTAGAAGGAGGTGTACGAACAGGATGTGTAGGGGAAAGGTGTGTGGGGGAAAGGTGTGTAGGGGAAAGGTGTGTGGGGGGTGGGTGTGTGGGCACCGCGCTTCCCGGTGCTATATCCGGGCTCAGGCTCGGCGCAGGCTGCTGCTGCTACTTCCCCGGCTTTTGCTGCAGCATCCAGGGATCGTCTTCGCCGCTGATCTTCTTCGATCATCTCCTGGAGGCGGGAGTAGATCTGCCCGGAAGTCGGTCTTCTCTTCATCGGATCGTCGATCATGTCGATCATGTCGATGCTGTCGTTCTTGCTGATATCGCTGTTCTCGTCGTTCTCGTCGTTTTCGCTGCTCTCACCATTCTCGCCGCTGCTGTCCAGCTCGTCTGTCTCTCTTAACCCGCTTTCCTCTCTGTTCCTGGCTTCCTCTCTCTTTCTGGCTTCCTCCTCTTTCATCCTGTTTTCCTCTATCATCCTGGCCTCCTCCTCTCTCACCCGGGCTTCCTCATTCATCTCTGCGATGAGTGAGAGGAGGGCTCGCTCCTTGCCGGTGAGCCCCGATACGAGCCCCCGGAGGTATGCTACGCGCGCATCCCCGTAGGCGGCGGCGACGTCCTCTGCAGTGACGGTGGTGTGCGCCGCCCGTTCTGCCCTGAGGATAGAGCGTTTCAGGAGATCGATCCCGACCCGGATATCCACAGGTACTGTTCCTGTCGTCCTCTCGGTGATCAGATCGAGGATCCCGGGCGCGATAACTCCCGGATAGACCGCCTGCCGCGCCCGCTCCTTCAGGATACCCCGGATCTGGTTGGCAGTATAGGGGGCGAAGAAGACCTCCTGGGCGCAGAGACTCGAGGTGACCGATCGATCCAGTGCGCGGGAGAGATCGAGTGCAGGATTGCTCTCGACCAGGATGACCGAGGACCGGCACCCGGGATAGTCGAGGTAGATCCGAAGCAGCGATGAGAGGATCTGGGTGGCGGTACCTTCATGGATCAGGTGATGGATATCGTCAAGACAGACCAGGAGGATCGCCTTCTTTGATTGAAGCGCCTTTGCAACGGCATCCATCAGCCTCCTGAGGGGGATGCCGGAGCTCGGGGGTGCATGGCCGACCAGCTCCTGGTAGATGGTGGAGAAGACGGCAAATGCGGTCCTGCTCCGCTGGCAGTTCACGTACACCGGGATCAGGGTGCCGCCGGTGCCGGGGAGATGTCGGATCTCGGCGAAGAGGTGGTGGATGCAGGTGGTCTTCCCGGTGGCAGGGAGGCCCCGGCAGAGGATGTTGGCAGGCCGCTGGCCACGGAGGCCGGGCCTGATCAGGAATGCCAGCTCCTCGAGCTCGTCATCGCGGAAGAGCACCTGGTCGGGGATGTGATCGCATTCGAGGATATCGGCGTCCTTAAAGAGCGGCTTATCGGAAAATCTGAGGCTTCGTTGGAAGGAGTCCATTCGTGTATCTGTTTGCATACCTAAAAGAACGCAGTCCGGGTAATAATGGATGAACCGTGCACCGCGAAAGTGAATTGATCCGGGAAAAGGGTTTGGGTTGAGGGTTTGGGGTTTGGGTTGAGGGTTTGGGTTGAGGGTTTGGGTTGGATGGGGGGAGAGGGACGGGGTGGAGAGGAGTTGAGGAAGAGAGGAGTTGAGGAGGAGAGG
>DAJQ01000047.1:0-9539 GCA_002496395.1 Methanocorpusculaceae archaeon UBA456
TGGTCTTAACCTGACATCAGTGTAGACGGTTCTATCCCCTACCTTTGCCAGATAGCCCAGCACCAGGATTTTTTTGTTGATGGTTGTCATAGTATGACTCTTAGCAGCTCATCTTTGCATCATTCTCTCTGATATACATTTCTACGCGGTAAATCCCTGGTATCTGAACAGATGAGGGGCGGGGTGATCGGGATTGTATCAGGTTTTTCTGCCTTCTGCCGGAACATCATCGGTTAAAGATGGTGAGGATTCCTGCGATGAGGAAGAGGGCAGATGCAGGTCACCCATGGGAATGAGGGGGAAAAGGAGATCTGCGGGATCGTGAGGGAAAGGGATATGTGTATCAGCATTGGTATACTAACGACCATCAGGAGAATGCCATGTCTCTACCAGGTCGTTTAATCGTGAAACAAATGATCGCAGTCTCTCTCCTCTTCGGAGTTCTCCTCATTGCGGGATGTGTGGAGGATCCGGCGGACTGGAAGAGCCGGGGGGATCAGCTCCTCAGTACAGATCATTTTGAAGATGCAGTTCTGGCATATGACAGGGCTCTTGAGATTGATCCTGCCGATCCGGTGGTCTGGAATAACCGTGGCGTTGCTCTCGCCAGGCTTGAACGGTATGAAGAGGCCGTTGAATCCTATGATCATGCTCTTGCACTCGATCCGGGGTATGCAATCGCTGAAACCAACCGTGCAAAAGCGGTTGCACGACTGAGCAGGATGGAGGCATCCTGAATTTTCTAACAGATGATCTGCCGGAGCTTTCTGCTTTCATTCAAAAAAGTCTCTCATGGAATTCTCGTAGACGTACAGCTCCTCTCCCACAAAGTTATAAACCCTGAGCCAATACAGTATCAAAAGGGGGATCAGATATGACTGGTAATTCTGTCTGGATCGTAGAAGATGAATCAATCGTTGCAATGGACTTGAAAAGCCGCCTCCAGTCACGTGGGTATGAGGTGCTTGGGATCTCCGGATCCGGAGAGGATGCGGTGGAGAAGATACGCCAGCATAAGCCGGATATTGTGCTGATGGATATTGTATTGAAAGGGGATATGGATGGGATCGCAGCAGCCGGAATCATCAGGGAGGAGCTTCGTATTCCCGTTGTCTATCTCACCGCGTATGCAGATACAAAGACCCTTGAGCGTGCAAAACAGACCGAGCCATATGGCTATATCATCAAGCCGTTCAAGGAGTCTGATGTGATCAGCACCCTTGAGATCGCGCTCTACAAGGCATCGATGGAGAGGAAGCTGCGGGAGAGCGAGCGGTGGATCAGGACCATGATCCGGAGCACAGGCGAGGGGATCATCGCTACTGACACAGAGGGGCTTGTGAAGTTCATGAACCCGGTTGCTGAGATGTTGACTGGTTATAAGGAAAAAGACGTCATTGGAAAACCTGCTTCTGAAGTCTTTTCGTTCACAATGGAGGGCCCCGGAACCTCCCCCCTTGATCCGGTCTCAAAGGCTCTTGCCAATGAAGGCTCTCTTACATCAGATGAAGATGAACGGATTGTACTGACCGCAAAGGATGGGACTGAGCGGTATGTGGGGTATATCGCGTCTCCAATCACTGATGATCGCAAAAGACTCATGGGAGCTGTTCTGGCCTTCCGCGATCTGACCGAACGTATCCGTATGGAGGAGATGGTCAAGCGGGTCGTGCCAGGGATCAGGGATACCCCATTCCGCGATCTCATGAAAGAAGAGATGGAGCGGACCGGTCGCTCCACCTGATCCCAATCCCCTCTCTTCACTACCCAGATCCCAATCCCTCTTTTGAATGCCCAGATTCTGGAAGGAACTTCGTTGGATTCTCCCTTTCCTCTGGTGATATAAACAGGTATATCTGATTGTACTATCCACATTACTCAAGAGAACTCCCATCTGCCACCCCTTCCCAAAGGAGAATATTTATGAAACTTTTCTACTATACGCGAAATATCTACCGGCATAATTATCTCCTTGATGTTCTCTGTGGTTCCTGTCGGTACCTTTCATCTTCATGCAGATTCGAGACGGAATTATCTCCGCACACATGAAGCTTAGTCAGGGAGGTGACCGGGTTGTTGTTATCGGTGGAGGAGATGGCAGGACTGCTGTTGCAGCCGCGAAGCAGGTTGGATCCAATGGTTCGGTGTTGATATTTGAAGGCGGCGATCGCTCGTACCGGCAGATCGAACACCTTCTGGAATCCAAAGGGCTCTCCACTACCTGTTCGGTTCATCATGCTGTGGTTGGCCCTCTTATCGATGTCTATGGCGGTGATTGCCAACAGGCTCTCTCGCTCCCCCCTGAAGACCTCCCCTTGTGTGATATCCTCGAACTTGATTGTGAAGGCTCAGAGATCGAGATCCTCCGGAGACTCTGTATCAGGCCACGGGTGATCATCGTTGAAATTCATCCGTTCCTTTTTCCAGAAGAGCCGGAATGGGTCTTGAACCGTCTTGGTGAACTGGGATACCGGATTGTATACCGGAGTGGGCATGATGGGATCGAGATCGATCACGATGAGTGCCTGGAGTTCCTCTCCCGTTCACGGATCTATGGTGGGATCATGCTCAGAAACGGGGCTACAACACCTGTTGTTGTGGCAGCGGTTTTGGATCAAAAGAGATGAGGATTGCCTGGGCAATGGTGACTGCCCTCCTCACGCACGATCCTTAGACGCCCCTCTTCTCTCTCGCAGAAAATACTTCCTGAGCGGCCGCCATTCCGTTTAAGGCAGCCGGGAAGCCCGCATAGACTGCCATCTGGATGATCACCTCTTTGATCTCCTCCTCTGTACATCCGACGGCGAGTGCCATGTCGATATGTGCCCTGAGCTGGACGGGGGCGGTGCCGAGTGCGGTTAATGCGGCAACGGTCGCAATCTGCCGGGACCTGAGATCGAGGCCGGGCCGTGAGATGATTTCACCGTAGGGGAACTCGACGGTTATTTTAGCGAGATCTGGTGAGAGGTCATATATATTGCCGAGCATCGACTGGACGGATTTGCCTCCCATATTCTCCAGCTGGGCAAGACACCGCTCGTACCGTTCGTCTGAGATTGGTTCTGTATCTGACATACCGGAGTATTTTTCCCGAGAGGAGATAATGTGGAGGGGCGGGGTGCAGAAGTATATATGGCTCAAATCCATTATTGGGTTAATCAACAATGGTGATGAGTAATGGTAAAAAAACCTGCACGGAAGGCTCATCGTACTCCAAAAGGTCAGGTGAACGGGGGTGCCCGGATTAGGAAGGGCGTGGTCTCAAAATCCCTTGGAGTATCTGTCCGGAGAAGAGAAGAGGCTCAGATCACAGAACTCTTTGGTGAGATCGACTACGATCCAGAGTACGATTATAAAAAACACCGTCTATGGCGATGAGGGTACATATCGATGCCCCGATCCTCTCCTTTAAAGATACCCTTGCATGTTGAGGATTATCGTCTCTCTTCAATAACGAACGTTCCTTCTGGTCGGTATCTTTATTATGAGATATGCCAATCTCCACTCCAGACCGATTGGATTGTGCAGGTGCCGGGAATTGATCTGCCTGCCGGAGGCGATGATATCTATGCCATATGAAGATTCAAGGGGAACAAAGATGGGGTGTCTCTGTACTTCAAATTGTATCATTCGTTTTCTTATTCCGATTATCCTGTTTCTGCTGGTGGTCTTCTTTCTCTGCCCGCTTTTAATGCGGGTTTTATGAGGTGCCCGCGCCTGTTTGTCTGTTTATGGGGGCATTACCCTTATTGGCGTTTCTCTATTGATGAGATCTTTTGATGAGGTCTTTTGGTGGTGTGCCTGAGTGAGATCTTTTTTGAGTTGGGCTCATTTTGGATACGGGGTGGCTTCTGACCCCAGAATTAATTCCCTGTCTCCTGTGAAACAGAGGTGATTTCGTACTTCTCTGGCATTATGAAGAAGAGAATAATTGCAAAAAGCATGCCCAGTACACCAAGGACAGAGAATGCCTGCATGGCTCCAACAGTATCTGCGATGATGCCCGCAGCTATCGGGCCGATGATATATCCGATATTAAAGAAGAAATCTTTCAGCTCAAGCACTTCTTTCTTTGTATCCGGAGTTGCCTGTATGGAATGTGCAGACATGCTGTTTGCAATTGGTGTCATCATACAGGTGAAGCAGGTGGAGATGAAGACAACGAGTATGATGATGAAAGGATTGTTGATAAATGAAATTGTTGCCAGGATGACCGATCCGATGAATAGCCCGATAACAGCAGTGTTCTTCTCTCCAAAAACCTTTGTTATCCGACCAATGAGCGCACCCATGAGGAGAAGCGGGGCAAAATAGGCACTCAGAAAGAGGCCGTCGAATGGTTCAAAAATCAATCGTTCTGCGACGATTGGTCCAAGTGTCATAAAGAACGCATCATACAAGGTTGATACCGCAATGAGAAACAGGAGGGGGAAAAGAGAGCTCCCGACACGTTTCCACAACCTGATCTCTTCAGAGAACGTTTTCTTCGAGTTGGATTCAACGGAAGGTATTAACTGCCTCACTCCGCCTGCCTCGCGGAGAAGCAGAAGGAAGAAGAAGGCGGAGATCGAGAGGAAAACGAGTGCTGTTACAAATGGCTCCCATCCGACGACCTTGTCGACAACGAGGAAACCAGCGACAAGGGGAGCAAGCAGACAACCGAATGCCCGAAACGCTTCGAGAACCCCGAATTTGGCGGACATCTCATCCTCGGAAATAAACCTGCTATAAAAATCAAGTGTTCCGAAGTTTAAGAGGCTATAGAAAAAACCCCACATTATCATTCCGATAACAAACAGGATGAATGCATGTGCACTCCAGATCACAAAACAATAGATCAGGGATACAAGAAACATAAAGGTAAAAAGCAGCCGGTAATATGCGTTTTTAAAGATTTTATAGAGGATAAAAGAGTAGAAAGCACCGGATATTGCTGCTGAGGAGAAGATTATCCCGACAAGTGTCTTTGAATACCCCTGTTCCAGAACCAGCAATGGGACGACATAGGTGACAATCCCATCAAAGAGCATGAAGAAGAGAAACATCATGCAGAAGTATAGAAAAAGGGGATTTCTGGATCTGGCGGAATAGATTCTTTTTACCCATGTTCCAGGACCCATAACGGATTAACGCCCCAAGTTTAGTAATTGTTTGGTGAATTATGCCTGAGATTGTGCTACTGTATTCAGATCCGCCCGGATCAAAAGATACTGACCCGCTGTACTTCTATCTCGTGCTTTCCCACTTATTAAGGCTTGGATGACAATTGCGGGCGGATACTGATGGTTCCGGGGTATCCTGCATCTTCAGTGTCCATAAACAATGAGCCATTCGAACAATCAGTTCCCCTGATATAGTGGTTGTTCCTCTAAAAAATCCTCGATGATTGTGGCGATCTCAACTGGCTCAACAAAGATCATTCCGTGTGCCTGCCCTTTGCGGATGATGAGCGTGGCATTTGGGATTTGATCTGCGATTTTCACTGCATTCTCCGGGGGGATGACGATATCCTGTTCCCCGGTGATGAGAAGTGTTCTGGAACGGATTCGCGGGAGTTCCTCATACACCCCTTCCCACGAGCGGAAGGCTTTGAACTGCTCCTGTACGGCAACCGGGTCGGCAACCTCGCCATAGTCCACGAACCAGGTCAGGGGATCAGGGTGGGTGGTGCGGAATGATTCGGTGAGGAGGACCGATCCCGCACGCTCGAGGTTTTCCTCCGGGGTTTTCAGGGTCTGGCTCATCCACTCCATCACCCACTCTTCGGCAGGGATACGTTCTGCACCCCCGCAATCGGTGTTCAGAAGGATGAGGCGGTTTACTGTTTCCGGATACATGATTCCATATTCAAGGGCGATCATCCCACCCATCGAATACCCGACGATATCGACTAACGGACCAGTGCAGTTGTCCACAGTCCCGGCTCTACACTCCTCATTCTCTCCTGCCAGCTGGAGGATAACGTCATGCAGATCGATTGCTCCCTGCCGGATCGTAAAGGGTACATCCGGGTTCTTGATCCCCGATACTCCACGGTGGTTGTAGAGGATCACTGTATGGGATGTGGCGAGATGCGAGATCATCAGGCCCGGCCATTCGTCCAGGGTCATCCCGTATCCGAGGACAAAGACGATCGGAGGCCCCCCCTGTCCATTGGTCGCAGCCCGTGTACCGCCATCATGGATCACATATCTAAGGGGAACTCCGTCTTGTGTCATGATATAGGTGGATTCGTTGATGGTTTGGGGGTAGGCTGTCGTATCATCGGGACCTGCTGTTTCGATGGTGGTGTCATTCCGACTGTCAACACACCCCGATACTCCAATGAGGGCAATGAGGGTAATGAGTATGCAGATGATGAGGAGCGTGATGGGGGTGTGTGTGGAGGTGTTTGTTGACGTGGATCGCATGGTGAGTAATCACTTCTGATTACTATTTATTATTCTCCACATTTCAAAAGGGTTTAATCGTCACCGTTGTCCATAGGGGGATTAAGAATCTTATACAGAGGAATTGTATCGTACATACGCCTTTTAGCATTAATAAAGCCGTATTTCTTATAGAAATCAACAGATTCCGGCTCGGAATCAACGGTTAGATATTTCATACCAACATACTTCGAAAGGGTCAGAGCAACAATGAGTGACTTGAGGAGAATATTTTTTCCATATCCATTTCTTCTCCATCTGTCAGTTCTGCCACTACCTGGAGTGTGGATGGTGGGGTCCAGGCTCAGGATCATCACTAATGATGAGCTGAGGGGATTTAGCTTGTAGCAAATAGCAGGGTATATCTTCTCTGAAATATTAGATAGGGAGAATTATGATGGATACATCCGGCCTTCCGGAAGGATACAATGTCTTACTTTCAAAGGTAAAAGACCGGTTAAGAGAAGCACAGTATACAGCACTCCGTGCCGTTAACAAAGAGCTTGTCGGCCTTTACTGGGATATTGGCAGTATTATTGCCAGCAGACAGATTGAACAGGGCTATGGGAAATCTGTAGTCCAACAACTATCAGATGATCTAAAACGCGAATTTCCGGGTATAAAAGGCTTCTCAGTTCAGAATCTATGGTATATGCGCCAGTTTTACCTGGAGTATTGCACGAGTGAAAAAATCCAGCCACTGGTTGGAGAAATTAGCTGGAGTCATAATATCGTTATAATGTCACGCTGCAAAAATCCTCTGCAACGTGAATTCTATATTCGAATGACCCGGAAATTTGGCTGGTCAAAGAACGTTTTGATTCACCAGATAGAGAACCATTCATATGAGAAGATGCTTTCCGGTCAGAATAATTTTGATACGGAGCTTACACCGGAGATAAGGGCACAGGCAAAACTGGCTTTGAGAGACGAATACATTTTTGATTTTCTTGAACTTGGAGAGGAACATTCCGAAAGGGAACTTGAACGAGCACTGATAAACCGGATTGAAGATTTTCTTCGTGCAATGGGCGGGGTCTTTGCCTTTTTAGGCAGCCAGTTCAGGCTTGAAGTGGGTGATAAGGAGTATTTTATTGACCTTCTTCTCTTTCACCGCAGGCTTTGTTGTCTTGTTGCAGTCGAACTTAAAGTCGGTGAGTTTCAGCCAGAATTTGTAGGTAAGATGCAGTTTTATCTGACGGCTCTTGACCAGCAGGTACGTGAGAACAATGAACATGCTTCCATAGGCATTATTCTGTGTAAGGAGAAGAACCGTACTGTAGTTGAATATGCCCTTCAGTCTTCCACAACACCTATCGGAGTTGCTACATACAGGATTGTAAGTGAGCTCCCCTCTGAGCTTCAAGGCCAGCTGCCGGGGCCTGAAGAGATTGCAAAACTGCTGGAGGATGAGATCTGATAACTCAGACATGAATCTGATACCATGGGGGAGAAGGATATGATGAAAGATCATACTTTGATATAGTACCAGCTTCTTTTTCCAGATGGATTCGAAATCAAAAGAGAGAAGCCGGTAAGAGAACCTGCTCTGCCAATGCAACGATAGGGTGAGGGAAGGGATTTTCCTCCATCCGCTGTAAGGGGAGGAACTATTGGGGGTTGCCGGGGCAGATGATATTCATGATCTTCATTCAATGTCTTTGAATCCCTGAGTCTCTGGTCTCACTTGTAGTACTCTATTGACTTCAATCCCTTAGATACTGTCCTCCAACCGGCACAAAGCGCTCAGGTTTCCGCAACGCTTTATATTTCCGGATATCCTCAAGTTCAAGTGCCATCCAGTTCCGCTTCCGGCTCTCACTGCCCTTTCTGCTTCTGTCCCTGCCCTTGTCCCTTTCCCTGCCCTGGACTGCCTTCCACCGATCCTGGTTCTCAAGATACGCTACCATCTCATCCCGTGTGAGGAAGACGGCATCGCCATAGGTGTCATAGAAGGTGAGCGGATCCTCTGTGATGAGTATCCGCTTGATCGCCGCCTCCCCCGCATATCCGGTATCTTCATGCGACTGGTAGAAGACGAGCCGCATCCCCCGGCGCAGCTCTTTGTAGACCGTCGCCGGTTTCACGAAGATGGTCTTCCCCTCTGAGAAGAACCGGTGCATATACTGTTTCGGGACGGGGAAGGTGACGCCGGTGATGGTCGTTTCTTTGTCACTCACGCTCTTTCCATTGCTATTCATGTTCTTTCCATTGCCACTCATGCTTTTTCTCACCCTCTGTTCAGGATCAGCTGATAATCCTCTTCCGGGATCTCCCGCATCGCCACCCGGATATGGCCGGTCCACATCGTCTTGTTCTTAATAAAGGAGAGATCCGGGATGAGCGGCTTGAACTCTACCGGCTTGTTGAAAACCCTGATCGGCTTCAGCTTCATCCGGTATGGGAATACTTCATCCCCCATCCGCTCCGGCGTCACAAAGAGCGGCGTCGAATCCTCATATCCTTCAGATACGATCTCAAACGCACCGGCAACGGCCGAGGGTAGGATAGCGCCGCCATCCTTCTGCTGGGCGACATAGACGACGACCTTATCACCGGGTTTCACCCGCTCGATGATTGATCGGTTCCGCTTCGGAACCCCCCAGATATTCTTCTNNNNTGTGTCATATTGGGGAGTTGGAGGGAGGAGGGGATAAAGGTTGCAGGATATTATTGTGTTGACAGGCGTACAGGTCACCTGTTTTCAATCCCCAAGCACTTTATAGAGAGCATCACGGGCATCCTTGTAATAGATCACCATCAATCTTGAGGCAAGATCATCGGACATATCATTCAGCTGTTTTCTGCTTGATACTGGCAGCAGTATTGCTGATGCACCATTGTCTGCTGCCATCTCGGCCATATCAAGTCCATTATAGACAGGCTCAATGGTTCCACCAACACTCATCGTCCCGGCTATCACAACTCCACCTTTAATGCTTCTACCAAGTGCAGCGGAGGAGAGGGCAAGGAGAATGGGTATGCCTATTGATGATGCCCCCTTCGCGGCAGTCAGCGCCCTGACCTGTACGGAATATTCATTTCCATGAGGATCCCGATCGCCAATCAGTAGCTTGTTCTGCGTGTAGAGAACCTGCTCAGCTGCACGGC
>DAJQ01000047.1:9552-15315 GCA_002496395.1 Methanocorpusculaceae archaeon UBA456
TCAGACCATATGGTGCACGGACATTCACCAGGCGGATCGATGAGCCGGGTGTGACAGTCACTTCAATCTTATAGAGACCACTCCCTTCATTTGCTTCACCCGGTCCTATTGCCCAGACCTGCCCTGGGGGAAGAGGATCTGGTGATATCTCACTGTCACTATGGAGTTCAGGAGTGGAGACATACTGCTCGATCCCATCCAATCCGAGCCGGTAGCTGAACATCGTATTCCGGAACTCCGCCGATCCTATCCGTTTCTGCTGTTCCTTCACTCTCCGTCGGCATTCAAGTGCAATCCTGATAACCCATTCAAGATGATCATCTTCAACCTCTATCTCTGAAGATGGGTAGAGGATTTTCAGGAGACCATTGACCGTCTTGTTTACCGCACGCCGATCACGACCACTGAGTGCATCCCCGAAGAAGACGCGGTCATTAATAAGGTGAAGCCGATTCTCACTCCGCAGCTGTCGCCAGGCTTCACTCAGAAAATCGCTGACCAACCCATAATGATCCGTCATCATATCCGGATGAATCTTTGGATAGTCCCATCCCGGAGCATAGGAATGAATCCTGTCCATGAATGCGGTATCATCACGGATCTCTTTTGGCATGGGGCCAAAGAGATGACCGATCCTCTGCTGATGTTCGACATCAACATCGAAGTTGCCGAGCATGACGATACCGCCCTCAGCCCGGATACTTTCTCGGCCCCGGGAGAACTCGCCACTCTCCATATAGCCTTTCATGATATTGACGCCGTCTTTCTGGTCGAAGCTGATCCCGGATACCTCATCAAAACAGACGACATCATACTGGCAGACCAAGCCTCTCTGACCGTTTGCGTTATTCACAAACATCTTGGCAACCGTTGCTTTTCCTCCAGATACCAGATGTGAATAAGGACTGATCTGCTGATAGAGGTAGCTTTTCCCGGTCCCCCTTGGCCCGAGCTCAATCATGTTGTACCCTTTCTCAACAAATGGGACCATTCTGAGGAAGAGGACATCCTGTGCACGTGCTGAGAGTGAAGAAGGTTCAATGCCGACACTTCGGATAAGGAAGTCCTTCCATTCCTGTGTTGTCATCTCTTCACGGCCACGTGCAACATCCTGTAGAACACCTCGTTTTGAGAGCTGGATTGGACGGAGGCGTTCGAGGGAGAATGGGCGATTACTTTCAGGGTCACCATATGCAAGTTCTACCTCTGCATAGAATCCTCCGGTCAACATCCGTTCATGTTCATAGACAAGATCTGAATTGATATGAACATCATTTAAGAGAAGGGAGGGGATGGTTGCCAGAAAGGTGTCTGAACGAACATCAAGCCGTGCGGTGATGAGATCGATCACCTTGACAGTTCCATGTACTTTCGCATTCGCTTTATAGAGTTCCTGTTCCCCTGCCCGGACGATCCGCTCACTTAACTGTCGTTGGACAATATCAAGCCCCTCTTTTATCTCTTCTTCATCTGTTGTGGCGCAATACTTCCCGATAAGAAACTCGGCGACATAGGTTGGGACTGCATAATTACCTTTGAATTTCTGTGCGAGATCTTTTCTGACCACATAGCCATCGAAGGCTTTGGTGACAAGTGTGTCAAGCGGGTCAAGTATCGCCATACTCTTACTCCCCTCCAACAATTACCTTTCTCTGGGCTAATGGATTGTCATTACTATCAAGGATTACAATGAACGCTTCTGTTCCTTCGAACTGGTCATCAGGAACAACAAGCGATACCATCCCATCTGCCGGGATCATTTTGCTCGCTTTTGTGATGCTGGTTGAAGGATCTCCGGGTTTTTCACGGATATCAATGTGATATCCTTGTGCACCGCTCGTCTGCACAGAAAGACGCAATCCCCTCCATATAGGGGTCTCTATCTCTATCACAGACTGAGTACCCCCTCCCCTCCTGACAACGATCTCAGGAACGACCGCTTCTTCAGGGCTCAACCCTCCGTGATCAAACTCTTTTCCTGCTTCAAAACAGGAGATTCCGGGAGCAAGGGCGATCCGGATCGTGCGATCCCAGAACCATGGAAGCACAGGATAGGCAATCTGGGCATCCTGATGAAGTCGGGCACACCGCCCCTTTTTGATGAGAGTATGGGCCGGGAGGAGTTCGGTCTTCTGCATTCCACCCGGGATAAGGAGCCAGCCATGATCGGTGACGATCCTGACTTGTGACCAGCCTGCCTGGAGGAGAGAATGTACCCGCTTCCCGATGAGCGATAGTTCGTGATCAATGATTGAGGCAAGGGCGATCCCTCTGTCATGACCAATATGATCGATGTTGCCAATCTCTGTCCATCCTGATCCTTTTGGATCGCCATACTCTCCATTCTTTAGAACCTGATATGAATGTGTCTCAAGCAGCCGTCTGAGTGCCTGGATCTCTGCAGATGCTCCGCTCTGCGTACGTGGGCTAAGCCCTTCCCCTGATGCAAGTTCTCCTGCTATGGGCATAACAGCCGGTTTTGCCGTCTCGGTCAGGGTTGGGAGTGCCGAATACCTGTATGAAATAGTGCAGCTCTGCCCCGCATCTTCGAGGATTGTTTTGAGGCGGTGACCGCAGTCCATACGGAGCCCATCAACGAAAAGGAGCACTTCACCTGCCACAGGTGAGCATGTCTCTTTCATCTGCTCAGGCGGGGATGAACACCATGCCTTCTGGAACTCTTCAGCCCGTGTCGAGAGCCAGTTCATGGCGACCGCCCTGATAGCGATGGTTATTACCTTTTTTGTATCTGCATCTGTTGCGTACTCAAGACTTCGCAGGATGGCATTATCTGCTTTATAGAGCGTTTCGGTGTAGCGCTTCGCCTGTTCATCCAATGTTCCGCCAAAGGTGTACTGCGTGGATAACCCTGCCAGTTCGTTCAATGGATGTAATGCCATCGCAAGGGGGCTCTCCCCTACTGCTGCCCAAACCCAGTCACGCCGTTCGGCATGAGCTGATTCAAGCCTTTGAATTGTTTCTGCAGCTTCCTTTGCAGATACCTGTTCTAGTGCAAGGAGATCAGCATGAAGGGTCTTCTCCTCTTCATCGTTGATCTGGGGCCACGAATCCTTAAAAACGATAAATGATGGCCGGGCAAGGTTTCTGAGAAGGTTTGGAATATCAGCAAATCTCTCGGGCGTCTCGATAAAACGCTCCCATATCTGTTGCCATTTCTTATGCTGGGATGCGAGTTTCTCGGCTGCGGTTGCCACGCCATCTATTTGGGGATCAAAGCCATAATCGGTTTTACAGATCAAACGGAATGACATCCATTTATCCGGAGACATCTTTCCCCGCTCCTCCTCCGGAGTATTCATCCAGAGAAGAATCTGTTTCTTCTCGTCAGGATGGGTGAGACTGGTGAAGAAGCTGGCTTTGAGAGGCTGGTTCGCTTTGAGTGTCTGTATTGTCTCCTGGCAGACTTTCTCTATTGAGCTTCTGAGTGAATCTTTTGTTGCCTGATCGGCCTGTATTTCAATCTCGTAGTTGACCTGAAGAAAACCTGCGATCGTCCAGTCCCGCCCGTTTTTATGCGACCAGAGCAGACCACGATACTGGAGCTCAATCAGTGGCTTGATCTCATCAGGACAGTCCCTGCTATTCCGAAATGCATCCCGTGAATACCCCGGAAGGTAGATGATAGGACAGTCAGCATGTGGGAAGGTGGTGTCAGGGATTGTTTTTTCAAGGAGACAGCGAAGATAGATGGCAGGACCCTGCCAGGCATCCGGATCATAGGAGCCAAGCGTCATGATCGGCATCTGAAATGTCTTCTTCAGCAGCGAAACGACCGTTCTCCACTCTTCTGTGGGGTCTGTCCAGAGCAGGGCAACGGGGAGTGCAGCATCATTGCGGTTGTATTCGGTTGTGGCGTTTATCAGAGTATTGCGTACTGCCTCAAGAAATGTTGATTTCATAATCTGCCTCCGGAGAGTTTCTCAAGCTGGGTGATCCAGGAGTCAAAGTGTGGGCATTCCTCCCTCATAGTGTCAAGGGAGATCCGTTGTGCAATCTGGATGCCTCTTGTTCTCTTCTGGTATGATGGATATAATTTCAGAAGCCGTTTTGAGGGGGCTGTCTCTTCACCGTCATCAATATATTCAGGACCATTTGGAAACTGCCGTATAATTGCGTCAAGCTCGGTGATCTTTGATCGTTCCTGAGCAGTCATCACCTCATCTATCGTTGCAACATCGGAGAAGAGAAGCGCTTCGAATTCGTGGATCTGGATATAAGGGATGAAGAAACGATTATTGATAGTCGTTTTTAGTGCTGATTCTATTGCTTCAACACGCATAATGGGGTTTGGGATGCATGCAGCGTCATCCATTCCCGGAAACGTCCCTGGAAGTTTATAGAGATCAAACATAGTGGTGACATAGGCACCCTGCTCTTCAAATGATTGAAGAATAATCTTTTTTACACGGTCATATGGTATGATGCCACCGCGATATGTCCTTGCTTTGACAGCTGTAATGAGAGTGATGGCAATCGCCTCAACATGGAACTGGCGGAGATGAGGGGCGAGAATTTCACGGACGAACCCTTCTTCGGTCTGGCCTTCTGTAATGATCTTAAGCCTGATCATTCGATCACCGTGAGGGTTTACCGCCGAAGATGTTCATCTCCCAGAGTTCACCAAGAGAGTAGTCATTCAGCCAATCCACGAGCTCCTCTTCCACAAGCCGTCTGATTGTTGTTTCTCCATTATAGCGATCAACAACAAGGATATCCTCCACTTCAAACTGGTTTATCAGGCTGACAGATTGTGTCGATATGACGATCTGTGATTTCGTTGATGCACTTTTGATCAGGTCAGCCAGGATATTCAACGCATACGGATGCAGGCCAAGTTCCGGTTCATCAATGAGAATGAGATCCGGTGGATCCGGCTGGAGGAGGACGGTTGCAAGGCAGATGAACCGGAGTGTCCCGTCTGAGAGATGCGAGGCAAGGAACGGGTAATCGGAGTTTTTCTCCATCCATTCAAGCTTTATTAGATCCTTGTTCTCAGGAAGCGGCCTGAGGGAGAAGTCATCAAAGAAGGGTGCGACAAGCCGGACCATATCCCGGATGTCGTTGTAGTTCTTCTCATGGACGTTCTGTAAGTAGTAGAGGAATGGAGCGAGATTTGCAGCATTGTACCTGAAGTACCTGTTGTCGTTTATCTGCTCGATTGCTTTCATCGGGGATTCATCGCTTGTATCATGGAAGTGATAGACCCGCCAGCTCTTCAGTCTCTCAAGCACATACCGTGACACCATGTGTTCCGGCTCTTTTGCATAAATGAGCAGTTTTGTCTCCTGATGCCCGGACTCAATAAGGTCGTAATATGGGTTTTCATCCGTACCCTGGCCATAAAAATCAGCTTCTTCCTCTCGAAAGACGATCCCTTCACCCTCTGCCATTTCCCAGGTGCAGGAGTACCCGTTTTTCCCGAATAGTAGTTTGATCTCAATATCCCGTGTCTTCTTTGGGCCGTAATGCAGGAGGGACCTGATACCCCCTGCTTTTCCAACCGCATACTGGAGCCTCCCCTCAACCATCTGGTTCAGAAGCCGGAAGAGCGTGATGAAGTTTGTTTTTCCCGCTCCATTCGCCCCGATCAGGATATTAAGGTTGTTTAGGGTGACATCAAGATCTTTGATTGATTTATAGCCTGAAATACGAATTTTATCCAGTTTGTTCATCTCTCATCTCCTTTCGCTCTTTCCCGTGCCTTCTTCTTCTCTGCGATGGTGAAGTGCCGGTCATTATGCC
>DAJQ01000021.1:0-361 GCA_002496395.1 Methanocorpusculaceae archaeon UBA456
GTCTTAACCTGACATCAGTGGACTATCGAGAAACTCCGGCAGGTCCATGGTTCAGTGCCGGGTAACCCCCTCCTCGCAGAGTCGATGTATCTGACTGGTTTCATTGAGCGGATGGGCACGGGGACGCGGGACATGATCCGGCGCTGCACTGAGGTTGGTTTGCCAGAGCCTGAGTTTGCCGTCAGCGATGGGTTCCAGACGATCATTCTCAGGGCCCAGAGTGAGGAAGAACCTTCGGGAAAACCTTCGGGAAAAACCTCCGGGTTAATTCTGGACATGATCCGACGACAGCCTGAGATTACCATACCTGAGATGGCCGAATCATTAGGTAAGAGTACCAGGGCTATAGAGTTGCAACTGG
>DAJQ01000021.1:370-59053 GCA_002496395.1 Methanocorpusculaceae archaeon UBA456
AAAAATCAGGAAAAGTGCAACGCATCGGCCCGGCGAAGGGTGGCCACTGGGAGATTACCGAAGGGGGAGATGAGTAAGGTCGCTGAGGGTTGGATTTCTACGTGGGTGCTGTTCGTCACCTCCTTATAGAGGATGAGTGAAGATCGGGGTGGGTGAAGATTGGTTGCATGTGATTCAGTGAAGGAGGGAAGTTGGGAGAATTGAGGAGAGTTGAGGAGAGTTGAGGAGAATTGAGGTTTAATACCTCTGAGGGATATCCGGAATTGTTGTATCGATACCTCAAATTCCGCTCTAATTTCCCTCAAAATAGTCAAAATCAATCTTTTTTACCACATATTCAGCTTCTTTTGAGACCCCGATATCATAATCAATCAAATAATCAGCTAACTGCCGACCATCGATGAGAACGACCTTCTGCTCAATTCTCCTGACATAATCATAGGCATCAGCTGAAAACTTTGAGGTGGTGATGAATACACCTTTCTTTGCCCTGTTCCCCGCAAGGCTTCCGACAAATGCCTGAATATCCGGTCTGCCAACAGTGTTCTGCCATCGCTTTGCCTGGATGTTTACCACATCAAGGCCGAGCCGGTCTTCTTTGATCATACCGTCGATACCGTCATCCCCGCTCTTTCCGACTGCCTGCCCTGCATCTTCCCGCGAACCGCCATAGCCCATTGCCACAAGCAGATCCACGACAAGCTTCTCAAAGAATTTCGGGGAGCATTCCATAACCTTCTCAAGAATCTCATCTGCAAGCTGGCTCCGGATCTCCTGATAACTCCTTTCAAGGATCTCTCCGGGTGTATATTCTGATGGTGTGGGCTCCGGCTCATCTCCACCTCCTGATCTCTCCCCTGGTTTATCGTGCCGGAGTGCTTTGAACTCGTGATATTCCTTGAACTGCTCCAGAAATTTCATGTCGATTTTTTCAGGCTTCTTAAGCAGGACTTCTTTGCCACGACTGGTAATCTGAACAACTCCACGTTGCGGGGTTATGAGGAGACCGGATTTCTTCAGGTACGTCATCGCCCAACCAACCCGGTTCACAAAGGTTGTCTCAGTACCACTTGGAAGCAATTCAGCGAGATCATCCTCTGTGAGGCGTAGCATATCTGTAAGATTTTGGCGAATATCCTTCCTTGCGTGCTCTTTTCCATCTGAAATGCATTTCAGGACAGGCAGCATCATTGATTGAAAACCGGGGACGGGCATGAGATTCTCCTGAGGAAGGTTATTCGGGGGTGATGGGAAAAAGGTTTGGAGGGTTGTGGTGTGGGTTTTCGATGGTCTGTATTGAGATTATTGCTGACCATGACCTCTCGGTTAAGGAATAGCAAGGACAAATACACTTTCACCCTGCGCTCACTCGATATTTATAACCTGAAATTAAATTCTCTCTTGCTACTATGGTTTTTCAATTCTCTGAAGAGGCCCTTTTTATTCTAAACGTCCTCTATAAACGGAGGAATCTCAGTCCTAATCGAGGATTTCACTCTGAAAAATTAAGCGCTTTGTATAATAAAAAATTTCCAGAACGGAGATATCTTCCATATAAAGATGCAATAAAGCATCTCAAAAATACCGGGTATATCACGGTTATCAAAAAGAGGGAGGATAAATTCTATATATCAGATATTAATGGTGCAATTAATGCGCTAAGAAGTCATGGATACATCTCCGATGACGGCTTATTGTAGCGCTTCGCATAAGTGCAAAATATTTTTATCACATGTGATAAAATAAGTTATCACTTCACTCTGCTATGGGTGGAAGTTGATATCATCAATAACGATGATTTGAAAAAAAAACGTGATGCATATGCCCCGTCCATTTGAAGGAGTCTTTGGAAATACCTGTGAATTGCGGCTGCTTGAATTCCTGTTGCCGCTTGAGGGTATGGAATTCAATGTCACAGAACTGTCAGAAGAAGTTGGTGTCAGCCGGGTGACGGCTGGCAGGGTGGTGAAGAAGTTTGTAGCATGGGGAATCCTCAATGCCAGCAATAGGAAGATTCCCCGGTATTCAATCAATCCATCCTCGCCGATAATCCGGGGGCTCGAGAGCATGAACAATGCATTGATCAGCCGGATCATAGCTGAAGAAAAAGAGGAGGAGGAGGAGGGGGAGAAGAATGAGAAGCAAGCTATCGATATGCTTATAAAGAAGCGCAAGGCGATCCTTGATCTTCTGGCAAAATAGATACAAGCAATAAAAGATACAAGCAATAAAATAATCTGAGATCCTGGCTACTCCCTCCTCCTCCCTCCTTCCTCCCCTCTTTTTCCAGAAGCTGCAATTATATTACCAATCGTAACGAAACCATCTCCGATGGAACTTCCCTACCTGAACAAATTCATAAGACGCAATAAGGAAGATATCCCCGAGATCTCTCCGGAGGAATTTTTTCAGAATCTCAGATCATCCCGGGCTGAAGAGGAAGAGATCTGCAGCACGGTAGAAGAGGATTTGAAACTCCTCGACGAGACGAAATGGAGCCTTACATATACGCCGCTCATCCTCGGGGCGGCACTCGCAATCAATCTGGGGCTCATGTTTGCATTTACCTGGAAGTTCTACCTGTACTGGATAATGGCGGCCTTCACATTCCTGATGATAAACCCCTTCCTCACCATGCTTCCGACCGATATGGCGGATTTAAAGATGTATATTGGGTATATCAGGGAACTCAAAGTCAGGGAACTCAAAGATCGCGAGAGAAAGAGCCGGGACGAGATCGCGGGCGGGGAGATCGCGGGCGGGGAGACAACCGGAAAGGGTAGCATCGGTATCGCCGAGACAACCGAAACGATCAAAGGGCTTTCCCGAAAGAGGAACTACCTCTACGAACTCGGCTGGAACCTGTTCTTCATAAACTGCCAGCCGCTGGCTCCGGGTTTTCTCATACTCTTCACCCTCTCCGCTGTCTTTTCACTTGCAGGTTGGGCAATCTTCGGCCAGTTCGAGGCTTTCTCCTCCATCATCATCTCAGTCCAGTCCGTTGCGATAATCGTCTTCTATATCGCGATTGTGCATGTGAAGCCATATTCCAGTGGCTTTTTCACGGAAGTCCTCGGCATCCACTCCACATTCAAAGAGCATTATGAAGAGGCATGGAGTAAGGGGCTGAAATTCGCACTCACCGCCGCTGTCCTGATCACCGTCACCGGTATAATTCTGATCGCGGCGGTGGTCCTCCCCGGGATCTCCTACGGCAGTTTCACCTCCGCCGAAGCCGACATCCATATCAATGCGGGGATCTTTGCCCTGATCTTCCTTTCGCAGATGATTGCTGTACGGCATTTTCAGGGGAGATACAGCAGGAACCTCGCGGAACCCCTCCTGAAATCGAAGATCGTGGCGATTCGGGAGGAGATCCTCCCGGCCATCAGAACCCTCGAGACCGTGCAGGAGAATGAGGGCGTGACCCCGCAGATGAAGAGCAGTTTAGAGAAGATCGAGATCGATCTCATCCGGCACCGGATGCTGAAGATCGACTACAGATCACTATTTGGGTACTTCCCGGTATGCCTGATTAACCCGGACATCGGTGCCGTGATGAGCATCTCGGGCAAGAGTGACGGCAGCCGCAACGGGACAGAGGCAGGCAGAGCGAAGGAGTGACCTCCTGATCCTGCCATTTATACATTCACCCTCTTTTATTACTTCAAGATACGATAATATTGGTAATTTAGGCATATCAGGCGGTTATCTCTACAGTTTCTTCATATATTGACGGGGGGATTGGTTCATTATGCTTCTTCAGGCTTGCCAGATACCCTGTTGCAGCGTCTTTAATATTGTCAAGGGCTTCGGCTCTGGTTTTTCCCTGGGATATGCAGCCCGGAAGGGACGGGCATTCGGCGACGAAGATCCCATCTTCGTCCATCTCTATGATCACTCTGAATTTCATATGCCTGATCTCTCCTCATTTTTTAACGTAATATACGTTTAAGTTTTTTCGTAGTATATTATTATCCTTTTTAAAATAAAATATCTGTTATGTGGGCATTCAATTTTTTCAGAATCACCGTGCCATCAGCGCGAACACTCCCCATCCCAGGTATTCTCGCGTGTACGTGGCGTAGCGTTTTGGTTCCGATGTCAGTGTGGCTCTCACCTCTTCTGCGAAGTCGTCGTCGGGATTTGCATCAAGCCATCGGCGCATAGTGAGCCACTTGGCCGCCTCGTACCTGTCCCAGCCATCTTTTGTAGCCAGCACCATCTCCACAACATCGTAGCCGAGATCGTTAAACGACGCGAGAAGTTCCGGAAGCCTGAGGAAATCCGAGATGGAACTGGCTTCGCATTCCCTGGCAACGTCATCTGTTGGCGGCAGCTGCCTCCAGTAGGGCTCACCGATCAGGATGATTCCTTTGGAGCGGAGGCTCTGTGCCAGAAGATTGATAGTGCCGGCGACTCCCCCGCCGATCCATGTGGCACCAAGACAGGCTGCCAGATCGACCTTTTCGTCGGCGACGTAGCCGGCAGCATCGCCGTGGATGAACCCAACACGATCGGTGACTCCGAGCTCTTCAGCACGGAGTTTCGCCTGCTCTGTGAACAACGGGCTCATATCGATGCCGACGCCGCTGATTCCATAATCGCGTGCCCAGGTGCAGAGCATCTCGCCCGAACCACTGCCAAGGTCAAGCAGACGAGCCCCCGGCTCCAGCCGCAACGCTGCGCCAAGAGTGGCGAGATTTTCTGGTGTGAACGGGTTATGGATCCGGTGGGCACTTTCGGAAATAGTAAAGATACGTGGTATATCCAATGTACAAACTCCTTTTAGTAAATTATGTAATAATTGGACTATATCCTTCGTGACTGTTATAGCCCAACGTTGCCATGAATAAGAAAAGGAGTTGTATGCGAGAGGCCGGATTCGAACCGGCGAACCCCTGCGGGATCGGATCTTAAGTCCGACGCCGTTGGCCGGGCTTGGCTACCCTCGCGCCGTTACATATTGTGCCGTCCATCCAGAAAAAGTATTGGAAGATCTTCCACGTATCTCCCCCGTCGATCATATCTGTCAGATATCGTTTAAGGGGTCTGATGCTGCCATCTGCACCTGCACCGAGACCCTCCCCTGATCCACAATGCCATGGTGCCATCGGGCAATTGAACCCCTGTGCTATTGTACCCCGGTACCACTGTATCCTGATGCAAACCGTCTTATGTAGATCTATGTATACATATGTATATGTCTCCCCCCGGCTCCTCCCCCACCACGCCCTCCACAACCACCATCCGCATCTCCCGCGAGACAAAGGAGATCCTGGATTCGCTGAAACACCATCCAAGGGAGAGCTATGATACCCTCATCTCCCGGCTTGCTAACCAGGCCTATGATGATGAGCCCCTCTCGGAAGAGGAGATCGAGGATATACGGGCGAGCCTCGCTGATATCGAGGCTGGCAGAGTGAAGACGCTTGAGGCTGTCCGGAGAGAGCTTGGCATTTGATCCTGGGATTGGAATCTTCGGATCTGAATTCCTATTCCGCATCACCATCCGGAACGAGAATCCCCTATCACATACTGAGGAAGCCGGATGAAATACCAGATTCTGATCCCATCCCGCGTGGAGCGGCAGATCTCACGGATTCCAAAACAACAGATCTCCGCCGTCCTTGACGATCTGGAAGGATTTGCAGAGGGCCTTGATTACCGCCGGTATGATGTCCGGAAGGTCGTGGATTCCTCAACTGATCTTCCCCGGTACCGGATGCGATCCGGCAACTACCGTGTCGTCTTCTTTCTTCTGCATAACCGGCTGGTGATCGAGGTGATATCTCTTCAGAAGAAGAAGGATGGAATGAAGTATTAAAAGGAGAGATCCGGAAGGGAAAAGAAAATAACCCGCTTTCCAACCATCTGCTTCTGCTCATTATTTCCCATCAATCCGCTCGGCCCCGATCCCCGACTCGAAGATCTTCATGATACGGAACCGCCTGCCGGTCATCCGCTCATACCATTCGCGGTGCTGATCTGCCTCTTTCAGGGTCCGGAGCGGGTGGCGGACCCGCTGCCCGGTCTCTTCGTCAATAAGCACAATTTTGCTCATCGCCTCACAGAATTATTGTGTTTTTGCTTACTCTTCTTTCTTCCCGCCGCATCCGCTTGAAAGGCAGGACTGCACGTCCTTCCCGAGGATGCCGACTGCATCCGCCCGGCATCGCTGGCAGTGCTTCATCTGCTTCACGTATGGTTCGCAGCGGTCATGCATCGCCCGCTTCATTGCCGGTGTCGGCGGGGTGATTCCCTCGAACTTATACTGCGGGATGAGGGGGATGATATTGAAGTTGTAGACACCCATTGCGCCGACTTTCTTTGCAATCTCGGGGATATGCTCGTCATTGACGCCGGGGATATAGACGGTGTTGATCTTTACAATCATCTTCCGCTCAACCGCCATCTGAATCCCTTTCAGCTGCTGTTCGAGGAGGATCTTTGCGCCCTCCACCCCTTCGTACTTCTTCCCTTTGTAGGTGACATACGAATAGATCTTCGCCCCGATCTCAGGATCGATCGCATTTAACGTCACCGTCAGGTTATAGACATCGTTCTTCACCAGCTCGTCGACATACTCGGGGAGCATCAGGCCGTTTGTACTCAGGCAGAGGATCAGGTGGGGAAACTCCTCATGCAGAAGCCGCATCGTCTCAAGCGTCTCAGGGTTCGCAAGCGGCTCGCCGGGGCCCGCGATCCCGATCACCTTCACGTATGGGAACTTCTCCATCACTTCCCTGACACGGGCAAGCCCGTCCCCGGGGCTGAGCACCTCGCTTGCCACACCGGGACGGGACTCATTCACGCAGTCAAAATCCCGGATACAGTAATTGCACTGGATATTGCATTTCGGCGCAACCGCAAGATGGGCCCTGCCGAATGCATGGCATGCCTTCTCGGAGAAGCATGGATGCTCCTTGATTCTCCGGAGCGTCTCCGGATCGTATGGTATCTCCTTTCCCTGTACGTTTGCAGTCGGGTAACCCTCATCCGTCATATGATCTACTAATGGATGAATAGGCAATAAATACTGTCCTTTCTGCACTCCGGATGGCACGGGTTCTGTCATGATACCCTTTTTATCCCGAGGCGATCATCCATCTATCATGAAACGCTTCCTCCTCCTCCTCACCCTCTGCATGCTGCTGCCGTTCTTCTCAGGCTGCACATCAGAGACAGAGGCACCTCCGGAGATCCCTGCACCAACCCCGACCCCGGTGCCGGTCGCACCCGTCGAATCACCCGTCATTGTACTCCCCCCTGAACTGGCAGGAACACCAGTTACGCTCTCGGCATCTCCCCTGACACAGGATAATGCACTCTATCTCAGCTTTGAGATGAATGCACGGGGACGACTGGCTCAAATCCCAACCGAGGGTTACCCCCTGATGCTCACCTTCTTCGCATACAATATCGACCAGTTTGAACCAGGATATGCACCTGCAACTGCTGCTGAGGTCAGAAACTCAGGTATGCCCTACAAGACACGCTCACTCCACCTTTACTCGCAGAACTTCCTCACACACACCGAACAGGTGCCGGAGCGGGGCTCCCCTGCCGGGCTCTTCTATCCCGGCAAGCCATTTGCCTATGGCGTTATCATCGATATCAGGCCGGTGTAAACAGACATGAACAGGATCATCTATCTTCTGCTCGGGCTCGCCCTCATTGCCCTTCCGGCATCAGCCGCAGTATCGTTTTCGACCCCCTCACCAGTTGATCTCACATTAGGGGATCCCATCACCCTCACCGGGACCGCTGATCACACCACCGTTGTCTACCTCTTCATGACCGGCCCCGGCACAAATCCAACCGGTGTCTCGCTCAATGACAGGCAGGCACTCGTTGAGACCGGGAACACCGTGAAGGTTTATGTCACGCCGGAAGGCAGGTGGGAATATACTTGGTTTACACAAGCGATCAGCGGAAAATCCGGCCTCTCTGCCGGCACCTATACGATCTATGCCTCGGACACTCCGCAGCATGCCGGTCTGCTTAAGAAATGTACCGGCTGCGCCTATGACACGATCACCGTGACACTCTCGATCCCGGCGGTACAACCAACGGCATCGACGAAGATGGGTTCAATAGATCTCAGGGCTCCAGCCGGCCTGACCATCAAAGTGGATGGTATGCCCATGGGAGTGACTCCATCGATTCTGACCGGCCTCAGTACCGGCGTCCGGGCAATCGAACTCAAATCAGATACATACTACTCGTGGTCCGAGGGGGTGGAGGTTGTGGAAGATACAACTACGATCATCAATGCAAACCCCCGTACCCTCCCAAAGACCGGCTCGGTCTCTGTCACCTCCTCACCTCCAGGGTACCCGATCATCATCAATGGGGCAAATACCGGGACCAACACCCCTGGCACCGTCTCTGGTCTCACCCCGGGACTCCAGATCGTTGAGCTGCGGCCGCCTGGATACAACAACTGGAAGCGGTCCGTCACCATCTATCCCGGCAAGACCGAGATGCTCGTTGCCGATCTCGTCTCCCCGGGAGCACCGGCCACCACAGCTCCAGCTCAGCCGCCGCTCCCGGCGGAAACCGGCTCACTCCGGGTCACCTCCATCCCCTCCGGGGCGAATGTGAACGTCGGTGACCTTTTCTATGGCATCTCCCCGGTCACCATTCCCGATCTCACCCCCGGATCCCACCAGGTCACCATCTCACTTGCGGGATACGCCCCATGGAGCAGCTCGGTATCAATTGCCAGCGGCGAGACACTGGATCTCGCACCGACACTAAATCCCCTGCCACAGCCGACTCCGACCCCCTTCCCGGTCTTTGCTCTCTTTGTTGCCCTGCTGGCTGCGCTGCTCGTCGTCCGGAGAAGGTAAACCCTTCTCCCTCCCTCTTTAGCTGAACCAACGGCAGTCTCCAAAACGTGCGGATTGATCACAACACCCTTCTTCTTGAAGAGCAACCTCTATTGATAGAGTGGATAATGATGGATCTCTTTGGAAATATTCTGGGAAAAAGTGAGACTGCCGCTCCATTCATTCAGAAGGCCGAAACGCTCTTTGAGAAGGGAAGGGTCGAGGATGCAGTGCGGCAATGCAGGCGGGCTGCTGATATCGAACCGGGAAATGCCCAGGCATGGTACCTGATCGGATCAGGGGAGCGGTATCTCGGCAACACCGCCCAGGCACTTGAGGCGTTTTCAAAGGCAACAGAGCTCTCTCCCAATGACCCTGCTGTCTGGATCGCAATTGCAGGTGTCTATGCCCGGTGCGGGAAGTTTGCAGAGGCTGTTGCAAGCCTTGACCGCCTCCCCGCATCTGACGTGAAAAGACGGGATATCCTTCTCTGGAAAGCCGAGTGGCTCGAGGCACTCGGCCGGTATGAGGATGGGGAACAGATATTGAAGGAGATCCTCTCCGAGTCACCAGAAGATACAACGATCATTGCATGGCGGGTAAACCTCCTGATGCGGCTTGGAAAGTATACCGAGGCCATTGCGGCCATCGGATCAGCACTCTCTCTTGGGTACAAACCAGCTGAGATGCATGCCACAAAAGGCCGTGCCCTGGAAGGAACCGGTGATATGAAAGGGGCACTTGCAGCATACCGGGAAGCCCTCGCACTCAATGCTGACGATCCCGGCACCTGGTATGCACGGGCCCGGATCGAAGAATCAAACGGTGACTACGCCGCCGCCGCCGCATCCTATGCCGAGGTGATGCGGGGGGTAACAGATGACAGCGCCGCTGGCGTTGCACGATCCCACTGCCTCTTCATGGCAGGCCAGTACGATGAAGCATACAATGGCTTTGAGAAGATCGTTACAAAACACCCGGACTTCTACCCGGCATGGTATCTGCTCGGTGTCACTGCTGAGCGGCTTGGGCGGGTGAAACGGGCAGCAGAATGCTTTGACCACCTCCTGAAACACGACTCCACCAATGCAAATGGCTGGTACCGCCGGGGACTTGCGATGATGAGCCTTGGCCGGTATAAGGAGGCACTTGAGAGCTTCCGGAGGATGCAGCATCCCGATGGCACAAAGAAGGTTGCCTGGGTGACGAGCGACGGTGAGATGAGCCTCTTTGGAAGATCATTTGATCAGAGCGGCACCGCACAGGATCCGATCGAGATCGATGCAAAGAATATCGTCCTCATCGGCCTCCAGGCACGTTCCCTCGCAGGTGTCGGGCAGTACGAAGACGCACTGAAGATGATCACCCGTCTCCCGCCTGAAGAGAAGAAGACGATACAGATACAGCTGATATCTGCCGAAGCAGAGGCTGCACTGGGGAATTACCCCGCCGCAATGCAGCACCTCGAAGCGGTCAGGGGCGATCCGCAGGCATTCTCCCAATCAAGGCGCCTGTATGCTGAGATCCTGATGAAGAACCGGAGATACCGGGAGGCAACTGAGATCTTCGGCCAGATCCTTTCAGATGATCCTGAAGATATCAGGGCACTCAGGCGCAGGGCCGAGGCACAGATTGCACTCGGCTCATATACCGCTGCCGCAGGGGATCTCAAAGCACTCATCGACCTTTCGCCAACAGACTGGCAGGCGATCGTGCTCCACTCCGAACTCCTCTCCCTCACCGGTGATGCACGGGGAGCGCTCTCACTCCTTGACAACCTCCCCGACAAACTCCGCAAGACTCCCTCTGTCGGGATGATCCGGGCCTCTGCCCTTGAAGCAGCCGGAAGAATGGAAGAGGCAACAGAGGAACTGAAGCATGTTCTGGATGTGGATCCGGACCATGCAGGCGCCATCCTCCAGGCCGCAACCCTTGCATACAGAATGGGCGATCTCGGGTATGCCGGCTCTCTCCTGACCCGCCTGAAAGAGATCTCGGGTGAGACCGGAGGACTTGCTCTTATGCATGCGGAGATCCTCTCGGCTGAAGGGCAGTATGAAGATGCAGTCGATGCCTTCACCGAATCGCTCTCATTCAATCCGCAGAATCCCTCTGCACTGATCGGACGGGCAGATGCATTCAGGCGTGCGGGTCGGGCTGACCCTGCACTCTCTGACTTAAACGCCGCTCTCTCCGTCGATCCAAAATCCCTCCATCTCCATGCCCTCTCCGGCAGCATCCTGATGCAGCGGTCGCGGTATGCAGAAGCTGCGGAGGCCTTCAGGAAATCCGAATCCGATCTCTCCCTCTCGCTTGCAGCTGAGTCGCTCATCCGGTCCGGCCGGTACCAGGATGCACTCTCGCACTTTGAGAGCTATCTCTCCTCTCACCCCGATGATCCAACCGCCCTCTATCTCGCAGGAATGGCAGCTGAACATATCGGGAAGTACCATGTGGCCATTGCCCATTACCAGAAGATCAAAGATACCATCCCCGATGCAGAGTACCGCCTCGGCTCTCTCCTGAATGCAACCGGTGAGTACGCAGAGGCAGATGCGATCCTTGAACAATTCTGCGAACGCCATCCCGAAGATATCGGGGGCTGGTGCACGAGGGCAACCGCGTACGAGCACATGGGCCGGGATCAGCTGGCAGGCGATGCATACCAGGAAGCAATGAATCAGGGTGCGGAGAGCCCGGCACTCCTTATCGCAATGGAAGGCGTCCTCTCACGGCTCGGGCGGCTGGATGATGCAGCAGAGATCTGCCAGTCGATTGCCCGGCAGCACCCGAATATCCCCATGATCAGCAGACGGCTCGGCGAGCTGATGACGCAGCTTGGGCGATCCGAGGAGGCGGCAGATGCATACCGGAAGGCCCTCTCAGAGACACCGGATGATCCGGTTCTCCTGATGGCAGCAACTGATGCCCTCATGAAGGTCGATGCGCAGAAAGAGGCGATCAGCAACCTCAAACATGCCGGGGAAGTGCATCCCGATGATCCCCGTATCTGGCGTGCCATGGGTGATGCGCTGACAGCCGACTCCGAATATGCACATGCAGTGAAGGCATATGATCGTGCCATCGCAACAGGTGCTGCCCCTCCGGATGTCTACCGGGGACGGGCCCAGGCACTGATCCTCTCAGGGAAGTGGAGCGAGGCATGCGATGCACTCTCTGAATACCTCCTGCAGGAGGATCACGATCTCGCGACCTGGTTTGAACTCGGTGGCCTTGCAGAATCTGTCGGGGACCTGAAGCTGGCAGAGAAGGCATACAGAAAAGCCACACAGCTCACGGGAGCCCCCTTTGCCCAGGCACGGGTGCTCTCTCTTCTCGGTGAAGACGAACGGGCCCTCAGCCAGATTGAGCCCCTCCTTGCAGAAGATCCCGACAATATCGAATACCTCAGGTTCTCTGCATCTCTCTTCCTCAGGATGGGGCGGTATGAAGAGGCGATCGACAGCTACTCGCGTGCCCTCAGGGTGAGACGGGACGATCACCAGCTCACCCGGGGATATGCATCCGCCCTCGAATCTGCGGGTCGGTACCATGAAGCATACGATATCTACTCACAGCTCCTGAAAGAGGAGCCGGCCGGATCGTCAACGATGTATTCGATGGCATCCCTTCTCACGCATCTTGGAAAGTACCGTGAGGCCGCCCGCCAGTACGATGCGATCCTTGACGATCATCCCGATGATGTTGCAGCACTCATCCGCAGGGGATCCATTGCCGAGCGGCTCGGTCAGTTCGGCGAGGCGGTCGACTGGTACGAGAAAGCCCTCTCCATCGACTCGAAGAACGGTCCGCTCTGGAGTGCACGGGGCTCGATCATGGTTGCTCTGGGCAGGTACAATGATGCGCTGAAATCCTATGCCCGTGCGATCGATCTCTCCCAGAACGAGATCAATGCCTGGTACTGCAAGGGGCTTGTCCTGAATTATGTGGGGAAGAAGGAACAGGCGATGTCCTGCTTCGATCACGTCACAGAAGAGGACCCCGAGCATGCACTCGCCTGGTACCAGAAATCACGAATCTATGACAGCATCGGTGAGCGGAAGGAGGCACTGAGCTGCCTCTCACGCGCCCTTGATATCGATCCCGATCTCTGAACTATGCAGATCAGGATCATTGCTGTTGGGAAGGTGAAGGAGAACTGGCAGAAGGAGGGGATCGCGGATCTGATCCGGCGCCTCTCCCCTTATGCAACCATCACCATCGTTGAGGTGCCTGATCAGAAGTACTCTTCACCCGGCGAACAGCCTTCTGCCATCAGGAAAGAGGGGGCCGCTCTCCTCGCGGCAATAAAAGATCCCGCTCTTTGTATCGGACTCGACCCCGCCGGAAAAGGCATGCCGAGCGAGGCATTTGCCGATCTCCTCCGAATTCATGAGATCTCCGGGAGAGGTGATATCGTCTTCTGTATCGGGGGGGCAGACGGCCTCTCGGCAGAGGTCAAAGCCAGTGCCGATCTCCTCCTCTCCCTTTCACAGATGACCTTTACCCATACGATGGCACGCCTTCTTCTCCTCGAACAGATCTACCGGGGATTTCGGATCATCAGGGGAGAGCCATACCACAGGTAAAAGAGGGGGATGGTCAGGCCATCCTGCGGTTATGCCGGATCTGGAAGAGAACCATCACGATGAGTGATACCGGGAGGGCAATCACCAGCGGATTGCAGGCACTCCATGGCTGTCCGAGTAAGGACGGTACACCGAAGATGAACTGGGATAATCCAAGAACGCTTGATTCGGCTGCATGGACAAAGACCGTCCAGAGGAACCAGACCAGTGCTCCGGCCAGAAGCGATGCCTTTGCACCGATGATGCAGGGGGATTTTGCGGTGATCCCGTTTACGAATGCGGGCAGGAAGGCTGAGGCACAGAGTCCCATGAAGATGACGGTTGCTCGTGCGATGATACTCCCGGGAAGCAGGAAGGCAACCAGGATCGAGATGACCATCATGATCATGATGCCCCGCCTGTTAGCGGCAAGTGACAGGGCACACTCCCGTCCCCGGCCCCAGACATCACAGGCAAGTGCTGTTCCCATTGTGTGGTAGAGTGAGCTCAGGGTCGACATCGCGGCACAGAGGAGCGTCAGCATGAAGATGATGACGAAGATATCCGGCATTGACTGTGTAATGTAGAGCGGGATGATGGAGTCGACATTTCCGCCTGCGGCAGTAATGGCAAGCTCTCCGCTCTGCTGGTAGAAGTAGACGTTTGTCAGTGCACCGACAGTGAATGCAACACCGGTCATCATCAGGATGAAGGGACCTCCGATCAGGGTTGCTCGGTGCAGGGATTTGTCATCTTTTGCCGTCATGAACCTGACGATCAGCTGTGGCTGGGCAAGCACCCCGATACCAACACCGAGCACCATTGTGGTGATGAGTGTCATCCAGATCGGTGATCCGAAGGTCGGCATTGCCGTCCATCCGTTGTGCCCGGCTGCTGCAAGGCCCGCCGGGACGAGATCCGCCATATTCGTCAGTGCGGTATGCGCAACAGTGACCCCGCCCAGATGAATATAGGTCAGGAGCAAAAGAGCGCTCATCCCGATGAGCATGATGGCCCCCTGCAATGCATCAGTATGCATCACGGCGATGAGTCCGCCAAAGACGACATATGCCCCGACGATGAGGGCAAATCCAAGAAGTGCCGTCTCATAGGGAATGGATAAGGTGACCTCGATGAACCGTGCCCCGCCGATCAGGATAGCCGCAGTGTAGATCGGCATCGAGAGGATGATGATGATTCCACTCACGTACTGAAGGAACGGGGATTTGTAGCTCTTTCCCATCAGGTCGGGGAATGTGTATGCGGAGAGCCGTTTGCCGGCCTCGCGGATCTTCTTGCCGAAGAAGACGAACGCGATGAAGATACCAACCCCGATATTTAAGACTGTCAGCCATATAAGCCCCATACCGAGGTTGGCGGCAACACCGCCGAACCCGACGATCGCGGATGTCGAGATGAAGGTTGCTCCATAGGAGAGTGCGATGACAACCGGATGGGTGTTTCTTCCGGCGACCATGTAGTCCTCGGCGACCTTTGTCTTCTTGTACCCGTAGTATCCGATGCCGACGATCATCAGCAGATAGATCGCGACCACTATTGAGAGCGTCAGCACGTCAACTGCCATGTTCTGCGTCTCCATTGTTCCAGTTCAACAGACCATACAGTACACACGCACCTGCGAACCCAATCGCAAGCAGATATGCAATCCAGATGTAGGGATCAGGAATACCAAACATGATGATAACCTCCGGTACCTCAGCAACTGCACGGGAGACCGAAAAATACGGCGGTCTCCCTATCTAAAGAAGAAAAAGAAGTTGTCTGCGACGAATGCAAGAGCCAGTTCCCTGTATCCTGGTAGAGCAGACATGAGGTATCCACATAGAGTTGTTCATTTCTCCTATATATATCCAGACTATTCTTTTCTCAGCCTGAGTGCAGCCGAGTTCATGCAGAACCTGAGCCCTCCGGGTGGCGGGCCGTCATTGAAGACATGGCCGAGGTGTGCCCCGCAGAGGGCGCAGAGGACTTCGTCCCGGATCATCCCACCTGAATGATCCACCTGGATTGTGATATTCTGCTCTGAGACGGCTTTCGTGAAACTCGGCCATCCGGTGCCTGAATCGAACTTGTCTTCTGAGAGGAAGAGATCTGTTCCGCAGCAGGCACAGAGATATACTCCCCTATCATGGCAGTTGTGATACCTTCCGGTAAATGGCGGCTCTGTCCCCTTCCTCCGTGCCACCTCAAAGGTAATCGGGTCGAGTATTGCCTTCCACTCGCTCTCAGTCTTCTCAATGAGCTCCAGATCGATGAGCCCGCCCTTCTGAACCGAATAGATCTGCACCATAGAGGAGAGATGCCTCTGGAAGTATAAGAGATGATCGATTATTCACAATCGAGCGAACAATATATTATCGATTGGGTTCTTCTATAATACTATTGGAGTAATCATGAGGGATATGGGGAGATCGGATCTATCATTGTTTGGAACCGCAGGCGGGGTACGGGTCGTTCACAATCCTGTGAGGCGGCATATTCTTCATCTCCTGGAAGGTGGTGAGATGAGTTTTGAATCAATCGTATCATCTTCCGGGCGTGCAAAGTCGACCGTCTCCGCACATCTCTCCGCCCTTGTTGATGAGGGGATCCTCAGTTCCCGCCCCGGTGAGGAGGATGAGCGGAAAAAATACTTCTTTTTAACCTCCCACTTCATCGGAGAACTCTCGCCCGGGGATCGGATCTCAGATGAGATCAGTATCTATGCCTCCGGGTACAGGGAGGGGGGAGTTGATCCGTTTACATTCTACAAGCTCGTCTATCGGACAATCCGTGTCTCGCTCCTGATGGAGGGGATCTCAATCGATCCGCTCCTGAAACGAACCGGTGAAACGGTTGGGGACGCTATCTTTCCGGCGGTTGCGGCAGAAACGATGGAAGAATTCTGCACTAAATTCGCCCTTTTCTGGGAACAGCACCATCTTGGCAGGATAGAAAACCTGACGATGGATCCAATCAGGTTCTCGATCTATGATTGTTTCGAATGCGTTGATCTACCCTATCTCGGGAAACCCGCATGCTCGTTCGATTCTGGCCTTCTCTCTGTGATCTTCTCCCGGCAAACCGGCATTCCGATGGAAGCAGTAGAACGGGAGTGCTATGCAGCCGGGGATTCCTGTTGCACCTTTGAGATAGTCTCCGTTCCAGAAAAATAACGTTTTTCGACCAGTAAGGTTATACCATTCCATGACATTTTTTGTTATGGTGTGAACTGATGATCCGAAAAGGTCTTTGTATTCTGCTGATAGCCACCGCCCTGCTTTTCACAGCGGGTTGCGTGGCTGAACAGCCAGAAGCACCGCCGGTAACCCCGGCACCGCCAGAATCGCTCCATATGTTTGATGCAACCAATGACGGAGGAATATATACCTTCGAGCCCGGTGAGATAATCCGGATCACGCTTGCCGAGAACCCGACAACCGGGTACTCCTGGGATATGACCATCCCTGAAGGGCTCACCCTGAAAAGTGACGAGTTCATCGCCCGGGATACCGAACTCGCAGGAGCCCCCGGCACGCATGTCTGGGAGTTTGAGGCGGCCGCCCCCGACACATACGTGGTTTCTGGGAAGTACATCCGGCCCTGGGAGACAGATACCGAGCCTGCCGAAACATTCAACCTTGAGGTAATGGTCGGGTAAGCATCGGGATGATCCTCTCCCCTCTCTTCTTTTACCCTTTTTATTCCACAAAATGAAGGCCGCGATCGGCTTCGTCAATGCTATTACTGCCTTTGTGCAATAGTGATTATGCATCGCATCCTTTCCGTTGCCCTGATTGCACTTTTTGCGCTCACTCTGGGCTGCACTGCCATCGGCGACTTTGGAGAAGAAACCGGGGACCAGATCGCTATCCGCGAACCCTATCCGCTTGCCTTCCATACGAGTTTTTACTCGCAGGGGATCTCTGATATCACCTTCACCCTCCATAATTCCGGCACCGATGACCGGATTATCAGGGCGTCTGCCTGGTATGACGAGTACAGCTCAAAGGCTATAACCACTGTTCAGATTCCTCCGGGTGAGACGATCGATCTCGATGTGATGATCGTCCTCAACGAGGAGAAGGTCCGGGCGATTACCACAACCACCCTCTTTAATCTCGCCTGGACTGTCGAGGAATGGGACGGGGACTTCTGGCAGACTATTGAAGAGGAGACTGCCACAATCGAGGTCTATCCGATGGACACGATGGTCTGGGAGATATCAGACGGTGAGGGCGGGAGCATCGATACGACCGACTATATCGCCGTCTTTGTGACACCACAGGCACCCGCTGTCCGTGAACTGCTGGTTGCATCAAAGGAGTATGTGGATCCCGCCTATGATCCGATGTATGAAACCCTCGGCCTCTCCCGCACCCTTGCCGGGTACCAGTTCGGCGACCTTCCTGAGGAGGCATGGTATATTCATACCGGCCTTCATGCGAAAGCGATCTATAATGCCCTCAGATATACCTATGATGTGCGGTACCTCGATATGACGGTAAGTTTCGGAAAACAGGGGTACGTCCAGCGGGTGAACACGCCTGAAGAGTCGCTCCGGTCCACGTCTGCAAACTGTGTGGACGGATCCGTTCTCTTTGCATCTGCCCTTGAGGCAATGGGGATCCACTCCTACCTTGTCCTGACTCCCACCCATGCCTACGTGGCATGGAAGCATGATCCGCGTCCTGCCATCACCCCCGGCTACGATAATCCGGATGGCATCCCGCTCATCACCCCCGACGATCTCACCGCACTTGAGACGACGATGATCGGGGATTTTGCATTCGGGGAGGCGGTCGCCTATGCGAACGAACAGCTCAGGAAAGACTGGGATCTATTCAATGACTTTGAGAACCCCGATGCCAACGAGTACCGGCTGATCGATATCGGGTATGCACGGGAAGAGGGGATCTATCCCCTCCGGTGATCGTTCTGGATTAATCTGATCAGATCCTGCTTGAAGATCTCCGCAGGGAGAAAAGCTACAAGAGAGAGGAGCCACCACTCATAGATACCAATGGCTGAAGAGAAGCGTCTGACACGGTCAAAGACAAACCGGCTCCTTGGAGGAGTCTGCGGCGGGATTGCAGAATACTATGGCTGGGATCCCTCGCTTGTCAGGATAGGCTGGATCGTCCTCTCATTCATCCCGGCTTTTCCCGGCATTATCCTCTATATCCTCGCCTTAATCATCATCCCCGAAGAGGAAGGCGAAAAGAAGAGCAATGTCTATACCGGCGAATAGCCGGATCACCCCATCTTCTCTTTTGCCTTCCTGATCTGCTCCCTGAGCTCTATTGCATGCTCAAAATCAAGTGACTCGGCAGCGGCACGCATATCCGATTCGAGCTGGATGATCAGGTTCGGCAGCTCATCCTGCGGGATTTTGATAAGGTCTGCTGTCTCGACCTCCTTCTCCCTGATCGGCTTTCTGATCGTCTCCGGTACAATCCCGTGCTCTTCATTGAAGGCGATCTGGAGCCGCCGCCTCCGTTCGGTCTCGGCAAGCGCCCGTTTTATCGAGTCGGTCATCTTGTCTGCATAGAGGACGACACGGGAGTTGGCGTTCCGTGCTGCTCTTCCGATCGTCTGGATCAGGCTCTTTTCGTTTCTCAGGAACCCTTCCTTGTCTGCATCCAGTATGCCGATGAACCCGACCTCGGGGATATCCAGCCCCTCCCTGAGCAGGTTGATCCCGACCAGCACATCGAAGGTGCCGAGTCGGAGCTGCCTGATGATCTCGGTTCTCTCAAGCGTGATGATCTCGGAGTGGAGGTACCGGGTCTTAATGCCCCGGCCTATTAAATAATCCGTGAACTCCTCTGCCAGCTTCTTTGTGAGGGTGGTGACGAGCACCCGGTCCCCCTGATCTATGGTGCGGAGGATCTCCTTCTCAAGATCCTGTGTCTGCCCATCGATCGGCCGGACCTCCACCACCGGGTCCACGAGGCCGGTCGGCCTGATGATCTGCTCGACGACCTGTTCGGCATGCTCTGCCTCGTAGCTCCCCGGGGTTGCCGATACGAAGACGACCTGTTTCATGTACCCCTCAAATTCATGGAACTTCAGGGGGCGGTTATCAAAGGCGCTTGGGAGACGGAACCCGTACTCGACAAGGTTCTTCTTCCGTGCATAATCGCCATTGAACATCCCCCGCACCTGCGGCAGGGTCTGGTGGCTCTCGTCGATGATCAGCAGGAAATCACCGGGGAAATAGTCGAGGAGGCAGTACGGCTTCTCGCCTGCGGATCTCCCGTCAAAGTGGCGGGNNTCTGGTGGCTCTCGTCGATCACCATCAGGAAGTCCTCCGGGAAGTAGTCCAGCAGGCAGTAGGGTTTCTCCCCGGTCTTCCTCCCGTCGAAGTGGCGGGAGTAGTTCTCGATCCCCTTGCAGCTCCCGGTCTCCTCGATCATCTCGATATCAAAGAGGGTACGCTGGCGGAGCCGGTGCGCCTCGATCATCCCAAGGGTCGGGAGCACCTCATCGAGCTCGGCCCGGATCGACGCAACCGCCCGCTTTCGCTCGTCTTCCGGGGTGACGAAATGACGGGCGGGATAGATATGGAAGTACTCCATCGTGGAGAGCCGCCGCCCGCTCGTCTTCTCGATCTCGGAGATCCGGTCGACGGTGTCGCCGAAGAGCTCGATCCTGATGATATCGTTGAAGTAGCCGGGGATGATCTCGATGGTATCGCCCCGGACCCGGAACCGGCCCGGCATCAGCTCGGTGTCGTTCCGCTCGAACTGGCTCTCAACGAGCCGCTCGATGATCTCCCGCTGCCTTGCCTTCTCACCGCACCGGAGTTCAAACCCGAGGTTTTTAAAATGCTCGGGGTTTCCAAGGCCGTAGATGCAGGAGACCGAGGAGATGATGATGGTATCGTTCCGTGAGAGGAGGGAGGCGGTTGCCGAGAGGCGCATCTGCTCGATCTTCGGGTTGATATCCGCGTCTTTCTCGATGTACTGGTCTTTTCTCGGGAGATAGGACTCAGGCTGATAGTAGTCATAGTAGGAGACGAAGTACTCGACCCGGTTCTCAGGGAAGAAGTCCAGGAATTCGTTGTAGAGCTGGGCTGCGAGCGTCTTGTTATGCGCAAGCACAAGGGTGGGCATCCCAAGCTCTGCAATCAGGTTTGCGATCGTGAAAGTCTTCCCTGACCCCGTCACCCCGAGGAGGGTCTGTTTTGCCATCCCCTCAGAGAACCCGGTGGTTAAGCCCCTGATAGCATCGGGCTGCGAGCCTGCCGGTTTGAAGTCCGCGTGGAGGGTGAAGTTCATGGGATCACCTTCTTTCTTCGCTTGATCCTGTTATAGGTGATGGCGAACCGGTGTGCCTCGTCCCGGATCTCCTGGATGAGGAGGGAGGCGGGATCGTCAGCAGGCACCGGGAGGGGGTAGGGGAGTTTCGGGAGATAGATCTCCTCTTCCCGTTTTGCTAATGCTATCACCGGTATATCGAGATCGAGCTTATTAAGCTCGGCATATGCGGCCGAGAGCTGTGCTTTCCCCCCATCGATCACGATCAGATCGGGCAGCTCCCCCTCTTCTGCAACCAGCCGGGAGTACCGCCGCGAAACCACCTCCCGGATCGATCCGGGGTCATCACCGCCGGCGGCATGCTTCAGTGCAAACCTTCGGTACCCCCGTTTATCCGGCTTTCCGCCGATGAACCTGACCATACCCCCGACGGCAGCGGTGCCGGAGAGATGGGAGATATCGAAACACTCGATCACCTCGGGATCAGCAGCAAGCCGAAGTGCCCGCTTCAGTGCCTTCACCCGTTCGCTCCCCGAGAACCAGGTGAGATCGACATTCTTTGCAGCCAGATCCAGGAGTTCCCGTTTTGCCCCCTGCTTCGGGACGGTGATGGTCACCTGCTTCCCACGGAGCGCTGCCAGGTACCCGGCGATCGCATCATCCACCGTCTCCGGGAGGATCACCTCACCCGGCACCTCGTGATCGCTATAGTACTGGACAAGGAACTCAGAGAGGAATCCGGGAGTCTCATTGAACCGGAACTCCTCTTTCCCAACCAGTGTCCCGCTCCTCTGGTGGAAGAGGAGGAGGAAGACCTCGCCGCCGGTGATCCGGTACTGGATCACGTCCCCTTCGCTTGTGTATCTCCGGGCAGCCATCCTCCGCCCGGCAAGGTGTTCGAGGGCTGCGATCGTCTCCCGGATCGTGATCGCAGACTCAAACTCGCAGTTCGCAGAGAGCCGCTCCATCTCGGCCTTCAGTTCAGGGATGAGCTCCTTTGTCCTGCCTTTCAGCACCTCCTCTGCCTGCCTGACCCGTTCTCCATATGCCTCTTCAGAGATCTCCCCGATGCAGGGTGCCGGGCAGGTGTTGATATGGTACCTGAGACAGGCACGTTTTGGGAGCCGCCTGCATGAACGGAGCCCGAAGATCTTCTTCACCATCGCAAGGAGGCGATCCCGTTCACGGGCCGAGACGAAGGGGCCGAAGTACCTCCCTTCTGTCCCCGTCTTCCGGGCAATCCCGATCCGGGGAAATTGATCCCCGGAGATATGGATGAAGGCATAGCTCTTTGCATCCTTCAGGTCGATATTGTACTTCGGCTGGTGCTGCTTGATCAGCGTATTCTCTAAAATGAGCGCTTCTGTCTCGTTTGCTGTGGCGATGAAATCAACGGACCTGATCGCGTCAACCAGCACCGCGGTCTTTGGATCCAGCTCCTTCTTCTGAAAATAGCTCTGCACCCGCTTCCTGAGGTTCTTTGCCTTGCCGACATAGATGACGGTGCCGGATTCATCCAGAAAGAGGTATGAACCCGGCTCCCCGGGAATATGGGTGGTATCTATCATTGTTCAAGTAAGGGTCTGAGGAAGCGGCCGGTATGGCTTTTTGGGACTGATGCAATCTCTTCAGGGGTTCCTGCGGCGATGATCTCCCCGCCGCCATCGCCGCCTTCCGGCCCGAGATCGATGATATGGTCGGCGGACTTGATCACATCGAGGTTATGCTCGATCACAACAACCGTATTCCCCTTCTCCACCAGATCGTCAAGCACCGAGATCAGCTTGCTGACATCATGGAAATGGAGGCCGGTCGTCGGTTCATCCAGAAGATAGAGGGTCTTTCCGGTGGCCCGTTTTGCGAGTTCGCGGGTGATCTTGATCCGCTGCGCCTCCCCGCCTGAAAGGGTGGTGGCACTCTGTCCGAGCTTGATGTACCCAAGCCCCACCCGGCAGAGGGTCTCAAGCTTCTGCCTGATTGCGGGGATGTTCTCAAAGAGGGATCTCGCCTCCTCGACACTCATCGCGAGTACATCCGCGATCGTCTTCCCCCGGTACCTGACCTCCAGTGTCTCACGGTTATACCGCTCTCCCTTGCACTCCTCGCATTCGACAAAGACATCGGGGAGGAAGTGCATCTCGATCTTGATGGTGCCGTCCCCCTGGCATGCCTCGCACCGCCCCCCTTTCACATTGAAGGAGAACCGCCCCGGCTTGTATCCCCGGACCTTCGCCTCTTTTGTTTCGGCAAAGATCTTCCGGATCTCATCAAAGACCTTTGTGTAGGTGGCGGGATTCGATCGGGGAGTCCTCCCGATCGGGCTCTGATCGATGACGATCACCTTGTCGATCTCCTCATCTGCCGTGAGGGATCTAAAAGCGCCGGTATCCTTTCGGGAGCCGTGGATCCTGTTCATCAGTGCCGGGTACAGAGTCTCATAGATGAGGGTCGACTTGCCTGATCCTGAGACCCCGGTGATAACGGTAAAGAGGCCGATTGGGATCTCGCAGTCGATATCCTTCAGGTTATGCTCGGTGCAGCCGGTGATCCTGATCCCGGGGCCTTTCAGCCTGCGCTTTGCCGGTACCGGGATCGTAATCCTGCCGGAGAGGTACTTGCCGGTGAGGGAGTCTTCTGCTGTGATGATATCATCAATGGATCCGATTGCGATGATATCGCCGCCATGGATCCCCGCCCCCGGCCCCATATCCACGATGCAGTCTGCATGCCGGATCGTATCTTCATCATGCTCGACGACGAGGACGGTATTGCCGAGATCGCGGAGGTGCTTTAAGGTCTCGATTAAGCGGTGGTTGTCCCGCTGGTGGAGGCCGATCGAGGGCTCGTCCAGCACATAGAGAACGCCCATCAGGTTCGATCCGATCTGGGTGGCAAGCCGGATCCGCTGCGCTTCGCCGCCTGAGAGGGTGCCTGCGTTCCTGGAGAGGGTCAGGTACGAAAGCCCCACCCGTTCGAGGAAGAGGAGGCGGGATCGGATCTCCTTCTTCACCTGCCGTGCAATCTCCTCCTCCTTCGGCGTGAGGGGGAGATCAGTGAAGAAGGCGAGCGCTTTTCCGACCGAGAGATCGGTCACATCCGCGATCGAGTATCCGTGGATTTTGACAGCGAGCACCTCCTTCTTCAGCCGNNGGAGTGACCCGCATGAACTTTTCCATTTCCTCCCGCCGGTACTCGGATTTCGTCTCCCGATACAGTCGTTCGGACTGGGGGATCAGCCCCTCCCAGGCGCCTTTATGCGACCATTCGGCATCCCACCGCTTCATCTTCATCGAGAAGCGGATCTGGTCGTCTGACCCGTACAGTAGCGTATGGAGCTGTTGTTCGGTTAAGTCCCTGATCGGGGTATGGATCGAGTACCCGGCGTGTTCGGCAACAGATCCGAGGTACTGCATACGGTACCCGTCGAGATAGTTCCGGTACAATGCCACCGCACCGTCTGCGATGCTCTGATCCTTATCCGGGATGATCAGGTCGGGATCAAACCGCATCTGAAATCCAAGTCCATTACAGGTCTCGCATGCCCCAAACGGGCTGTTGAATGAGAAGAACCGGGGCTGAAGCTCCTCAACCGAGAAGCCGCATACCGGGCAGGCCATATTCGCCGAGTAGGTCTCTTCAGCGCCATCCTCAAAGGACGCGATCACGAGCCCCCCCGACCGCTTTACCGCGGTCTCGCATGCTTCGGCGAGCCGTGAGGTCTCGGCCGGATCGAGCCGGTCGATGACGATCTCGATGTCATGCTTCACATAGCGTTCGAGCGGGATCTCCTCGTCAGTCCGGTGGATGATCCCATCGACCCTGACACGGGCGAACCCCTCAGCATCGAGATCTTTTATGATCTTTGCATAGGTTCCTTTCTTCTGCCTGACAACCGGTGCCAGGATGGTGACCATCCCATTCCCCCGTGCTGCGATCGCATCTGCAATCTGCTGGGGGGATCTGGACTCGATCGCAATGCCGTGTTCGGGGCAGTGTGGCACCCCGATCCGTGCGAAGAGGAGCCTGAGATAGTCATAGATCTCGGTGACCGTCCCGACGGTGCTCCTCGGGTTCTTCGAGGTCGTCTTCTGTTCTATCGATATTGCGGGGGAGAGCCCTTCGATCGCATCGACATCGGGCTTATTCATCTGGCCAAGGAACTGTCGGGCATATGCCGAGAGTGATTCGACATAGCGCCGCTGCCCTTCGGCATAGATGGTATCAAAGGCAAGCGTGGACTTCCCTGAACCTGAGACGCCGGTGATGACGATCAGCTGGTCCCGAGGGAGGATAACGGTGATATCCTTCAGGTTATGTTCCCGTGCTCCACGAACAATGAGGTCTTTCATCAGTGGTGTACTAATTGATCATGGGGGGTAATAGGTATAGAGATGCTGTCAACGGTAGTGACGCCTCAGGAATGCTCTCACCTTCTCTGACTCGATCCATCCCCGGTCCAGCTGGTCGAGGTAGCCCCGGATGATCTCCACCTGTACCCGGATCTCTTCTGCAATCAGTATGCCATCCTCTGGTGTATCTCCAAAAGGAGGGAGTCGGTTGTTACGTGAATAGATAATTTGTATGGTTGGAACTCCTGCTCTTTAGGTAGGGTAGTTGTCGTGCTTCCTTTTTTTATCATTAATGAACCGGGCAAAGCTATATCTTCATAGAATCGTGATCTCTTTTTCATGAAGATCCTTGCATTCAATGGGAGCCCGAGGGGATCCCAGAGCTCGACCAGACAACTCCTCCTTGCCGCCTGCGAAGGTGCGGAGNNGCGGAAAAGGCCGGTGCCACAACCACCGTGGTTGATATCTGTGAGCTGGATATCGGGTACTGCACAGCCTGCGGGAGCTGCTATAATACCGGCGCCTGTATCCTCGACGATGATTTTGAGTCTGTCTATTATCCCTTCCTGGAAGCAGACGGGATCATCTTCTCTTCTCCCGTCTACATCAATGCCGTGACTGCACAGCTGAAGACCTTCTTCGACCGTCTTTCCGATGCTATCCATTGTCAGCGGCTCTCCGGAACGTACGGGTGCAGTCTCTCAACTGCCGGGGGAGCTCTGGCTGAGGAGGTGGCAGAGTACCAGAACGGCGTGATCCGGATGCTCGGGGGCACCACCGTCGGATCGGTCGGCGTGAATATCATGGGTGATCCCGGTGCAGTGGATGCGAAAATCCCGGCTGCAAAGGCACTCGGGGCCGATCTCGCCTCTGCCATCCGTGAGCAGCGACGGTATCCGGAGCAGGAAGAGGAGCACCGGATCCGGCGGGAACATATGATCGAGCTCGTCCGCTTCAACAGGGATGTCTGGAAGTCCGAGTACGAATACTGGGAGAATCAGGGGGCTTTTTCAGATCGCTGATTGAGCGCTTCTATCCGCCAGATGATATCCTCGGTGTGGGATCCCATCCAGTAGAGCCGCCTGCATGAGGGGCACCAGCGGAAGGTGAGGTCTCTTCCTTCGTCTGGTGTATAATCCGCTCCCCGGATCTCCTCTTCGGGAGCATCCTCGAGGAGGCTGTTACAGATCGAGCAGCGGATCAGCCGGACCGAGAGGTCGATCTTCCCCCGGTCTTTCAGGTATGCGAGCTGATTGAGGATCTCCTTCTCCCGGATATAGATCCCCTGTTCACCGGCTCGCCCTGCGAGCTCACGGTCCCGGGTGAGGAGGATTCTCCCCTCCCTTTCTGCCCACTGGAGGAGTTCGGTATCTTCCTTTGGATTGCCGGGTGGAAGGGTGTCGGCACGTGCGGTATCATAGCCGAGGAGCCGGAGGTACCGGGTGAGGGTGCCGAGCATCCGGTCGACAAGGAACCGTGGTTCAGGGGTCATCTGAGCACGAATGGCATCTGTTTGCCGCAGTTCCTGCATTGGTCTCCATCAAGCCCTGTGATCTGTGCAGAAAATCCTCTCCTTCGGATCAGATCAAGACCGCAGGAGGGGCACCGGGTATCTTCGTACGATGATCCAGGAATATTCCCGAGATAGGGATACTCAAGGCCAAGTTCCCGCGCCCGCCGGTAGATCCGCTCAAGGGTGGCAATAGGTGTGGCGGGCGGATCTGTCATCCGGTAATCGGGATGGTAGCGGGTGAAATGCATCGGAGTCTCCGGCCCCAGGTGCTCGATCACCCAGCGGATCAGGGAGTCGATCTCACCCGGATCATCATTCACACCGGGGATCACCAGTGTCACCGTCTCGATATGCATGCCGAGTTCATGTGCGCGGATTGTGGCATCCAGCACCGGCTGGAGGCGGCCCCCGCAGACCTTCTTGTAGAAATCATCATTGAATGCCTTGAGATCCACACGGAAGGCAGAGAGCATCGGCGAGAGTTCGTTCAGCGCCTCTTCGGTGATGTAGCCGTTCGTGACATAGCAGGTCTTCAGATCGTGCTCTGTTGCGATCCTCCCCATATCCAGGGCATACTCATGCCAGATCGTCGGCTCATTATAGGTCCAGGTGATGCTCGCGGCACCGGATTGGATCGCCTGCGAAACTCCCTCTTCGGGCTCAATCTGCCTGAGTGGCAAGTCCTCGATCGTCGCCTGTGATATCTCCCAGTTCTGGCAGTGCCAGCACCGGAAGGTGCACCCGATTCCCCCGACTGAATAGGTGGTGGTGCCGGGGAGAAAATGGAAGAGCGGCTTCTTTTCGATCGGATCGAGTGCCGCTGAGACGACCTTCCCATAGGTCAGTGCATAGAGCCTCCCGTCCCGGTTCCCACGAACCCCGCAGATACCCTCTTTTCCCTCCCGGATCAGGCACCCGTGCGGGCAGAGGCCGCAGCGTATCCCCTCATCTTCCCGGATCCACAATCGTGCTTCCTTCATCTCTCTTGCTTCACCCCGTTTTGATCTCTCTCCATTCTGTGGAACACGGCATTATATGTGATCCATGATGAAATGATTAAGGTACCATGAAGAAGGTAGTTATCTCGGTCGGCGGGTCGGTTCTTGTACCCACACTTGAGTCGAATAATCTCAGTGCATGGGTGGCAGTGCTCCGGGAGATTCAACAGGACTATTCCGTCTTCTGCGTCTGTGGAGGGGGAGGTGAGGCACGCCGGTACATTTCGGTCTGCCGGAGCCTCGGCATTGACGAGGGCACCGCAGACGAACTCGGCATCATGGTGACACGGATCAATGCGTTTCTCCTGGTCTCCGCACTCGGTGATGCCGCCTATCCAACCGTCCCGGCAACCTACCGTGAGGCGAAGCAGGCGGCGCTTTTGGAGCGGATCGTCGTCATGGGAGGGGTGACACCAGGCCAGACGACCGATGCGGTCTCAGCAGTCCTTGCAGAGGAGGTCGGAGCAGATCTGCTGGTGAATGCAACTGCGGTGGATGCGATCTACTCGGCTGATCCGAGGAAAGACCCCTCGGCAGAGCGGTTCTCGATGATCACCCCGGCTGATCTGATCGGGATCATCATGAAGGAGCGGATGGGCGCGGGATCGAATATGATCGTCGATCTGGTGGCAGCCAAGATCGTTGAGCGGAGCGGCATCCCCTTCATCGTGATGGATGGGAGAAAACCCGGCGATATCGTAACTGCGCTCAAAGAAGGGACATTTAACGGTACTCTTGTTGCAGAGAAGCCCGATTCTGTCCTCCCCCTCTGAGATGCGGACAAAACGATACCCTTTTTTAGATAGACCCTCAATTTAGTAAGGTCACGGGGTAGTAGGGTAGCCTGGTCCATCCTAGAGCGTTTGGGACGCTTTGACCGCAGTTCGAATCTGCGCTACCCCATTTGAGATGGACTCAAACACCGCTTTTCTGATTTATTCACGCCTGAATGATCGCTATCCTCATACGGAGACCCATTTTCTGCATTTTCAGGATCCCTACCAGTGCCTGATCCTGACGATCCTCTCTGCCCAGACAACCGACGCCACCGTGAATCTGGTGGCTCCCTCTCTCTTTGCACGGTTCCCGACCCCGGAATCGCTTGCATATGCGGATCTGGAAGAGGTTGAAACGATCATTCACAGAACCGGCTTTTACCATGCAAAGGCCCGGCATATCACCGGTGCATCGAGGGCACTCGTTGAGCGGTTCGATGGCACTGTCCCCTCCACGATGGAAGAGCTTCTGACGATCCCGGGTGTCGGGAGGAAGACCGCAAATATCGTCTTAAACCATTCCTTTGGGATCGATGAGGGGATCGCCGTCGATACGCATGTCCGCCGCCTCGCACAGCGGATCGGGTTCTCAGACTCGACAAACCCGGACAAAATCGAGCAGGATCTGATGGCGATCTTTCCCCGTTCCCACTGGGGTGGGATCACCTACCTGCTGATCCGGCATGGGCGGGAGGTCTGCCCAGCCAGAAAACCGCAGTGTGGCGCCTGCGTCATCCGGGATCTCTGCCGTTTTGTCTGTTCAGAAGAAGAAGGGTGAGACGATTGCAAAGAAGCAGAAGGAGACGAGAGCCGCTGCAGGTATCGTGATGATCCAGGCGATGATGATCTCCCGCACCACTCCCCACCGGACAGCAGCTGACCCCTGAGTGGTGCCGACACCCATGATCGCCCCGCTCATTGCATGGGTTGTTGAGACCGGGATGCCGAGCATCGTCATCGCGGAGAGGACAAGACCGCCGGATGTGGATGCAGAGAAGCCCTGATAGGGGGTGATCCTGGTGATCCTGTTTGCCAGCTTATCGATGACACGCCATCCTCCAAGGAGCGTGCCAAGCGATATTGCGGTACATGAGGCGAATATCACCCAGAGCGGCACCTCAAAGACTGTTATCAGGCCACCGGCGAAGAGTATGGCGGTGATGATACCCATCGCGTTCTGTGCATCATTGCTCCCATGCCCGATGGCGTGGAAGGATGCCGAGACGATCTGGAGTTTCCTGAAGATATAGTTCATACGCTGTGGCGTGCTGGCGTTGCTTAAGTACCGCATGATAAAGGCGGCGAACGCATAGGCGGCGATGAATCCAAGTGTCGGGGAGACGACGATGAATAAGACGATGGCAAGGATACCCTTGATCTCAATGATGTCGAGGAACATGGAGATCGGTATGATGATTGCAATCCCGATGATCGCACCAAGGCCAAAATAGATCGGTTTTTTATCTCCGGCATAATACGCGAGTGCCCCAAATATCAGCGCTCCCGCACCCGCGCCGAAGAGAGCGATCTCGAGCATCAGGATGATCGTACTCCAGTCCGGCCACATCACCGCAAAGAAGCCTGCTGCCCCGATTCCGGCACCCATGATCCCCCCGACAAGGGAATGGCTGCTTGAAACCGGTATGCCAAAATGAGAACAGAAGAAGACCCAGAAGACCGATCCGACAAGGCCGGTGACAAGGACAAAAGGAGTGAGTATTGCAGGATCGACGATCCCTTTTCCTATCGTCTTTGCAATGGCAGTTGAGAAGAGGAAGGGGCCGACGAGATTAAAAAAAGCGGCAAGCCCGACTGCCTGGAGCGGGGTGAGCACCTTGGTGGCGATGACGGTGGCGATGGAGTTCGCGGCATCATTTAAGCCATTGACAAAGTTAAAGAGGAGGGCAAGTCCGATCCCCGCAATGATAAGAAGCTCCATAGAAAATCACGAATGACGGATTGCTATATCTGCAAGGACATTTGCTGCATCCTCGCTCTTATCGGTTGCCTCTTCAAGGCTCTCATAGATCCCTTTGAGCTTGATGATCCTGATTGCATCATTACTGTTGAAGAGATCGGTTATCGCGTGGGCAAGGACATCATCGGCAAGGTTCTCAAGCCTGTTAATCTCGATGCATTTCTTCTCGAGAATCTCAGGCTTTTTAAGATTCCGAACCTCCCGTACTGCCACTGCCACCTCATTCGCCTGAAGATAGATGATCTTGGCAAACTCTCTCATGTAAGGGTCTGTCTCCAGAATCCCATAGGTGAGCATCTTCCTGGCGGTTCCATCAACAAAATCGAGCATGTCATCTAAGGCTGTTGTCAGCCGTGATATCTCCTCGGGCTCAAGCGGGGTGATGAAGCTCCGGTTCAGCTCAGCATATGCCCGGTGTGCAAGGGCATCACCCTGATGTTCGAACTTCTTGATCGCTTTGACCTTCTGCTCGATATTGGTATAGTCGTCAACAAGATCAACAAGGAGACGGGCAGCCTCTGTTGTCGTATCCGCGAGCTGCTCGAAGATATCAAAGAAGACATGATCGTTTGGAATAATCCAGTCTCGTAAACTCACAAGACACCACTCTTACAAGGAATCTTAAGGATAAAAAGGTCTTGATTCGAACCCGTTCAAAACTGTTCCGATCATCTCCGGAATGGCTGATCTGTTTCTCATCAGGTTTCGTCTCATCTGCTCTTCATCTCTCCGGTTTTGCTGCATGTTCGCGGCTGCCGATGAACTCACGGATCATCTTTGCAGCAACGGCAGCAGTCTGTTCAGAATCATTTGGGAGTACCTCGACATAGTCGAATGCCACTGCCAATCCAGCAAGCGCCCGGATCACGGATCGAAGATCCCAGTGGGTGATTCCGAAGGGATCCGGTGTCCCGAGCCCCGGCGTCAGGCATGAGTCGACGGCATCCGCATCGATCGAGAGGTAGATCTCATCTCCACCGACTGCGGTTTTCACCTCGTCGATGATGGCGCTGATACCCCGGTCATGGATCTCGTCTGCGGTATAGATCCGGTGGCGTGACGCTGCTTCAAACTCCTCCTTTGATCCACTCCGCGCACCGATGATGATGATATTCTCAATACCGAGATCGCGGACCCGTGCTGAGACACAGTCATGGTTGTAGCGGGATCCCCGGTATTCATCCTGGAAATCGAGGTGGGCATCGCAGACGACATACCACTTCGGCATGGCAGCGCGCACGGCACCGATGGTGATCGAATGTTCGCCACCGAGCATCACCGGTACTTTTCCATCTGCGAGGATCATCGCGATGGTATCCTCAACCTGGGCTGCGACGGTCTCTGGATCCACTTCCGGGTAGAGATCTCCGAGATCGGTGAAGGGGATGTCGGTGAGCTTGAATCCGTACTCCGGCATGTATGGCTCGAAATTGTACGAGATTGCCCGAATGGCAGCGGGTGCTGCACGGGTACCGGCTTTGTATGAGGTTGTCCCGTCATAGGGGACCCCGAATATCACATACCGTGCGTCCTCATATGAGGCTTCGGCATCGGCAAAAAGAGAGTTTGAAAAGGATTGCATATTCAGATGTCAAGCTTGCGTTTACCGAGGGACTCGATATAGGGGATCTCCTTACCGGGCTCGATATGCTTCAACTGGTCGTCTGTGACGTTCAGCTCGAAGTTTGTGTAGTCTTTCATATCCATGAAGGCTACGGTGTTTGCAGCGATGGAGATGACCTGAGCACTCTTCCGCTCAACGATTGGGGCATAGACCTTTGCTCCGACCGGTGAGACAACGGAGCGCTTCATGCCATCAAAGATGCCAACTGCATCGATACGTGCCTTTGCGGCACCGTGCTTCCCGGGCTTTGAGGTGGAGATGCTCTGAATTTTGCATGGTTCGTCGTCAATGACCATGTAGCGGCCTTCTTTCAGTTTCCCAACTTCTGTCTGTTCTTTCATGATGTCTTCTCGCAGGAGTAATTTATTGAATCAAAAGAACATAAAGACAACGCAGTGATGCATGAAACGCCCTTCCTTGCCGCATGCCAGGAACTCTCCACCCGGCTCCGTGCGGAGATCCGCGATCTCGTCGGTACCGAGCAGGGTGGGGTGGAGATCGGGATGGGTGCGGATCATACTCCGACCGAGGTTATTGATGCTGTTGCCGAGTCGCTTGTGCTCGATCATCTCAGGAGGTCAGGTATCTGCCGGAGGGTCTTCAGCGAGGAAGCGGGTGAGGTTCCCCTGCCCGGAGACGGGGGGACGATCTACCTCGATCCGATCGATGGCACCTATAATGCTGTAGCAGGTATCCCTTTCTATGCAATCTCCCTCGGATATGCGATTGATGGGCAGATGCAGGAGGGGTATGTGATGGATCTCGCATCAGGTGAGGAGTTCTATGCCATCCGTGGTGGCGGTGCATTCCAAAATGGAATGCCAATGTGCGTCTCAGATGTCTCGTCATTGCATACGTGTGCGATGAGCCTGTACGGGAAGAAGTTCGATCCCGCCAGTATCCTCCGGCTTGGCAGCGAAATTCGGCGATGGCGGCTCTTTGGTGCATCGGCACTCGAGCTCTGTTATGTTGCCTGTGGCCGGATAGACGGATTTGTCGATCTTCGGAATACCCTCAGGATCATCGATGCGGCAGCCGGAATGCTCATCTGCACAGAAGCCGGAGGGGTTGTATCGGGACCGGATGGCGGTGGGGTGAGTTTTCCCGATGATGTCTCTGCCGGGCGGTGCATGGTTGCAACGAATGCGGTGATCCACCGGAAAGTAATCGAATATCTCAGGTGAAGAATGCGGTATTTTATCGTCTCACGGATCGATCGCGAAGAAGCGATCGCCTTTGCAGGCTCGCTTGCAGATGATCTCCGGATCGCCGGACATACAGTGCTCTTTGAACACGATACAGCCGATTCCCTGAAGCAGGATGGTGGCATCTCCTTTGAGGATCTTCCGGGCCGGGCAGATCTGGTGGTTGCGGTCGGGGGGGACGGGACTGTCCTGAGGGCTGTTGCAAAGATGCAGGTACAGCTCCCGGTGATCGGTATCAACTGGGGGGAGGTTGGGTTCCTCGCAGATCTCGAACGGGGTCATGCACTTGAGTTTCTCACCGCCCTCAAACCGGGTTTTCCTGTCGAGAAGCGGATGCGGCTTGCCTTTGAGAGCGAACACGGCCCTGTCGGGGATGCATTGAATGAGGCCTTAATCGTCACCTCGCGCCCTGCGAAGATGCTCCGGTTCTCGATCATCATCGACGGGGATGTTGCCGAGACCTTCCGGGCCGATGGGATCATCCTCAGCACCCCGACCGGTTCAACCGCATATGCGATGAGTGCGGGGGGCCCGATCGTTGATCCCCGGATCGACGGGGTGCTCGTCGTTCCGCTCGCCCCCTACATGCTCTCATCCCGGCCCCATATCATCTCAACAGACCGGAAGATCGAGATCCACCTCGAGAGTACAAAGCCCGCCAACCTGGTCATCGACGGGGTTGAGGTGGAGCCGCTTGGTTTTTCTGGTTCGATCCGGGTAACGAGATCGGCTGATCCGGCACTCTTTGTCAAAAGCGAACGGACCTTCTTTGAGAAGGTCGAGCAGAAACTGCGACGTCTCTGATCATCAGGTTTATCGTTGAATGGATAAATAGGGTTTTGTAGAGAATAACGGAGTGTGAATGAATATGGATCAGATGCGAACCGATCTTGATTATGCTGCGATATCTGCACTGCTCAAAGAACAACTCGGCCTGAAAGGCTCACCGGTTGCGATTAAGCTGGCAGGATCTGAAAAGGAGATCCCCGAGGGGATGGAAGAGGCAACGGAGGTGATGAGGCACTGCCAGATGGTCTCGCTTGCCCGGAATGAGGGGAAGTGCTTCTATGCAACCGCTCAGAAGCATAACTGCATGGGCGGCGCCTGGGCGCTTGGGCTCCGTGAACTGACCCCCTCCCTCAAATCCGGCGAATTCTATTTTGCCCTTGGAAAGTACGAAAGCTGGGCTGCCTGCCGCCGGACCATCCAGAATGTCCCGCACCTCCCCTCAGGCGATACCTATGCGACGTTGTATTCACCACTGGAATCGACCCCCTTTACTCCCCATGTGGTCCTGATCGTTGCCGAGCCGCGATCGATGCTGAAGCTGGCGCAGAGTATTCTGTTCCGGATGGGCGGCAGGATCTACTCCGAGATGTCCGGGATCCAGTCGGTCTGTTCTGATGCGACTGCCACGGTCTATATGAGCGGAAAACCGAATATCTCGCTTGGCTGCGACGGGTCACGGAAATTCTCGGGAATTGCCGATGGCGAGATGGTGATGGGCCTGCCCGGTGAGCTGCTTGCGGAGATTGCGGATTCGCTCCCGATCGTCGTCGGCGCGCCGGGTTCAAAGAAATAACTCCTTTTTCCAATTTCCGAATCCTTCTTATCACCAGCAGACGACTAGTACAAGACAAGGTGGAATGGGCGTTGCAGATCTCGATGAAGCTTGAGTTAAAAGATACTCCGGGCCAGCTGCTTGGGGCATTGAAACCGATCTCGGATATCGGCGGGAATATCATTACGANNCACCAGCGCGATCAGACGACTGCCGAGAACACCCTGAAGGTGGATATCGTCCTTGAACTCGCTGAACAGAAGCTTGATGCCCTGATCGAAGCCCTCCGTGAACGGGGGTGCGGGGTTGTTCGGATCGGCAAGCACCGGCTTCTCCAGAAACAGTCGCTGATCATGATCGGACACCTGATGCATACCGATCTCACCGATACCGTTGATCGGATCGATCAGACGGGTTTTGCCGAGGTCTCTGAGCTGCATATGGTGATGCCCGCCATAGACGAGCCGTCGACTGCCAAGATTACGCTCCGGGCAGTCTCTCCCGAGGATATGCTTCATGCGGTTCGGATCCTCCGTGAAGTCGCAGCACAGAAGGATATTCTGATCCTTGAGCCGCTGGAGGGTGTCGAATGAGGATTGCGATCATCGGGTTCGGGGCGGTCGGGCAGGGGCTTGCACGGGCACTTGCTGATACCGATATGGGCTTTGTCATCACCGCTGTTGCAGATTCCCGCTCTGCCTGCATCAGTGCAGACGGCCTCGTTCTCTCTGAGGTGCTTGCCCGGAAGGAGGAGACGGGTCTCTGCGGGGATAGGGAGATCGGTATTGCTGATATCCTCTCTTCAGGTGCATTTGATATCCTTGTCGAGGTCTCGCCCACAAACGCAGATACCGGAGAGCCTGCCCTCTCGACGATCCGATCAGCTCTTGGCATGGGAAAACATGTTGTCACCTCGAACAAGGGGCCGATCGCCTGCGCCTACCATGAGCTCAAAGCGCTTGCTGATGAGAAGGGGGTGATGCTTGGGTACGAGGCGACCGTTGCCGGAGCGGTGCCGATCGTCTCAGGGCTCAGGCAGGGGCTTGCCGGGAATGCGATCAGGTCACTCCACGGTATCTTAAACGGAACCTGCAACTATATCCTGACCCGGATGCGGGATGAGGGGCTCACCTATCCGCAGGCGCTTCAGGAGGCCCGCGATCTCGGATATGCTGAGGCAGACCCGACCTATGATGTGAAGGGGATCGATGCTGCGATCAAGCTCGTGATCCTGGCAAATACGGTTCTTGGAATGGATATTGGGTTATCTGATGTTGGGATCACCGGGATCGATTCGATTACGCTCGAAGCCCTCAGCCTTGCAGAGGCCGAAGGTGCGACGATCCGGCTGATCGGCGAGATCCTGCCCGAAAAGAACCAGGTCAGGGTCTCGCCCCGCGTGATCTCACTTGACCATCCGCTTGTCGTGGACGGGACACTGAATGCGATCTCCGTCTGCTGCGATCTGGCGGGGCCGGTGACTTTCATCGGAAAAGGTGCCGGCCCCTACCCGACCGCCAGTGCGATCCTCGCCGATCTCAACTTCATCAGGGATGCATATGACCGGGGTGCTTGAGAAGAGGAATAAAATCCTCTCCCTGATGCGTCGAATCACGCAGGATGAAGGCTCTTTTACGGTTGCGCAGATCGCCCGCCGGATCGGTATCCCGAGAACAACCGCACAGGACTGGACAAACCGCCTAGTCCGGGAAGAATGTATTCTTCTCGATGCTCCGGGAAGAGGGAGGGAGCCTGCACGCTATATTGCCCGGACTGCCCTCCCCCGGACCCTCTGCAAACGGATCTTCACAACCTATGATGAGGATTCTGTCGAGATCTACCATGAGTGCATGAGCTCGGGTTGCGCCGCCTTCTGCCGCCACCATCACGGGCGTGCCGGCGGCGCCCTCTCCTCTGTCCGCAGGGATGGCACCCTCCTCCGTGAACGTGGGAGGTTTGGCACTGTTGCCGCGGATGTTGGCCTCTCCCCCCTCCCGGCAGTGAGTGTTGTTGCGATCCAAAAGGAAGGGGATCAGATCATCCAGACGATCCGGTCGTTTGGGGGTCCTTCATACTCCCTGACCGAGATGATGTCACGGGCGCGCGGTGTGCTGGCGGTGCATACCCGCCGGAATGGTAATATCGTCGAGGGGGATGTCTATACAAAGGCGCTCAGGCTGGTTGCGATCGGGATCGACGATACCGATTCGGATGGGAGCGGTGCGACATTTGCACTCGCCTATGCCCTCCTCCAGCATATCGGCATGATGGATGGCGTGATGCCGATTGCCCATCAGGTCGCGATGCTCTCGCCTGCAATTGACGAGAAGACGGCAGGCAACTCATGCAGCCTGATCGAATTTGCAGCAGAAGAGCACCAGATACCGGGGATCATCGATCAGGCAGTCTCGTTTATTGCCGGGGAGTCGTCATCCCCGCACTGGGGGATTGCGGTGAAGGTCGGCCTCTCCAGGCCTGAGGGGCTCCTTGCCTATGGGGCAAAAGCGAGATCTGATCGTATTGATATTAGCGAGGCGAAGTCACTGGCAGCGGAATCAGGGATCAGGATCGCCGGTGGACGCGGGGTGATCGGTGCGCTGGCTGCCGTCTCGTTGCATGGGTGCGATGATGAGGTGCTGCAGAACCCAAAGATCCCGATCTGAGTTCAGGGTTTGTATCCGTAGTTCCAGTCTGTTGCATTGAGTTCTTTCAGCATTGCAACGATTGCATCGACGAGTACCTTCTTCATCAGAAGCCCTTTTTCCCTGCTTCCTTTTGTCGGATCGCCGGTTGCGCCGCAATCGGTTATCTCTGAGAAGAGCCATTTGATCTCGCCGAACTCCGGGAGATCAGGAACTCTTCCTGCTGCATGTTCCTTCTGGCAGAGCTCTTCGAAGAGTGTGAGGCTGATGGATGTTTCACCTTCGCCGCCATGGCCAAGGCCCCCCCAGACCTCGAAGAATTCATCCGGGAGGAGAGGGGCGATCGACTCCCACCATGCACCGAGGGTGGCGATCTTTATCTCAGGATGAGCGATTTTCACCTTTCTCGATGCGATCTCGATCGGTGCGATGTTGCCGTCATGGCCGTTTAAGATGAAGACTTTCCGTATTCCTTCACGGTACAGGGATTCAAGAATATCCCCGATGATGGCGATCTCTGTCTCGAAACTGAGCGAGACGGTGAAGGGGAAGTCGCGGTAGTGTTCGGATACGCCATAGGGAACGACCGGAAGTACGGCTGCCCCCGGTATCTCTCTTGCAACTTCTTCTGCCAGGATGGCGGCGGTATAGGCGTCGGTTGCGAAGGGGAGGTGGCCGCCATGACTCTCGAGCGATCCGAGTGGGAGGATCACCAGATCGAAGGGGTTCTCCCGGTAATCATGGGCGGTATTGTGTTGTATGAGCAGTGGATTCTTCTCCATATTGAGAGAATTGCATTCATGTTTTATCTATTCTCCTCTTCGAAGTGATGTTTCCTGACCGATTCTTACTTATATCCTCGAACCTTACGCCTTCAGGTATGACAGCAGCAGCAATTGGAGACATCGTTTGTATCCATTATACAGGCACGCTCGAAGATGGCGAGGTCTTTGACTCGTCACTTGAACGTGAGCCGCTCGAGTTTGAAGTTGGTGCAGGACAGGTAATCCCCGGTTTTGACCAGGGTATTGAAGGAATGGTTGCCGGTGAGTCCCGGCGGCTCGAAATTCCGGCAGATCAGGCCTATGGCGAGCGGAACGACGAGATGGTCTTTCCGGTGCCAAAGGATCAGTTCCCGCCGGATATCACCCCGAGTGTCGGCGATCGTTTCCAGGTGCAGGTCGGCGAAGATCAGGTTATTGAAGTGGGTGTCACTGAGATCACCGATGATGCAGTGATGCTTGATGCAAACCATCCCCTCGCCGGAAAGACGCTTATCTTTGAAGTGACTCTTGTTGAGATTAGAGAGTGAAGTGAAGGGGATCTCCCCTCTTGCTTTTCATTTTGCTTTTTTATTAAAAATTATGAATATCTCTTATGCTATCCAAACAAAAAAACATTACTGGTTTGAATATGTCTTGAATATCGTCAAAATCTTCAATGACCCAATCATTTGCCATCGTCATTACAAGACCTCTGAATACTCCTCCTCCTGTTTCCAGTAGTGGTTTTTCAATGTATACTCCAACATAATTTGCATTTAAATTACCCGTTTCGCGAAGAGTACAAATTCGCTCTAACTCCATTGAAACCGATTGTATTAAATTCGGAGGTTCTGATTCCTTTCTCATGCATAAAATAAATATGTGGATATCACTTTCATTGATAAGTTGAATACTCAAATCCCTATTAATTATTGGATTATCAATTTGACGCTCATCTTTGGATCGTTCGTCAAGATCCTCAGATATTCTGGCCTGTGTATAACCCGAATTGCGTAAATAATCTCGTAATTGGAGTAGGTCGTCTTTTCGAGAATTATAAAATGAACCAAAAATACCAATACGAATAGATTTCTTAAATGAATCCAACGATGCGAGTCTCAGATCTCGATCCGGCTTCGCATGAGGAGTATTGGACATAATTACTTACAATTGTCTCGTTGCTTTTAAATAATTGTAATGTTAATTATGGGTAGTTAGGTTTTCCTAACTTGGAGGGTATATGGATTATGAACGAGGAAATCATTAATGATTATTTAATTCGTGTCCCTGTTGAGATACGCGAGTCAATAATGGAGTTAAATAATGATAATAAATGGGCTGTTTATATTGCCCTGACTCTTGAGGGGAAAAAATACTTTAATGAAATAAAAAACCAATTTGGCGCTAATCCCAACACAATTGATACGATTCTTAAGTCATTAGTTGCTGGTGGGCTAGTAACAAAGAAAGTAGAACGATTGAGTGATATTGGGTTCAAGGAAAGGAGTTATTATCAGACAACCAAGCTTGGATTAAAATTAATGGATGCTTTATATGAGGCTATTCTGCCACCAGCATCAATGCAATCTAGCGTTACGCAAAAACAAGAATGTGAAAATGATGGTTGGATAAAACCTGAAACTTTAGATACACCTATGTACGGTTATCCTTTACAATCAAATGAAGTAATTACTTCATTAGATCAGACTCGACTACCAGACTTAATGCAACCAGTGGAAGTATAATTGGAGTGAAGATAATGGATGAAGATAAACAAGATAAAACGGGAGAGAAAGTATCTCAAGGTCAACGTAAATTCTCATTTATTCAATTTACACCTAATGAAAAACCCATTGCTCCAGATATTGATGTGGTCAGATATTCCAATCAAGTTCTGATCAATGTGTCTGAAAATGATGTAATGTTAGATTTTTTAGAACTCCCTGGAATAATTAGGGATGGAGAAATGTGTGTGAGAGGTACTAGGATATATCTAACGCATAATAAAGCAAAAAACTTTTATGAAGTTTTAGGAAAATTATTGGAAAAAAATACTCCGTAATAATATTTTTTAAAAATATTGATCTATACAATGTCTTATGTCTGGCGTGCATCACAATTAATAAAAAATCTCTATTCTTATCTATTATTTCGATAGCCTCATCTTCGCTTTTAAAGAGGTAATCTGATCTGCCTGGGTTACCTCTTGGTGAGAAAAAGTGCTTTTCAGTGCTTTTAATCAAAAAAAGGCACTTTAAGGCAGTTGAAATCCTCGGAATGTCTACGGAGATAACCGGCCCACAATATGAAAAGAGGGTGTTCTCTGCACTTCATATAAAAAAAGAGATTTAGAAGTCCGTCATGATACGGAACTGGTCGATCTCTTCTGAATTGATCTCTTCGAGGAACTCTTCTGCCGCATGCTGGATATTCTTGCTTGCGGTGATGGCACGGCCGACGACGAGAATATCCGCTCCTGATGCGAGTGCCTTCTTTGCCACATTCACCCGGATGCCGCCTGCGGTTGCCACAAGGATCTTGCCGCCTGCTGCCTTCTTGATGGCAGGGATGTCGCCCCATGCATACTCGCTCCCTTCTGCGTCGATTGCACGGTGCATCTCAACGACATGCGGGAGTGCATTGATCTTTGCAAGTGCCTTGACAAGGTTTAACGGGGATTCGACATTGAGCATATCCACAACTGCGTAGATACCGGTCTTCCGTGCTTCGAGGACTGCCTTCTCGATGGTCGAGATCGGGGCAAGTCCTGAGATGACGACTGCGTCTGCCGATGCGTTTGCGCACATCCGGGTCTCGAGGTTGCCGGTGTCGAGGGTCTTTAAGTCCGCGATGATGAATGCATCCGGTCTCAGTTTCCTGATCTCTCCGATGATCGAGAGGCCGAACTGCTTGATCAGCGGTGTGCCCGCTTCGATGATCAGGTGGTCGTTCTTCGGCAGTTCTGTCAGGACACGGGCCATGTGGTTCATATCCACAAGATCCATGGCGACCTGGAGGTATGGGGGGTTCCAGAGCCGCTGCACCTTGAAGCCCATGACACCGTGTGCTGCACGGTCCTTCTCGTGGAGGATCGTCTTCTCATCAGGGAAGGATTCGAATGCCCGTGAGAGTGAGAGTTTCATGGCTCCATAGTTGAACCGGTAGATCCGGTTGTAGTCTTCTGCATCCGGTGCGAGGTAGACACTGGCGATGATCACGATGTCATCGATGTTGATGCCATTGAAGAGCCCTTCTTCGAGGCTGTCTGCAACGGCCTTTGCCACTGCTGCCTGCACAGGTCCGAACATCTCCTTCACCTGCTCGCCCTTCTTCAGGGTGACCTTTGGAATGATGACGGTTGCTGGTTTTGTCAGGAGGTTTGGCCTGATCACCGCCAGAAGTGGTGTGTGTCCCGCTGAGAGCTGTGAGAGTGCATTGGCAAATGCGGATCCCACCGGCCCGTTCTTGTCTCCTACTAACAGGTCGATATGTGCCAGTTCCGGCCCATCGCCAACTAAAGCTTCACCTATTGAATACATACAAAAGTTCCTGCCTTGCTCATAACTATGGATCGAAGATCTATAAAATGGCAAGCGTTTTTCAGAAGAATGAAAGGTGGGGTCGGTGAGATTTGAACTCACGATCGACGGGTCTCTCCGACAAGCGTATGAGCGGATACATCAGCATCAGCGCTCCAACGGGTCATCATCTCAATCAATCAGCAGACCCGATTGTTCATCATACGCCAAGACCGCTGGAGCCCGTCGCCATACCGGACTAGGCCACGACCCCGATCCTGTCTTGTAATTAATGGGCTTGTCGTAATTTATAAGTTCCGAACTCGTATTTCGATATCTTTTTTCCTCTTGAGCCAGTACGTCTTAAGGAATGCTGGAAGGCAGCTATACATGCGGGGTGTCTGAGATACCCCTGCGAGGAGAGACGATTGGCGCAATGCTCAATCAGATCGCGGCAAAATACCCGGATACCGAGGCATTGGTCTCTGTACATCAGGGTGTCAGGTATACGTACCGTGAATTCCTTGAAGAGGTCGAGGTCGTTTCCCGCGGTTTAATGGCCCTTGGGGTGGAGCGCGGGAACCGGGTGGCGATCTGGTCGCTCAATTATGCGGAATGGGTGATTGTCCAGTTCGCTACCGCCAAGATCGGTGCAATCATGGTGAACATCAACCCGGCATACCGGACCTATGAGCTTGAGTATGCCCTGAAGCAGTCCGAGGTGCAGACCCTGATCATCCAGGGGCAGTTCAAGACCTCGGATTATCTCGGGATGTTCTATGAGGCATGCCCTGAGGCGGCATCGTCGCGCCCCGGCCGGATCAACTCGGATACCTTCCCGTACCTGAAGAATGTGATCTTCCTTGGAGATGAGCCAAAGGATGGAATGTTCCTCTGGAAGGAGATCCACGAGATGGCAGAGGATATCTCCCCCGGAGAGTTGAGGGAGCGGGAAGAGGTGCTGGAGTTTGATGATCCGATCAATATCCAGTACACTTCAGGGACAACCGGGTACCCTAAGGGGGTCGTCCTCTCTCATCACAGCATCTTAAATAACGGGTTTGTGATCGGGGAAGGGATGCGGTTCTCTGAAAAAGACCGGCTCTGTATCCCGGTGCCGTTCTACCACTGTTTCGGGATGGTCCTCTCAAACCTTGCCTGCGTAACGCATGGATCAACGATGGTGATCCCCTCCCCGGTCTTCAATGCTGAGGCGGTGTTGAAGGCGATCCAGGACGAGCGGTGCACCGCGGTCCACGGTGTCCCGACGATGTTCATTGCTGAGCTCTCGCTCCCTGACTTTGATTCATACAAGCTTGATTCACTCAGAACCGGGATCATGGCCGGCTCGCCCTGCCCGATCGAGGTGATGAAGGAGGTGAATACCCGGATGAATATGTCCGAGATCGTCATCGTCTATGGTCAGACTGAGACCTCGCCTGGTGTAACGATGTCCACCGTCGACGATCCGCTGGTGCGCCGGGTCTCGACTGTCGGCCGGGCAATGCCCCATACCGAGCTGAAGATCGTCGATCCGCAGACCCGGCGGCTTGTACCCCGTGGTGAGCCGGGTGAGATCTGTGCACGCGGCTACATGGTGATGAAGTGCTATTACAATAATCCAAGCGCCACCCACTCCACAATCGATCCGAATGGCTGGAATCATACGGGTGATCTCGGCGTGATGGATGAGGAAGGCTATATCCGGATCGTCGGCCGTCTGAAGGAGATGGTGATTAGGGGTGGAGAGAATATCTATCCCCGTGAGATCGAGGAGTTCCTCCACCACCACCCAAAGATTGCCGATGTCTACATCATCGGTGTCCCTGATATCAAATACGGCGAGGAGCTGATGGCATGGGTGAAGGTGGAGAACGGCAATACCCTCACCGAGGATGATATCCGGGCATTCTGCAAGGGAAAGATCGCCCATTACAAGGTGCCGAGGTACTACAAGTTCGTCGACAGCTTCCCGATGACGATCTCTGGTAAGATCCAGAAGTTCAAGATGCGGCAGCAGGCAATCGAGGAGCTGGGGCTCCAGGATGCCGAGAAGGTTGAGACGGCCTGAGGCTCTCCGGGAATCTCCTTCCACCTTTTTTTCAAGAGTTCATAATCCCTAAAAGATCCTGCACTCGCCTGGCTCTTTTTGGTTTCTATCTCCATACTGTATGCCATTCTCCCGTATAGGGGGTTCTTGCTCTCTCGCTCACTCCGGGTATTCCAGAGTGGATCTTCTTCTGTTCCTGCCCTCTTTTCTTTAGGGGGTTATGACTGATCCATTTAGTGGGTAGTATCTGTACCCTGCCCGTGGGGGAGATTCATATTACCTGACTGCTTAACTACCTCATTATGGGATATGAGATTGTTCTTATCGATTCGGCTGAGAAGGATTCTTTGTTAGCTGCTCTGGACCGCTCAAAGCTGTATGAAGTCCGGTCCGAGATCTATGGCTGCTGTATCAAGCTGCTCACGGATTCCAATGCGGTGAGGCTTCGGTTTTCAGAGAACTTCTTCTTTGCATCGCAGTCGATCAGATCGCACGGGCGGCTCTTTGTCCTGCATAATGCAGCATTCCCGGAGAATGCGGTGCGGTACGATCCCCTCTCTAAGACGGCATTTCTCTTCAATATGACCTATTACGGGTGGATCAAGTCAATTGCCCTTGCACTTGCCGGAGATATTCTTGAGGACGGCCATGGGATCGCCTCCTGCCATGGCGCCTGCCTTGACCGCCGGGGAGAAGGGTTTGCGATCGTCGGGACATCGGGTGCGGGGAAGACAACCCAGACGTACGGGTTCCTACTTGATCGAGCGGTCCGGGCGATTGCAGATGACTGGTTCTTCTTTCGGATCTTCGGTGAGGAGGCTCTGGCGTACTCGAGTGAGAAGAACTTCTATATCCGATCCGATCTCGCCGCTGCCTGGCCCGAGTTTGCCCCGCTCCTGGAACGATCAGACTATGATGCCGAGGGCCGGGCGGTGGTGGATCTCCGGTGGGCTATTGGGAAGGGTCGGATCTTTCCCTTAACTACGCTCCGCCGTCTTCTGGTGCTGACGCCGGATGCAGAGGGTGTCCGGCGTCTCTCCACCGAAGAGGCGCTGTTTCTGCTTGAGACAAACTCCTACTTCAACCCTCATCTGCTGGTAAAGAGCGGGTACAAGGCACAGCTCCGGCAGCAGTACTACCGGCAGCTCCTCGAGCGGGTAGAGGTGCTCCTTGTCGGGAGGAAGGGAACACCGGCAGAGACGCTTGCGGTGCTACAGGAGATTGTCGAGGGGAGATCAACAGTTTGATGAATGGGACAGAACGTATAACGTCGATCAGATCGAGTTTTTATTAGGGGGTATCTATGAGGGTGCNNCCGATCAGACTGTGATCGAGGAGTAATCCATGTCATTGAAAACCATATTCAACAGAACCATCCGTTCAATTCAGCAGCTTGAAGGAAAACCGCTGCGGGATGATCTGATCCTGTACATCGGGATTGTGATCCTCGTCTACTGCGCATCATTTCTTATGATGATTCATGAGGGTGGTGCTGCTGCTGGTGTTGTATTTCTTCTTCCTTTGACAATTGTCCTCGCAGGCGGGCTTCTCACCGGGGCAGTTGTGTTGCTTGGAACCAGCCTCATCGAACACTTCTTCCTCCTCTTTGTTGATGTGAAAAAAAGCTTTGAGATGACGATGAAAACGGCAGTCTATACTCTTGCGGTTGTCTTCCCATTGGTCTGGGCGGCTCTTCTCGTGTCAAACAGCCATCTGATTGTACTGCCTGCCATCGTCTTTGTCATTTTGACGTTCTGTGGCATCCGGATTTTCCATTCCCTCTCAATCGACCGGGCGGCCTTTGTCTCGCTTGCAACGGGAGCTGTACTGCTCTGCTTCTCATACAGGTGGCTGATGGGCCAGTGGTGAATGGGATGGCCTATTGTCTTCTTCATGGCATTCATCGGTACGATTTCAGTTTCCTTTGCTCTTTGCCCTCTTTGTCAACCCAGAAATCCGGGAGGGAGGATCACTCCCGCTCTTTGCAGACCGGCTGCCGCTTCCGGGGATACTCTTTGATGCGATTGCCGGGCTCCTTGGAACTGCCGGGGAAACCGGATATGGTATCTGGTTCATAATTGCCCTTTCAATAGGCCTTTTTTATCCATATGGCTCTCATATCGCTCTTCCTCTATCTGGCAGGGGCGATTCTCATGAGGGAGAAAGGCCCTGAGTGACAGAGACCTCCCACCCTCCTTAAACGTACATGCCAGTTGAACAGTGATGAATCTCTCTTCGGAGATTGAGTGTTGATCCAGAAAATGGGTTAAATATAATCTCTATACATTATTTTACGCTTTCTTCTCAGTGCAATTTTATATGGCATATACAAAACATTATTAAGTTAATCAACTTAATCCTCACATCAGGGTGCCTGTCAGGTACCCTGAGGGGTGGGCATACAAACCAAGTCAACATTCCCATCCTTCATACAGGAGGTAATGAATATGACACAAATGGATGGATATGCTGGAAAGATTGCCTATGTCGATCTCACCAAAGGTACGATCGATATTCAGGAAACACCAACTGATCTTAAGAGAGACTATCTCGGTGGCCGTGGTTTTGGAACAAAGATCATCTCGGACAGAATGGATCCCCTCGTTGATCCCCTCTCGCCTGAGAATATCTTCGTCTTCGCATCAGGCCCGACGACCGGAACCGGTATTCCTCTTGGAAGCCGGTATGAGGTGAGCACGAAATCTCCGCTTAATGACACGCTGATGTCGGCAAACAGCGGTGGAACCTTCGGATGGAAGATGAAGAAAGCCGGATTTGATGCTATTGTCTTTGAAGGACGCTCAGCAAAGCCGGTGTATCTGTACCTCAACGAAGGTGCCGCCGAACTGCGGGATGCCTCCTCCTACTGGGGGATGGATGTCCATGCGACAACAGATGCATTCCTCTCGGATCTCGGTGACAAGAAGGCAAAGATCGCCTGTATCGGCCCGGCTGGAGAAAAACAGAGTCTCCTTGCCTGTGTGATCAACGATTATGATCGTGCAGCAGGCCGGAGCGGTGCGGGAGCGGTTCTTGGATCGAAGAATGTCAAGGCTGTTGTTGCGACAGGCAATCTCAGCATCGAAGAGGCAGATAAAGATCGGTTAAATGCTGTAAAAGATCGAATCAGAACAAAGCTTCAGGAGAATGGCATCTGTGAGGCGCTCACCAACTATGGAACTGCCGTTCTCGTCAACATCGTCAATGAGAATTATATCCTCCCGACCCATAACTTCCAGAGCGCTCATTTCGAGAATGCAGAGAATATCTCCGGCGAACGGATGGCAGAGACTGTCCTGAAGAAGAATTCCGGGTGTTTTGCATGTATTGTGAAGTGTTCCCGTATCTGTGAAGTTGATGGTGTCGTCAACGAAGGACCCGAATATGAACCAATGTGGGCATTTGGAGCAAATCTCGGGATTGACGATCTCAATACTGTCATTAAGGCTGCATGGGAATGCAACAAGCTCGGACTTGATGCGATCGGCACCCCGACTGCAATTGCCTGTGCCATGGAGATGCAGGAGAAGGGCTATATCAATAATGGGCCGAAATTTGGAGAGGCTGCCGGCATCGTCGAACTGGTACGGCAGATTGGTCTTCGGGAAGGGTTTGGAGCCGAACTGACCGATGGTTCATACCGGTTTGCAGAACGGCATGGGCATCCCGAACTCTCGATGAGTGTAAAAAAGCAGGATCTTCCGGCATATGATCCCCGGGGCCTGCAGGGGCATGGCCTCTCTTATGCGACCTCAAACCGTGGCGGGGATCATGTCTATGGATATATGATCTCTCCCGAGGTGCTTGGTGCACCAGAAAAGCTCGATCCCTATACCAGTGATGGTAAAGCCGCATGGGTACAGGTCTTCCAGGATCTCACTGCTGCAATTGATGCATCAGGTATGTGTCTCTTCAGCTCATTTGCCCTTGATGCCACCGACTATGCCGATCTGACCGCCGCCACAATGGGCATCGATCTCGATGGCCCTGGATTCATCAGGATCGGGGAGCGGATCTGGAATCTCCAGAAGCTCTTCAATATCAAGGTCGGTTATACAAAAGCAGATGATACTCTCCCCAAACGCCTGCTCACCGAACCACTCCGGGAAGGCGGTCCAAAGGGCCGGGTCTGGGAACGTGAACCCCTCCTCAGTGAATACTACAGTGTCCGGGGCTGGGATGCAGATGGAGTACCAACAGATGAGAAGCTGCGTGAACTTGGTCTGAAATAAACAGATCGGTTGTTTGGGTTCGGGATTCTTCCCATACCGCCCATGCCCGACGCAGAGAGATATACCAAAGAATGGAGAGGGATCTGGCATGCAGGTAACTGTCAAGGCATTTGCTACGCTCAGGAATATCATGGATTCAAAATTTACAGAGGAGCTGGAGGAGGGATCCACCATCTCCGATCTCCTGACAACGTTAATGGAAAAGTACTCCGGGCTGTCTGATGAGATCTTTGAAGATGGTAGGCGGGAGCTGAAAGATTTTGTGAATATCCTGGTAAATGGCCGGAATATCAGCTTTCTCAATGGTCTTGATACCACACTCAACAATGGCGATCTCGTCGTCCTCTTCCCTCCGGCAGGCGGCGGGTAATGGGTATAAAAAAGGTTTTTTACTGGTTTTCCAGTTCCTCTTCTCTCCGTTTTACCAGTGAGATTGCTGCTGCCTCTGCACCGGCAAGGATTGCATCCTCTCCCGGGATCTCGCGGTCATGCATCAGGATGGCGCCGTCGCAGATGACGGTCCTGACAGCATTGCCGCCGCATGCATAGACGATATTTGAGATTGGGTTGTGGAAGGGGGTGTTGCAGATTACGTTCCTGTCCACCAGGATGATGTCGGCGGCAAACCCGGGTGCGATGGTGCCGCCGCCTGTTCTGAGCGCTTCTGCACCGGCTCTGGATGCAATATCGATTGTTTCTGCTGCGGGGAGGATGGTCGGATCGCCTGTTGTGAACTTCTGGAGGAGTGCTGCTATCTTCATCTCCTCGAAGAGGTCGAGGTTGTTGTTCGAGGCACAGCCATCGGTTCCAAGGCAGACAGGTGCGCCTGCATTCTTCAGTGCCGAATAGGGGATTGCTCTTCCCCCTGCGAGCTTCATGTTGCTTGCGGGATTGTGGGATGCTGCGGTCTTTCTCTTCCCAAGCAGTTCACATTCGCTCTCATCGAGATAGCAGCAGTGGGCGGCAACGGTTCGGTCCGTCAGGATGCCGTATTTGTCCAGGTGGGCTGCCGGGGTGGTGTTGTTGTTTTTGATGCAGTCATCGAGTTCCTGTTGTGTCTCTGAGAGGTGGATGTGAATGCCGGCGTCATTTTCTTTTGCATAGTCTGCACACCAGGTGAGCCCCTCAGGCGAGACGGTATAGAGGGCATGGGGTCCGGTGGCAAACGTGATCTTTGGATTATTCCTGGATTTGATGTGGTTGTGGAGATTGATGGTTGCCTTAATCTCTGCTTCACGCTTCTCTTCGGTGAAGAGGTCGATGAAGCCGTGCGAGAGGCATGCCCGCATCCCGGACTCCTCGACTGCATCTGCTGCCCTGTCCATGAAGAAGTACATGTCATTGAAGGCGATCGTTCCCGACTTGATCATCTCAAGACAGGCAAGCCGGGTGCCCCAGTAGACATCGTCTCCGGTGAGGTGTGCCTCAAGCGGCCAGATCTTCTCTGAAAGCCATTCGAAGAGGACCATGTCGTCTGCATATCCCCGGAGCAGGCTCATTGCGGCGTGGGTGTGGGTGTTCACAAGCCCCGGAAGGACGACGTCGCCTCCCGCATCGATCTCGAAATCAGCGCTGCCTTTGTACTCTGATCTGATCCCCTCTCCGATCTTTTGGATTATGCCTCCGTCGATGAAGATGTCGGTTTTTCTGCAGTTATGGGTGGCGCCTTTGATCAGAATCGCTGCCTGTTTGTTAAATGGTATCATGCTTATCCAAACTCCTTTACAATCTTCTCAAGGACGATGCTTGTTCTCCTGCCCCCTTCTTTTGCAGCAGCAACGATGGTGTCATAGCTGATCGCTTCGTCGCCGATCCCGTTTCCATAGTTGTCAACGGTGCAGACGGCGGCGATCTTCATACCAAGCTCTGCTGCCAGGGTTGCCTCGCTTGCAACGGTCATTCCGACGATATCCGCGATCTTTGCGATCGCCTGCACCTCGGCAGGGGTCTCAAACCGGGGCCCGATCGTCTGGATGTAGGTGCCGCCGATTTTTATATCCGGGTGGATGGTGCTGAGGCCGATGATCAGGTCCTGATCGAAACCGGGCATCACATGGGTGATGGTGGTGTCATGGAATGTCGGGATGCCGCCCCAGCTGATGAAGTCTTTTGGGATGACGATTGAGCCGGGGGGGTACTCCAGTTTCAGTGAGCCGACTGAACCGAATGCGATGATCCGGTCGACTCCCATGATCTTCAGTGCCGCCAGATGTGCACGGTGATTGATCTTATGTGGCGGCAGGGTGTTCTGATGGCGTGGCACCAGACAGATTTCGCCGCAATGGACGGTTGCTTTTCCGTACGGTGTTGCAATTACCTTCTCTTCAAGCGGAGGAAGATCCGCAAAGAGGAGGCTTGTTCCACCGATTATTCCGAGCATGGTTTCTGCTCCTTCCCCTGGTATCCTGCCATCTGAAGTAGTGTTTCACTTCAGGATTATTGAATGAGATGGTTTTTGGTATCCTCATATCTTCCGGTGGTGCGGATCTGCTTCTTCATCCGGCTTACCTTTATCAGGTCTCGTTTGTATCTATCATTATTGGAGATGCTGTATGGGAGCTGCAAAGCCAGTTGCCAGAACCTTTTCTGCACGCGAGACGATGGAAGGGGCGGGTGTCCGGCTCCACCGGGCATTTGGACACTCGGAGATCCCGCTCTTTGATCCCTTCATGATGTTCGATGATTTCCGGGGTGATGATCCGGCGGATTATCTCGCAGGGTTCCCCTGGCATCCGCACCGGGGGATCGAGACCGTGACGTACATGCTCGAAGGCAGGGTCGAGCATGGCGACAGCATGGGGCATGCCGGGGATGTGCCGGCCGGGGGTGTCCAGTGGATGACGGCCGGCTCGGGGATCATTCACCAGGAGATGCCAAAGCCGGTCAACGGACGGATGGGTGGTTTCCAGCTCTGGGTGAATCTTCCGAAAAGCCACAAGATGATGAATCCCCGGTACCAGGAGATCGCAGCAGGTGAGATCCCGGTTGTGGCGCTTCCGGGAGGGGTATCTGTCCGGGTGATCTGCGGTGAGGTTGCCGGGATTTCTGGCCCTGTCCGGGATCTGATGGCCGATCCGGAGTACCTTGATGTGACGCTTGAGCCGGGATCGGACTTCTCCCATCCCGTGAAGGACGATCATATGGCAGCAGCCTATGTCTTCGGGGGTGCCGGCCGCTTCCATCCGGATGCGGGGGATGTATATTCGAACCGGACGATGATCCTCTTTGGCGAAGGGGGATCGGAGATCTCTGTCCATGCCACGGATGATGGATGCCGTTTCCTCTTCTTCTCGGGAATACCGCTTAGGGAGCCGATCGCCTGGGGCGGGCCGATTGTCATGAATACGGATGCAGAGGTCAGGCAGGCTCTTGCCGAATACCGGAACGGGACGTTTATCAGGGATTAAACTGGTTACGGAGCTTATACTCCGGCACCTGTTGTCCTGATCTATTCCCGCCGGAGCAGGGAACCTGCTTCTGGCTCTTCTCGCAGGTTCAATCGGGTTTTTTTATCCTGATAAGCGGTGGAATTGCTGCTGCTATGAAGATGATCGCATACCAGTACCACTCAAGGCTCAGGATCGGCTCCCAGAGCTTTGCAATCATGAGCGCAAAGGCAAAGACGCTGAGCTTAACGAGCCCCATATCGATCCAGCTGAGTTTCTGAACCCGAGCATCAGCCCATTCTGTAAAACCTGTCATGTATATCTCTCCTCCCGCCTCTCTGGTGAGGCAGATGGATCTCTGGTCCTCTTTGGGTATCAGGTTTTCTCAACTGCCGGGCAAGTGGCTCTCTACCTGGTTTTCCTGATAGTTAGGTGGTCCTGAGTGGTGGGATTCATTCATCCGACTGTTTTATGCTCATCTTTTCACAGTTATGAAGGTGATGCATACACTCATATACAGAGAACGATAATCTCCTATCAGGGGAGGCTTTTTGCTCCTGTGCTCAATGCGGCCGATGGTTTTGGTCACCTTCACCATCTGGCGGAGCAGGCTTTTCCCCTGTTTTATATGAAAATCACCTCCTACGAAAGGTAAGGTGGCCCCTATTCCACCCCCTTTCCTGAGATACGCTGTAATCCCGGAGTATAAACATTATACCCTGCATTCAACAGAACCATTACCGCATCATCGATTGAAATATCCGGTAATTTCGACTTTTGAGGGAGGATAACCTTCTTCTTCAGATCGGGATCTTTGTACTTTTCTTTCACTGTCAGCAAATGCCACAAGATACAGAGGATCTTGCGTGCCAGAGCAACAATTGCTTTATTTCTCCCTCTTCGAAAAGCAACTCGCCTGAAGAATCTGGAGAGAACAGTGTTCTTGGTTCGACTTGCAGTCTGAGCAACCTGAACAAGGATCCATCGAAGGTGTTTTGACCCTCGCTTTGTTATTCTTCCCGTTACCAGATGATCTGCCGACTGATAGACCGAAGGTGTCAATCCCACCCAGGAAGCAAGTCGATCTGCCGAAGGAAAGTCTCTGACATCACCCACTTCAGCAAGAATAGTTGTTGCAGCTGTCATGCCAATACCGGGAACTGAGAGACAAATCCCAATCGAATCATGCATCTCATCAGTGAGAGCCGCCACAATGAGTCCATTGATTGTGTCAATCTTCTCTTCAATCTCGTTGAGAAGCTGAAGTTGTGTTTTGAGGAGATGGATTTGGATTGGGGAGAGCGAGGTGTGCATGATCACTTTGATCTCATCCACTTTCCGCCGGATGATGGGTGATGGGATTGTCTGAAGAAGCGTGTTCAGATCTCTTTGTTGAGCTAATCCCTCAAGCAGGTGTCGACCAGACTTGCCGAAGATGTCTTTCATGACAGACTTCAATCTCATCCCGGCACTATCCAGTATCTTGTGGATTCGGTTCTTAATTGTTGTTCGAGACCTGACAAGAGTTTCCCGGTTTCGTGTCAGATCACGAAATTCTCGTTGATTACGGGGAAATATCCGGGATGGTTTGATCAATCCATTCAAAGCAAGTTGGGCGATCCATTCAGAATCGCGCACATCAGTTTTCCTTCCAGGTATGCTCTTCATCTGATTCGCATTGCCAACAATAATCGGGATGTCGTCCTCAAGAGTAAAATAGAGCAAGTACCAGTAGATCCCGGTTGACTCTAATGCAATGAGTTCACACCCTTCACTCAGGAGAAGATCTTTTAAGTCAAGAATATCATCATGAGTATTGTGGATGCGATGCTGCGAACTCTCTCCTGTTAGAGATAGAATACATACCTGGAGGAAGTCTTTGTGGACATCAATTCCACACACTTTTGTTCTTTGTTTCATAATTCCTCCAAAAAGAGGGGTAGATCCAAAGAGCTTCGGGAGCACTTTTATATCCGCACTCGTGATGCATGTATGCCTCCGTATAGGTTGGACTGGCTAGTTTTTTCCACGGGATCAAAGTCCCAAAAAGAAGACAGCCTTCTCTACCCCAAAGTAAGATGGGCCACCAATTATTTTAATCTTGTATGCCTGTTGCCCTTATGGGTATCATGAGCGTTTTTTCTGTCAATGCATACTGTGATCAATTCCTTTGATCGTCTCCTTTCAGAAGAACGCTCTCCTCATTGAAGATGAAGGCGAATTCCTTTCCTCTCTTCGTTTTCCGGATAAACCCTCTCTCCACGAGGGTGAGCAGGTCTGTTCTTGCGGTCTCGTAGACGACGCCATGCATCTGCATGATCTGGCGGATGGTGAAATATTCATCTCCATGCTCCATCATGGTGCGGAGAATATCTGCCTGCCGCTCATTGATCCCCGGTACCTTCCGGCTGATGGTTTGGGCCCTCTTCTGTTCTGACTGCTTCTCTTCAATATAGCGGAGTAGATTCTGGAGGGCTTCGTTGATGCAGGATATGTTGTAGTTGATGAAGTAGGTCAGATCCATCTCATCGTATCTGGCATGCAGATAGGCGAGTGAGTAGCGCTTTTTTGATCTCTGGATGGCCCGTGAGATCGCCATATATTCAAAGAGCCAGTACCCCCTTGAGAGGACATACCAATAGAAGATGGTTCTCGCGGTCCTCCCGTTGCCATCTGCAAACGGGTGGATATACCCGATGAGATAGTGGAGGATGATCCCCTTGATGATCGGATGGATGAATATTCCGGTCGGCTTCACTGCTTCGTCATCATCCTCATTTGCAAACCGGCAGAAGGCTGCGATCATCTCTTCGATCTTCTGGTGGTCGGGGGGCGTATGCTGGATTTCTCCGGTTGCGGCATCGACTACGACGATCTCGTTGTTGTCCCGGAATACTCCGACCTCCTTTTCATTGATGGTTTTGTTGGTGACGATCTCCTGAATGTCGCAGATCATTTCCCGGGAGATAGGCTCATCCTTCTGTGTAAGGATATACTGCATCGCCTCATAGTTGTTGATCACCATCTGCTCATCGGTGCTTTTTGGCTCTCTCTTTGAGATCAACAGCTCCTGAGCCTTCTTCCGGGTCGTCACGGCTCCTTCAAGGATACTTGATGCGATCGCCTCTTCCATCATCGAATTGATGATATAGGATTTTTCAAGACGGATCTCCCTCTTATTAATCCTGAGTGTGCCGGAGAGGTACCGGTCATAGGTATGCAGGTTCTTTGCGATCTCGGGAGTGAGGGAGTAGATGAGCGGGAGCGGGGGATAGGGGATCGTCTCGTACTGAAGTCTTCGGTGAGTCTTCATCAGGTGCCAGATGTGTTCTCTCCTCTTCTGGTCAGGTACCCTGTGAATTAATTCGTCCCAGGAGAGGTACCTGCGGTTATATTCGGCCACCTCGTTCTGGAGCTCCTCATCCCCGTCGATGGCTGCGGCATTTTGAGATGCAGGCGAAGCACTCTCCGGAGGGGGTTTTTGAAGTTTTTTCATTGAGTACTCTTCCTGCTAACTACTAATTTAGTAGTAATTAGTATTTATTGGTATTTGCGATAGCTCTCTCGGTTTGGGTGAGGGCAGGTAACTACTAATCTGGTTGTGATTAGTAGTTGTTAGTAGTTGGGGCGGTGATGATCGGATAGAGTACACAGGGATAAGGGAAACCATCTTGTGATCATTATTCAATACATACATTTCAGGAGTACATCCTTCAGAAGTGGTATTTGACATCATTTTCGAGCAACTTTTTGGAACTGAACATCATATGACAGAAATTGAAGATCTTATACAGGAACTCTCGCCGGATAATAGGGAAAAGGTAAAGGATTTTATTGCCTTGCTCCTTCGAAAACAGAAAACCGGAGAGGGAAAACCGCTCCGCCTTTCGTGGGCCGGAGCTCTCAGGCACTATCGAAATACGTATGCCGCTCCTGAGCTTCAGGAACAGTCCTTATCCTGGCGAAGTGAATGATGTATCTTCTGGATACAAATATCCGGATCGAATGCTCTATGGTCGAAAAATACATCGTCTGAAGAGAAACATTCCTCTTTGTAATTGAACAGTGGAGACTCTTATCAGCTGGTAGTGAGATAATGCAGAGTGATTATCATGAAGGCGTTCACGGCAGTGCTCTGTAAGGATGATGATATGTATGTCGCGGAGTGCCCGGAAGTCGGAACGGTGAGCCAGGGCGTCACAATCGAAGAAGCCATAGCAAATCTCAGGGAAGCAACCTCATTGTACCTTGATGAATTCCCATCAGTAGGTAGTGGTTGATTCAATCATCTCTCCGGGAACCAGCAGATCGTCATCCTCTTCCCTCTCTCTGTGTTCTCTCACTCCCGGCATCACCCTTCGCAATCTTTCTATCGATTCGCGTTCATCTATAGTTTCATGAGCCGGTTTGGGAGTCTTGATCCAGATCTGATACAGAGCGGCGGATGTACTGATATCTACTTCCCCCGCTGCGAGGCGGTGCTTGAGAAGGCGGGTGTGAACCCGTCTGTTGTGATAGAGGTCTCGGTTGCGTCGCTTCCGCTTGGATTCGGCATCCTGGCGGGACTTGACTCGGTGCTCGAACTCTTTGACGGCAAGCCGGTTACGGTCTTTTCGATGCCCGAGGGGTCGATCTTCTATGAAGGCGAGCCGGTGATGGTGATCGAGGGCTCCTACCGGGATATCGCCCGTTTTGAGACAGCGCTCCTCGGCTTCCTCTGCCATGCCTCGGGGATTGCAACCGCCGCCGCCCATATCGTCTCTGTGGCAGCCGGGCGGCCCGTCTACTCGTTCGGCTCCCGGCGGCAGCACCCGGCGATCGCCCCCATGATCGAGCGGGCTGCCTGGATCGGGGGTGTTGCCGGAGTGAGCAATACGGCCGCCCCCGCCGGGATTCCACTCGCAGGAACGATGCCCCACGCCTATGTCCTCTCCTTTGATAGCCCGGAGTTGGCGTGGGCGGCATATGCGGAGCATGCGGATCCCGATGTGCCCCGGNNTCTGCGATACGCTATCGGATGAGAAGGCCGAGGCCCTTGCCGCCGCCCGGATCGGCTGCTCGGCGGTCCGGCTCGACACCCCCCGGTCACGCCGGGGCGATATCCGCTCCATCATCGGGGAGGTCAGATGGGAGCTCGACACCCACGGATACCAGGATGTGAAGATCCTCTTATCAGGAGGCGTCACGGCAGCCGACGTCGCCGCCCTCCGCGATATCGTCGATTCCTTCGGGGTCGGCGGCGCCATCGCCAATGCGCCTGTCATCGACTTCTCAGCGGACATCGTCGAAAAAGATGGCACACCTATCGCCAAACGCGGCCGAAGGAGCGGAAGAAAGCAGGTCTGGCGGCTCGACAACCGGGGCGTGGAAGACAGCGGCCCGGCNNCCCGGCCGGCGGCAGGGGCATAGGAGAAAGCAGCCCGGCCGGAAGCCACCTGGGTAACCCCCGGACCGGCCGCCGCGTCCTCCCCCACACCCAGACCCCACCCGCCGGGGCGGCCCCCCTTCTTGTGGAGCTCATCAGGGCCGGCCGCCCGGTTGCCACCGCCACAGTCAGCACAGAGGAATCCCGGCGGCGGGCGGCAGAGGAGATGCGAAGCAGGGAAGGGATGTGAAGCGGGGAAGAGATAGGAGCGACGGAAGAGAAGTGATGGACAGAAGAAATGCGAAGGATGAGTGAGATGCAAGGGATGGAAGAGATGCGAAGGGCGGGGGAGTGCCGGAAGATGGAGGAGTGCCGCCGCTGAATGGCGATAGCTCTGGTATCCAATTTTACATCCAATACACATTCCCTATACATCCAATAAACAATCTATTTATGCGACTCCTGCGAATAGTATAAGGTCAGTGAGCATTTTGTCGCTGGGCAAAATGGGTGTCACCTGGCTTTCGTAACGTTGGGCCGATAGATCAGGGGTAGANNAGATCGCTACCTTGGCATGGTAGAGGCCGCGGGTTCAATTCCCGCTCGGTCCATGTTTCTCTGTGTTTTTTTGTATTATGAATGGTTATTCTCAATAAAGATCAAAAATAATGATGAGATTTCCAAAGATATAAAACAATTAATTCAATGAGCATCGATTATGGTAGAAATCAAATCAACTAATTCATTAAAAAGCATTCAGAGGTTTGTTGCTTTAATTTATATGATATTTATTTTATTTACTATGCTACATTTTATCATTCCGTATACCCACGAATCTGGATCATTCCTCGATGTTAGAAAATCACTTGATATGAGTAATAATCAAATAAATGATGAAAAGTTATTACAAAATCCATTAAATATAATTTATTTTATAGGGTATTATACCTGTCATCAAATAAATGATCGCTCGTTTTTTATTAATAATAACCAGGTACCTGTTTGTTCAAGATGCCTTGGTATATATATTGGAATGTCCTTAATATTTTTTGTAGCCATAGTGAGATATCCAACAGGTTCATTTTTCCAATCACTATGCAGGCTCATAACTCTACGCGGTCCAATAAAATCAATAAATTGTACAACAATCACAATTATTATTTTGGGGGCACTTCTGTCAATTCCTATGGCTATTGATGTATCTATGCAAATTTTCACTCCATATTTCAGCAATAATATAACTCGTTTTGTTACCGGATTTCTATTTGGGATATTTGAAGGTGGTTGTGTTATTGGTATTGTCTCACATATTTTATTTACATTTACAAATCGTAACGGATAAGCATCCCTCATCTGCTTCTTATAATCATATGGATTTAAATAAATGAATCTTCTATATCACAATTATGCCATTTTGTCCGAAGTGTGGTAAGGAAGTACACGATACTGATGTTTTCTGTAAGGTGTGCGGTTTGAATCTAAAAAAACAAAATAGTTCGACGGAATCACTTGGAAATCAAAGTCTGGAATCCATTAAACAATACCAAAGCAGTATGTTGCTCATCCTTCTGCTTCCAGCTTTCTTTTTTAGTGCTATATTTGGTTTTTTTGGTCTTTTCATCATGCTGTTAATATGCTCAATTGCTGTATATTCAGATGCAAAAGAGATTGGTGCTGGATCAACCTTTTCGAAAGAGAATATGAGTTCAATTACATGGTCGCCAACTTCATGGGCTTTAATTGTTCTTTTATTTTGGATCATAGGGTATCCATTGTATCTCATTAAAAGAAGGAGTATATGGGAGCTAAATAATAAGTGATAAATTATTTACTTTTTTCATTAATTCGTAATGTGAGGAACACTAAATTGGGTTTATAAATCTTCCCCATGAAATTAAAGTTTTAATATTATTTCTTATACCTTTTGTGAGGGAGCGGGTTACGAAAGGGTAAACTGACTCATTATAATAAAAAAAACGCATGATACCTTCAAGGGGCAACAGATATACTAGATGAAAATGATGGGTAATCCCATGCATTTACCATGAAAAACCCTCT
>DAJQ01000041.1:0-36370 GCA_002496395.1 Methanocorpusculaceae archaeon UBA456
GAAATTAACCTGACAGGAGTGCAGGCTGTGTTCTCGTGAGTAGTGTTCTCGCTCATCATCTTCTCGCGCGCAGCCCTGGCTTCCTCCCTGTACTCCTCCCTGGCCTCCTCTGTCATGGTTGCGATGAGGAAGAGGAGGGCGCGCTCCTTGCCGGTCAGAGTGGAGACGAGCCCCCGGAGGTGCGTTGTGCGGGCATCCCCATAGGCGGCGGCGACGTCCTCTTCGGTGACGGTGGTGTGCGCCGCCCGTTCTGCTCTGAGGAGGGAGCGCTTCAGGAGGTCGATGCCGACCCGGAGGTCAACAGGTACCGTGCCTGTCGTCCTGTCGGTGATCAGGTCGAGGATCCCGGGCTCGACCACGCCCGGATAGACCGCCTGCCGCGCCCGCTCCTTCAGGATGCCCCGGATCTGGTTGGCGGTATAGGGGGCGAAGAAGACCTCCTGGGCGCAGAGGCTGGAGGCGACGGATCGATCCAGTGCACGGGAGATATCGAGTGTGAGATCGCTCTCGACCAGGATGACCGAGGCCCGGCACCCGGGATAGTCGAGGTACAACCGGAGGAGCGAGGAGAGGATCTGGGTGGCGGTACCTTCATGGATCAGGTGATGGATATCGTCAAGGCAGACGAGGAGGACGGTTTTTTCGGATTCTCTCCTGGATTGAAGCGCCTTGGCAACGGCATCCATCAGTTTCCTGAGGGGAACGCCGGAGCTTGGGGGTGCATGGCCGACCAGCTCCCGGTAGATGGTGGAGAAGACGGCAAACGCCGTCCGGCTCCGCTGGCAGTTCACGTACACCGGGATCAGGGTGCCCCTGGTGCCGGGGAGATGCCGGATCTCGGTGAAGAGGTGGTGGATGCAGGTCGTCTTCCCGGTTGCAGGGAGCCCCCGGCAGAGGATGTTCGCCGGCCGCTGGCCCCGGAGGCCGGGCCTGATCAGGAATGACAGCTCCTCGAGTTCGTTATCGCGGAAGAGCACCTGGTCGGGGACGTGATCGCATTCGAGAACATCGGCATCCTTAAAGAGCGATTTATCGGATATTCTAAGACTGCGTGAGATGGATTGCATTCTTGTATCTGTTTGCATACTAAAGAGTCCGCGGTCCGGGTAATAAGGGATGAACCGTGCACCGTGAAAGTGAAATGATGTGGGATAAAGGGTTGCACCGGAGAGTGGTGGGACACCGAGGGGATGGCCGCCTGGTGGAAGATGCCGTCCGCGCCGGGGAAGGAGTCGCAACTTGCACCTCTGGTACTCGAACTCCGTTCCCGTGGAATGTCGTTCCTGACGGTGCTCCCGCTCCGGCCTTTGGCCCATCGCGTCTCCATCAGGAGGTCGAGATCGGTGATGCTCCCCTCGACAAACGTCACCCGGGGTGGTCCAAAAATTTGATTTGATGGGCTCTGTTTATGGATAAATTTTTATTTACCCCTTTTAAGGCGAATTTCACCGTAGTTTTTTCTTTTGCCGTCCGTATAATAAGAACCTTCAAGTGTATCCTTAGAGGCATCGTATCTTAGGGTTGTTGTTCCGCGATGAATGTGCATGGTTTCAGGGGTTTTAGGATTCGGATCGTTCAGGTACAGATAATTAACCACCGGACCCATCGGATTATTTATATATATGCTTGCTACTTCGCTTTGCGAACTCGATACATCTGTGTCCAGAAATAGGCTGATGCTAGTCCAATTTTGATTGATTTTCAATGATATCAGATGTAACGTATGATATTCGTCATGAGAGGATTGCAGATTGCCGTGCCATTCTCCAGAGAGATCGGGTGTTTTTATCAGGCCAATCGAATGGAGTATTGAGAACTTCCAAAGATATCTATCGAAAAGAAGCCATAATAATCCCAAAACAACGAAGGGGGATGGTATACAGATAAACCACGGCAGGGGTATGGCAAAATGAGTGAGAACACGTTGAGCCGCCAAGATCAGGATTATACTCAGCACAACTAATATGGAGGTAACTTTTTTCCTTTCATCACTGTCGACGGCGTATGGATGCATGTTGCACTTTACCAGTTGTTGCAGAGATCGATATAAGCGGATATCAACAGATTTGCATTATATAAATTCCACTGTTCAGGAGAGTCCCCAAATAGATTCATTTGCCTGTTTTGACACACAAAAGAACTCAAATTAGCATTCTGGAGATATTTTAGAACATTAAAAAACGTATCTTGTGGATTAGTCACTATTTTTTGGGATGGAACGTTATATAGGAGACATTCTATGAAATAAGATGGAGCAGCGTCGGGTGACAGAGAATTGTGGTTTATCAGATAACTTCTTGCGTTCTTGAACATCCTTACAGTAGGTTTATAATTGCCGTTTGTTTGAAAATTTTTCTCTGCACCGTTGTCATAATGAACCTTCGGGAAGTTGATGATTCGGCGGTTTTCTGTTTGCGTATAAAATACTATTCCATTGACATATTTTTGATCCGATATACTTCGATACTGTTGATATTTACGATATGACATACACACGACAACATCTGCCGCGAGGCGATTGGATCCTGCAGAGATCTTAATTGATTTGTTCCCTATCTCCACCGCCGAGGGTCCATAGTAATCCTGAAGTGCATTGATCACCTCAGATTTAAAGTCACTTAGTGTGTATGTTGCATTGACATAGTCTGCGTGAAACCGCTGCTGCTCAGAAGAGGAGAGTGCTGAAAGATCGTGCTGGAAAGAGGAAGTGAGTTCGACCACTAGATCGACATCGCTGTCACCTCGAATGTTTGTTGCATTCCGGTATGACCCTTGAAGATAGTCATTATACTTTACTCCGAGAGGCCATTTATGTTTTTTAAGAGCGTTTCTTATGGACTCGTGTGTACTCTAAGCGGTGACGGTGGCGCCCTGATGAGACCAAGTTTCAAGTTGCGTTCTTGGGATGGTCAAGATATTCCCTCCAATACATCCATCATATCATTCTGCACAACAACCCTACCATTTTCAATAGTAGAGCATTGCACCTACAATTTCACGTACACTGTGCCTCATGCACCATAATGCCTATAACCCGGTGAAATGGTCCAGTAGTGTTTCAAATCTCCTGTAATTCGTCTAAGGCTTGTGTCCTTGGCCAAACATTCTTTCTCCATCGTTAAATACCCTTTGCCGGTGATGCAGTGTTGCGCAATAAGTAGAAAATGCTGAATGTCCTTTCTGCTCCCTCATATCCGAAAAGATCGCAGGGACGCCCGTATACCGACACTCATGACTAGAATATAACGAGCGTCCGGCTCGGTGCGGCGAGTTCCCTCTTGCTTGAGTTCATCTCGATTACTGGGATAAACTCCTTGCCCTGACGAACGCTGGCAAGCGCATCAGGTGACTCCGCAGGTTGACGATCTGAATGATACTGGCGCGGGAGCATATCCGATCCGCCTGATAACCATCTCTTGTTCTCACTAAAGCGGACCTGCCGCAAATGAGGGGCTGACGTGGACTCCGGAAATTCCCTTGCTTCCCCCGGGAGATTATCTGGCAATGGAAAAGATTCCGGGAACAAAACTCCCTCCACCGCAGGCATCCGCCAACCCATACCAGAACGTATATTAGTGGCCTCGTGAAAGAGTCGATCAAACCCCTTGAGGGGCGGGAGGAGATGACCGACATATGAGCATCCGTTATGATAGTCTTGATGAAGCGGTTAGGCGCTGTATGATTGCCGAACTAGACAGAGATATACAGGGAGGTAATCTCTACATAAGCTCCAGGCTCACAGAGGCTGGCGCTTTGGAGTGGCCAGGTCTATTACATGAGGCATTTCACAACCATGATGACATTTGGCTGGCCGAACAGATCCGAACACGCGACCTTATGCGTGCGACAAAGCAACGGAGAACAAGAGGTGGAGGCATTACCACCGCTAAGGTCCCGCATACTGCTCCAGAAACGTTAGCAGAAGGAGAATTCAATCGCTTCTATATCCGTGGTCTCTGTAAGCATGTCATAGAATGTGGTGGTACTGAAGTAGAGGTGTATCGCGGGAAAGATGTCAGTCGCCCACGTCCAGAGTCACAGGCGATGATTGGCAAACGCTTGCCTGCCAACCAACTTCTTCAGGATCTTCGCACATCTCCGGGAGTTGAACCCGCGCTTGGCCTTCCACCAGGACCAAATTCCGGGCTCACTGTTCGACGCGTGCATGAATAATAATCCTTCACCATCTCACGGCTATGTGGCCCGTAACAGGCCCATAGCCGTGAGTGAGGGATACTGGTGATTATTCCCCAACTTCGGCGGGGACTTCTGGGGTTTCCCACGCCCCCATAAACACGACCACTGGCGAGGCATCTGGCGCCTGCCGTCTTCGAGGATGACTTATGGATGAGGATTCAAAAATTCAGTTAGAGCAGGGCGTAATATCTGTCAAAAATGTAATTCTCTCTAATACCCTCCTTGGCACTATTCTCAATGAGGTCTTTGAATCTCGGAGTCGGGTAAAACAGGAGCGATTGAATCGGTTTGTCGAGGAGTTTGAGAAATACTTGAGATCAATGCGTTCCTGTGACATTGATCAAAAATATCTCAAGAGCGAAGAGTTTGGAGACATATTTGAGTCCATACTTCGCAGGGTCGTAAACACCGCATCCGAGGAGAAGGTACATCGATTCAAGAAGATTCTGCTGAACGAGATGGAGCATACCTACGAGTCTGACTTCAAAGAAACGTTCCTCGATATCGCCTTCCGCATCAACGAAGATCAAATCCAGATCCTCAAGCATTTCTGGAATGTCAAAGATGGTTGTGAATCTGAAGACAACTCTGAGCAGAAAGTCGTTGATGGTGAAGGTGCCGAGGCTTCTCTCAAGTATAAAGCAAATCTCCTAGGATTCGATGAGGCAATGTATCTCTTCTCCGTCCAGGATTTGATCTCGAAATCGCTGTTACTTGATGAAGCTATTGCACTATTCGGTGGAAGGACAAAACCCTATATCAACCTGAGAATAACGCCCTTTGGTGAGGAATTTCTGAAGTTTATTGAAGGATCTCCTGACCAGTAGGTTGCCTCCGCTCCTCATTTTTCCCGGAGAGTTTCTGCTGCAACCACTCGGGTCCGGGTCGGTCCCATCAGGCGCGTGAAGAACCGCTTCTCCTTCTCTGATAGGTTGCATCCCCGCGTCGATCTGAATTCGGATGTGCCGTTCCGGTAATGGATGATGCCTGAGATCCGTCCAGAAACATCCTCGCCAAACCCCATCATTATTTCGGGATACACATATGTGCAGTTGATGATGAGGATCACCGGGTAGTCGGTACCACTGGTGGCTTCCAGGATCTGGGTGATGACTTTGTTCTCCACTACAATCTCCGCTCTAGATGGACCGGCGTACCCCTCCCTCTCGATTCCCCTGCCGGGATCAAAGAAGCCAGCATGTGGTGTATCACTGTACATTAACCGAGTCTCCAGGCTCATCCGGGGCGTCGTGACCTCGATGAAGATATCCCTCCCATCCGGGCGGACCCTGAAATCGAGGTTCTTGGGCTTATCCTTCGTGTTCTTGCCCTCCCGGGTCTTACCCCCGGGCGCCACATCCCTCTCAGGAGAGCAGCCTGCTCGCTTCAGTGCGTCGTAGACCTCGAGTTCGGAGGAATAGTTTAGGAAGTTACTCAAGAGTTTTTCACCGAACTCTGTGTCCGCGTACTCGGGGTAGAGGTTCAGCCAGTTCTCCACACGCTGAAGTCTGTCCTGGAACTCCCCATCCTCTACTGAATATAATAGGATCCCGCCAAGAGATAATTCAGCAATCTCCTCAAATCTCTCTGGAGGTATCCTCTCCTTATACTGATTGAAAGCCACCCGGTAAAGCAGGGAATTCTGCAAGACGATGCTGCTTAACATTGGATAACTGGCGAGGTTCCGCAGCATAATCTCCATCTCCTCGTCTGTAGCCTCAATGGTATTGCGCTTCTTCTGTTCCTCGTTATCTTCAGGAAGAGCAGACCTTTTCGTAGTCTGAGACATCAGTATGCCTTATCGGGTAGTTTTTATAAACGGTTGCCTTCTGTAGGGCCGTAGCCGCCCCGGCAATCAACAATATCGCTCCCTCACCACCCCGGACGCCTGAGCACCCCCACGATCACCGCCCCGCCGCCCCCCGCCCTCCTCAAGGACGGCGATGATCTCATGTTCGCGGAGTTGCTGGAGAATCCTGTTCGCCGTCTTCTTCGGGATCCCCGTTTGCTCGTGAAATTCGGACGGAATGAAGATCGGCGTCCCGAAGATCGCATCGATCGCGGCGACGGCGTACTGCGACCGGGTTACCTCCGGCACCGTCCGTTTCATCTCGTCGTAGAGGTCGAGGATTGCCTTTGCTTTTTTGCCGTTCGATAGCACGGAGGAAGAACGCAATCCAGCCGTTCCAGTCCCGCTCACGGGAGACCGCGAGCAGCCGCTCGAAGTAGGCGCTGATGTTGAACATCGGGCTCCCGATCAACTCCTTCTCATACAGGATCAGCGGGACGAGCATCCTCCCGATACGCCCGTTGCCGTCGCAGAACAGGTGGATGAGTTCGAACTGCGCCTTCAAGACTGAGAGCTGGACGAGAACGTCTTTTTCCTCGCGCTGCAGGTAGGCCTCCCACTCAGCGAGCGCCCGCGGGAATCATCCCCGGTGCCGGTGGGACGAAGATCGCATGCTCGATCTGCGCATCCCGTCCGATGAAGTTCTGGATCGTGCGGACGCACCCCGGCTCCCCGTCCCTGCCCCAACTGTCGGCGAGCAGGATCCGGTGCAGGTCGCAGATCAGGGCTACGTCCAGCTGCCGGGTCTTGAGGGCATCCACCGCAGCACGCAGTGCCTCCCGGTAGTTGATGATCTCCTGGATATCGGCAAGGGCCGTATCGCTGATCTCTACCTTCGGGTTTGCCTCGAACCGCAGAACATCCTCAAACGACGCCTGCGTCCCCTCGATCCGGGACGACAGCACCGCCTCCTGTGTCAGGAGCGGGGAGAGCAGGAGTTCGGGGTTCGGGATCGCCTGGAGGATCCCGTCGTACCTGGCGAGGGCACGGTTTGCCGACGCTATTTTTGGGATGTGGCCCTCCCAGTCGATACCGGCCGGGGGCAGCGGTTCCGGCACGTAGGGCGTAACCGTCATACCGGCTCTGCCTCCACTACGCTGACTCCGTCGCAATTTGAGGTCATTCGCCATCCTCCTGGAGTTCAATGAGGTCGTACGACGTCCGCACCACCCCGATATCATACTCGATGAGCAGGTTCACCATCTGCTCACCGTTCATCAGGGCGATGGGTATCTTGTCCGGCTGTTCCGCCTCCTGCCGGGCACCGGTGGAGAAGTCACTCGTGGTGATGATCAACCCCTGCTCGTGCGCCCCAAGGGAGCCCCTGACCTGCTGCACGATCGGAGCCAGGACGTTGTTCTTCCAGCGCTTCACCTGGACCGCCATCTTTGTCCGGATGAGATCGCCGGTGACAAGCGTCCCCCGGACATCGATGCCCCCGTCGCCGCTTGTCCGGGTAACCACGACGTCCTCAAACCCGATCTTTGCAAGCAGTTCCCCGACGAGCTCCTCAAACGCCGCGGGGTCCATCGCCCCGAGCCGCTGCAGAAGGTGCTCTCGCACCTCGCGGTTATGCACCTCGATCTGGTAGGGAAGCTCTCCCTCATGCCACCGGGTCAGCCCAACGTAGCCCCTGCCGAGTTTCTCGAACCTGGGGAGTTCTCCTCGCTTGATCTGTCGCTGGATCTCGGTGAGGATACCGGCATACATCATCGCCTCGGGCGTCAGCCCCCCGGTCTCGATCAGGTTGAGGTCCAGAGCCTTCTGGGGATATCCCGGTAATGCATCGGCTCCTGGCCGGCATACTCCTCCAGCACCACCTCACCGGCATCCAGGAAGGACATGCGAGCGGCAGCCCTGGGCTCTGGAGAGGGGGCGGGGTGCCCATCCCCCTGACAACCGTATACGCCGGGGCTGGCGCGATAGAACTGAGATTGTTCCCCGTTTCTCTTGATATCCACCGCGATCCCGGCGTTGACAGTGTCCCACGGCGTCAGCCCTTTCGTTCTCCAGAGACCCTGGTCGAGGATACGCTGTGTGATCTCCTTATAGTGGAGGGGCCCACCTTCCTCCTCAAGCACCCGACGCACAGCCTCAAGGACACTCATCCCATCATCTCCCGCACCATACCAAGGATCTCTGCCTCCAGGCTCTTAATCTCCGCCTCGTTCTCGACAAGCGGCCGCGGCGGCGTGTAGGTGTAGAAGTAGCGGTTGAAGTTGATCTCGTAGCCCACCCTCCCGACACCCCCGTCCTTCGCATCGACGACCGACTCGTCGATCCAGGCATCAGGGACATGGGGTTTCACCTCCCGCTCAACGTAGTCGTAGACCGACTCCCCCAGGGGGACGTTCTCGGTATCCCGGAGGTCAGGGTCAGGGTCAGGCTGCCCCTTCGCATCAACGCAGACGCTCGCGTTCTCGTCCCGCTTCCCGAGCGCCGAGAGGATCGCCCTCCTGACCGGAGAGCGCAGGTTCATGCCCTCAAACCCCGCCGCAAGCACCCGCTCAAACGCCTCCCGGTTCAGATAGACCTGGTCGCCTGCCATCCCCTGGAGGAGGAGGGCGAGGATCTCCCTCTGCAGCCGCTTCCCCTCCGCCACCTCCACAAGCCCCGCCTCCCCCTTCTTCCGGGTGGTCGCCAGGTTTACAAACGCCCTCTCCGAGCGCAGGCGCGCGATCCGCTCCGGGGTTATGGCAAAGTTCAGGCGGAGCGGCCGTTCGACCGTGATCTTCCGGTACCCAAAATCAGTGGTATCAAATATCTTCACATGCTCCGACTCCGCAAAGGTGCGGAAGAGCCGGGTGATCTCCTGGATCTGCTCGTCCGTGATCTCGTGACGTTTATCTCCGAGGCTCTTGCGCATCTTCACGTAGCATCCGGTCGCATCGATGAGCTGGACCTTGCCCTTCCGCCTCTCCTCCTTCCGGTTCGAGAGCACCCAGATGTAGGTGCTTATCCCGGTGTTGTAGAAGAGCTGGTCAGGGAGCGCCACAATCCCCTCCAGCCAGTCGTTCTCCAGGATCCAGCGCCGGATCTCGCTCTCCCCCGACCCCGCATCCCCGGTGAAGAGCGGGGACCCGTTCATGACGATAGCGATCCTGCTCCCGCCCTCCTCCGGCGGAACTTGTTTTGAGAGCATATGCTGGAGAAACAGGAGTTGGCCGTCGCTGATCCGGGGCAGCCCCGCCTCAAACCTCCCCGCCGACCCCCGTGCATGCTCTGCCCGGATGAAATCCGCCCCCTTCTTCCACGACTTCCCGTACGGCGGGTTGGAGATCATGTAGTCGAACGTCATGTTCGGGTGGCCATCCCTTGAAAAGGAGGAGTCGGGTTTGATGGTATCTGCGTCCCGGCCGTCGCCTTTGATCAGCATATCGCTCTTGCAGACCGCGTAGGTCTCGTCGTTCGGGTTGATCGCAGAGACCGTGAGCATCCCCCCGGTCCCGCAGGCCGGGTCATAGACCTTCTTGACAATAGAGTTGTGAGCGAGCATATCCTCATCGCCCGTGAGCATGAGGTTTGCCATCAGTTTGATCACCTCACGCGGCGTGAAGTGCTCACCCGGTCAGGATGGAGGTCGACAGAACCAGAAGCAAACATCTGGACCAGGGGGTACAGGGAGCCTTTCTCGTGCAGGGTCTGGATCGTGTTCCTGATCTTGAACCGGTCCAGGATATCCCGCATATTCTCCGAGAATCCGTTGATGTAGTCGATCAGGTTCTTCTGGATATTGGCCGGGTCATCCAGGAGACGCCTGAAATCATATTTTGAGGTATTGTAGAAGGCGTATCCAGACTCGTGCTTGAGGATCAGGTCCAGGTTCTCGATCTCGTCTTTCAGTTCGTCATACTTCTTCAGGACGTTCTCTTTGGTCGGTGCAAGGACGCAGTCGATCCGCCGCACCACCGTAAAACTCAGGACGGGTATCGATCCCCACATCTCCTACAATAGTCGCCCAGGAACTGATCCGATGCAGGCCGAGGCATCTCTCTCTGCGATACGGCATGGCAAGATCAGAAGTCCCCGGCTCGTCCCTCTGGTTGCAGGCAGAATCTGAGGACGGGACTGGAATGATGGCGGTGTTGAGCGACTGGACGCCGGATTCGTGAGTGATGCAGGACCCTCTCCTGCGACGGGAAGGCGAGCGGGAAAGAATGATATGCGATGCGGAAAGAGATACAATAGTATGAGACGACGCCACCAGCTGGATGCGGAAGAGAAAGAAGAGGTTCTCCGCACCATCCGCACGGTCCTCGCCGGATTTGACGAGATAGAGGTGGGGTATGTCTTCGGCTCGTTCTCGCAGGGGGATTTCGGCGACGTGGACGTGGCAATCCTCGTCGCCGGGGAGCCCACCCCCTACCAGGCGATGCGGTTTCGCGCGAGGGTCGAGCGGGAGCTCGAGCGAGGGTTTTGTTACCGTTTTGAGGCTGACGTGAAGATCCTCAACACCGCCCCGGTCTCTTTCCAGTACGAGGTCATCAAGAGCGGCCGACGCGTATTCTCCCGCGATAACGAGCGGAGAGTTCGGTACGAGGCGGGTGTGCTCTCCCTGTACCTCGACTATGCAGACACGCTCGACTGGTTCGACCGGGTTCTGCTCACGAGGGCTTGAGAATGGTCAGGGACGAAGGGGTCCTCGCTCACCTCCGGGAACTGGACGAGGCAGCCGGGGACTGGGAGCGCTACCGGTCCATCACCCTCGAAGACCTGAGGACCGACAGGGACAAGCGGAATATGGTGCTGCACGCACTCCTCGTCAGCATCCAGGCATCGATCGATATCGCGAACCACCTGATCGCGGCCTCCAGCTCCCGGCGGCCTGAGACCTACCGGGAGAGTTTCGCGATCCTCTGTGACGAGGGGCTGATCCCGGAAGACCTCGGGACCCAGCTCTCAGACCTTGCGGGCTTTCGGAATGTTCTGGTCCACCTCTACTGCCGGCTGAACCTGGACGAGGTCTACGGGGTACTCCAGGATGACCTACCGGTCGTGAACCGGTACCGTGATCTGGTCCGGGCGATGCTCCGTGACCGCCTCCTCCCGGAGTGACGGCTGGACGCCGGAGTAAACCGGGGAGGATCTCCTCGCCCCTTCTACACCGCTCCGGCCCGGTGGCCCGTCGCGTCTCCATCAGGAGGTCGGTGATGCCTCCCCTTGATGAAGGTCACCCAGGGACGTGCGAGTGTCTCTACAGGGACTCCGAGCCCGGGCCGGCGACGTCGCGGGGTCCACCCAGGGGTCGTGGACGGGCACCGACCCGTCAGGTGAAGTATGCGTGCGGCATGAAATCGTTGATCCCGCGAGTGGAGAGGGTCTCCCGGCCGACCGGGGCACGGACGGGATTGCTACCCGGAGAAAGATGCCGTCCGCGCCGGGGAAGGTCTCCATTAAAAGATCAAGGTCGGTGATGCTCCCTTCGATGAAGGCCACCCGGGGGTGGTCGACGTTCACCCGCCGCCCGGTGGCGAGGTTGTCGATGATGACGACGTCGTGGTGTTGTGCTAAGGTGTCTGCAAGGTTCGAGCCAAGCCGGCGCCGCCGGTGACGATGTAGCGCATGAAGAGTTTATGGCGGTGGGGATGTTTAGGGGTTTCTGAATGGAGCCGGAGTGTCCGGCCGGTTCGAAAGTTCGAGGAGAGATGCTACAGGGTTCGCAAAATGAGAGATCCTCCATACCATCGCCGCCCGGCAGAGTAACAATGCACCTCACCCTGGACACCGATGGCCGGCAAACTCCCCGGGCTCAGGTCTCCCCTCCCCCGATCTCCCTGATCACCGGCTCCGCTTCCCGAAACATCTCATCAACGAAGCAAACCGCCTCTTTTGCTTCATCATAGGTGATGTGAGGCTTGAGTTCAGTGATCCGCCGTGCTCTGACCTCGCATCCCTGGTCCCGTGTCTCTTTTATCACGTAGAGTGCCGTGGCGATCTTTTCGAGGTCTTTCACCCCGCGCGTCCCGAATTTCCGGGCAACAAAGGCTATCGCAGGCCGGTACTTCGCGAGCGTCCGGGGTACCTTTACCTTTAACCTGGCACTCACGTTCGTTGTTTTGAGGGCATTCCCGTACGGCTCGGGCTTGATCTCCCACTCCAGGAGGGCGTCGGCCCGCATCGATGCCAGCTCGTCTGAGAGGTCGAAGGAGAAAGGACCGTGCTTGTACATGACGTAGGGGAACCCCAGGGGTATCCCCATCATCGCTTCGAGGAAGTAGGTGGCCTTCTGGATATGCGTCTCCCCGCACCAGCTCCCGTAGTTCGTGAGTTCATCTATGAGCTCAAACAGCAGTCCATCTCTCTGTATCTGTTTCATGCCGTATCCTCCAGTTCTGATCCAGATTCGATGATGTTTTCGCGTTTTCTGTTCAACCATGCTCTCCCGGCATCGAGCAACTCCGGACGGATGTACACCGTATCCACCGCGACTTCGGGAATATGCCGGAGTACATCTGATTTCAGGAGGGAGGATACGATCCTCTCATCCGGTTCGAGAACGGGGAACGCTGCCTGACTCGCAGGTATCTTCGGCCTATCGTGGCGTACGTTCTCTTTTCCGAATGCGGCACATGCGGCCGTATAGATTGCCAGCCCTGCCTCCCTGTACTTCATGATATCGTCCGGATTTCTCGTATATAACACCCGGTAATGGTTTCGCATCACGATCCTCTCTGCAGCATCATGACCGGGGAGACTCGGATCCCTGCTGGCTCTCCATATGCCGGCCATCACCTCGTTATCGGTGACGTTGAGATGATCTGCGACATCACCAACCGGCCCCCGAGAAGCCACGCCTGTAGGTATTCCTTCAAGTGTATACCATAGATCCGCCGCACAGGGTGAAAGTATAGCTGAGTGAACATGAAGTATCGTGCCAGCAGGAGTGCCTCTGCCGATTGAAGCCCCCCGGACTCTACGCCGAGGGCAGGTTCCTTTGATCCGCCTTCATAAGTCTTAGGAAGGACCCGAAGGGTCTCTATCAGGCGATAGTGATCGAACCTGCCATGTGCGACCCCGGTATGGTGTGAGTCCCGCAGGAGATAGTCCATCCGGTCGGCACCGAACGCATCTCCCGTGATGATCTCCGAGAGTATCGCTTCAGTATTGGAAAAAGGTCTTCTTTTTGGGGTGATCCCGACCCAGCGCGAGTTTTGCCACATCCTCGGTCCGGATCTTTAACATATCCCAGAGCCTCCCCATCTCATCGCTCTCGATGAGCCGGAGGGTCATCACCTCATGATTACAGTCCCCGGGAAAGAGATCTTCTGAAGCATGGGAGAAAGGTGCGTGGCCGATGTCGTGGACAAGCGCAGCCATTCTCAGGACACGCAGATAGTACATCTGCTCGTACTTAGGGTCGGTATCCAGGATAGCGATCCCTCCGTTCTCCAGCACGGCGTTATAGATCCGTGTTGCCAGTTCCATGACACCAAGCGAGTGCTCAAACCGCCTGTGAGTTGCCCCCGGATAGACCAGGCTGGTCAACGCAAGCTGGTGGATATGGCGAAGACGCTGGACCGGTGCTGAGTTCAGGACCTCTCTCTCGCTAGAGTCCATATGGACGAACGCGTAGATCGGATCCCTGATCTCGTGGTTGTTTTTCTTTGCCGTTCCTCTCACCTTCTTCTCAAGCAATCCCTGTCTCCCCAAAAACGAAACCTGTTTACCATCGACGGCAGAGGGAAGATCGCCCCACCCCGCCAGAAAAAGAGTTAGAATAAAATAGGGTGGAACGTGGGGCAAAAACCCCGTTCCTTTCCCTTCTTCTCAGTCCAGCGACGCGACGGCGTCGGCCCAGGTCTCGACCGCTTCCCTGATGGCCTCATCCTGGTAGGACGAGAGCCTGAGGGTCTTCCTCGTGAAGGTGAGGTAGTAGTCGTCGCCCGAGGGGTCGTGGCACCGGAGCTGGGCGTAGTAGGTCTCGTGCGGGAGGTCGCGGGTGGGCGTGCCACCCATCGCGGTCTTCAGCGCCGCGTTCGCAAGGGCCTCCGCGGCGTTCGCCTCGAAGGCTGCGATCGTCGGGGAGTTGAGCGAGACCGTCCCGACACGCTTCCCATCATCTTCGTCGAGGAAGTTCACCTTCGCGGTGTAGTGCTCGCGGTTGCGGATGATGGGGGCGATGGTCTCGCCGGCTTTGGTCGTATACCCCACGCACCCGAAGGGGTTGTCGTCGATGACCGACTGGACGAGGTTGTTAAACGACGTTACGTCGGGGATCGGGACCGAAAGTTCCCGGACCGCCGTTCTGTTTATAGTACTCACTACAAAGTCTGCCATGGGTTCTGTCTCCTGCCTGCCAGGGTTCCCGGGAATGTGACAGACATATACAGGGTGGGCGGGAGAGGGTATCAGCCTGACTGTATCAAAAACGCTGGATCTTGCCCGGATTCACCAATATATCCTTTACCGTATGGCTTTTCGATTCAGCCGACCCATACTCCCACAGGAGGAGACCATGTCCACCGAGAAGACCACCCGGGAGCTCGTCTACGAGACGAACCGCGACGTGAAGTGGATATGCCGGACGCTCCAGCGGATGGAGGCCAGAGGGGCGTTCCATCCCCCTCCCCGTCAGCCCCACCCCCAATCGCGATACTCCCACGGAAGCCGTGCTATGTGTAACTGCAAGGAATCAGCAGATTTGAAGGGCGGNNCAGCCCCACCCCCACGGGGGCGATTCCCCATCGATACACTGCCAGTGAAGTGCATCCCCTCACCCGGTTTCAGGCGAGAACCTTCCGGCTAATTCCACTCTTCTCCCACGGCTGAACAGCCGGGAGGCGGGGGTGTGCCGGCGAAAACCGTTCCCGCTGATGCCGGGGGGTGTCACTGGGGTTCGTCCCGCTCATACACACACCCCCGGGCATACCACATAAAGGGTTGTCTGGCAAAAACGTGCACCCTCTCGTCGGTGGTCTACTACGTCTTTGTTGAGGTCATCGATAAGATGTTTTGACGGGGTGGGTCTTCCCTCACCCCCCGGCCACGACCCGCGTTGCGATCATGGCAACCCCAAGAGCCGTCAGGACAAAACCTATGATCCGGCCAAGCGTCCTCTCGCTGACCCTGTTTGCTATCCCGGCACCGATGCCGGCGGCAAGCACGGTGGGGACGCTTGCAATCAGCGCTGCCTGTATATCGATGTTGGAGTGGATGATGTAGCCCACCGTGCCCGATGCGGCGGTTACCATCATTATGAACGAGGATGTCCCGACCGCCAGGTGGACGGGGTAGCGGAGCACAAATATCAGGATCAGCAGGATCATCCCCCCGCCGCCGGCGCCAAAGAGCCCGCACATCATGCCGACGAAGACACCGAGGCCAAGCGCGGTGAGCTGCTGGCGCCGGGTCTGCACCGGGAGCCGGGGCGAGTCGATCTCGCCGCCGTTGCCGGCGAGACCGGGACGGCCAAGCCCCTTCAGCCAGAGGTAGACCCCGGTCGGGATGAGCATCAGCGCGAAGAGCCCGGTCATCCCGACCGGCGGTATCATATCGGCAACCCTGCTCCCCGCCAGGGCGCCGCCGACCGAACCAAGCGCGATCCAGAGCCCTGGCCGGATGTAGACGTTCTGGTGGCGGTGGTAGATGGTGGCGGTCACGACCGTTGCTACGACGTCGATGAGGAGGCTGGTGCCGATCGCGGTGTGGACGGGGAAAGATAGCAGGAGCGTCAGCATAGGCACCACCACCATCACCCCGCTGCCCCCCATGATCCCGACCATCACCCCGGCGCCGATGCCGATGGCAAGTATGATGACGGTCTCAATGAGGGAGAATACCATGAGAGATGAGATTTATAGCCGGAGGGTATTAAGGGATCCTTTTTTTCGGCGGCGGGGGGATCCGCTCAAGACCGGATCGGAGATCCGGGCCCAAAAGCCGTGTTCGGTCTCAACGGGTTGTGCACGCCCGGAGCCAGGAGTGCAGGGAGATCCCCGTGGAATCCCTTCGGGTATCTGATTTGAAACCGCGGCAAGACATCTGCGGGATGGGGGTGAATTACGCCGAGGTTCTGTGGCTGGCCCCTTTTACCCCTCTCCATCGTCGGGAGAGATCTGTTCAATAGATCTTTCTGAGCAGAGTTTTTGATTTCAGGATCACTGGCCAAAGAGCCACAAACTCACCTGGGGGGTATCGACAGTTCAATTTTAAAGGATACTTTTATCGGTTCTCATTCTCATGCATTGTATAATGATTCGGGAGGCTCTCGACTCGGTTTCGCTTAAAACTACCAGATTAATCATCCTGACCGGTCGGTCAGGAAGAGAGATTTCCGCTGAGTTGCGCAAACTCGGGAAGATCAGTTTGGCTTTTCACGCATCAACGTGAACACTGAGCTGAGTCGAGGACTCCTTGATTTCCCTCCTTGCGACCGTCCTCGTATGGCCGAACGCTTACTTCACGAGATTATCATGAAGGTAGAGGGTGAGGCAGTGCTGCTCGATAGAACCGAGGTGTTGTTCTCCCGCGACCTGGCTCTCGATCCATTCCGTTTACTGAGCAATCTCGGGCGTTACAAAACCGTAAATTTTGTGGCTGAATCTGAGCCCCGCCATTTCCTGTGTCTCGAATGGGGGACAGACAATCCAATGGAATGCGGTCAACAGTTCACGAGAGGGTCTCAACGGGGCTCAGATATGGGGATCACACCTCTGGATTCACCCGATAGTCAGGTCTATGCGGATCAACCTCAGGCGGGATAAAAGCCCCTTCCTGCTGCCGCATGGGTGAAGTCGGGCGCCGCCATGCCGGGTGAGGGTTCTGCCATAGCAGTGAGAGATACCCTTGAGGATATAAGAATATCCGGGAACATATTATACACACGGCGGGGAGATCGAATCTCCCGCTTTATAGCCTCAATGACCTCATTCTCGTCAACTGCAGCCTCCTTGAGGCAACAGCGGCAGGCAGAGAGAGCGCTCTCATCCGGATCGGCCAGAGACCGCAACCGTCTTCCGTCTGGATTCTACGAACTCTTATCATGGATAGGATCGAGCGGTACCGCGGTTGCCTGCTCGGCCTGGCCGTCGGTGACGCCCTCGGTGCGCCGGTCAAGTCCCGGCAGCCGGGGACGTTCAGGTCGGTCCGGGGGATGGTCGGCGGGGGGCCGCACAACCTCAAACCCGGCGAGTGGATGGACAATACCGCACTCCCACTCTGTCTTTCCGGGAGTCTCATCGAGAAGCGCGGGTTTGACTCGATCGATAACCTGGAACGATGCACCCGCTGGTATCTGGAGGGGCATCTCTCAAGCACGGGGTGGTGTTTTTCAATAGGGACGGCAACCCGCAAGGCGATCGAGCGGTTCATGTGCAGACGGGACGCCCGAGATAGCACGCGCCGCGGGAGCGGTAGTGCGAACTCAGACAGGGAAAGGGAAGGGCAACGCCATCCTGAAGGCTATGGAGATCATAGACAAGCCCTGCGTGCTGATGCTCGACGGCGACGGCACCCACTCCCCGGATGATGTGGAGAGGATGCTTGAGCCCCTCGGAAAAGGGTTTGACCACGTCATCGGAGATCGCCTGACCTGCCCGGAGAAAGGGGCTTTTATCGCCAGTATACCCTCATATCACGGGTTTTGCGGGCGTGCCGGGTGCTCAAAGTGTTCAGACCGACTTCTCCCAGCCCTGGCCCATGTCAACGATCGGGCGGACCTCTGTGACCTCAAACGTCAGCGTGGCGTGCATCATCTTCGCCGCATCCTCGCCCAGTGCCGCTGCAACCTCTCTCTTGTAGTCCTCAAGTTTCTTACCCGAGGTTGCGCAGTCCTTCAGTTTCAGGTAGACCCGCAGACCCTTCCAGTCCATGAGGGTCTCCCCCGGTTCGAAGATGGTGTAGACGGCATGGGGATTCTGCTGCAGGTAGTCGAGAGTGCGGTTCTCTCCAAGCCCCATAACGACGGTCTTCTCGTCGACCATCCGCGGCGAGCCGAAGAGAGCTGCGTTTACCTTTCCCTCTCTGTTAGCGGTGCTCAGGATGCCTATCCTTGGTTGTTTGTTGAAGTAGTCCATCAATCTGGATGACATAATTCTTTCCTCCTATCGATCCAAAAATTGTCACTTCTCGGTTAAAAAAGGTATGGGTGAGTGCCCTTCCGGCGCGCAAAGGAAACATTTTCATCTGCGTCCGCCCAATTTCAGTAGCCTGTGGCGTAGTAGTAGCCGTTTTCTCTGTGGATATGAATCGGAACGCGGAAGAGTTCGCCGATATTTCTCTCAGTCAGCACCTCAGCCTTTTCGCCGTCCATCACGATCGCACCATCCCGCATCAGAACCACCCGCGAGATTTCCGGGATGGTATCATGGAGGTTGTGCGTCACCAGGATGATTCCCGTCCCCGACCTGGCAATCTTTCTAAGGGTCTTTCGGAAGGAGTGGAGCGCGTGCAGGTCGAGACTGTTTGTGGGTTCGTCGAGTACGAGAGTGCCCGGGTCGTGGACGAGCGCCCTTCCGATCAGAAGCCTGCGGGCCTCGCCCGAGGAGACCTCCGTCATCGGCCGGTCGGCGAGGTGGGCGACATCCAGGAAATCGAGGATATCGTCCGCCTTCTGCTCCATCGCCGGTGTCACCTCATGGTAGAAGAGCCCGATGCTCGAGAAGAACCCGGAGAGCACAACCTCGCGGCCCGAGATCCTGCGGGTGAAGGTATACTGGAGGTCGCCGGAGACGAGCCCGATGTGGGACCGGAGGTCAAAGGCATCCCATGTATCAAGCCCGCGGAACCGAAAGACAGTCTCCGGGCCCGGCGAGGAGGGGTAGTCCTCGCGGGTGATCGCCCGGATGAGCGACGATTTCCCGGCGCCGTTTGGCCCGAGAATGGCGAGATGCTCACCCTCCTGTATCGTGAGCGAGACGGAGTCAAGGAGTCTATGGCCGCCCCGGACAATGGTGACGTTTCGATACTCGATGAGCGGGTGGGGGGGAGAGTGGTCTTCAGCCGTCATCTTGACCGCTCCGTCGCGTGGGTGTTCTGGTAGAGGGATTCCATCGAACCTCGCCGCTCTGTATGTTGGACGGCTCTCTTCAAAAGGTAACCTTCTCTCGTGGCGCCGGGCGGCGGGGTGTTCTGCAAGTATATACCGTTCCGGGTATGCAGAGACGAGGGAGGGAAAGTTTCCTTTCCCCTCCATAGATACAGTGCCACCGTGGAGACCTCTTCTCTGGTGTCAATGTGAACACCCTCTCCGAAATCCCATTCCTGCCAACGCGAGCGACTCGATGGCATCGGTGAACCGGCTTGATAGCCCCCCCGCATACAACCAGGAGATGCTGGCCGGGTTTGTGTCACAGAATCGTTGATCTGATGGCCTCTACTCGCCCATCGTGCAGACCATAAGATTAATCCCCCCTCCCCGGGAACAGAGCCATATGGACACAGAACTGCGCGACACCTACATCAGGCTTCACGGGACCTGCTTCCCGGGAGCCGAACTCCCGATCGCCTTTGAGGTCGGGGGAGCGACGGAGGGTGTGGAGGAGATCCCTCCCCCTAAAGGCTGGAGATGCTTCGTCTGTGACGTCGCCAGGGTGCGGAAGGGCCAGAGCCTCGCCTTCTCTGAAGACTCGATCGGCTGCCGCGGCGGGAGGTTTTACCTCGGTTACGACACCGAAAGAGCTCCCGACTTCCGCTACTTCCTCTCATACGGCAAGCCCGGCGTCGTTGAGGGAGAGCGATACCGGCAGACTCCCGAACTGGTTGATGAACTCGACCGGGGGACAGCCCGGATACCGACGAAGGGAAAGAGCATCGTCTTCAAGCGCTGGGACAACCTGACCGCTGCAGACAACCCTGACGCCGTGGTCTTCTTCGTCCGGCCCGAGGTGATCTCCGGGCTCTTTACGCTTGCAAACTTCGATCGGCCCGATCCCTGCGGGGTTATCTGTCCGTTCGGCGCCGGGTGCAGCTCGGTCTTTCATTACCCCTGGCTTGAGCAGCAGAGCGATGACCCAAAGGCCGTTCTCGGGCTGTTTGACCCTTCGGCACGGCCCTGCGTGCCGGTTGATGTCCTGACGATGGCGTTCCCCATGAAGAAGTTTGAGAGGGTCATCGGGTTCGTGGAGGAGAGTTTCCTGATCACGGGCACCTGGGAGAAGGTGATGAAGAAGATCGCACGGAGCAACGCGCTCCACTCACCCTGAAGATCTGGCATGGTGATGCTGCCAGGCAAGTCCCCGGATCTCCTCTAACATGGCACTCTTCGGAACCACGACGATGCTGTCGATGTGGTCTGGCCAGGGCCCGGTAGCGGCAAGCCGGCTCCTCGATCCCCCTTTTCATTGGCGGCCGGTCTCACGAGATCGTCTGAATCCAGGACAACCGGTGTGCCCGCCAGGTTGTGCCACACCCTTAACTTGCGGGGGTGAAGGGGGCTGAGCGGATCGCCCACCCGGGAAACGTAGGGGGGATGGCAGTGCCCTCCCGGGAGGAGCGAGGGGTCAATCCTTGAAGTCTATACAAGGGATTATCATACCCTCACAAGAGCATACAGGCCGCTTCTGTCTCCCATGCGCATCTCCTGCCCTGTGACACCCCTCCTCCAGGCAAACCCCCTGCCCCCTTCACCTGAAGGGGGGATTAAGGATATCATGGGGGTCTGAGCAATCGCGGGGGCACCGGCAGCTGCACCGGGCGAGGGTAAGCCCATAGAGGTGCGGCGCAAGAGAAAGTACGGATGCGATTGCAAAGGGGTGGTGTTCTCGCTTTCGAATGGGTGCGGCAGGGCACGGCAACCATCGATTCTCTCCATGGATGGACTGAGATCCGGTACAACACCATGAGCACTCAAAGCGCTATCATCCTCTCGGCGGGGCTGTTCAGCCCCGGCTCAGTAGGCCGAAGGCCGCCCACCCCAAGAACCGGAGGGGGGTTGGCGGTGCCCCCCCCCGGAGGGGCGAGGGGCAACTCCTTGAATGAGCGTGAACAAATGAAACCAGCGCTTTATACTCCTTTCTTAAAAAAAGGTGACAGAAGATCTTCCTTCTTCCAAAAAATCAAACGGGAAGCGGAACTGGCATCTCCGGATTTGGCATCTCCGGAACCGGTATATCCCACAGGATGTTCCCATTATATCTCCTGACAGAAACCGGCAGATCGATCGAACCGTACCGATTAGATGGTTCCCGGATATCAACAAGAACAACTGCATTCTCTGATATGGTAGCCAGCAGATCACCGATGGTGAGAGATCGTTTGACTGCTGTCGGCCAGCGACTGATGTCCGGCGGTTCATCTCCCCTGTACTGCGGTACTGTTCCCCTGAGGGTGAAACCATCTTCAGGTGTTATTTCGTAGATATAGGAGCCCTGCCAGACATAGCCCACACCATACCCCTGTGCCACAGTGATCGGGAGCACCATCACGCCGGTCTTTGGATTGAAGTAGAATGCCTTATGATCGCGGAGGATCTCAGAATCGCTCCCTGAGCCGCCGATGGTGACCGAATCTTTCAGTGTCGGGTTTGTGACATCCGATACATCAAAGAGAGCAGCCTTCACACCGGTGGTGGTGAAGCCTCCCCATGCCGTCTCTTCCGTGTCTTTTCCAATTCCAATGATATGGGTGTCATCAAAGGGATGGAGATAATCCGAATATCCCGGGATCTTCAGTTCCCCGAGGATCTTCGGGTTCTTTGGGTCGGCAAGGTCGATAACGAAGAAGGGATCAATCTGGCGGAACGTGACGAGATAACACCGATCACCGATGAAACGGGCTGCAAAGATCCGCTCGGTCGGCGCAATCCCGGTGATCTCTCCGGTGATCGTACCTGATTGATCGAAGATGGTGATGCTGGAGGAGGTCTGAAAACCACTTGAGCGGTACTCCTCCACGGTGGTGGCAACCCGGAGGTGGCCCTGGTAGTCATCAAGTGAGAACTGGTTCAGGAGTGTGCCTTGTGCGCTCATGCTCTGTCTCCATACCGGACTTCCCCGGTTCAGCTCAAACCGGTGGATGATCGTCGAAGGGCCTGCCGGGGAGCCTGTTCCCTCTGCCGGTCCCATCCAGCCGAACCGGTACTGATCCCCATAGTGTGTATAGGCGACATAGAGATGTGCGGGGGTTGCATAGAAGGTTGATGAATACCCGACGAGATAGCTCTCTGTTGAGATGGATGATGAACGGGTGGGTGCAAAGGCAGTGATCGTCTGGAAGATGAATGGCCCTTCGAGATCGTCAAATCGCCAGATATCCGGCGTATAGGTGCTGCTCCCATCTGTCACCATCGGCATCGGGATATCTGATCCCTGCCTCCGCGGATACTCCTGAGTGATCAGGTAGATGATCCCTTCTGTCATCCGGGAGGAAGCGTATGTTCCTGATGCCGTGATTGTCCTGATGAGTGCTGGCTGTGAGCGGTCTGTGACATCATAGATATCTGCCCTTGCAACCTGTCGCCTGACCGGGACGGGGGCGGCACTGCCTTCAACCTGCTGGAACTCTTCGATCGTTTCGTCTGAGAAGATCACAACCGTTGAACCTGACAGGTACATCTCACGCGGGTTTCCGGTGAGGCTTATATTGGATACGATCCGGGCATCCTGTGGTGGGTAGGCATCGACGATGACGAACCTGCCACCGGTAATGAGATAGATATATTTCTGGTCATTTTTGACAAAGTCAGCTTCATCAACCCCCTGTACCTGGATGTTCGTCGTCGAATAATCCACTGCGCCACCGGCTGGGGTTGAGATCGGGATCGGCATTGGTGCCGGTGCACCAGGGGGCATAACGGCCATATCTTCGGGTTGTGCCGTATTCATCCACCGGGATGAATCGCCAGAGACCTCTGACTGCACCAGGTACTCCTGTACCTCCTGAACTGAAGCAAACTTCACCGGCCCTCCTTCCTGTGATGGCACCGGCGGGTTCAGCAGTGCAAATCCGATGATTGCACCAATAACAAGGATGCCGAGAAGAAGGGTTGCTATGAGATAGCGGTTCTGCATATGATCACTCCTTTACTGTAAGAAGAGCGCGATTCTGGAAATAGCTTGTGTAAACTGCGGATAATTTCGAAGTTAAAAGACAACACCAGAGGGTCACTTAAAAATGGTANNCAAAACCGGTATGCTTCCCAACACCCCGCTGAAATATCATCTCTTTCTGATCATCCGGTATGCCTATCCCGTCATCCTCCCAGATAATCCGGCACTCATCGCCTTTTATTTCAAAAAAGAGATGGACACGTGTTGTTTTCTGTCCATGTCGGAGCGTATTGTCCAGCAGGTTGGAGAAGACTTTCCTGAGGATAGGATCTGCCAGAATGGAGAGTCCGGTACAATCGTTCCGGATGGTGATGGTGCCAGGAGGAAGATCAGGGAGACATTCGGAGATCTTCTGCCAGCGGATGTTTGCTCCACAGGCATCATACTGGCTTGTAAACGCAATCTGCTCCTCGATGGCGTCTGCGGCGCATTTTATCTCATCCAGATATTTTATGAGATCTGAATCGTCAATGGCATCAATTACCAGTGAAAGATATCCCTGCAGGACAGTAAGCGTATTCTGGATGTCATGCCGGGTGATGCCGGAGAGTAATTGTAGTTTTTTATTGGCGTTATGAAGCGCAATCTCCGCAGCTTTCCGCTCAGTGATGTCAGTCAGGACGAGCAGGACTGCATCTTTATTGTGGTACCTGATGAGTGCACCTTTAATCAGGACGGAGAACCGTTCATTCGTCTTTGAGATGATCTTGATCTCATATAATGGGATATGCAGCTTATGTAATCGAAGGCCAATCTTCTTTTGAATACTGTCACGGTATTCTTCTGCTACATAGCCGAGGAGAGCGGTTCCGATCATTTCATCTGCATCATATCCTAATGCAGCTGCTGCTAAAGGATTGATATAGAGGATTCTGCCATCTGCCCCATAGAGGAGGATATAGTCCGGGAGATGTTCTATCAGTGTCTGGTTGAAGATCTCATTCTCCTTCAGGACTTGTTCTGTTGCTCTCTGGTCGGTGATATCACGTGCGAGGATCAATATTGACCGGGCTCTCCCCTCTTCATCTCTGATGAAGCGCATAGTATTACTGACCCAGATGGTTGAGCCATCTTTTCGGTATTCTTCAAGATCGAGGATGACAGACCTGTCCGGATCAGCAGAACCCTCTGCTTCACGCCGCATCTCTTCCTCAAGCCGTTCCAGGACGATCTTCAGGGATGGCGGGGTCACTATATCTGCAAGCGACTGCTGCATCACCTCTTCAACCGTAAAGCCGCGTAAAGCCGTAATTGAAGGGCTCACATAGATGATCTTCATCGAGAGATCGAGGACAGTGATCGTCTCGGTGATATTCTCGGTGATCATCCGGTACTGCTCCGCATTCTTTCTGAGCTCATCTTCCATCCGCACGCGGTCAGTGATATCATAGAATGAGGCTACAGACTGGTGCGTACCCGGGATCATTCCAACGGTTATATGAGTGGAATGTGCATCTCCGTTCGTATCAATAAAGGTGAAATCATAGGTTCGGGGAGGGGAGCTGCCCGTATCTCTTCTCTGCTGGTGATACTGAAGCATTCTCTTCTGATCATCAGGACTGACAAACTCAGTCCAGCTCCGCCCGACTACCTCTTCCATTGTAGAACAGGCCAAATCTATAAATGCGGTATTGGCCAGGGATATCGTCGTATCTTCCTCAATGATGATCGTAGCAGCACTTGTATATTCAAAGATGGCACGATATCTGGACTCAGATACCTGAATCTCTTTCTGGGCGGCACGTATATCATCATATTGGTGCCGTAATTCCTCTTCGATAGCGGTCAGTTCTTCGTTTGTCGCAAGGAGCTCGTCATTGGCTCTCTTGAGCTCACGATCCCGTTCCATCAGTTCGGTAATATCGCGGCCGACCGACTGGTATTCTGAGATAGAGCCATCGTCATTGAAGATCGCCCGGGTGCTCCACCGCTGCCAGACGATCCGGCCATCCGGCATAAAAACCCGCTGTTCAATCATACCAGAGGGGTGATCGGGTGTGAATGCAGCATAAAGAGATGAGACCTGTGCCCGANNTCATCCGGATGAATGGTTGGCCTGAACATGCTCCCGATGAGTTCATCTTCAGATAACCCGAAATGGCGGCAATATGCACGATTAACAAAGATTATCCTGCCATTATCATCGAACCGGCAGATCAGCTCATCCATATCTTCAATGACATTCCGGTACCGATCCTCGCTCTCACGGAGTGCACGCTCGTTCCTCTTCCGGGCAACAGCGTACTGGATCTTCTGTGAAAGTTCGGCAAACTGCGACTTCGGGTCACCACCTTTCTGAAGATAGAAGTCTGCACCAGAGTTCAATGCCTCAATAACCACCTCTTCCCTGCCTTTTCCGGTGAAGATGATAAACGGTGTCTCATCTCCCTGTTCACGGAGATATTTGAGAAATTGGAGCCCATCCATACCAGGCATCTGATAATCTGAGATGATTGCATCAAATGGTTCTGCTGATAAAAGAGCTATAGCATCTGTTGCGTTCTCTGAGGTGGTAATAGCAAACTCCTGCTTCCGCTCAAGGTAGAGTTTACAGATCTGAAGGAGTGCCGGCTCGTCATCAACATAGAGGACACTGATTGGATGAATGACAGAACCGGGTGGTTTCATGGATGATGATTGAATTGATTGGGTATAAGACTTGTGCATGGAAACAGATTGAATCATCCGTATAACCGGAATCAACCTGTAATTAACAATCAGATTGGGGCGTATATCCAGGTCACCAGGAGATCCTCTTCTGTGGTCTTTGGATCATTGATATACACTTCCCGCATGGGGCCTGTGATGGTGAGATGATTATCTCCAAGCCACCTGAAGAGTTCCTGATAGGTATCCGGCAATTCACGGTATGGCCCCATATGGATGATCCGAACCATCTTTCCACCCGGGAGTTCATAGAAATGGATATCACCGCTTCCTTTCCCCTCCCCTTCAATTGGAAAGGCAACCTCTATATCTGCACTTCCGGCTTCTGCTGCCGCCTTAACGGCATCCATCGAATCTTCATGGCAGATGTATGCAGGAGGGCCGATGACGGTGATTTTATGTTCTTCGATGAAGGATGCAAGCTCCTGGATCATCGATCCAATATCTTCATAGCGTCCGGTTCGCCGGATTCCAAGAATCTTCTGGGTTGGGGCATCAACGGTCAGTATCGATCGCATGGATTGTGATCTGTATCAGGAGGATAAAAAATGAATCCTGGATGTGGGAAGAGTAAGAATACCCGTATGGAAAGGACACATGTCATAGCGCAGCGCAGATGTATTTGGATGAGGGAAGTGACCTGTAAGCACTTGTTTAAAGAGGTTGAATTAGATATGCTGACTTGAAATTGACCCCTCGGCCCTCCGGGGGGGCACCGCCAACCCCCTCCGGTTCTCAGGGTGGGCGGCCTTCGGCCACCGAACGGGGCTGATCGCCCCGCCGAGAGGATGATGGCGCTATCGCGCCTATGGTGTTGTACCGGATCTCAGAAGATGCACACAACACTCTGCTGTGCCGCGCCCTGCCGCGCCCAATCGAAGAAATAAGCGCAAAATGCCTGCAATCGCACCTGTACTTTTTCTTACGCCGCACTTCCATGGGCTTACCCTCGCCCGAACCTGGTACCGGTGCTCCCCGCGATTGCCCGGACCCCCCTGATATCCTTATACTCCCTTCAGGTGAAGGGGGCAGGGGGGATTGCCGGGGAGATGAGGGTCCCAGCACAGCAGATGCATATGGGTGAAAGAAGTGACCTGTAAGCGCTTGTCTGTCAACTACCCACAACGTAATGCTATTATCCAACAAACATTGACTGTCAGTAGAGAAATGACCAATCCACCAGTATTTCATATCAAAATGGTTGATGGTAATGTATTCACATTACCACTACGAGATTTCATCAATTATAATCCAAAAACAATAAAATTTTAATGGGCAACAAAATATAACCGGAATCTAAAACTAAAAGAACAAGAATTCGAACAAATCGTTGACTATTGGTACTCCATATCTAAAGATATTAAACCAACAGAACTGGTATCTGAATGGGAACCAATCGTTGAACAAATCCTCAATCAGATTGCCTCAAAAACAGCTTCAGATATGAAAGAGGGACTGCTCAAAAACGGCGTATATCAAGATCCCAACGGTGCCTTATGGGTCATAGGAACCATTATATCTAATATTATGAAAGATAACAGAAAAAGCACAACGAATCCAAGGCTTGCACAATACATGATGAAGAAAGGTTATCTAATGCACTCCTCAACTAATTTTAGAATCGGTAAAAAACAAGTCAGAGCATGGGGTTTCAATCCAAATCTGAAGAAAAATGACTAACCATAATCACAAACAAAAAATGCGAGGGACCGGATTCGAACCGGCGAACCCCTACGAGACTAGCCCCTCAAGCTAGCGCCTTTGACCTGGCTCGGCAACCCTCGCTCGGTTGACTTAAACAAATACGATGCTATCATTAAAAATGCTATCGATCTCGCTTTCTGCCGGAGAGGGAAGATCCATCCCTGCCGATTGGATATCCCATCATTTCCCTGCCCTATCTCTGGCAACTATGTACATTGATACACACCACTCTGCATCATTAATCATCGCATCCTTTTTCCGTCATGGCACCAACCATCAGGTGACTATGTGGTACGATATCATTGATGCCTTCTCAGATTCACCTTCACAACTCCGCGTTGTCAGATACCTCCTCGAAAATGGGTTTGGGGTCAATGAATCGGGGAAGGTCACCGCAAACGGGATCGAGATGCCCGCCACCCAGATAGCGCGTGCGATCGGTGTTGATCGGCGGGTCGTCGATACCACCGCCCGCAGCATCCTCGATCACGAGACCCTGCGCCAGGTCTTCTGTAATATCCGTGTGACACCGGATCTCTCTCAGGTTGCAGAGGTGCTGGGCCTTGCGATTATCACGCTCATACCAAAGAACGCATCTGACAAACACATTGTTGCATCGGCCGTCAGGGTACTCGCCGAATACGATATCTCCATACGCCAGCTCTTTGTCACCGATCCGATCTTTTCAGAAGAGCCCAAACTTGTAATGATTATTGACGGGGCACTCCCCCATGGGGTCATCGAAGATCTGAGGGAACTTCCGCAGGTGAAGCGGCTCATCCTGTGAGAAACGGATCCTATGATAAGCGATTCTGGGAGAACAAAAACAGAAAAGATATCCGTGGGAGATCATTTTATTCTGATCATCCCCGATAAACAAGCGCTTACAGTTCACTTTCATCACCCAAACTCATCTGCTTCCCCGTGACACTCATGACTCCGGCAAACCCCCTGCCCCCTTCACCTGAAGGGGGTGTAAGGATAGCATGCGGGTCCGGGAAATCGCGAATGCCTACCGGTAGCCGCACCGGGCGAGGGTAAGCCCATAAAGGTGCGGCGTAAGAGATAATACGGATGCGATTGCAAGCAGGTGGCGTTCTCCTTTTCGTATGAGCGCGGCAGGGCACGGCAAGTTCTTGCAGGGTCTGAGAATTTACAGAAAGAAAGGTATGTTATCGCTCCCGGACGATCAGAAGATTATTTCTCTACGAATGCAAGAACAGATCTTCATAACACTTGTACCAACTGAATTGTCGGTGGAACATCATTATGGAAGTCAGTGATCTGGTTCCAGGTTATCTGATTTCAGGGTGATCGAATATGGAATTTAAAATAACTCTTGAACAGGATGAAGAGGGGTGGTATATCGTCACAGTTCCTGCGCTTCCAGGATGCATCTCTCAGGGTAAGACTGAAGAGGAGGCAAAGAAAAATATCCCCGAAGCAATTGAACTCCATCTCAGTGCGCTTGCACGTGATGGCATTCCATTGTATCAGAAGCAGGGAGCAAAAGAGACTTTTGTTGCCATTGATCTATGAATTTCGACTCTTCTCCAAATTTCTGATCACCAAAACTCCAGATTCATGAACAATCATTAGATCGATAGTGTGGTGTCATCCTCACAACAGATCCTTTTATTCACAAGCGATAGTGAATGAATAACTGTGGTTGAGGAGAAGAGCGAGACCAGTAATAAAAGGTATGCGCGAAGCGCCATCATCCTCTCTGCGGGGCGACTAGCCCCGCTTGGTGGCCGAAGGCCGCCCGCCCTGAGAACCGAAGGGGGATGGCAGTGCCCCCGGGAGGAGCGAGGGGTCAATCAACATTCAACCACTAATCCCAGCAGATTACCCCCACAACAAGCGCTTACAGGCAGGTACTTTTCAGTTATGCATCTGCTAACCCTGTGACATTTCATCTCGCAGGCAAACCCCCTGTCCCCCTTCACCTGAAGGGGGTGTAAGGATAGCATGAAGGTAAAGGCAATCGCGGGGAGCACCGGAAGCCGCACCGGGCGAGGGTAAGCCCATAGAAGTGCGGCGTAAGAGATAGTACGGATGCGATTGCGGTCCGCTTTCTTCCCACTCTTCAAATGGGAACGGCAGGGTGCGTCAACCATTGATTCTCTGCATGTACTGAGAAACAGTACAACATCATAAGCGCTGAAAGCGCTCCCATCCTCTCTGCGGGGCGAGCAGCCACGCTTGGTGGCCGAAAGCCGCCCACCACGAGAACCGAAGGGGGATGGCAATGCCCCCCCGGAGGGACGAGGGGTCAGTTCAGCCTTATTGTGCCTCTCTGCCAAATAGATACACGATATCAGACCCCCCTCCAGAAAATTGGAGGAGAACCAAAAACTTCCGATTTCATCTCCGAAACAGTTCCATCTCAAGTGCCAGCCGATAGGTCCGGCGCCGCTTCTTCTTTGGAAGATCCAGGATCTTCATCATCCGCTCCTCGATATGAATCACAGAACTCCCCTTCACCAGATTATCAGCATGGGCAACTATCTTCTCAGGAAGGGAGACAGGCATGCAATCCCTTGGCAGAAGGCCGAGCTGGAGGTATTCATCCGCAGTCTGCCCGGCTCCAAGGTGCCGTTCAACAATCCGTGCAATCTCCTCCGGCAATCCCAGTTCACGGCAGATGTCACCGCCGATCATCGCATGATCAAGGGAATGGCTGACTGATCTGCCAATATCGTGAAGAAGAGCTCCGCAGACTGCAGGAGTTCCATCGACCGCTTCATCATCAATGTACTCCATCACAACTTCGGCAACCGCACGCGCATGGGCGATCACCTTCTGAGAACAACCAGCGCCAACCAAATGCCTGATATACACTGACTCATCAACGGAGGTTGGAATGGTCATACAAAAAGAAAATTATCCGAGGGTCTCGCTGATCGCCTCAAGCCTTCGCCGGAGAGCAAGAGCGAGCATCTCATTATCAAAATGGGAGAGTGGAACTTCGCAGGTTGTGCAGGAGAAGTCGTGTTTATATGCCTCGTTGAAGGTATACATAGTACCACAGGTCTTGCAGACATAAAAGTCGTTCTCCTCTTCATATCGCTCGCGTGCGACAAGCTTCTCCTTCACCTTCTCCAGATCCTCTGCCAGCACAGGATCCAGCTGATCAAGTTGCAGATGCCAGAGATACGTAAGCCAGCCGGTTTCATTATCTTTCACCCTTCGGTACACAGCGAGTCTCCGTTCATAGAGAGTATAGAGGGTATGCCTCACAGAATTCAAATTGATCCCGGTAGTCTCGGCAAGCTCCTCATCGCTGTGTTCTCCGGCATCAGGGAACCGCAACAGGAGCTGTATTCCTTCCTCACCAACAAGACGGAGGAAAAATGAATGGATCGCCTGCTTCTCTAACAATTCTTCCACTTGTTGCATCATTTTAGATATTGACGTATGAGACTAATATGGTTATCCAGCATTGAAAGGGCATCATCCTTTGACGAACCATATCCAAAAACACTGATCATCGCATCCCCTTCAGTAAATTCTGTTCCGGGATGGGGGATATCCGCAGTGATCGCACTGAACCGATCCAGTCGTGATCGAACCATGCAATCCTTCTCAGCAAAAAGGATACGCCGGGCAGAATAGCGGATTGGTTTTGGGCTATCAAGGGGCAGTCTCCCGGAACACGCATCCATATGCAGGGAGAAGAGATTTGCTCCGGTCGATCCCTCGACGGTATCAAGGGTTGCCTGGAACCGTGGGTTCACCTCGATCGCAACCGCTTCATCTGAGAGCACAAAGTCAACGCCGATGGAACCGATACATCCACTCGCAGCAACAATCCGCTCGGCTAGTGCCATCATCTCATGTGCAAGCGGATGATCACAGGGGGTGATCGATCCGGCAAAGCCAAATGCAGAATCACCTGATCCACGGAGGATTTGCTCATTGGCTGCAATAGCTACTGCTCGTCTGCCATCTGAGACACAGGAGACACTGGCCGGCATCCCTTCAACAAATTTCTGGCAGATATAGGGGAGATCAAAACCGGTGATCCATTCATTTTTCTCCTCTTCTGTCCTGATAATCGCATTTCTCCAGCCCCCTGCACCGCAGACCGGCTTGATCATAACAGGATAATCACCCACCCCTGCCCTATCAGGATGGGGGACAGCCAGCCGTGAAAAGAATGACTGGGTCGCTGATTTATCAAGGAATGGCTGAATTGCCTCCGGATCGGTACCTGCGCGCGATATACCCGGGCAGATCGCCATCTCGGCCCCCGAGGTAAGGATCACGTGGTCAATTGAGTTGCGCAATAGGATCCGGTCGATTGCAGCCGGAAGATCGGCAAGTTCCAGAAACCCCTCGTAATCCGAAACAGTCCATTCAAGATCAACATCACAGAAGTGATCGACCGCACAGACCCGGTAACCCGCCCTTCTCGCAGAACGCGCAACATGCCGTGTGGCAAACCCCGCAACAAGAACAGTCTCCTTCACCGCTCTACCATCTCTTTACCATGTTCACAGGGAACAACACTGATCTCTGCATCAGGAAACTCCAGATCCAGCTCTTTCCCTTCATATAACTGATCTAAAAAGACAGCAAGTCCTGCAATCTCCGAGTGCGGCTGATTGGTTACCGCAATATTATAATCGGCAAGACCATAGACCTCGCCGGGCACCTTCTCAGCACCGACGATGACGAGGACCTTCTCGCGCGTACGAATCTCGCCGATCGTATCCTGGATACGGAGACCGTACATCGTCAGGTGCACAACAGCTCCACCCGACTCCTGAAACTCCCGGATACAACGTTTCCAGGGAACATTATTTCGAACAAAGAAGGTTCCACCGAAACGGCGGGCAACTCCCTCGATACTCGCAACGACACCGGGATCGTCTGCCGCAAGGTACATTCCATCTGCGCCAAGTGCACGTCCGGTCAATCCGACATGCGTCGTAACCCGTTGGTCACGGTCATGACGGTGGCCAATCCTGAGGATAGCGGATCGAACCATAACGCTCTAATCCTCCTGTTTCATCTTAATAACACCATTTTCGATTGTAAACGGAAGATCCTGTGCATGCCGGATCCGGCAGGAGAGAAGCATCTCTTCGATCCCAAGAGGGTAAAGTAGCCCGTTCTCCTCTTTGATGAGGAGGTAGTGCTTGAGCCGATCAACAGATGCACGCACCACATCAGATGAGAATCCACAAACGTTCTCTATACCAGAAACGGTGTTTGCCTGATCGCACACAATCCGGTGATAAATATCCCAGTCAACCTCTGCATCTTTCACAGAGTATTATGGAGTGAAAAGAAACAATATATGTTGTGAACCAGAATGCCACCCTCGCCGATATTGTAGATGAGCTCCTCGACTATGCAAATGAGGATGATGAACGGTTCGTGAAGGCTATTATCGGTCTGAGCCCTGAGATTCGATCAGAACTCTTGATATCCGACTTCCTCAATGCCTATCAGGTCTATATCTATCTCTTCAGGGAGATCCCGGATGAGATGATCACCGACCGGCTTCTCCTTCAACCGGCCTCCTCTCTTGAGAAAGGCACTCTCCTCGAAGAGAGAGGTCTCGTCGAACTCATGTTTCTCGTTCAGGGGGAGAGTCCCATTGTCCAGGTTAGAATAGAGAAAGATATTCTGGCAACCTTCAAAGGGAAGGATGCGCACCGGCTTGCGATCCGATTTGCAGAAGAATTTGAATAATTCAGATCCCCCGCGTGATCAGATTCGCATCAATTTTTGCCGGGACTATCTCCGGGACATTGCCATACGAAAAGAGAGAATCGCCAAAGATCGCAACGGCACCATGAACCCGTGAGCCGGAGAGACGATTGAAATCCGACTGATCATCGGCTGACAGGCGATTACAGAGTGCAGTTGCCCAGGCATCTGCTGCTGACACATCATCGGAAAAGACAGTGGCAGCATCAGCTGTTCCAAGTGATATTGAAGGGCCGACCGTAGCAGACGAAGTGCAGACACCACGTATCTTCTCCTGGGGAGGGCAGAGAAAGGCAGATTGCCCACCTGCTGAGGCACTGCCCGCATACATCCCTATCCTGAGGACACGGTCAGTCATAAGTGCGATATCACCGCCGTTATCAACAACACCAAAGAGAGCCCCACCTTCCTGCATCGCTTCCACCCCAGCCCAGGCAATCGTCCCGGCAACCGCTGCCATCGGGCCGACATCAGCTTCATATGCAGCATCCACCATCCGGCAGATCACCGGATTATCGGATCCTGGATCATAGGGCTCAAACGTCGAGGCAAAAAAGGGATCAGCTGCCACCATTGCCTCGACAGCTACGCGTGCATCGAGAATCCCCGCCTTTGCCAGATCAATATCTGCTTCGCGATCGGCAAGGATCGTCGTAATTGTCTGCCTGTACTGGAAATGCCGTCGGATCATTGCCTGATAGAGAGTGCCTGATGCGGACAGGCACAGACACATTGTCCACAGAGGATACACCGCTCTTCCTTGATCACGAGGTGGAACTCCTGATCAAATGAGAAGACCTCCTGCGGGCAGATGCTCAGGCAGGCACCGCACTCAACACACTCATGTTCGTCATGAACAACAGCATTCTCCAGCTTCTTGACCTGCACCCCAAGCTCAGTCAGTCGGGAGGAGATCCGTGCCTCCTCATTTTCAGGAACATCAATAAGCACCCACCCTTCATTGGAATCGATATGAGCACGTTCCACATTGATCATAACCCCGGTTTCCAGGACCACCTGTGAAATGAGCGGGCGCTTCAGGACATCCCGCTGAATAGTAAGGAAGAGTTTCATGGCTGCCACCTCCGTGAGAAGAGCTTGCCGAGATCAACAGCATTTAAGATCCCAATGACGTGGAACTCACTATCAACAACCGGGAGCGCACTGATGTTATGGTGTTCAAGCCGTTGTGCTGCTACATCAACTGGCTCATCCGGGGTGACGACAACGACCTTCTTACTCATGATCTCAGAGACCTTCAGAGAATCTCCCTTGAGGAGAACAGACTTGGATACATCATAGGTTGTGATGATCCCAACCAGCTTCCCCTGCAAATCGATCACCGGCAGATGATTTGTCTCACCCTTGAGGAGTTTTCTGGCAGCAGTCTTCACCGATTCGTCTTCGGTGATCGTGACAACCGCAGGATTCATGATCTCACGTATTCTCGGAGTTTGCCGCGTCTCCCTCATTGGATGACTTCTTTTTCCGGTATTAATTCGTCGTGTCGGGAGGGCAACGGTAAATGATCCAGCCTCGACCAGGCTTTTCAGCTCATGAGCAACCTGCCGGGCATGGCTGTAGCTTGACATGGAGGATGTCCGGACCAGCTCGCCATCGATCTCAACGTGTCCGCTTTTCAGTTCAGCATATGATACTGTCCGTACAACCGGCCTGTCTCTCCGCGGAGTTCCATAATCAACAATTGCGGTGATGAGATCTTCATCCCTGACCGCACAATTCTTCACCGTATCGACATTCAGCATGGGGAGGGCAATACCCAGACCAACATACAGGCTGACACCATAGCCGGTAAAACTCGCAGCACGAAGATAATCAGGATTCATTGAGTTCAGATCCCCACTTACCATCAGCGTACCAAATCCATTTGATGGAGAACTCTGTGTCCCTTCTCCGACAATGACACCCTCTCCGCCACCAAGGAACAACGGTACTCCTGATCCGATCAGGTTGAATGTAGGATCGTTTGCAAGCGGGGAGAGGAGACCCGCACCGGAATATGAGATATTCCCCTGGTTTGAGAGGAGCATCCCCATATAGGTGTTCAGTGTCCGGTCAGATCGGTTGATAACCGCATTGTAAGACTGGTATGCATTTCTTGGATTGACCATCACCGCCTGATTCAGATCCTCAAGCAGAAGTTCTGTTGTGATCGTCCGCCTGGGATAGCAATCGGTTCCTTTGGAGATTGCACGGAGCTCGATCTGCCTGCCTGATACGAGGTCCTCGATAACATGAGCACCGCCGTACTTTGACCCTTCTGTGGTGGACTCCTGGGTTGCGCCAATATATGCATCAACTGCAGCTATGCCAGCATATGCCTCAACATCGTTGAGCCAGATCCTCTCCATCCGGATAGGTGGATCGGCATGCCCGAAGTTCAGAAAGGCTCCTGAAGAACACATCGCGCCGAAAGTGCCTGTTGTCACAACATCAACTTCGCGCAAGGCTCCTTCCTCGCCCAGTTCGGAGACGATATCAGGCATCTCCTCAGCAGTGACAACTATAGCATTTCCATCGCGTATTTTGAGATTAATCTCTTCGATGGATTTTGTCATACTCAATATCTTCTCCATGCATTAAAAAAGGTTCCTTATAATACCTCACAGTAATATTTCGCATCGCAACACCTATGCCTTCTCCGATTCAATCATACTTCCATGAAGCTATCAGCATTCCTCAGTCAGATGGAGAAGATAGCCCCTGCATCGCTTGCAGAAGAGTTCGATTCAGACAGAATCGGGCTCGTTGTCGAGGGAACAGAGGATATCGATGTGGTTGCTGCAGCACTTGATCCAACGCTGAAGGTTGTGCAGTCAGCAGCAGCTCTCGGTGCAGATATGCTTGTCGTGCATCACACCCCCCTCTTCACTCCGGTTACCCGGATCACAGGTATAACAGCGCGCATATTGAGAATACTCCTTGAGAATGAAATGAACCTCTTTGTGATGCATACGAATTTCGATCATGCTGAGAATGGAATTAACGATGCCCTCGCCGATCTTATTGAATTAACAAACAGGAGACGGATGAGCCTTGGCATTGTCGGTGACTGCCACCTTGGGATTGATGAGTTGAACGGGCTTCTTGGGTGTGGCGTCCGGGTTCATGGCACAATCACCACCCACGATCGGGTGGCTGTTGTGGGAGGATCCGGTTTCTCACCGGATCTCATGGATGAGGCAGTACGCTGTGGCGCGGAGGTATTCATCTCTTCTGAGAT
>DAJQ01000041.1:36413-63314 GCA_002496395.1 Methanocorpusculaceae archaeon UBA456
CGGGCGCCATATACCTCTGCCATGCATTGAAGCAACACACTATGCCCTTGAATCGCCCGGCATGAAAGCCCTCTCCGGGAGAATGGGATGGACTTATATTGAGGATCCCCCTGAAAGCTGCCTGCTGGTATGATCAATCCCTGGGTACTGCTTGAGAAGAGTGGAGAGCTATCGCCGGATGCAAAGCGATCACTGATCCATGCATACCATGATCGTGGTGAAAAGGCAATTCTTGCAGCTGAGCACGGGAATGTTAAAAAGTACCGGGACTTCTGGGTTGTTGTCGGACGATCTGATGAATATATTGTCGAAGATGGATTCTGTACCTGTGATGACTTCCGCTTTCGGGGCGGAGTCTGCTGGCACAGCCTCGCTGTTCGGATCGCAGAGGTATGCCATCTCTATGAGGAGTTCGATCTCTTTTACACAGAATCTCCAAATGGAGACAATACAAGCTGAATCTAAAGAGAAACCATTTATGGTGACGAACAGAACCTATACCAAGCACGTGGTTGTTCATGCTTGAGGAAGAATACGAGCTGGATTATTTTCGATCCAATGGATTTCTGAGGAAAACCTGTAGATCCTGTGGGGCAGCCTTCTGGACGCAGGATCCGGACCGTGAGTTGTGTGGAGATGCACCCTGTGAACCATATCAGTTCATCGGAGAGCCGATCTTTAAACCGCATTCTCTCGATCAGATGCGTGAGGCATTCCTCTCATTTTTTGAGACAAATAACCATACACGAATCGACCGCTACCCGGTCGCGGCCAGATGGCGTGACGACATCTACCTGACGATTGCATCAATTGCAGATTTCCAGCCATTTGTGACCGGAGGGGTTGTTCCTCCCCCGGCAAACCCACTCACCATATCCCAGCCATGTATCCGCTTAAATGATCTGGATGCAGTCGGACGATCGGGCAGGCATCTCACCTGCTTTGAGATGATGGCGCACCATGCCTTCAACTCTAATGATGAAGAGATCTACTGGAAAGAAGATACACTTGAACTCTGTTCGAACTTCATCAGATCGATTGGCGGGGACCTTCAGAGCCTCACCTTTAAGGAGCACCCATGGTATGGGGGGGGCAATGCAGGTCCAAGCGTTGAGGTGCTCATTGGAGGACTGGAGGTTGCAACCCTGGTCTTCATGAACCTCGGAAGGACGAAGACAAACCATCCTCCGACAATGATAGATGGCAAGGATTACTACCCGATGAATCTTCGAATCGTCGATACAGGGTATGGACTTGAGCGGTTCGTCTGGGCATCAAAAGGTTCCCCAACCATCTATGATGCAGTATTCCCGGAGATGGTATCACGCCTGATGGGATCGGCCGGACTCGAGCACCTTCTCGATAATGACGAGTTTACCAATATCCTTGGTTTAAACGCGAAATTTGCCGGACTTATTGATATCAGGGGAGAAAAACTGGTTCATCTCCGCAAAAAGGTTGCAGACTCCATCGGTATCAGCATTGGTAAACTTGAGGAGATGATCACGCCAATCGAGGGAATCTACGCACTCTGCGATCATACCCGATGCCTTGCCTATATGCTTGGGGATTGTATTGTCCCATCTAATGCACGTGAAGGATATCTGGCACGGCTTGTTCTCAGGAGAAGTCTCAGGATGATGGGCGAGCTGAATCTGGACGAGACGCTCTCAGATCTGGTCCTTGCCCAGATGAATACGATCGGATCTGATCATTTTGAGCAGACACAGGATATTGTGCAGCAGATAATCGATCGTGAAACAGAGAAATACGAAACGACAATTGCCCGTGGAAGCAGGGTTGTCCAGCGGATTGCAAAGACCTATATCAAAAAGAACGAACAGGTCCCGCTCCCTGAGATGGTTACCCTGTATGAATCACATGGTATCCCAACAGCCCTGATGCGGGAGATATTAACAACTGAGGGTGCCGACTTCGATCTCCCCGATGATCTCGATTCAATTATCGCAGATATGCACTCGGAGGCTGAATCATCAGAAGAAGAGTCTGCAACAAAGAAGTTTGATGAGAGGATCATTGGACTTCCCCAGACAAAAAAGCTCTACTATGAACGACCATATGAATTTGAATTCGATGCAATTGTCCTCGATTATTTCGATGGATATGTCGTCCTGGACCAGACCCTCTTCTACCCTGAGGGCGGGGGCCAGCCCTCAGATACCGGGACACTGGTAACGTCAGAAAATGTTGTCAGGGTGGATGAAGCGATCATCAAAGACGATCGAATCCTGCATAAGATCAAAGGCGGTGTACTGAAGCGGGGAGAACGGGTAAAAGGAATTGTTGACGAAGAGCGGCGCTGGTCGCTGATGCGGCACCATACCGGAACCCATGTTCTTCTCCGTGCCTGTAAACAGATCCTCGGCCCCCATATTCATCAGGCAGGAGCTCAGAAGGGCATTGAGAGTTCCAGGCTTGATATTCGCCATTTTTCACATATCACTCCGGAAGACGCAAAACGGATTGAGATCGCAGCAAACCAGATTATCATGGAGAACCTGCCGGTCTTTATAAAAATTGAAGACAGAAACCGTGCCGAAGAGAAATTCGGATTCGCACTCTATCAAGGGGGTGTCCCCAAAGGAAAGAATATCCGTGTTGTCCAGATGGGAACAGAAGTCCAGGCATGTGGTGGAACTCATTGCAGAAACAGTGGCGAAGTCGGGATCATCAAGATACTCAGGATCGAACATATTCAGGACGGCGTCGAGCGAATTGAGTTCTCAGCAGGATTCGCTGCGATTTATGCCATGCAGCACCTGCAGGATATTGTCAACGAGGCAGCAGCCACACTCTCGGTTCAGGTGGAGCATCTCCCCCAATCAGTAGAGCGGTTCTTCTTAGAATGGAAGGAACGGGGGAAGAGTATCGAGGATCTGGAACAGAGACTTGCTGATCTAACATTACAGAACATGACCGGCGAGGATATTGGCGGAGTGAGTGTCATCATCCGTCAGATTGATCGAACTCAGAAAGAACTGGTCAATATGGCATCAGGCATCGCCAATCAAAAGGGAGTGGCCGTTTTCATATCCACAAGCGATGGAATCCGCGTCGTTTGCGGATCCGGAAATGATTCAGTTGATGCTGGTGTCATTGTCAGGGAGATCTGTACTGTTCTTGGTGGGAAGGGCGGAGGAAAACCCGGACTTGCCCAGGGTGCCGGAAAGGATGCAGATGCCATCCCCGGTGCACTCGAGAAAGCCCGTGAAAGAATACTGACGATGATCAATGGCTGATGAGATCGTCTTCCTTGAGCCGGGGGAAGAACAGTCACAGAAGATCGCAAAGGCGATGTCAAGTTCGACCGCAGGCGATCTCCTCCGAAGCCTCTCAGATACCCCAAAAAGCACGACGGCATTAGCAGAAGAGCTTCATATTCCTCTCACCACCGCAAAATATCATCTCGGCAACCTGCTTGATGCAGGGGTTATTGAGGTAGCAGATACCCGCTGGAGTGCAAAAGGACGTGAGGTCAAGATCTACAGCCTGAAGAACCAGATCTTAATCGTCGCACCCAAACGACAGAGTGCAATCGGCATGATGAAGAAATATGCCGCTACACTCGGAGTATTTATTGCGGGAACCGCTCTTCTCACCCTGTATCTCCCTTTCCTTCAGGATAAAATAGTTTCTTCAGAAGATATGATGGTCTATGCTGCTTCACCATCAGAGACTCTGCAGATTCCGGATGCGATGCCGATGGCAACGCGGGCATTGGCGGGAGCAGGCGAACCCCTGCCCCCCATGGTGCATGAATTTGTCATGGCATTCTTTTTAGGCGGCTGCCTTGTCCTATTGGCCTTAATCGCATACGAAGCGATGCACTGGTTCCGCGATGAGCGGTATTAACAGATTCCAATAAAGTTTTTTAAAAGCAGAAGGCCTGTCTCCCCGCTCTTTTCCGGATGAAACTGTACACCATATATGCGATCCTTCTTTACCGCCGAGGAATACGAGACGCCATAGGTGGTTTCACAGAGCTGGTACTCTGCCGGGCAGTCAACATAGTATGAATGGACAAAATAGACATAACTCCCCTCATCTATTCCAGAGAGGAGCGGATCATCCGGCATTGCATGGTGAAGCGTATTCCACCCCATATGTGGGACCTTCATTCCTGGTTGCGGCTCAAATTTGCGGACATGCCCCGGGATCAGCGAGAGACCCCGGTGGTTCCCATGCTCTTCACTCTCATCCATCAGCATCTGCATTCCAAGGCAGATCCCAAGGAGCGGTACATCTTTGGCATCAGAGAGGAGGCATTGCCTGAGAGGTGAGAGCCGGCACATACCCTCAGAGAATGCACCAACACCCGGCAGGATAATGCCATCCGCAGAACGAATCTCACCCGGATCATGAGTGATGATCGGTCGTGCCCCTGCCTTCTCAATGCCACGATAGACCGACCGGAGGTTCCCAAGACCATAATCAATAATGGCTATCTTCATCATCAGATTCTCCCTTCTTTATCCTCCACGCACCGCTCTCAAACCAGTTTTCCGGGCGGCCCGTTGCACCACCATAGTCTGAGACAGCCGTCTGCCAGCGTTCCCAGAGTTTTGGATAGCGTGCTTCTATCATCCTGAGATGGGCAATATCACTTGATGGGCACATATAACATCCGATTCGATCGAGGCCTGCTTCATAGAGCGTATTGTAGGGTGCCTTCTCCTGGAAGAGATAGAGCCAGACATGCAGTGCATTCCAGTGCTGGATTGGGGCTGCCGAGAGTTGGTTGGGGACATTTGGATTTCTCCAGACACGCCGGCTCTTCATCCGTCTGGCAGACTCGTATTTCCTCTGCCCGATAAGTGAGAGGCATTCTCCAAATTCCTCTTCAATCAATCTCGTGACAGGCGTCAGCTTGCATGCCTTACAACACCACCTGAAGTTGACTGCCGGGGGGCCATGTCTTGAAAAAACTTCCCAGAAACCTGCTTCACCATCTCCCCTGAAGATAGGGACACAATAGCGATCTGAGACTTCTGAGATATTTTCAAGAGTCTCCGGGAACTCAAGACCCGTATCTGCAAAAAGCAGGGGAACAGGTCCGATTGCCTTCAGTGCAAGGAGAAGGGTAACAAGACTATCCTTTCCACCAGAGTATGATACGGTGACCGGAAGATCTTCCTGTTCCCGAACATCCCGAATAAAAGCGATCGAATCCCCCTCCATTTTTAAGAGGTATTCCCTGTTTGCATCCACTGCATCATCCCAGGTTGCAGACCCGGGCCTGCATACCTGTGGAGCATTCTTTCTGAGACGGACGATCTGGCCGCGGGTGATCCCCCGTGCCTCTTCTGCACTCATCTTCGCCCGCCCGACACCAATACAGGTGCCATCTTCGGTCAGGACAAAGACTTCATCCCCCTTCTCTACATGCGATTCGACCAGAACAACTCCGGGTGCAAGAACACTTGAACCATCTTTGATGAATGCAGCGGCACCATCATCTACGATCACATATCGCATCTTTGGAGTCATCAGGAGGGTAGCCTCCGGGCGCGGGAGCACCTCCCATCGACTTTCTCCCGGAAGATACCTGATTGCACCGACGATTGCCCCGCCGACGATGATCTCCTCCATCCTGTCATCATCCGGAACCTTGTTCAGTAAGACGAGGTGATCATTGGGAATGAGTAGGGAGCCAAATGACTCTTCAAACAGATGATTGATCAATCGGATATCAGAGGGAAATGCCGGACGGAGATCTCCCGGGGGTGTAACTCCGACAAAGCGCGTTTTCCCCCCGCAGCTGCACCGTTTTCCAAGAACGGGTACATGGCATTCGTCACACCAGTGAAGGGGAACGGCACCAAGATACGGTGACTTCATCCTTATTCTATTATTGAGCATGGGTTAAATAGCGAAGCATCAGTTCATGTTGACCGGAGATATTCGATCCCTTGAGACCATAAGAAGCCGTTTTTATAGAACATGAACCCTTCAGGAATTATGCATCCCAGTGGGCAGTTTTTAGAGAGGCAAAAGAACTCATCTGATATTTCTCTTCTGCACGTATGGAAAACCATATTTTAGGAAACGATCATTATTGATCATGACAAACAAAGGGCTGGAGTTACATCTACCGCGTTTGTATCATTCTTTGCGGGATAAGACGACGCATTGCCGTTGCACAAGGGGGGTTTTCCACCAGTGATCCGCTTCCTGGCAACCACAATAGCCACTTTTGTGGCATATCTCTTTTTGACAGCCGGATCAGGAACGATCATCCTCTGGTCTGAAAGTGAACTCATCATTGGCTTAATCCTGGCAATCATTGTAGGTATCGCCTCATACCGGATCTTCTGCAGAACGGGAAGCCTCCGAATGGCAAACCCCATACGCCTCATTCTTCTGCCCGTCTATGCAATTATTCCTCTCTTCATTGAGATGGCACGGGCAAATATCGATGTCGCCATCAGGGTGATAACCGGAAACGTGAAACCAGGGATTGTCAGGGTGAATACCGGGATGAAGACAGATCTCGGCATGCTGCTTCTTGCAAACTCGATCACACTTACGCCTGGAACCCTCTCTGTGGATGTTGATGATACAACCAGAGAGTTGTATGTGCATCTGATCAATGTCCCGGATGAACTCCGTGAGAAGAACGTGGTTGAAGCGCGTGAACTCTTCTCATTCTTCAATATACCTGGCTGGATCAGGAGGATTGCGGAATGAATGATATCTTCTTTATCGCAATCGCCGCACTCGGGCTTTTGATACTCTTTGCCGCACTGAGGCTCGCAATAGGGCCAACTGCACCGGATCGGGTCGTTGCCCTTGATACAATCAACACTCTCATTGTGGGTGCAATGATCCTGCTTGCAGTCTACCTTAAGCAGACAATATTTGTCGATGTGGCGATCGTCTATGCTCTTCTCTCATTCCTCGGCACCATCGCCATTTCGAAATACATCGGAGGAGAATTATGATCGAGACAGCAGCAATGATATGCCTTGGAATCGGCATACTCTTCAATACACTCGGAGTTATCGGTATCCTCAGGTTCCCGGATGTCTATACCCGTCTCCATGCCGAGACGAAGATGACGACATTCGGAACGATATTCCTCGCACTCGGGGTTATCCTCTATGCAGGAGGGATGTTGGCTGGAACAGGCGACAACCAGTACCTGACCATTGCAATCCACACTGCAATCGCCCTTATTGCCCTTGCATTCACAAATGCAACCGGTTCTCATGCCATCGCACGGGCTGCACATAGAAGTGGACAGCTGCCGGACCCCTCAGTTGTCGATCGCCTCGCGGAGGTGAAGTCCAATGATTGAAATGATCCTTCATGCGTTCATCCTCATCGGCATGATTGTGGCAGCAATACTGGTCTTTTTCTTCAAAGATCTCGTATCAGCAGCGGTAGCATTTGGACTCTTCAGTTTCCTTCTGGCAATTGAATTCTATCTCCTTCAGGCACCAGATGTTGCTATTGCAGAAGCTGCAATTGGAGCCGGGCTCACGACCGCAGCCTTCATAATAGCAATCCGCGGGACCGCAAGACAGGAGGGAGATGAAGTATGAGACGAAAAATCTCAATTATCCTCACTATCCTGATGATCGGGATGCTCGGCGTGATTGTGAGCGGGCTCACCTTTGGAGAACCCGGCGAACATCCGATGGACCGGTACTTCATCGAGAACAGCCAGATAGAGAGTGGTGCAAATAATGTTGTCACCGCTGTTCTCTTTGACTACAGGGGCTTTGATACTCTCGGAGAAGCGGCAGTGCTTTTTACAGCAGCTCTCGGTGCCACCCTTGTTCTGCGAAAACGGAGGGAAGATTAATGCAGATGAGTTCTATCGTCAAAACAACAGCGGACATTCTCTTTCCGTTCATCCTCATATATGGATTGTATATTATTATCCATGGACATCTGACACCTGGAGGAGGGTTCCAGGGCGGTGCCATTCTTGCATCGGGAGTGCTCCTCCTCCTGCTGGCATACCGCTATACTGAGAGCACAAAGATTGTCAGGCAGGTGGTGATGAAGAGCTTTGAGTCGACAGGACTTCTCCTCTTCATCATTGCTGCCCTCTCTGCGATGGTGATTGGTGCGGGATTCTTCTTCAACTGGTTATCACCAGGTGGGTTTATCTTCGGTGATGTTGTTGCATACGGATCCGCTGTTGCCAACCTGAATACCGGCGGGCTGATCCCGATGATGAATATTGCAGTTGGCCTTGAAGTCGTTGGAGCGATCAGCGTGATCCTGCTTGCACTCCTCTCAGGGATAAAGGAGAAGATCTGATGATCGAACAGATACCATACCTTGCTGTGGTCCTGATCGCAGGTATCGGGATTGCCACAATTCTCCTGAAGAAAAATTTGATCAAGATGATCATGGGGCTTGCGATCATCGAAGGTGCGGCAAACCTTTTCCTCGTGACTCTCGGGTACCGCGAGGGAGGGATTGCCCCCATATTTACCAATGCTCCGGGAGGGGAGATGGTGCTCCCGACCGTGCAGGCGATGACCCTGACAAACATTGTCATCGGCTTTGCGACAACAGCACTCCTCCTCGCCTTTGCGATCATGATCTATCGGAAATATGGATCCGTTGAGACGAACAACATCAGGAGGCTTCGGGAATGAGCCAGTATGCAGCATTATTACTGGCAATACCCCTGCTCGCGGCATTTGCAATGCCACTCATCGGGTTGATCGGAAAGAGAATACGCAATTCGTGGGCAGTCATTGCGATGCTCGCAACGGTGGCAGCAGCCCTGCTTCTCGTCTGGGAAGTGCTGACGCAGGGAACGATCGTCTACGCCTTCGGCGCCTTCGATCCTGCACAGGTAATACCATTTGATTCGGGAGGAGTCCCGATTCGGATCCTCTTTGTGATCGATGCGATGTCGGCGTTTATGATCCTGACAGCAGCGATCATGATGTTTGCCGCGACCCTGTACTCGATCTCGAGTGAGTCTGAACAAACCGGACAGGATGGATATTACGCCCTCCTCTTCCTGCTGATGGCCGGAATCTTCGGGATGGTCTCGACAGGGGATCTCTTCAACTTCTTCGTCTTCCTCGAGATCAACTCGCTCGCTGGTGCGGCGCTTGCCGCATACCGGATCAAAGGCGGTGTTGCAGTCGAGGGAGGTCTGAAATATGCATTCATCTCGACGGTTGCGGGTCTTTTCTTCCTCATTGCAGTCGGGATGCTCTATGCCCAGTACAATTCGCTCAATATCGCCTATATTGCCTCGGTGATCGATCTCACCGGACTCTCGCTTGTTGCAGTCGTCCTGATGATCGTCTCGCTTGCGATGAAGTCCGGATCTGTCCCGATGCACTTCTGGACGCCCGATACGTACTCGAGTGCGCCATCATCAATTACCGCACTCCTGATCGTCTCCAGTATGGCAAGCCTCTATGCGATCTTCCGGATCGCTTTCAGCCTCTTTGGCCTGACGATGAACGTGGTGACCGTCGGATGGGTGATCATCATCCTCGGTATTCTGTCGATGTTCATCGGCGTCTCGATGGCGCTCCCACAGAAGGATGTGAAACGGCTGATGGCATACCACTCCGTTTCTCAGATCGGCTACATGCTGGTTGGTCTTGGCGTCGGTCTCGCGGTGCTCGGAGATGCGCAGATGATGTCACAGTTTGGGCTCGTTGCCATGGAGGGAGGAATCTTCCATATCATCAACTATGCATTATACAAGGGTCTTCTCTTCCTGATCGCAGGCGCAGTCATCTACCGGTGTGGAACTGCAAACCTAAATGAACTGGGAGGACTCGGCCATTCGATGAAATGGACGATGGGATTCTTCATCATTGCAGCACTTGCCATTGCAGGCATCCCGCCTTTTAACGGGTTTGCCTCCAAACTGATGATCTATGAATCAGTCTTTATATTCAACCCCTTCATTGCGGTGATCGCAATGGTGGTCTCGATCATGACGCTTGCATCTTTTGTCAAGGTCTTCCATTCGATGTTTATGGGGCCAAAACTTCCCCAATATGAAACAGTGAAAGAAGTGCCGATGCCGATGCTCATCGGAATGGGACTTCTTGCAGTTCTGATCATCCTCTTTGGACTCTTCCCGGATATCGTTGTGAATACGCTCATTGAGCCCGCAGCAGTCGCACTTATTGACAGAACCGGATATATCGCTTCAGTCATGGGAGGGATCTGAAATGGATCTTACAGCAACCCTTTTCACCGGAACAGGTTTCTGGAATCCGATTGCCTGGATTCTGGCGTTTTTCGTCACAAGCATCGTGGCGTACCTGATCTGGAAGAGCGGGAATTCAACCTATCAGAAAGAGACAGAACAGGTCAAACCCTATCTCTCAGGAAATGCAGAACCAGAGAAGAACGCAGTACATATCCGTGGAGGAAACCTCTACTGGGGATTCACAGAAGGGCTGAAGGGATACTACTCCCGCCTGATACCCCTCCATACAGGAGATCTGAATGACTATATGCTCTGGTACTTCGGCGTTATTATTGCCGTCTTTGCCCTGGTGGTGATCTTCCTATGACACTCTCTCCATCTTTTAAACGATCGCTCTGGGTATTCCATTTCAATGCAGGATCCTGCAATGGATGTGATATTGAGATCGTCGCAACGATCACACCGCGCTATGATCCCGAACGTTTCGGTGTGAGGCTGGTCGGATCACCAAAGCATGCGGATGTCCTGCTCGTTACGGGACCGGTGACAAAGAAGATGGCACCGAGGCTCCGGCGTGTATACGAACAGATGCCTTCCCCAAAGGTTGTCATCTGTATCGGGACATGCGGGCAGTCCGGGGGAGTCTTCTATGATTCATATAATCTGGATGGCCCCGTCGATGAGATCATTCCGGTGGATGTCTATGTCCCGGGATGTGCTCCGCGGCCGGAGGCGATCATCTATGGTGTCGTCACAGCACTGACAAAACTTGAACGACTAGAAGGAGGTGAAGAATGAACGAGATGATACTGACACCACAGGAGCTGATCGACCGGTTCACCACAGCATTTGGGGACTCGATCTCAGATCCACGAATACAGATCCGGGCTGAAGGTGCAAAGAAGAACCAGAATATCAATATCTGGATGACCATCACCCGTGATACATTGAAACCGGCAATCTCCATGTTAAAGGAGATCACCTATCCACACCTCTCGGTGATTTCTGGCTGGGATGTGGGAGAAGAGCTTCGCATGCAGTACATCTTCTCGATCTACTTCGGGGAGCGGCATGGCGAGTATATGGTGATCTTCACGATTCCTCTCAAAAAAGATGATCTTGTAATCCCGACCATCAGCGACCTCATACCCGGAGCCCTCTTCACCGAGCGGGAGAAGCAGGAGATGTTCGGCGTTACTATCTCGGATATCCCGGATGGACGGCGGCTCTTCCTGCCCGAAGACTTCCCCGAGGGAGTGTACCCTCTCAGAAAGGACGAGACCGGAGTTCCTGATTCGATGATCAAACATCTCTGGCAGGTGGGCCGTCCGACGAATCGTCCTGTTCCGCCGGTTACCGAGAAAGAAGAAGAGCCAGANNCGGGAAGATGAAGAAAGAAGAGAAGACACCACCTGAAGAGAAGAAGTCTGATGTGGAGGTGAAGAGCGATGAGTGACGAAGCCCCTTCTAAGAAAGCGCCTTATGTCGTCCCGATCGGCCCGATACACCCGGCACTCAAGGAGCCTGTCCAGTTCCTCTTTGATATGGAGGGAGAGGTCGTCAAGAAGGCGGACTTTGCTCCAGGGCAGGCACACCGTGGTATTGAGTGGATGGGGATGCGGCGAAACCCAATCCAGATCATCCACATGACCGATCGGATCTGCGGGATCTGTGGGGTGACGCATTCATTTGCATTTGCACGTGCAGTTGAACAGATCGTTGATATCGAGGTGCCCGCACATGCAGAGTATATCCGGGTGATCATCGCTGAGTTTGAGCGGATCCAGTCCCATCTCCTCTGGGCGGGAGTGGCTGCCCATGAACTCGGGTTTGACACCCTCTTCTATCTCACATGGCGGGTCCGGGAAGAAGCGATGGATGTGATCGAGTACATCACCGGCAACCGTGTGAACTATGGCCTGATTCAGGTCGGTGGTGTGAGGCGGGATATTACCCCTGAACAACATCCGACAATTCAGAAATGCCTTGACGGGTACCGTAGCCTCATCGGAAAGATGCTGGATCTCTTCCTCAAGGATACAACCATTGCGATCAGGTGCAAAGACTGCGGACTACTCTCATTTGAAGAGGCACGTAATCTCTGCACCGTCGGTCCGACCGCACGTGCATCAGGCGTTCCAAAGGATGTCCGGGTGGATTATCCATATTCTGCATACGGGGATCTTGACATCTCAGCGATCCTGCCATCTGCATATGGTGGTGAGATCAACGGCGATGTCTATGATCGGATTGTTGTGCGTCTGCTGGAGGTGGCCCAGTCCATTGATATCATCGAAACCTGCCTCAAAGAGATGCCGGAAGGACCGATCCTCTGGGAGCCGAAGCTTCCGAAGTTGCTATCCGCCTGCAAGAAAGCTCATGGTGAGGCAGTCGGGCGGCACGAAGCGCCACGGGGCGAATGCCTCCACTATCTTGCAATGGACGGGCATGAGGAACCAGCGATGTGGAAGGTGAAGGCATCCAGCTACAGCAACCTCCATTCATGGATTCCTATGCTCGAAGGCGAACAGCTTGCCGATGTACCGATCATCGTCGCCTCGATCGATCCCTGCCTCTCCTGCACAGACAGGGTCGCAGTTGTCAGTGGAACGAAGCGGGATCTGATGACTAAGGAAGATCTCCATCGGCTCTCGGTTGAGAAGACACGGAGGATACAGGGATGCTGAGCATTGATACCATTCTGGTTACCATCGCCGCTGCAATTGGTCTCTCGATCATCGGGATCGCTCTTGGACTCATCCTCCTTGGAATTGACCGGAGGATCTCCGCACGGATGCAGGCACGGATNNGATCGGTCCGCCGCTCCGCCAGCCATTTATCGACTTGAAGAAACTCCTCTTAAAGGAGAATATCATCCCCGAGAATGCAGTTCCATCGCTCTTCAATGCAGCACCCATCGTGGCACTCGCCTCATCGATTGTGGTGCTCCTGTACCTCCCGATCGGCTCGATGATGCCGATCCTCGGGGGATATGGCGATCTGATCCTGGTTATGTACCTCCTCGCGGTTCCGGCACTTGCAATGGTTGCAGGAGGATTTGCCTCGGGATCACCCTATGCAACTGTTGGTGCACAGCGTGAGATGGTGAGCATGATTGCATACGAGCTACCGCTTGCCTCCATCGTTATTGCAGTCGCCTGGCTTCTCTATTCTTCAGGAGTTGCGGATCCCTTCGCACTCTCAAGTATTGTTGCGTATCCAATCTGGACACTTGTCGGTCCTCTTGGGATGGTTGGACTCATTGTCCTGCTCTTGACCTTTGCCTGGGTATCTCCGGCCGAGCTCTCGAAGATCCCTTTCGACACACCTGAAGCAGAGACTGAACTTGCCGGAGGAGTGCTTGTCGAGTATTCAGGCAAAAACCTCGGACTCTTCACGATTGCACAGGGTGTAAAGACGCTCGTCATGGGCGGGCTTGCAGTTGCAATCTTCTTCCCCTGGAATCTCTCACCTCTCCTCGGCCTCACGGGCTATGCTGCCCTCGCAGTTGATGCCGCCTTCTTCTTCGCAAAGGTAATACTCCTGATGATCATCTCAGTCACGGTTATCCGGACAGGGCTTGCGAGATTTCGGATCACTCATGTCGTCACCCTCTTCTGGGTGTACCTGGGGATTGCCGGGCTCTTTGGCCTCTCGCTTGTGATCCTTGATTCAGTGCTCAGGGGGGTCTTCTAAATGGCACTTCCGATGATCCGGGAGATTATTGCACAGGTCTTTAAGACACCTGCGACAAATCCCTTCCCCTCACGATTCCTCCCGCCATCAGTGACGGAGTTTTTGAAGAAGGTGGGTGCAGGCGAGGCAACCATCAACCCGCCAGTTCCAACACCCCCGCACTTCCGCGGTAAGATCGTCTATGACCGTGACGGCTGTATCGGATGCAATCTCTGTATCCGGGTCTGTCCGGCACATGCAATTGAATTCATCCCCGAGACGAAACGGATCAGGATCTATGTAACCCAATGCATCTTCTGTTCACAATGTAATGATATCTGCCCAAAAGGTGTCCTTACCATGAGCCCGGATTTCCTCCTGGCTACAGAGAACAGGTATGCAGAAAACCAGATTGTGGAATGATCAAAGCCTCTCCAGAGAGGCATATTCTCCTTTTTTCAGCACTTCAATGAGGGTAGCCGCCGCATCCCGTACAGACGGCGAGAGCCCAACACCAGGCTCAATGGTGGCCGGCTGGATCCCGATGAAGAGTATCGTCTGGATATCAGAAGACAGGTAGTGAATGAGGTGTGAGAGCGGCAGCATGTGGGTGCCAATGCTTGTATCATCGATCTGATCGGGGGGGAGGATCCTGATACTGCCTACGGGAAGGCTCATCTCCGCGGCATCCACGATAACAAGCAGTTTTGGATCTAAACGCCGGATCGGGGCGGTGAAGTTCTCGGGGGCGGTTTCGCCATGAAACGCTTTCCAGCCGTCAGAAGAGAGGTTGGCTGAAGAGAATGTATCAGCTATGAAACAGCCGACACCATCATCTGAGAGAAGCGTATTTCCGACGCCAAGGAGGACCTTCATTGGAGATAGATCTACTCCTTCCGGATACAAGAACCTGCTTTTTTCTGCAATGATCCGCAGCTACTCGAAGGAGGATGTGGAGGGGGCGGAGCCGGGACGATCTTCAGATAAGATGCCATACTCAGAGGCATACCCCCGCCTGAGAAATAAACGGACAGCCGCTCTTCGCTCACGATCATCCAGAGCGTCAAGGCTCCTGATTGATGCGTTCACTCCCATCCCAGGCTCACATCCGGGGCTGTTATTTCCTTTTCTTCTATCAATATCATTGTCATTACTCCATGCAGCAGGTCGTTGGGAGGGGATTAAAGTGTCCATAAATGGGCTTTCCGCTCAATATCTACTGCAATTACTCTTTCTATATTTTGGTTCAGATGAGCTATACCCCAAAATTGTGAGGCTGTTGATGATATTCCGAAAAGTGTTTGATTTACCTGTATTTTCAGGAGTATGAGAGGAGAGTACAAGAACACAGGACAGACATGCATCCCCCACTACAGGGGCATCAGTATTCATGAGATCCTGCCGCAATAACAAATTGAGATTTGAAATCAAGCAACATTCTTACTTCATTGGCGATATTGAAAGAACATATATCGCGCGTATTCTAATTAAGCGATTTAAGGAGAATGAATATCGAATTTACATGACATTTAATGAGTATTCTCTAAAAGAAAGCCGAAGTGTACGATAGCTTCATATTATGGCATGCAAACGAAGTGATTGTCCCAGATGATATTGGGGGGAGGTGAAATATCCTCATGGCATTTGAACCACAGGCTAAGAAGGGTAAGGAAGCAGCTGTTGAGAACAAGTCAAAAGACAAGAAGGGAGGCAGAAAATAATCCTCCATCTCACCTCCTTTTTTGATAATATCGATAGATTACCATTATTTTCGAGCAGATGAGGGGAATAGTCCTTTTCATCCTTTTTGAACAAGTCCTTTGAAAAGATTGTACCTGACAGTCCGGAAAGAAACGATTCAAAAAAGATGCGCCGACCGGGACTCGAACCCGGGTTTAGGCGTTGGCAACGCCTAGTGATAACCACTACACTATCGGCGCACTCCGGACATTGCTGCCCTGCGACCTTACTTTATAGGAATTATCCGTATTTATTCATATCGATCTTTCATCGATTGGTGGTGTTTCACAGAGCTATCGCATGACAGGGTCGATCCGATGACCCTGTAATGAGAGAGATCAGACGATTGATTATAACAAATAGCATCGTCTCTGAAAAATCGTCATCTTAATAGGAAAGCACCACTAACCTTGAAGAAATGATCCCCCTGATCATCGACTTTGGCAGGAAGAAAGTTGTCATCTTTGGCGGAGGTTCTGTATCTGCCAGAAAAGCACGTTATTTTCAGGATGAAGCAGATCTCACCATTATCAGCAGGAGCTTCTCAGATGCTCTTTCTCAACTTCCGGTGAGGCGGATTTCGGCTGATACAGGGGCTTTGAGTGACAAGGAGCTTCAGACCTATATCGAGGGTGCATTTCTTGTGATTGCCGCACTCTCTGATAGAGAACAGAACAACCGCATCGGAATGCTGGCTGCCCGGGCAGGAGTTCTCTTCAATAATGCAGATGGAGAGATGGGGGATGTAATCATTCCCTCAATCGTCCGTGGCCGTCACCTGCTAGCCGGATTCTCAACCGGTGGCGAAAGCCCGGCAGTCAGCAGGCATCTGAGGGAACGTTTCGAAGAGATAACACCAGAGATTGATGCAATGATCGATCTTCAGCATATACTCCGCGATGCCCTGATGAAGATGGATCTCACACAGGAGCAGCGGGCAGAGAGACTGACAGCAGCCATACACGATCCGGAGATACGGAAAGGACTCCTTGATGACAGAGAGAAAACAATTGAGATAGCGATATCGAGGTATTGCCATGAATGAAGGGCTCCTGGCCCCGATCGCTATCGCCGGACTTGATCACCATACAGCAACCCAGAAGGAACTTGAAGCATTCAGATTTCAGGATGAAGAGGAGTTCATCCGCCAGGCACGCTCCCGGTACAAAGGCGTAGTCCTCCTCCAGACCTGTAACCGTGTTGAAGTACTTGTGCAGGGAGATCCTGACGATCTCGCCCGGTTTATGCAGAGTACCGGGAGAAACCGGTTTACCATTCATCACGGCCTTGGGGCCGTCCGACACCTCCTCGGACTTGCTGCAGGCATCAATTCCATGATAGTCGGTGAAGATCAGATCCTTGGTCAGATGAGAAAGGCTCTCCTCACCTCAACCGAATATGGAGGTAACAGCCAGATCATTGATATCTGCATCAATACTGCAATCCATTTCGGTGTTACTGTCAGACAGAAGACAATGATCAACCGGGGATCGGTCTCTATCGGATCAGCTGCAGTCCGGCTTGCAGAAGATCTTCTGGGCACATTAACGAACCGGCATATCCTTGTTGTCGGTACCGGGGAGATGGGCAGGCTTGTTACAAAAGCCCTCCAGGAGAAGGACTTAACAGCAATTTATGTAACAAACCGGACATATGAGCGGGCGGTTGAACTTGCTGAAGAGATCGGTGGGAAGGCAGTCACCTTCAAGGATCTCTTTCCATTCATCCTGCTCTCGGATGTGGTCATCTCCTGTACAGCAGCACCCCATCCGGTGATACGTCATGACGAACTTGAAAAAGCAATGCAGGGGAGAACCTGGCCCCTTGATACCGGGCCAAGGCCTCTGGTCGTCATTGATATCGCCCAACCCCGTGATACCGAGGATTCCATCCGGGAGATACCCGGAGTGTATCTCTATACTATCGATGACCTGAGATCTATCTCTGATGAGAATCTTGCTGCACGACAGAGCGAGGCAGAGACAATCCGTTCACTCATAGAAGCAGAAATCGGAACCTTCATTCAGAGGATCAACCGTGCAGCTGCAAACGACATCATCGCCTCCCTCCATACCTGGGCTGAAGCGATCCGGATCAGGGAGCGGGACAAAGCAATTAACCGGCTTGGAACATCAGATCAAAAAACAATTCAGATCGTTGATGATCTCACCCGTGTGCTGACCGGCAAGATACTGGCCGATGCTACAATGGCAATCAGGGTAAGTGCAGAACAATGCGATCTGGACACTGCAGGGATGATCGTTGATGCAATAACAAAAGGTGAGAAGATATGTTTCCGGAAACACGATTAAGAAGACTGAGAAAGCGCAAAATCCAGCCGCTGGTGCGGGAGACACAGGTGTTGGCAACCGATCTCATTGCACCGCTTTTTATTGATGAAACACTCCGTGAGCCGTCTCCAATCAGCTCAATGCCCGGCCAGTTCCGCATTCCTCCGGATGGCATAGCAGGTGTTGTCCGGCGGCTCTATGATGCCGGAATCAGAGGGGTGATTCTCTTTGGAATTCCAAAGACAAAAGATTCCACCGGTTCATCAGCCCATACAAAGGGTGGAGTGATTCAGAATGCGGTACAGTCTATTCGTATGGAGGTACCTGAGATGATGATCATCACCGATGTCTGCGCGTGCGAGTATACCGATCATGGCCACTGTGGCATTCTTACGGATGACGGCATGGATCTCGATAATGACCAGTCACTTGCATTGATGGCTGACATTGCGATCAGCCATGCAGAAGCGGGAGCAGATTGTGTTGCCCCCTCCTGTATGCTTGACGGTCAGGTGAAAGCAATCAGAGAGGCCCTTGATGCACAAGGGTTCTCAGAAACCCCCATCCTCTCCTATTCAACAAAATTCTCAAGTTCCCTCTATGGGCCATTTCGTGAAGCCGCGGACTCATGTTATTCCTGCGGGGACCGGACCACCTACCAGATGGATCCGGCGAATGCACGGGAAGCATTCAGGGAATCCAGAATCGATTCTGAAGAGGGGGCAGATATACTGATGGTCAAACCCGCCGGATTGTATCTTGACATCCTCAAAGAGATACGATCTCTTGGCCTCCCGGTTGCTGCATATCAGGTGAGCGGTGAGTATGCAATGATCAAGGCAGCCGCTATGAATGGGTGGATTGATGAAAAGAAGGTTGTACTTGAGTCCCTGACCTGCATCAAGAGGGCAGGGGCAGATTTAATCATAACATATTTTGCAGAAGATGCTGCAAGGTGGTTGCATGAGAAGTGAAGCACTATTCAAAAAAGCAGAACAACTCCTCCCAGGAGGAGTGAGCAGCCCTGTGAGGGCGATCAAGCCATACCCATTCTATACCGAGTCAGGAAAAGGGGGACGGATCAGAACAGCAGATAATAGTGAACTTATCGACTGCTGCCTTGGCTATGGTCCCCTGATCCTTGGCCACGCACATGATACAATAAAAACTGCCATTCAGAAACAACTTGATCGCGGATGGCTTTTTGGAACACCGGCAGAACAGGAGATCGCAATGGCTGAGCGGATCATCCGGGATCAACCAGGTGTTGAGATGGTCAGATGTGTCTCAAGCGGATCAGAAGCCACAATGGCAGCAATCCGGCTGGCACGCGGTTTTACCGGAAAGAAGAAGATTCTTAAGATTGAAGGAGGATTTCACGGCGCACATGACAGTGTCCTTATTAAGGCCGGATCAGGTGCAACAACACTCGGGATACCGGATTCTGCCGGAATTCCTGCCGGGGTCGCAGAATTTACACGGCAGGTACCCTATAATGATCCTGAGGCACTTGATCAGATCCTCTCTGACGATCCTGATATTGCCGCATTCATTCTTGAACCCGTGATGGGGAATATCGGCCCGATTCTCCCGGAAAAGAATTACCTAAAAGATGTGCGGGCGATCACACAGGAACACGATATTCTCCTCATCTTTGATGAAGTGATCACCGGATACCGGCTTGGCATCGGTGGTGCTGCACAGGAATACGGCATAACACCGGATCTCACCACACTGGGGAAGATTATCGGGGGAGGACTGCCGATCGGTGCCTTCGGAGGAAGGAGAGATATCATGGAGATGATCGCACCCGCAGGTCCTGTCTACCAGGCAGGAACCTTCAGCGGCAATCCGCTCTCGCTTGCTGCCGGAATCACAACCATCGACTATCTGAATGCTCACCAGGAAGAGTACCATCGTGCCGAAGAGCGCACCCGGGCAATAGAGGAGAGTCTTCCCTCATCTGCGGAAGGATCGTTTGTCAGGACTCAATCCATCTTTAAATACTTCTTCAGGGAGAATCCGCCTTCGAATTATGCAGAGGCAAAGGAGAGCGATACAAATGCATTCGGACTATTCTGGAAGGCTGCGCTCCAGAATAGCGTCTTCCTGCCACCTGCACAGTTTGAATCAAATTTTCTCTCATTTGCACACACTGAAGAAGATATCGAGACGATTGCCGGAGTCTACCGTTCATGCCTCCCGTAATCAGGATAGGCACCCGTGCAAGTGCCCTTGCTCGAAAGCAGACGGAGATCGTCTCAGGTCTCCTTCTGGAGAATGGTATTGAATCTGAGAGTGTCATCATCAAAACTGAAGGTGATACACAGACCGGCATCCCCCTTCACGAAGTCGGGGGACAGGGGATCTTTGTCAGGGCACTTGATGATGCGATCCAGAGGGGTGAGATAGACTGTGCAGTTCATAGTATGAAAGATATTCCCGCAGCCCGTCCGGATGGCATCACAACAGCAGCAATACTCCCCCGCGATCCCCCTTATGATTATCTGGCTTTTGATATTCCCCTTGATGAGATCTCCTGTATCGGAACCTCCAGTACCAGACGAAAGGCACAACTTCTCCGCCATGATCCGGAGTTTGAGATCAAAGAACTCAGGGGGAACATCGATACACGAATTCGAAAACTGAAATCCGGTGATTATGACGCTATTATGCTCGCAGAAGCCGGTCTTGCCCGGATGTCACTTCACGTAAATGGGATCAGACTTCCGACAAAACACTTTGTCCCTGCCCCCAACCAGGGGACGATTGCAGTCGTCTGTCGGGATGATCCGGGAATTAGTGATCTAATCCGGCCACTCGATCATCAGGCTACGCGCAGGGATACAGAGATCGAACGTGCAGTGATGGAAGAGGTCGGGGGCGGGTGTTTTACTCCACAGGGAATCTACTGTCATAACGGTTCCCTGATCGCAGAGATCCTTTCACTTGATGGAAAGAGGTATGAACGAATGGAAGAGCATGTGGAGAATAGTGATGATGCACGCAGGATTGGTGCAGAGCTTCGTGATCGCTCAGTGAATCTAATTCTTGAAGCAAAAGAGAAACTGGGGTTGAAATAACGATGAGCGGAATCGTATATCTTGTCGGATCAGGGCCGGGCAGCCTTGACTTGTTGACCTTTCGGGCACGTGAAGTGATCGATTCAGCAGAGGTGATCCTCTACGATCAACTGCCCGGAGAGGAGATACTTGCAACATTACCTGCATCTGCTGAAAAGATCAACTGCGGAAAGTTTGGAGGATCCCATACCCTGAAACAGGACGAGATCGAGAGCCTGATGATTGAGCGGGCACAGCAGGGCAAACGGGTAGTCAGGCTGAAAGGAGGCGACCCATTTGTCTTTGGCCGTGGCGGGGAGGAGATGGAGGTTCTGAGAGAACATAATATCGCTGTTGAAGTCGTTCCCGGGATCACCAGTGCAATAGCGGTACCGGAGTGCCTGGGCATCCCGGTCACCCATAGGAGCCATGCGAGCCAGGTCACTTTTCTGACTGGGCACGAGGATCCGACAAAAGAAGAATCTGCAATAGACTGGGGATGGCTGGCACGATCACCAGGTACTATCGTAATCCTGATGGGTGTCAAAAACCTGGGCATGATCACCTCATCCCTCATCGAGCATGGAATGGCAGCTGAGAAGCCGGTTGCCATTATTGAACAGGGCTTCCGCCCCGATCAGCGTATCACTATTGGATCATTATCGGATATCACAGAAAAAGCAAGGGCAAACGGAGTGAAGCCACCCGCAATCATCGTGATCGGGGGGGTCGTCTCCCTGTATCGTGACGGGAGCGAAGGGGCGTGGAGTCGCTCCAATACAAACCAATAACCATTTTATATCCCCGCCATGAGATCAAGATCGGATATTCCGATTCGGACCGCTCCCCTTCCAGTCAGATCCCGGTCTTCTCCGACACAATTTATCAGTGTTGAAGACGATCATATCTTGATCATCTATGCGCAGTGATGAAATAAAAAAAGGGTACCCGCGAGCCCCAAATCGTTCTCTTCTCAGATCCCTTGGTTTGAGCAACAGCGAGATGGATCTCCCGTTCATTGGAATTGCAAATGCCTGGAATGATATCGTCCCCGGTCACATCCATCTCAGAAACCTGACCAATAAGGTCAGGGAAGGAATCGCAGCCGGAGGTGGCGTTCCATTCGAGTTTGGAGTAATCGGAATCTGCGACGGGATTGCAATGGGACATAAGGGAATGCGATATTCCCTCCCTTCAAGGGAAAATATTGCAGATTCAATCGAACTTATGGTGGAGGCACACCGGTTTGACGGACTTGTCTGTGTCGGCACCTGTGATAAGATCGTCCCGGGCATGCTGATGGCAGCAGCTCGTCTGGATATCCCCGCCATTCTCCTCACCGGCGGTCCGATGATGCCGGGATCACTCAATGGCAGGGATCTCTCGCTCGTCGATGTCTTCGAGGCAGTTGGAAAGGTTGCAGCAGGTTCATTTCCGGAAGAAGAACTCTGTACCCTTGAGTGCGCGGCGATGCCCGGATGCGGGAGCTGTCAGGGCCTGTATACTGCAAATACAATGGCATGCATGACTGAAGCAATGGGCATGTCCCTTGCGGGATCAGCAGCCATACCGGCTGTTGAATCAGATAAGCTCAGGGTGGCACGTGAAACAGGATGCAGAATCATGGATCTTGTTAGATCCGGTACATCCGCCAGGCAGATCATCACAGAAAAAAGCCTGAGAAATGCAATCCGGGTCGATATGGCGCTTGGAGGCTCGACAAATACCGTCCTCCACCTGATGGCGATTGCCAGAGAAGCAGATATCCCATTGAATCTTGAAACATTCAATCAGTTAAGCGATGAGACACCACATATCTGCCATATGCAACCTTCCGGCCCACATGCAATGGTTGCACTCAACCGGGCAGGCGGTATTCCGGCAATCTTCAACCGATTAATAGATCACCTTGAAGATGTCATGACCGTTTCCGGCAGATCTGTTCACGAGATCGCAACGGGAGTACTGAGGCTGGATGAGACGGTTATCAAATCCTTAGACAACCCAATCCACTCAAGCGGGGGCCTCAGGATCCTCTTTGGAACGCTTGCACCAGATGGTGCGGTCGTCAAGTATGCTGCGGTTGCAGAATCGATGTGGCAGCATAAAGGTCCTGCACGCGTCTTTGATGGAGAAGAACCGGCAATGAAGGCCATTCTCGCCCGCGAAATCGAGGAGGGGGATGTTGTTGTGATCAGGTATGAAGGACCAAAAGGCGGACCAGGCATGCCCGAGATGCTCTCACCAACATCAGCATTGATGGGACTTGGGTATGAACGGGTGGTTCTAATAACAGATGGGAGATTCTCAGGAGGTACTCGAGGGCCATGTATCGGCCATGTCGCACCAGAAGCAGAAGTCGGGGGACCGATTGCTCTGGTCAGGGACGGAGATGAGATCGAAATCGACCTTCCTGCGAAACGCCTTGACCTTAATGTCGATGAAACTGAAATCGACCGTAGACGGAGCATGTGGCGGCCAAAGAATCGAACATTACGGGGTGTCCTTGCACGATATGCCCGGACTGTCGGGCAGGCAGATTCAGGCGCAGTACAATTATAAAATAACCTCAATACTTTTTTTTTACCGAAAATACGGCAGATTTACCAAAAAGCAAAAAAAAAGATTTATTCAAAGAGCGGATCTATCGCATCTTCAAACAAAGTGGATTTCCTGTCAGCTGCCTTGACAACATCCTGTTTTGTCTCTTTTGCCTCTTCGAGCAGCTCAGATATCCGGGGTGCTTTTCCGATGGTGGAGAGAAGTACGATAGCTGCGATATAATTGGATCCAACAGGATAATCACCACCCCTCACCTCAATTCCGGCAATATTCTCTTCAACCCAGGACTTGGACTTTTCCACTCCTTTTCTATCCAGCTCATTTGGGGGTCCTGCGACCAGCACCAGTGCCCGTTCTGCTGTTGTATAATCACAGGGGAGTGTCAGGCGACCGAGCATTGCCCTTCTGACAAGCCCGATGATCTTGGCGGATTTATCCTCTCCGGTGAGGGCACTATCATCTTTCTCTTTCTTCCCAAAGCCTGAGAAGAAACCTTTTTTCGGCTTGCTTTTTGTAATAACATCAGAGATCGCATATCCAATCGTGGAGATTCCGCCACCCCTGAGGGTGTTGATAATCTCGGATGAGTCAACAACCATCTCACCAACACCAAACTGGCCAACCTCGCCTGCTCTGAAGAGGACTCCGAATCTCCTGACAAGCTCCTCATTCAAACGGTCATAGGCACTCTTGACACTTTCTCCCTCTTCTTTCCATGCACTATTATCAAAGACAAAGGTGTTATCCGCTTCATTCACCAGTGTCGCCAGACTGCGTGCAGCATTGTATGAATAGAGCTTGCCTTCTTCAGGTGCCGGGATCATTGCAAGAGCATAGACAGGTTCACGGTAGATGCGTTTTAAGTGCCGGCAGAGAACCGGGGTGCCACCTGAACCGGTTCCGCCACCAAGCCCGGCAACAACGATAAACGCATCGATATCATGAGTTCCCCGGGTATCGATCGCATTGATGATCGTATCAATCTCATCGGCGGTGATCTTTGCACCAGTGACATTATCTGTCCCCACGCCGTGCCCTTTTACCACCGTCTGACCAATGAGAAGACGATCCTTCATATCGATATTCTGCAGGCCAAGAAGATCTGTCCGTGCAGAATTTACCGCGATTCCACGAAAACTGCTATTCTGAAGTTTTTTGTCATGCGCGAGGAACATATCGACAATCTTTCCCCCGGCCTGTCCAAATCCAATAAAAAATACCCGCATTCTATTGACACCTATTACATAAATGAATATAATGGTTGTATCAGCAATATATAAGAGAATTTCGAAAAAATCCCGGATATCATCATTGTAATGTCAACTACCCCGCCCTGAAGGACGGGGGGGCCTTGCTAAAATGAGTTGAAAACCGGAATTCCAGATGATTTCAAGTAGAGGAGTTCTTCAACTCTTTTTCAATCTCCGCTCTGATTAAAGGAAGAGAGATCCGACCGACCGGAGTTACGCGTCCATTTATCAGTACAATAGGAAGAGGTGGCTGGTATTCTTCGATGATCGAACGTATTCTCTGTGGCACCCCATCATCAATGAGGGTGAGCTGAACAGAGAGTGTCATCTTCCCATATTCTTGCAATAAAGCCTTTTCAAGCGCCGCAACAGCGGTGAGAAGTTTCTCTGAAGGCGCACATTCAGTCAGTTCACAGCTTCGCTCATCATTGCAGGGGAATGGACCACATGAGAGTTCTTTTAACCCAATGATCTCGATATTGATCTCAAAACTCATAGTAGATATCTGGATTGAGACAATTTAGCACCATCGTTTCCTTGTAGAAGGAGAGAGGGTTAAAAAAGGTTCGCCACAATAAAGTTTCGTATCCTGAGAGAGGAAAAAGGCAATCTTTATTGCTCTTTTCAACAACTGTAAAAGAAGGTAATTCCATGACCAGACCGATTCTTATTGACTTTTTCGCCACATGGTGCGGGCCATGCAAAATGCAGACCCCCATCATTGAGGACCTGAAGGTAAAACTCGGGGATGCTGTTGAGATCAAGACAATTGATGTCGATCACCATATGGATCTTGCAGGAAAGTATCAGATCCAGGTTGTTCCGACACTGATCATAGAAAAAGATGGAGCCGTCATCCATAAACTCGAAGGAGTAACTGATGCACGGAGACTGGAAGAACTCTTAAAACCACTTATCTGATGGATGAAAGAGACCATATAGAATCACTCATTTCGGTCTTAAATGAGACCTATGGCACCATTTCGTGGTGGGATGCACCATTTGACGAAGTGGCAATCGGGGCGATTTTGACCCAGCAGACACGCTGGGAAAACGTTGAAACGGCATTAAACCGGCTGAGATCGGCGGGGTTGAATACCCTTGCCGCGATTGCTGCAGCTGATCCGGCTGATCTGGAGTCCTGTATACGAGGTACCGGGTTTTACCGGGTCAAATCGGCACGCCTCCGCCGTCTTGCAACATTTTTTCTTGACCAGTATGGTGGGATGGAAGAGATCGATCTGATCCCAACTGATCTTCTGAGACGTTCCCTCCTCACCGTAAACGGCGTTGGTGAAGAGACTGCCGATAGTATCCTCTGTTATGGACTTCTTCGGGAGACATTTGTGATCGATTCGTATACCCGCCGGATCTGTACCTGCGCCGGAGTATCTCTCCCTGCAGATCGATTGCGTCGGATCTTCCTATCAGCCCTCGGTTCCAACACCCACCTCCTCAGATCATGCCATGGTCAGATTGTTGAATATGCAAAAGAATATTGTAATAAGAAGAGATGTCAGGAATGCAGAATCCGGAATTTACACGAATAGGACGCCGCCTCTTCAATGAAGGACTCGTTGGCGGTAACTTTGGTAATATGAGTATACGTTCGGAACAGGGGTACCTGATCACAAGAAGTGGTTCATACCTTGATGATCCTGGCAATCTTGTCAGGGTGATCTCCGGCGAGCCGGTTCCAGAAGGTGCATCAAGCGAATACCGGGTTCATGAAGCGATCTACAGAGAGACAGGGCATCGTGCAATTGTCCATGCCCACCCCTCATATGCAGTTGCCGCCTCCCTTCTGATGGATCGGATCATCCCTATTGATAGCGAGGGGAGGATGCTCTGTCCTGAAATTGTCGTAGTGGAGGGGGCGCCCGGCACACCTGAACTTGCAGAAAATTGTGCAGAAGTCCTGAAAAGAAGTAACCTGGTTCTTGCCCGTGGACATGGAACATTTGCTGCCGGGAAAACAATTGATGAAGCATATCTCTTCACCTCACTTGCAGAGCATGCATCCCGCGTCCTCTTCTATACCGGACATTTCACAAAATAAAACCCATGATAGCCACAGGAAAAACAAGCAAACGGGATTTAAAGCAAGTGGGAGCAAACCAGAAAAAAATGCCTCCTCGCTATTTTATGTG
>DAJQ01000046.1:0-334 GCA_002496395.1 Methanocorpusculaceae archaeon UBA456
GCTGCCAGGACCTGGGACCGTTCCGTGCTGATTATTCTCATAGAACACCTTTGCTAGAAAGTATTTGAACGAGGATGAATAAATTATATAAGTACCAGTGCAGCAAAGAGGTAAACTCGACGATGGATTCAACGACTCCTGAAGAAATCCCCAATATCGAGCTCACGAATGACGAACTGGAGGACCTCGACGTCCTTTCAGGTCTTGAGCTGAGCGCATCGTCAGATATCGACGTACCCCCGAGTCTCATCGACCAGGTCATCGGCCAGGAACACGCCGTTGAGGTGATCCGGAAGGCTGCGGTCCAGCGCAGGCACGTGATGATGATCGGCAC
>DAJQ01000046.1:371-600 GCA_002496395.1 Methanocorpusculaceae archaeon UBA456
TCGATGCTGGCGAAGGCTATGGCCGAGCTCCTCCCGAAGGAAGAACTGCAGGACATCCTGGTCTATCCGAATCCTGAGGATAACAACAACCCCATCATCAGGACCGTTCCGGCGAGCCGCGGCAAACAGATCGTCAATGCCCACAAGGTGGAGGCGAGAAAAAAGATCCAGATGCGGAGCACTCTCACCATGCTTCTCATCATCGGGATCATCGGTTACGCGATCATCA
>DAJQ01000046.1:621-45978 GCA_002496395.1 Methanocorpusculaceae archaeon UBA456
CAGTGGCTCATGGGCATCATCGCCGCCGCGTTCATCTTCATGGCGCTGAAGTACTCGACACCCCGCGAGGAGACGATGGTCCCGAAACTCCTGATCTCCCACGACCCGAACACCCCCGCGCCCTTTGTCGACGCCACCGGCTCGCACGCAGGCGCCCTGCTCGGCGACGTCAGGCACGACCCCTTCCAGAGCGGCGGCCTCGAGACGCCTTCTCACGACCGTGTCGAGGGCGGGGCCATTCACCGGGCGCACGGGGGCGTGCTCTTCATCGACGAGATCAACACCCTCACCCCGCACTCCCAGCAGAACCTGCTGACCGCGCTCCAGGAGGGGACCTTCCCGATCACCGGCCAGAGCGAGCGTTCGAGCGGTGCGATGGTCAGGACCGAGCCGGTGCCCTGCCGGTTCGTGATGATCGCAGCAGGGAACCTCGATGCAGTGCAGGGGATGCACCCGGCCCTTCGCTCCCGTATCCGCGGATATGGATACGAGGTCTTCATGCAGGAGACGATCGAAGATACTCGCGCAAACCGTGAGAAGTTCATCCGGTTCATCGCCCAGGAGGTTAAAAATGACGGGAAGATCCCTCCCTTTGACAGGAGTGCCATCACCGAGGTGATCCGTGAGGCACGGAGGCGCTCGAACCGGAAGGGCCATCTCACCCTGAAGCTTCGTGATCTCGGTGGCCTTGTCCGTGTTGCCGGAGATATTGCACGGAGCGAGGGATCCGAGGTAACAAGCCTCCCCCATGTTCTTGCCGCAAAAGAGACTGCCCGCTCTGTCGAAGATCAGATCTCAGATGAATATATCCGACGAAGCAGGGATTATGACCTGACTGTCGTTACGGGAACCGCAGTCGGTAAGGTCAACGGCCTTGCGGTCATGGGGAGCGATTCCGGATCGGTTCTCCCGATCGTCGCAGAAGTCACTCCTGCCCAGGGTGCGTCCGGCACCGTGATCGCAACAGGTCTTTTAAAGGAGATTGCACAGGAGTCGATCAAGAACGTCTCTGCTATCCTGAAGAAGTTCACCGGCAAGGATATCAGAAATATCGATATTCATGTCCAGTTCATCGGTACTTACCAGGGTGTTGAAGGTGACTCTGCGTCAGTCTCGGTAGCAACCGCGGTCATCTCTGCAATCGAGGGTATTCCCGTCAGGCAGGATGTGGCAATGACCGGCTCCCTCTCGGTGAGAGGTGATGTCCTCCCGATCGGCGGCGTCACCTACAAGATTGAAGCAGCTGCAAAAGCCGGGATCAAGCACGTCTTCATCCCGAAATCCAATATAGGCGATGTTCTGATTGAAGATCGCTACCGGGAGATGATTGAGATCATCCCGGTCTCCCATATCGAGGAGATCCTTGAGCAGGCACTGGTTCCGACAAATCGTGCAGGATTCATGGCCAAGCTGAAGAAGCTTGCAGAACATGCTATCATTCCACCTAATCTACCGGTCCAGAGTGAATCAGGAGTTGTCTGAGCGTGGCCTCCAGACTCAGGTACTGGGATATCCGCCATGTCAGCGGAGAGCATACCGGCATTGATATCGATAATGGCGAGATCGAATCTGCTGGTGTCACCTTCTTCTCAAAGGCCATTATCCGGGCACTCGGCCCTCGTGGATGGGGTATTGTTGCAGTTTCACCGTTTGATCCCGATGATAAAGGAGCACTCCGTGATTACCTTCTCCGGGCTGAGAGAGCCGCGGTGTTGACTGCAGAAGATGTGGTGCTCGCGGATGCACCTGATCGGAAACTGTTGCCCGTCCCTCCGGTGAACGAGGACCCGACAGAGATCCCACTCGAAGAGAAGGGAAAGCTTCTGATGCAGATCACTGAAGCTGCCAGGGTGCCCGGGGTCTTAAACACCCGCGGCACCTATACGGAACGCTTTGAAGAGGTTAGCCTCCTTGACTCTACCGGATATGAGGCATCCTATACGACGTGCCGGTCAGGATTCTCCGTGATGGCGATTGCAAAGCAGAATGGGGCGATGCAGATGGGCTATGTCCGTGATCACAGGATCGATGGCCTCAACCTGAGGGGCAGAACCGATGACGGTATCAGGGCAGGTACCCGTGCAGTGGCCCTCCTCAATGCCCGTGCGGCAAAAGGAGGCAGGATGCGGGCAGTTCTCGACCCGGAACTCGGTGGTGTCTTTGCCCATGAAGCAGTCGGACATGCAAGCGAGGGGGATCTCGTGAAAGAGGGTGCATCTGTCCTGAAAGGTCGGATCGGCGAGGTGATCGGGAGTCCGATCGTCACGATCATCGATGATCCGACCCTGCATGCATTCGGTTTTGAGCCCGTTGATGCCGAGGGCGTCGCCGGGAAGAGAACCGCCATCATCGAAGATGGCATCCTGAAGCGGTATCTCCATTCCCGCGAAACACTTGCGGCAGTCGGTAATGGCGATGCAGGCCATGCACGAGCGATGCCGGGCGATCTCCCGATCGTGCGGATGAGCAACACCTATATCGCGCCCGGCGATGCCCGGTACGATGAGATGATCGAGGAATGCCGGGATGGTATTCTCCTTGGTGGCTCACGCGGCGGCCAGGTAGATCCCGGCCGTGGCGTCTTCCAGTTCAATGCCGAGTTCGGGTACCTGATCGAGGGGGGCGAGCTGACGGAGATGGTTCGGGATGTCTCACTCACCGGCGAGATCCTCTCAACACTGTATGCGATCAGCCTCTGTGGGAACGATCTCAAAATGCATCCGGGATACTGCGGAAAAGGCGGGCAGAGTGTCCCTGTTTCTGATGGATCACCCCACATCCTTCTCTCTGAGGCGATCATCGGGGGTAGTGGCGATGTATAAAGAGATCGTAACTGAGATCATCGAGACAGGCCTTCACTCTGCCGATGAGGTTGAAGTTGCCCTCCTCACCAGTGAGAGTGTCTCAATAGAGATGAAACGCTCTGTTCCTGCTCATGCAGGAGAATCATTTGGATCAGGCCTGATCATCCGCGTAATTGATTCCGGCCGGATCGGATCATCAGGTACAAGCACCATAGCAGACTGGCGTGTCTGCCTGGATTCCGCACTATCAAGCGCACATCTGGCAGAACCAGTACCCTGGGGAGGGCTACCCGAACCTGTTCCTCTGAAGGGGGATTCCCTTTCATTTGATGATGCTGTCAAAACCGATCCTGAGATCGCCCTCTCATTCTGCAACAGGCTCCTTGAAGGAGCATCAGCATTTCCTGATGCCGAGGTTGTCGGCGGCGGAGCAGGCCTCTCACTGGGATCGGTTCTTCTTGCAAACTCAAAAGGTATCTGGTATGAAGAGGATCACACCTCCGTATCGGCATCTCTGGAAACGATTGCGGATCAGTCGACCGGTTTTGAATATGATCGCTCGTACTCCCTTGATATCGATCCCTTTGAGATCGGACGAAGAGCGGCTGAACTTGCCTCGACATCCAGAAACGGGGTTCCGATTGAGACCGGGACCTATGATATCCTCCTCTCACCAATTGCCTTCTCGGGGCTCTGTGCCACATTGCTTCAATCAGCAGTCAACGGGAGATCTGTTCATATGGGGAGATCATTTCTGGCAGAGAAGCTGGGTGAGGTTATTGGAGCAGACCATCTGTCTGTCATCGACGATCCCTTCTATCCCGGCGGGCTTGGGAGCTGCCGGTTCGATGCCGAAGGTGTACCGACAAGGAAAAATATCATTATCGAAGACGGCATCCTGAAATCCTTTGTCTATGATCTGAAGACAGCATACCGGTTTGGCAAAGAGAGTACCGGCAATGCCGCACATGGTGGAGTTGCAGGCGGCGTCTCCATCGGCCTGCATAACATGATCTTCACGGCTGAAACGATGAAGGAGCCGGGAGAGGGCCGCTGCATCTCAATCAATGATGTGATTGGTGCGCATACCGCCAATCCGCTCACCGGCGACTTCTCGGTTGAGGTTCAGAATGCCTTTATTATGGAAGATGGTATCTGCCAGCATCCGGTAAGAAAGGCGATGATCGCCGGAAATATCTTTGAGATGCTCGGCCGGATCACTGGTATGGGTCCGACTCCGCGGCGGGTCGGATCGGTGATCGTGCCGCCGGTTCGGATCAACGGGATGCGCCTTATCGGGTGATGCCGGGTCATGCTTGAGTTACTCATCCCCCTCCTTTTTGTGGCAGCGCTCATCGTCACGCTCTATTATTTCATTAAAAAAGGGATGACGCTGCTTGCAAATGCAGCAGCAGGATTAATTCTCCTTCTGATCACAAACACGTTCCATCTCCTCTCTTTTCTGGGTGTTCCCGACATCCCGATCACATGGGCAACGGTCTTGATCTGTGCGTTTGGGGGTATCCCCGGTGCCGTCATACTTATAGTCCTTGCAATCGCAGGGATCACCGTCTGACCTATGAAAGCTGATCTTCGTGAATGGTGCGAAAACCATGAAATTCCGCTCCTTGGGATCGCTGATGCAAATACCTGGGAAGAACCACTTTTCTCCCCGTGGATCCCGGATGCATATCACCCGAACTCGATATTCCCCGGCACACGGTCGGTCATCGTTATCGGGCTTCCAATACCGCTCCCCTCGCTTGAATCGTCCCCCTCGATCCAGTACCGGGAGATGTACAGAACAGTCAATGCCCTCCTTGACCAGTTCACCTACCGTATTGCCGTACGGCTGAACCAGGCCGGGTATCCGTCTGTTCCTATTCCCCGTGACGGGTATGGCGGCATCGGGGCGCTGGTGAAGAACCCGATCGCCTTCTTCTCGCACAGGCATGCCGCATACCTTGCAGGACTTGGGACATTCGGGCTCAATAATATGCTCCTTAGTCCCGAATACGGGCCCCGGGTGCGGTTCGGCTCGGTCTTCACGACTGCTGATATCGAGCCCGATCCCATTCGGACTGATGATCTCTGTACACGGTGCATGGAATGTGTGGAGCGGTGCCCGGTCAAAGCAGTCAGGAAGGACGGCTACCCGGAGGGGCTGACCAATAAAACGGCATGCGCCAAATACAGTGCCGCTCTGGATAAAAAAGCAATCTCGCCCTGCGGTGTCTGCATCAAGGTCTGTCCGATCGGATCAGATCGCGCCTTCTATGGGCGGGAGGATATCGGGATATACCGGGAAGATGCAGCCGATAGCCCGCTGAGGAAGGCATGGGATCATATCAGATCCCATGGCTCTCTCTAGAAGACGCTTGCCTCTGAATAGACGACCACATCATCGGGCTGGATCTCATATGGCTTGATCTCCCGTGAGTGCTGGGATCTCCGCATCTTCACCACCTCAACAGCAAGATGGGTACCGGAGAGATCGCTCGTCCTTACATACCGGAGCAGAACAACGCAGTCGACCAGATACTCGACAAGGCCGTACTTGCTTGCATAGGGTATCTGGGTGTCTGTCTCGCTCGTCATGACGAAGGTACACTCTTCATCACGCATCCTCTCGACGAACCTGAACATCTCAAGCCTCCTGCTCGCCTCATCGGGAAGCAGTCCCTCAAAGAGTGATATCGGGTCAATGACAACACGTGATGCCTTCGTCTCCCTGATGAGGTCGGGAATTTCATTTTTAATGCTGTTGACGGCAAGCGTAAAATCTGTTGGATCAAGCTTGATCAAAAAGAAGGTTTTGTCAAGGTATGCATCAAGGTCATAGCCCCTTCTCCTGATACTCTCTTTCAGCATCTCAGCCCGCTCGTCAAGGCTGATCAGAATACAGGTTTCTCCCTGTTTCAACCCTTCAAAGATGAAATTGATTGCAAATGTGGTCTTGCCGGTACCGTAGGTTCCAATGATGCCGGTGACAGAGTTCTTCACCAGTCCACCCCCGAGCATCTCGTCAAGCCCTTCTATGCCGAGCTTAATCCGTGGCTCATCTCTCTTACCGGGCGTCCTCACCTCAGCCACACTCTCCGGTTTCGGTGGCTCTTGTATCTCTTTCTTCTCATCCTGTGGTGGTTCCCACTCAGCCTCTCCAGGTTCTGCCTGCTGGATGATGCCTCCTGTTCGTGCAGGCGGCGTTCCTGCCTGGGTTGGAGGAATCTTCCGCACCGGCGGCTGATTTGTATCATCATCATCGTCAATAAGAGCCGAGAAGTCATCAACCATTTAAATCACCATTCTGATATTCTCAACATCAAATCCGGCTGTTGCACTGATCCGAACCGCAAACTTCACGAGATCACGCTCCTCAAGGTATGGCATCACCCCGCGGAACTTCATGAAATACATGATCCTCTGCCTCCGCTGGCCCGATCCCTCCTCCCACTTGAAGTGGATGACTGCATCTGCACAGTCGCAGATCTCAAGCTCACGTGATGAATCAAGGATCCCTTTGGTGAGATGGAGGTATATTGTCGAGTTCCAGGTCTTTGCGATCCGCTGAAGGCCTCTCAGAAACGCAACCAGACTGTTCCATTTATCGGGGTTGTAATGCAGTCCGGAAATATCGGTGATTGAATCGATGATGATAAGGCTCTGATCTTTTCCCTCTTCAAGCACAGAAATGAGATCGGCAAGAATACTGTCATGCTCAGGCTTCTTTCGTTGCATCCGGGCGACGATGCCCCCCTCGCCATCGTACCAGTTTGCGGGGACGACACTCCTGTCGAAGTATCCGCTTGAGAGATCGAGGAAAGTGACGCGTTCTGCGATCCCGGCAGTCAGATCGCTCTTGAATGATCTGACTATCTCACGAAATACATCCTCTTTTGTCCTGGTGATGCTGATATACCGGATATCTTCTGGAATCACTCTTCCTGCCCCGGCATCCTTTCCCATTCTGGTCAAAGCAATCAGTGAGGTATATGCAAACTCGGTACTTCCTGCACCGATATCCGAGAGCAGAAGGATGAGGGAGCCCGGCACAACCCCTCCGTCTAAGACGGGATCAAGTGAGTTGATCCCGGTTGGCATTCTGAGTTTGGTCTGATCAGCCATACATCTTCTTTCCATTCAATGAATTAAGGTTATCTGGTATCTTCTCATGCATAAGCTATATCTCTTCTCCGTGTAAGGTATCCAGTACGTTCAGGCGTTCAATCAGGCTCACTGGGGTTTTCTATGGTGGATAAAGAAGATAAGCAGCAGGAAGAGCGTAATCTTTTTGCACCGGAGAGTGATCACTTCGGATCAAAGAAGAGTGAAAAAAAGAAGAAAAGCGGTTTTCTATCATTTTTGAAGAGGAGATCGGACTCAGATGATGCTGTGCCGATAACCAATCCCTGGAATGCTGCTCCTGTCTCGGATCCGCTGCATGAACGATCCCAAGAGATCCATGACGGGGAAGAGCCTGATACGCCTGTTGTGGATACAGATGCACGTACCCCTCCGGGCTTCTGGAACACCCCGCTGGCCGGCCTTGAAGATGAAGGAGAATCCGAAGCACCTGGTCCTGGTAAAGCTGGTGAGACGCCATCATCTGAAGAGATGGAGAGGATGCCGGATCAGGAGATGCCCACCCCTCCCGGAGAAAATGCATCCCTCTATGAGGCAGAAGAGGAGACCCATGTTCCCAAATCCCGGGAGGATACCCGTGATGAGATCCAGGGGACTCCCTCTCCTGAGGATGTACGGGGATCAGCCCCAGACGAACAAATCCCTGTTGAGGAAAGCGAAATACCTGCTGTTGATCCCGGCATCGATCTCACACAGCCTGATTATGAGACCCCAATTCATCCCGTCTCCTCCATGCCGGATACAGGGGAAGAATCCATGCCGGATACTCCTGTCTATCCGGTGAAGGCTGTTTCATCCCCGGAACAGTCGGTATTGCCGTTTGAAACGGAAGATCCCGTCTCTGCATCCGCACCAAAGGATCAGATCCCTGAGCGCCGGTCACTCCTCTCAGCCTTCCGGAAGAAGGAAGCAGACCTGGTGGTGCCGGAATATCATTATGATACTGCCGGTCCGCTTGTCACCCCCCGGCTTGGAGAGAATGAGGAGGAGGTCGATAGCTACTGGGTTGAGAAAGGTCTCTCACTTGTCCTGATCACCTATAACCGGGTTACGCGGCTGAAGGAGTATCATCTGTTTGAACCGATCCTGACCCGTTTTGAATACGAACTTCTGGAACGGCTCTATGAGGACCTCCGGGATATTCTTATTCTGACGGATTCGGAGATCCGGGAACCACCACAACGACTCCTCTTTAGAAAGGCAGAAGCCCTTATCAGCCAGTACGGCCTCTCGCTGACACCCGAAACGACGTATAAACTGCGATACTACCTGAAACGGAACTTCCTCGGGTGGTCCCGGATCGATCCCCTGATGAAAGATCTAGAGATAGAGGATATCTCGTGTGATGGCCATGGAATCCCTCTCTTCCTCTATCACCGGCAGCATCGGAATATCAGAACCAATATCCAGTTTCCCGAACAGCAGTTAAACTCGCTTGCCATCTCACTTGCACAGCGTTCAGGCAAGCATATCTCTATCGGAAGCCCGATCCTTGATGCCACCCTCCCGGACGGCTCCCGTCTCCAGCTGACGCTTGGGACTGAGGTGACGAGCCGGGGCTCTTCGTTTACAATTCGTAAGTTCCGCCCTGAGCCGTTCACCCCGATCGAACTGATGGAGAAGGGGACCTTCAATGTCGATCAGCTCGTCTACTTCTGGCTTGCAATCGAGAACAACAAGAGCCTGATCTATATCGGCGGAACAGCATCCGGCAAGACATCATCCTTAAATGCGATGTCACTCTTCATCCCGCCGCTTGCAAAAGTCGTCTCTATCGAGGATACCCGTGAGATCATGCTGTATCGGGAGAACTGGATTGCGAGCGTCACCCGTGAATCCCTCACCGCAGAGGGGAGCAGGAGCATCAATATGTTTGATCTCCTGAAAGCCGGCATGAGGCAGAGGCCCGAGTTTATTATTGTCGGAGAAGTGAGGGGTCCTGAGGCGCAGACCCTCTTCCAGGCGATGAATACCGGCCATACCACCTACTCGACGATGCATGCAGGAGGGGTGGATGCCACCATCCACCGTCTTGAGAGTGAACCCTTAAATGTTCCGCGAAACATGCTCCAGGCATTAAATATCATCTCGGTTCAGGCCCTTATCTTCCGTGGTTCCGAGCGGGTCCGGCGTTGCCAGGAGATCGTTGAGATCACCGGTATTGAACCGAATTCCGGAAATATTCTGGTGAACAATGTCTTCGAATATGATCCGGTCACTGATGAGATGAGGTACTCCGGCAGATCCCATGTCTACTCGGCGATCGCCGCCAACCGTGGATGGAGCAGGGAAGAGCTTCATAACGAGGTCGAAAGGCGGAGGCAGGTGATCCTCGCGCTCCATGAACAGGATATCAGGGATTTCAAATCCGTATCCGAGGTCTTCTCGATCTTCGCCATCACCCCTGATGTCATCTTTGACCATATCGACGATCTCAGACAGGTCCTCTCATGATACCGATGTATGAACGGTTCCGGCGCTTCTCCAGGCGCGATCCGATGCGTTTCCAGCACCTGCGCAATGATATCATATCTGCACGCATGGGTATCACCGTTGAGCGGCTCTACTATTACGCGTTCGTCATGGGGATCGGGATTGGAGCCGCAATCGGTACACTCTTCTATTTTATTGCAGGGGTGTTTGAGCCGATCATCGTCCCCAGTGCTGCCTATGAGTTCACCAGGCAGAACCGGCTTGCAATAGCATGGCTCTCTGATCTTCCGCTTGAAGATGTCATCTTCAGGGCGATCATAGCAGTCATCATCTTCATCATCATCTCTTATCTCTCCTACCGGATCGTTCTTGCCTTCCCGGGCATCACGAAGTCCACCCGTGCAACCAGGATCAACCTGACCCTCCATAACGCCGTTGCATACATGTACGCGATGCGGAGGGGTGGGGCTGAACTGATCGAGATCTTCCGTTCCCTCTCAGAGAATTCGCATGTCTATGGAGAAGTTGCATTGGAATTTAGGCAGGTTGTCAGGGACTGCGATCTCTTTGCACACGATATCGTCTCTGCCCTCCGCGAGCTCCAGATGACAACTCCTTCAGCCAAGATGAAGGATTTTATCCAGGATCTCCTCTCGATCATCGAGAGCGGCGGCGATCTCTCCGGCTTCCTGAAGGCGAAGGTGAGCCTGTACCAGGATGAGGCCAAATTCGAACAGAAACAGTTCTTAAATACCCTCTCACTGGTTGCCGAGGGGTATGTCACCCTCTTTGTGGCAGGCCCCCTCTTCCTGATCATTGTGATGGTGGTGATGGGACTGATGGGTCCGGGTGCGCTTATGCAGCTGAACATCGTTATATACGCCTTAATTCCGATAGGAACGGCCATCTTCATCGTCTTCATCGATATGATCTCATCCCAGCCCGAGAGCGTGGAACGGTACACCTTCATCCAGGAACTCAGGGAGTACCCTGATATTGAGATCAAAGAGGGAGATGAAACCACAGAAACCGGCCTTTTCACCAGATTGAAAAAATATGATCGCTGGATACAGATCCGTGAATTCGTCTCAGATCCCCTCCATTATTTCCTGATCCTCCCCCACCGCACCTTCTACATCTCGATTCCGGCAGGCATTATCTATCTCACCTACTGGTATTTTCAGATCCCCGATTACGGTGACTTTGAGTTTTACCTCACGGTCCTTGATGATTATGTCATCGCAACCTTCCTCATCCTCTTTGTTCCCTATGCAATTGCTCAACTTATCTGGAGCCGCCGGATAGGTGAGATTGAAGCATCGCTCCCGGATTTTCTCCAGAGGCTTGCCGGTATCAATGAAGTCGGCTTAACCATCGCAAAAGCTCTCTCCATCCTGGTCAGGACCAACCTCGGTCTCCTCAGTTATGAGATAAAAAAGATCAAGCGCGATCTTGACTGGGGTGCAAATGTCGAGGATGCACTCGTCCGCTTTGAAGAACGGCTCTCCACACCGTCCATATCGCGTACAGTGACGCTGATCACGCGTGCCAGTGCGATGAGTGGGGAGATCGGCCAGGTGCTTACCATAGCGGCAAGTGATGCTGATATGAGTGAGACCCTCAAACGGGAGCGACAGGGGGAGATGTTCCTCTACACTGCTGTTGTCTATCTTGCATTCTTCGTCTTCATCTTTGTTGTGCTTGTGATCGGAACCCAGTTCCTTCCGGTCATTGAGATGACCGATGCAGTCGATTCGGCTATGAGCGGTGCCGGGGCTTTTTCAAATATTGGCGGCATCTCTGCGCTCACCTATGGTCGTCTCTTCTACCATGCAGTCGTCATCCAGGCGATCTGTTCAGGTCTCATCGCCGGGCTGATGGGTGAGTCATCGTTAGCTGCCGGTGTGAAGCATGCCTGCATCATGGTATTTGCAGCATTTCTGATCTTCTCCATTGTCTGAAAGAGGTGCGATAACCTTTAAGTTAGCCCGCGTTCAATGAAATCCAGGTGATACAGAGATGTGCAGCGTTGGTGGTCCGGCAGATATAGAGATTGAAGAAGGGGTACAGGGAAAGAGCTACATCTGCAAAACATGCGGAGAAAAGTTCAAAACCGTCGGCAAACGACCGATGTGCCCCTCATGTCAGTCAGAAGATGTCACTCCGGCATGATCCTCACGCCGGAAAACCGTATTGTCCTCATCAGGGGACACTCCTCTTTTCTTCTTTGTGCCCGTGCAGGCAGGAAGTTCCCTCTTATGATAGAGACATTCGATTCCGAATATGTCCAGGGTATCCACCCTGACGATATCATCGCCGTATCAGCACCGGAAGGAGGGGAGCTGACTCCGGCACGCTACCTTCTCGATCTGGTCAGGAAATATGATCAACCGGTGCTTGTGCTTCCAAGGGGACACCCGGGATCGGGAAGGCTTCGGTATGTCATCTCGGCAGGCCCGACAATTCTGCTCTCATGTGAAATTGTGCGGGGAACGCATCCGGAGCAACATCTCATCTGTTCGTCGCCTGAACTGGCAGGACTTGAAATATCCGGCGAAAAAGGGTCTGTTCGTATTAAAAACCTGCCAGAGGCCATACACTGGGAATATCTCCCGGAAAACCCTTCCGAAACAGAACAACAATTATAAGAGATACGGTAAACCAATTATTCTGTTGCCGTGAGAGGAGGGTTGGATGAAAACTGAGGTTCTGAAGAGCATCAAAAAGACCGAAGAAGAGTATCGTCAGCAGGTTGAGACGGCGAAACTTGAGCGCGAGCAGATTATTGCAAATGCCAGGTTTGAAGCCGAAAACCAGGTTGCCAAGGCAACAGCCGTTGCCGATGAGTACACAAAGAAGCGTCTGTCGGATGCACGAAATGACGCAGCGAAGAAACGCGCCCAGATTCTGGAGGAAGGAAAGCATCAGGCATCTCTCCTCAAAGAAAAAGGTCGAAAACGGATGAATGAAGCCGTTTCGCTGCTGGTTGAGCGGTTCAAGGAGAGAGTTCATGTTACAGCCTAAGACGATGACGCGTCTGCTTATCGTTGGATCGAAAGAGCAGATGCCGTCAGCTGTGACCGAACTTTACCGTCACCACGTATACCATATCACCGATTATACCGACCAGGGGAAAGAGGGATATGAGGGCTTTCGCATCGGGCAACCGATGGAGGGTGCAACAGAACTCTCGACAGATCTGATCAAGATCCGGTCGATCGAGAGCATCTTTGGACTCACTCCCGATGATTACCTCGACACAAAAAAGCGTTCTTCGCGTTCGATCAAAGAGATTATAGAGCGTGACCTCCCTGCAATCGAACAGGAAGTCAGCAATCTCACGGCACAGCGATCGGCAGCAGAAGCACGTATAAAGGTGAATGAACAGCGTATCGCCGAACTTACACCTTTCTCCGGCATACCTCTTGAACTGGGACTTTACAAGGGGTATGAATCGGTATCGGTGGTTGCGGGGAAAGCATCCCGTGAAATCGAGATCACCGTCCCACACGAGAAGTTTATCGCATCTGACAAGGGGAACGACACCACGGTCATCTTCTTTAAAAAAGCAGATCGTGCTGTTGTTGAACACGCTCTTGCAGAAGCACAGTTCCAGCCGATCCCAATTCCAGAGGAAGAAGGATCCGTCAGAAAGGCAATCGATACCTACCAGTCTGAGATCTCTCAGCTGACTGCTACAATTGCAGATATCGATGAGAAAATTGCTGATATAAAAGAAAAACACGGTAATTTTCTTGCAGCCTGTGACGAAGTGCTCTCAGCTGATGTCGAACAGGCCGAGGCGCCGCTTCGGTTTGCCACAACCGAACTTACCTTCATCGCAGATGGGTGGGTTCCGGTATCTCAGGTTTCGAGCCTGAAATCAGGGCTTGCCCAGGCAACAGGGGACAAAATCCTCGTCATGCAAGTCGGGGAGACGGATGGTCATCATGATTCCCATGATCACCAGAAGAACCAGCCACCTGTTGAGTATGACAACCCGGGTTTTGCAAAGCCAATGCAGTCGATCGTGGATATCTATTCACGACCCCGTTACGATGAGCTTGATCCGACGCTCATGGTAGCGATCATATTCCCGTTATTCTTCGGTATCATCCTTGGAGATATCGGGTATGGTGCTGTTCTGCTCATTCTTGCTCTTGGCCTTCAGAGGATGCTGAAAGGTGAGGCTGTTCAGCAGCTCCTTAAAGTTCTGAGAAACGCAAGCATCTCAGCCATCATCTTTGGCGTTTTCTATGCCGAGATATTCGGAGCCCATCCGGGAGCTCTTGATATCGAGCTCTGGCACCCGCTCATCAGCAGGCATCTTTTGATCGGATCTCATGCGTATCACCAGGGTGATATTGCAGTCCTGCTTGTGTTTGCGGTATGGCTTGGTATTATCCAGATGACCCTTGGCAGGTTCATGGGTGTCTACAACCATGCACGACATAAAAATATGCTTCATGTCATGGGCCAGGTGAGCTGGATTGCATTCATGTGGGGTGTACTGCTTCTTATCTGGTCGATAGCGGCGATCCCGCTGATGCCCGATCTGACAATGCTTCCCCCGATTGTGATGGGATTAAACATTGCCGGAATTATCGGTGTTGTTCTTGCCCTCGCAGGGGTCATTGGTATCGGAATTGAGTCGCCTCTCGAACTGATCGAACTTCCGTCAGTCATCAGCCATTCGCTCTCCTATACGCGTCTGGCAGCTGTTGGTCTCTCATCCGTCGCAATTGCAATGGTGGTCAACTTCATCGCAATTGAGATGCTGATAGAGCCTCAGTTTAAGGAACTGACGGCTGTTGGTATTGTTCTTATAATCATAGGGATCTTTGTTCTCCTCATCGGACACCTGCTCAATACGGCACTTGGTCTCCTCGGAGGAGGTCTGCAGTCCCTGAGGTTGCAGTATGTTGAGTTCTTCACCAAATTTTACAAGGGTGGAGGAGAGAAATACAATCCATTTGGAAAGAAACGTAATTTAACGGAGGATTAAAATGGTAGATTTAGGAGTCGCAACATTAACACTTGAAATGGTAGCTGAATCGCAGATGGGATTAAAGGCACTTGGTGCCGGACTTGCAGTAGGTCTCACCGGTATCGGTGCAGGTGTTGCTGAGATGGGTATCGGTTCAGCTGCTGTCGGTGCAACCGCCGAGAACAAGGATATCTTTGGTCTGGCACTTCTGCTTACCGTTATTCCCGAAACAATCGTTATCTTCGGCCTTGTTGTCTCGCTGTTGATTCTGTTCTAAATGGAGTCTACAATGGGACTAGAAGTTGTCGTCGAAGAGATCAGGGAGTTAGGGCAGAAAGAAGCCACTGCTATCCGGAATGAGGCCAACGAAGAGGCCCGGCGGATCCTAGCGGCAGCAGAAGAGCGTGCAACATCGATCAAACAGGAAGCCGAGGCAGAGGTGGAACGGCAGGTTCAGCAGATGGAGGCCCAGGAGGTCTCTGCTGCAAAACTCCTTGTCAGACGTGAAGTCCTCAATGCGCAGAAAGAACTGCTGGAAGAGGTCTTCAATGCGACAGACGGATCCATATCAGCACTCCCCGCCACCTTCCATGAGAAGGTGATCCGGGAGCTCCTGAAGAAGGTTGCAAAGGAGATCAAGGATGGTGTTGTATTCTGCAACACCCGCGATCAACAGGCTGTAGAATCTGCCCTCTCTGAACTAAAGACCCTGAGCGGATACTCATATGGTGGCACTGTCGGGATCTCCGGCGGCGTCGTCGTGAAGAGTGCAGACGGACAATTAACCGTGGATCTCAGTTATCAGACCTTCCTGGATGAAGTCTGGGAATCCGGGCTGAAAGACGCTTCGGATATTCTCTTTAAATAGGAGGTATGTGCTGATGTCTGTGGTGATTGGCGGTCCGGCCCCCTATGTCTATGTCTGCACGCGTATGCGTGTACGCAAATCCAAACTGCTTCCGAGAGAGGAATATCTCCGGATGCTGAATATGAGCCTTCCCCAGATCACCCGTCTCATTGAGGAGATGGAGTACAAAAAAGAGATCGATGAGCTTGCGTCATCATTTGACGGCATCGATCTCGTTGAAGAGGCGCTCTCCTGGAACCTGGCAAAGGAGTTTCAGGCAATCCTTGCGATCACCCCCGGCATTCTCAAACAGTTCACAAAATCGTATCTTCGGAGGTGGGATATCCAGAATGTCCTCACTATCATCCGTGGAAAGAAACAGGGGATGTCTGCCGGAAAGATCAAAGAAGTGGTTGTTCCGGCCGGATCTCTTGATGTCCTGTTTCTGGATCGGATGATTGCCGAAGAGTCGGCAGAGCGCTCGATTGAGATGCTCAAGAATCTCCCCCTCTACTCAGTCATTGAACGTGAGTATGCAGGTGCGGTTGAAACGGGATCGTTTGGAAGGCTTGAGAACGAGCTGTACCGCCAGTTCTATGCTGACCTCATTGAAGAGGCACGGAGCGGACTGAAAGGTGGAAACCAGTTCCTTAAATCGATACAGCTTGATATCGATATCAGAAACATCAAGACGATCTTCAGGCTCAGGGGTCAACCGATCTCTGCTGAAGAGACCGCTGATGTCTGGATACCTGGTGCCTCGTTCTCAGTCGATGAGCTCAAACGTATCTCTCAGGTCGAGACGATTGATGAGCTTGTCGATACGCTGAGGAAGAAAGTAAAGAGCCCGGCACTTGTTGATGCACTGGAAGGACTTCGTGAAGAGAAACCCATTCATGAAGTAGAGAACTCCCTGACCAGGGCACAGCTGGACTATATGGATCGGCTCTCGAAGAGAAACCCGTTCTCGATCTACCCGATCCTCGTCTACCTTGAGAAGAAGAAGTACGAAGTGACCAATCTCAGGGCGCTTGCTCGTGGAAAACAGGCAAATCTTCCGGCTGACCGGATCGAAAACTATCTGGTGATATGATGGAGATCGCAGTTATCGGAAGAGAAGAGTTCATCCTGGGGTTCAGGCTTGCTGGTCTTCAGAAGACCTATGCGGCAGAGACCCCGGAGAAACTCACGGAGGTGATTGGCCGGACATTGGAAGATCCCAATGTCGGTATCCTCGTCCTCCAGAGCACTGATATGGAACAGGTTCCAAGAAGGCTTCAGATAGCCCTTGAGAACTCGGTGAAACCGACCGTTATCTCCATTGGCGGCGAGACGGGCGGCCTCTCCCTGAGAGAGCGGATAAAGCGATCAGTGGGTGTTGATCTGTGGAAGTAAAGAAGAAATCAGGAATTCTCAAAAGAATCGCGGGACCTGTGGTCACCGCGGTGAACCTTGATGCACACATGTATGATGTGGTCAAGGTTGGTGATGAGGAGCTGATGGGTGAGGTGATCAAGATAGATGGTGATAATGTTATCATCCAGGTCTATGAAGACACCTCCGGCATCAGACCGGGTGAGCCGGTCGCAAACACCGGACTCTCACTCGCAGTTGAGCTTGGCCCCGGTCTCCTNNTCACCAGTATCTACGATGGTATACAGCGGCCTCTTGAGGTCCTCGTCGAGAAGATGGGGAACTTCATCGAACGTGGTGTCACTGCACCAGGACTTGATCGCTCAAAGAAGTGGGATTTCAAGCCCGTTGTAAAAGCAGGTGACAGAGTCGAGCCTGGCCAGATCATCGGTGAAGTACAGGAAACGAACAAGATGCACCGGGTCATGATCCCGCCCAATGTAAAAGGCGGTGTTGTGAAGGAGATCAAATCAGGATCGTTTACCGTTGATGAGACGGTGATCGTCCTTGATGATGGATCCGAATATCCGATGATGCAGAAGTGGCCGGTTCGTGTGCCACGACCTGTAAAAGAGAAGAAGAACCCGAAGATCCCGCTGAACACAGGACAGCGTATCCTTGACGGTCTCTTCCCGATCGCAAAGGGTGGAACGGCAGCCATTCCAGGACCATTCGGTTCAGGAAAGACGGTTACCCAGCAGCAGCTTGCAAAATGGTCTGATGCAGAGATCGTTGTCTACATCGGCTGTGGTGAGCGTGGCAACGAGATGACCGAGGTACTGACCGAGTTCCCGCATCTCGACGATCCAAAGACCGGAAAGCCCCTGATGGAGCGGACGGTTCTGATCGCAAACACCTCGAACATGCCTGTTGCGGCCCGTGAAGCATCGGTTTATACCGGTATCACCATCGCGGAATATTTCCGTGATATGGGCTATGATGTCTCCCTGATGGCAGACTCGACCTCCCGCTGGGCAGAAGCGATGCGTGAGATCTCAAGCCGTCTTGAAGAGATGCCCGGTGAAGAAGGGTATCCTGCATACCTTGCAGCCAGGCTCTCGGAGTTCTATGAGCGTGCAGGTCTTGTCGAGACACTGGCAGGCGGTTCAGGCTCTGTCTCTGTCATCGGTGCGGTCTCCCCGCCAGGTGGTGACTTCTCCGAGCCGGTTACCCAGAATACACTCCGTATCGTGAAGGTCTTCTGGGCACTTGATGCCAAGCTCTCGCAGCGGCGTCACTTCCCGGCTATCAACTGGCTGAACTCATACTCGCTGTACCTTGACCAGCTCCATGACTACTATGACGAACATGTATCTCCCGAATGGAACAAGCTCCGTTCATGGGCGATGGAAGTTCTTCAGAAGGAGTCTGAGCTTCAGGAGATCGTTCAGCTCGTCGGATCCGATGCACTCCCTGAATCGGAACAGATCACCATCGAAGTGGCACGTATGCTTCGTGAGATCTTCCTCCAGCAGAATGCATTCGATGATGTCGATACCTACTGTGACATGACCAAACAGTTCGATATCATGAAGACGATCAAGGTCTATGCCGATGCAGCATATGCCGCACAGGCAGCAGGTGTTAGCCCTGCACAGATCATCTCTGTCAAGGCAAAGTCTGATCTTCCACAGATCAAGTTCGTCCGCGACTACAAGCCAATGCTTGATGAGATTCTTAAGAGCATGGAATCTGAGTTCACAACACTGAGGGCAGGAGCATGAAGGAATATAAGACAGTTACAAAGATCGCAGGCCCGCTCGTCTTCGTTGAGAAGACCGAGCCGGTCGGGTACCAGGAACTGGTCAATATTGTGCTCTCCGATGGAACTGTGAAACGTGGTCAGGTTCTTGATACAAGTGACGATCTCGTCGTTGTTCAGGTCTTTGAGACGACTGCCGGTATCGGCAGGGATTCGGGGATCCGGTTCCTTGGCGAAGCGATCAAGATGCCTGTTGGAAAGGAGATGCTCGGCCGTATCCTCTCTGGAGGCGGAAAGCCGATCGACGGCGGTCCCGAGATCGTTCCCGAGAAGAGGCTTGACATCACCGGTGCTGCAATCAACCCGTATGCACGTGGCAATCCAAAGGATTTCATCCAGACGGGTATCTCCACTATCGACGGGACAAATACCCTTGTTCGTGGTCAGAAGCTCCCGATCTTCTCAGGATCGGGTCTTCCGCACAATGATATTGCGCTCCAGATTGCCCGCCAGTCAAAGGTGCCGGGATCGACTGAGTCGTTCGCTGTCGTCTTTGCTGCGATGGGTATCACCAAGGAAGAAGCCAACCACTTCATGGAGGACTTTGAGCGGACTGGTGCACTTGAGCGTGCGGTTGTTTTCCTTAACCTTGCAGACGATCCTGCGGTTGAGCGTATCATCACCCCGCGTCTTGCACTGACTACCGCTGAGTACCTTGCATATGAGCTTGGGTACCATGTGCTCGTCATTTTGACGGACATGACCAACTACTGTGAGGCGCTCCGTCAGATTGGTGCAGCTCGTGAAGAGGTGCCTGGACGTCGTGGATATCCGGGATACATGTATACCGATCTTGCGTGCATCTACGAGCGTGCAGGTATCATTAAGGGAGTCCAGGGTTCTGTTACCCAGATTCCGATTCTGACGATGCCCGGTGACGATATCACCCACCCGATTCCTGACCTGACCGGCTACATCACCGAAGGTCAGATTGTGGTCTCCCGTGAACTCCACAGGAAGGGTATCTACCCTCCGATCAACGTTCTTCCGTCGCTGTCACGTCTGATGAACCTTGGTATCGGAGAAGGGTTAACCCGTGACGACCACAAGAAGGTCTCGGATCAGTTGTATGCAGGATATGCAGAAGGAAACGATCTCCGTGGTCTTGTCGCTATCGTCGGAAAGGATGCACTTTCAGAACGTGATCGGCTCTTCCTCGAGGTTGCGGATTACTTCGAGGACCAGTTTGTCCGCCAGGGAATCAATGAAGACCGATCGATTGCCGAGACCCTTGATGTCGGCTGGTCACTTCTGGCAACACTGCCTGAGGAGCAGCTCGTCAGGATTGACCGTGACCTGATCAAGAAGTATCATCCGAAATACCGGAAGGAGTAACCTGCCATGGCGCTCCGCGATGTAAAGCCGACCAGATCTGAACTGATTGCCCTGAAAAGGCGTATCAAGCTCTCTGAGCGCGGCTACAAGCTCCTGAAGATGAAACGGGACGGGCTTATCCTTGAGTTCTTCAAGATCCTTGAACAGGCCAAGGATACCCGTGACGAACTCGTACGGAAGTATGAGCGGGCGCAGGAGATGATCGCCATCGCAGACACAGTCGAAGGCGCTATCGGTGTCAAGGCGGCTGCCTTCTCGGTCGGGGATGTCCCCCGGATCGAGCTGAAGAGCAAGAACATCATGGGTGTTGTCGTACCTGAGATTCAATCCTCAAGTGTACGAAAGGGCCCGACCGAGCGTGGGTATGGTATTATCGGTACCTCCTCGGTCATCGATGAGGCAGCAGATGCCTTCGAGGATCTCCTCGAATCAATCATCCACAGTGCCGAGATCGAGACGACGATGAAGCGGCTGCTGGATGAGATCGAGAGCACCAAGCGGCGTGTGAATGCGCTTGAGTTCAAGGTAATCCCTGAGCTCACCGAGGCACGCGATTTCATCAAGATGCGTCTTGATGAGATGGAGCGTGAAGAACTCTTCCGCTTAAAGAAGATCAAGGCCCGATCTCAGGCCTGATCATCTCTTTTTTCGTTCCATGATCGGTGTTGGAACAAATCCGCAATTAATAATGTCTTCCTCTTCATAATGTATACATGGAGTTCGGGAGGCTCTTCCATGGTATTTGGTACATTGCAGGATGTTGAGACGAAGGGAAAGACCGTTCTTGTCAGGGTGGACTTTAACTCCCCGATGGATCCTTCATCCGAGACAATCCTTGACGATAAGCGGTTTCGTGAGCATATCCCGACGATTCTTGCTCTTGAAGATGCGAAAGTGGTGATCCTTACCCACCAGAGCCGTCCCGGCAAAAAGGATTTTACTACACTCAAATCTCATGCAGAAAAACTCGAACGGCTTATCCGGAGGCCTGTTACCTATATTGATGATATACTCGGGAGATCCGCCCGCGAGGCCATCTCTTCACTCCGGAGTGGTGAGGTGATGATGCTCGAGAATCTCCGTTTTAATGCAGAGGAGAACCTCACGATGAAGCCAGAAGAAGCAAAGAAGACGCATATTGTCCGAATGCTTTCCGAGAGGGGTGATCTCTTTGTCAATGATGCCTTCGGCACCGCGCATCGTTCGCAACCGACGATGGTAGGGCTCCCGATGGCGATGAAGTCGGTTGCCGGGCTCCTGATGGAACGCGAGGTCTCCATGCTCTCAAAGGTCTTCTCAGGTGCACCCCACCCGATCACCTTCATTCTGGGCGGTACCAAAGTGGATGACTCGATTGCGGTTGCAGAGCATGTGCTGACAAACGGGATTGCGGATCAGATCCTGGCGATCGGGGTTGTCGGGAATATCTTCCTTGCCGCATCCGAAATCGAGATCGGGCATCCGTCCCGCCAGCTGATCGAAAGTCTTGGCTATTCCGGCGAAATTGAGAAGGCAAAGCGGATCCTCTCATCATATGGCACACAGGTGATGATGCCTGAGTTCGTTGCGGTGCGGGAGGATGGGCAGCGGGTGGAGTATCCGGTTGATCGGATACCAGAAGATGCTCCGATCCTCGATCTCGGGAGTGGCTCGATACAGTCCATGGTCCAACTGATACAATCCCAGGGTACAATCGTCTTCAATGGTCCGGCAGGTGTCTTTGAGGATCCGGATTTTGCTATTGGCACCTATGAGCTTATCCGTGCCGCATCAACTGTTGAGTTCTCGGTTGTCGGCGGAGGGCATACCGCAACGGTGATTGAGAAGATGGGTCTTGAATCATCATACTCGCATCTCTCCACAGGTGGGGGAGCCTGCATCGAGTTCCTCACCGGCAAGAAACTGCCTGCGGTAGCGGCACTGGAGGCATCCTGGGAGCTCTTTGGTTAAGAGCTCCTTTAGAACCTCATTCTTTTGTGTTTTCCACTACCTCATCGACAATGGAACTGATCTGCGTGAGGAGGAGGGGATCCAGCCCCTTCTCGGCACTCAGGTAGACTGCCCTGATATCGAGGAGCCGGATCTTGTTGGTGATGAAATGCATGAATTTTGAGATATTCGGTGAGGAGAGATAGATCAGGAGGGTGCTGATCGAGTCAAAGATGAGTGCTGTATCGCCTTCTCTCTTCTTGAGAGCTTCAGAAATGGCAATACCGAGTTCTGTGAGATTTCCTGGGTTTGAGGTGAATGTGGTATTGAGCTGTTCGGCAGGCACTTTTCCAAGCGAATATTTTGTAATTGCATCGATGAAATGGATGCGATCCATTGGAATATCGTTCTTTGTGTAGAGTTTTGTCAGGAGTGATGAGGGGATATTTGTGGTGACGATGATGCAGTCATAGTCTTTCCCGGTCAGGCTTGTGACAATCTCCAGATTGGTCTGTTTCAACCGGGCCGGATCAGATATATAGAGGAATATTCCCGATTCCTCTGTCTCTATTCCATCCATCCGGTTACTCCTCTTCCATCAGGAATTTTCTGTATGATTGCGGGATCTCATCGAGTTCAAGCACAATTGACTGCTGAAGTTCCCTGATATTCTCTATGATCTTCTCGGCATGGCGCACCTGGATCATAAGACTTGTATTGAGTTCTTCATCATCGATCTCACCTGCCATGTGAAGATCGGTGATCTCCTCAATCGAGCGTGCGATAATCTCAATCGGGTTCTTTAAGCGGAGAGCTGCTTCAGTGATGTAGGCAAGGAGTGCCCTTTCAGCCTTTCTGATCTCGGTCAGATCATGCATGATGACGGCGATATCTGTCGTAATCCCGCGCTCATCAAGGATTGGTGAGAGTGAGAGTGAGAGTTCAATCTCCTCTCCATCTTTTTTGATCCTTCGTGTTTCGATCTGCTCGACCCGCTCTCCTCTTTGTATTTTTCGAAGTGTCTCAAGATGCTGTTCTTTCAGCTTATCAGGGATGATCCGCTGGATGCTCTCTCCGATCATCTCATCAGCCGTATATCCGAATGTCTCCTCAGCACCCCTATTCCATGAGATGACATGCCCATCCGGTGTCTCGCTGATGATTGGGTCAGATGTTGTCTCGATGATTGCCCCAAGAATGGCCCTCAGTTCATGAATCTTTTTGATAGAGTCGATGTTTGTGAGAATATGTACTGCACCAACCATCTCCCCATCATCGCCTAAGACCGGATCGATGGCAACCTGGTACCAGTGAGATCCAAGATTCACCGTGTAGCTCTCACGCTTCTTTGTCTTCTTTGCCTCGATAAACGGGCATCCGCGGATATTTGCTGTTGTATGGTGGACGACCTGATAACATCGCGATCCGATGATCTCTTCAAGCGGTTTATTAAGAAGTGTTGCAGATGCCGGGTTGGCATGAAGGATGGTGCTGTCAGGTGAAAGATAGAAGATCGGATCTTCTATCGCATTGAAGGTGCGTTTCAGAATCTCATATTCTGATATTCCGGGCTTTTTCGTATCTGTCAATCGAACCCCTCTGGTATGACTATGCATCGGATTTACACATGATAAACCCTTTGGATTGTCTGTCAATTGGGGATTATTGTGACAGCAGTCACCCGCCCCGGCACCGTCCTCGTGATACGGAGCGGCACACCCCCAAAGGGTGTTATCATCAAGGTAAAGTGCTCCTTTGGATAGAGGGTTTCTGGCAGGGTGATAAGGAGATCGAATGTCTCGCCTGCATGGAGGATATCGTCATCATTTGCAGATCCAAACGGGAGATAGCCGTACCGGGAGATGATCGCCCAATCACCGGGATTGAGGGGGGATGCCTTCTTCTGTGTAAGGAGCGTCTCTCTGCCAGCATCTATGATGGTAATTGAGGTCTGATCCATGTCGATCGCCATATCCCCGATGATCGGTGAGATCGATATCTGGATGGCCCCTATTGCATGTACATCAGTCTTCCGTGGCCTGATATCAAAACCCGATACGGTGCGAGGGATGGAGGAGTAGCCGCCGGGATCTCCGGTCATCCTGACCGAGTCACCGGATTCACGGATCGCCATTGCGACAAGGCCATGCGGGGTGCCGGTCTGATGAGGGATCAGGAGATGCATAAAAAAGGCGGCAGCAGCACAGACAGCAAGGATGATCAAAATTACTGAGAGGACGGTGATGGCATCATCCTGCTGCCTCTTCTTCATACAGCTGATCTCTCTTCCGATATTCTTAAGCCTTCTCCCATCCGTCAGGATATCTATGGAATATACTGTTGTTGACGGAGAAGAGCGGGGCGATCTGGTGCTGTATGCCCTCTCCACCTGCCGGTGGTGTGCGATGACCAAAGAACTGCTCCAGAGCCTGAAGGTGAAGTTTCGGTATGTCTATGCGGATCTCCTCTCCCCCGAAGAGATTGAGGTGGCAATAAGTGAGGTGGAGCGTTTCAACCCGGCGGGATCGTTTCCGACACTCGTGATCAATGGAAAAGAAGCAATCGTCGGATATAAGGAAGCCGAGATCAGGAAGGTGTTTGAGAGATGACAGATGATCCGACTGCTGAGGAGATCGATACCCTTGAAAAGGATCTTATAAAAGATGCAGAGAGCCATGGGTATCACCTGAGCCCTGATCGGGATGCGGTGCGGGCACTTGTGAAGGGTCTTATCGTGAATACAAGACGGTATGGTTATCCCGCCTGCCCCTGCCGCCTCTCCTTTGGGAAGAAGGAAGAGGATCTTGATATCATCTGCCCCTGCGATTACCGTGATTCCGATCTCGATGATTTTGGTGCCTGCTACTGCTCGCTCTATGTAACAGAGGCGGTTCGAAGCGGACGCGAAGAGCTGAAGCCGATCCCTGAGCGGCGTCCCCCGAGGGCTGAACGAAAGAAGGGGGCAGCAGGGGTTTCCGGTGGCTTTTCCCTCCCCATCTGGCGCTGCCGGGTCTGCGGATACCTCTGTGCACGGGAGAAACCGCCCGAGACCTGTCCCATCTGCAAGGTGTCGAAAGAGCGTTTTGAACGGTTTGCCTGACGTGTCCTATGGCTGAATATGAAATAGCAACCTTTGCCGCTGGGTGCTTCTGGGGTGTGGAGGCAGCCTTTGCGGATGTTGCCGGTGTCATCTCGACCCGTGTCGGGTATACCGGTGGCACAGCTGATAACCCAACCTACGAGGAGGTATGTACCGGCAGAACCGGGCATGCAGAGGCGGTTGAGGTGATCTATGATCCGGCTCTTGTCACTTTCGATCATCTGCTGATACGGTTCTGGTCTCTTCATGATCCGACAACAAAGGACCGGCAGGGGCCGGATATCGGGAGCCAGTATCGATCTGCCATCTTCACCCATTCCGAAGAACAGCAGAAGAAGGCGACAGCCTCACGGGAACGGATGGATCGATCCGGAAGATTTAGCAGGCCGATCGTGACCGAAATTCTGCCTGCCTCTCACTTCTGGCCTGCTGAGGAATACCACCAGCAGTATTTCAGGAAGCATGGTCACTCGTGTGGGATCGGTTTCTAAGAGCCGATCCCATTCACCAACCCCTATCTCTTCTCTGCACCGAGCTCAGCCGAAGCCCCGGCAAGGATCGCCATTGCAGGGATGACCAGGTACCGGGAGCCGATCTCAATGAACCATTCCGGACCACCCATCCCAAAGAGAGCGACCATCACAGCGAGGTCAAGTGCCCAGTTGAGCAGAAGCCAGCTGATGCCGATGGTGATCCCGGCAGAAAGCCATTTTATCTTTCTCGGGAGGCTTCTCAGGTAAGGTATATGAGGAGGGCGCCGCTTGCGGCACCTGAGATGATCATCAGGCTTTTAAAGGCGAATATCCCGATGGTGAGTGTGCCGTCCGGCCCATATAGGAAGAGTGAGAAGATGAAGGGGATGAGCCAGGTGAGGATGCCGTAGATGAGGAGGCGGAGGTGCGGGTGCATGAAGTGTTTTTTGTTCGGATGGGTAGTGAGGGTTGTGGTCTTTGGTGTGAGATACATAGAGAGGGATTACCGTTTTCGGATGATGAGGCGGACTATTTATAACACGTACGTCTCATAAGAGTGTATAGAGGGTGAATAAACGAATATGAAAGAACCCGCTTTACGAGAACTCTATCTGAAGAATATTCTCTCATTTGGCCCTGATACGGAACCTATCGAATTATCGTCGCTCAATGTCATTATTGGACCAAATGGATCGGGGAAGTCCAATCTTATAGAAGCGATCAGCTTGCTTGCAGCTGCACCAAAGGATCTTTCAGCTCCGGTCCGGGAGGCAGGAGGTGTCAGAGACTGGTTATGGAAGGGGGCAAGAAATCCTACTGCTACTATTGAGGCGGTCCTTCATAATTCTGTTAATCCTGATATGCCGATTCGCCATACTATCTCATTTCGGGAGCATGGTAACCGATTTGAAGTGACTGCAGAGCGAATTGAAACCTGTAAGCCACATCCCGGGTATAATGAACCATTCTACTACTATCGAAATGAGAACGGATATATCCGTTTAAAGGGAAGAGCTCATTCTGAAGCGATGAGGGTTTCTGAGTCTGATGATGGTGAAGAACGCCAGCTGCCAAGAGAAACAATAGATCCTGAACGATCAGTTCTTTCTCAGGTAAAAGATCCATATTACTACCCTGTACTGACCGCTCTGACAGCATTATATAGATTATTCTCTATTTATCGTGATTGGACGTTTGGACGGTACACTCCTCCACGTCAGGCACAGAAAACGGATTTGCCTTCTGATTATCTTACTGAAGGGTGCGATAATCTTGCATTGTTTTTACATAACCTGATGCTGGACACTGATACAAAAAGATCTATTATTCAGGCATTAAATGCTCTTTATCCAGAAATTATAGATTATAATACCAAAATTGTTGGTGGTGGTGCAGTTCAACTGTATTTGAAAGAAGGATTGTTTGACATCCCTGCAACCCGGCTATCAGATGGAACACTCAGGTACCTCTGTCTTCTTGCTATTCTCTGTCATCCAAATCCCCCACCGCTCATCTGCATCGAAGAACCTGAGCTTGGGCTGCATCCTGATGTTCTTCCAACACTTGCAGATTTGATGGTCTCTGCGTCGGAGCGGTGCCAGTTGATCGTGACCACTCATTCTGATATACTGGTGGATGCCCTCACCGATACCCCGGAGTCTGTTCTCGTCTGCGAGAAGAGAAACGGCAGCACGCATCTGCGGCGATTGCAAAGGGAGGAACTGAAGGTATGGTTGGAACGATATGGTCTGGGTGAACTCTGGATCAAGGGGGAGATCGGAGGGAAACGCTGGTGAGTGCCAAAATATATCTGGAAGGGGGAGGTGGAAGGCAGGATTCAAAGGCTCTGAAAGTTGCCTGCCGCATGGGTTTTGGGCAATTGTTTGAATCAATGGGCTACTCCGGGAAGATGCCCCAGCTTGTTGCTTGTGGGAGTCGTGATAGCACCATGTCTGATCTCAAAACTGCCTGCACAAACCGGCAGAGTGAGTACGTTGCCATGCTTATTGATAGCGAAGATCCGGTTGCAGCTCCCGAAAAGACCTGGGATCATCTCAAAGCACGTGATGGGTGGGAGAGACCTGAAAATTGCAGTGATGAAGCTGTCCTCTTCATGACGACCTGTATGGAGACCTGGATCACAACAGATCGTAAAGCTCTGAAAGAGGTTTATGGTGATTATCTCCAGGAGTCAGCATTACCCTCATCTTTCAATATTGAATGGAAACAACGTCATGAGATTCAGGATACCTTGATGCATGCCACGAGGAATAGCCCAAAGCCATATTCAAAGGGGAAAGAATCGTTTGAACTGGTAGGAAAGCTCAATCCTGGTGTTCTGGAAAAGCATCTTGTTGCATTCCGGAGGATGAAGCGCATTCTGGATAAGACATTATAGCCATTGTAGGTATCAAATGACCTTCCTTGATCGCATCATCTCTGCACTCACTCCGAAACAGGAGCCCTCCCCCCGCCGGTATCGCATCTGTGATTACTGCGGGAGGGGTTCTCTTGGCCCCTATACTGACCGTGAGTGGGATGCCCGGGGGCGGATCTGCGAAGAGTGTGAGTATGCAGAGATGGCGGATGGAACGCTCTGGTGAAGAGGAATAGAGATGGTTAATGGTGCTCTCCCGGTACCCACCGCTCCCCGTCTTTTGTATATTCCTTCTTCCAGATCTGGACTGTCTCCTTGATCCTCTCAAGGATATACTCACAGCCGTCAAAGGCCTCTTTCCTGTGCCCGGCGGCGACCAGTATGAGGAGAAGGTTATCCCCGACATTGAGCATCCCGATCCTGTGAATGATATCGACAGACATGAGTGGAAACTTCTCAAACGCTTCGTCTTTGATCAGATTGAGCTCTTCGAGTGCAGCCTCCTCGAATGCTTCCAGCTCAATCTTCGTAATACCATCATCCCTGACAATGCCCACAAATGAGACCAGTCCCCCAACCTCCGGGGCCTTTCTCGACAGGATCATTGCATTGACATCAAAATCTTCATGGGTAATTGATATAACCATGTATTATCCTCCGGCAACCGGCGGGTAGATCGCGATCTCATCTCCATCAGAGAGTACGATCGTCTGTACGTCTTCCTGATTCACCCGTTTTTTGTTCTGCATCAGGATGACATAGCGNNGTTTTTATCTTCGGGCTTTTACCTGCAATCTGCTTAAGCAGTTCAGCAAGTGTTATTCCCTCAGGAACCTCCTCTGTAGTCTCTGATCCGAGTATCTCCCTGAAACGTGCAAATGCCTTGATCGTGATAATCATCCAGATCTCTCCATATACTTATTCTCTTTCGATGCCTTATATGCAGGTACTCGAGGCATAAGGGGGTTTGAAGATATGAGTGATCGGTTCGAACGAGTCGGTAGGATACTACGGGATCTCAGCCCCCTGATCGTTGCCTATTCCGGGGGCGTTGATAGTTCACTCCTTGCCGCCCTTGTTTCCCGCAATCCCAATGGAAAGGCCCGATATATTCTCCTCGATTCACCCCTTATGCCACGGCGGGCAGTAGCCGAGGCTTTGAGGATTGCCGAGGTACTTGGGATTGACTGTGAGGTGGTGCCGTTTCCTATCCTTGATGACAGGGATTTCTGCGGGAACCCTGTTGATCGCTGTGCAGTCTGCAAGCGTGCGCAATCCCGGATCCTGAAAGAGATCGGGGACGGTGCCGTGATCGTTGATGGCGCAAACACCTCCGATATCGGGGAATATCGCCCCGGCCTTGCCGTGAGCGATGAGGAGGGGATCATTCACCCCTTTATCGAGGCTGATATTGGTAAAGAGGGGATCCGTGAGATGGCTCATGAATGTGGGTACTCTTTCCGGGACAAGCCCTCTGATGCCTGCCTTGCGACCCGGATCCCGTATGGGGAGCCGATCACGTGTGAGAAACTGAGCATCATCGAGAAGGGAGAGGAGATCCTGAGAGAGATGGGCTTCTCCCGGTTCCGCTTCAGAATCCATGGTGATATTGCCAGAATCGAGTTGATGCCGGAGGGTTTTGATCTGGCACTTGCCAGCCGCGACGAGATCGTTGCAGCAGTCAAAAGGCTTGGACTTTCATATGCAACCCTTGATCTTGCAGGTTTTCGGAGCGGGAGCATGGATGAGGTTGTATAAAGACACTCTCTTCACCCCTCTTCTCCTGACGTAAGCTTCCGGTACATCTCCTCGCCAACGCATTCTTTTGCATACCTGCACCAGCGGACACAGGAGATGATATCATTGAAGATGACAAAACCACAGGCCTCACAAGAGGCTCTCATTTCATCTGAGAAGATCTCAATCTCCTCTCCGCATTGCGGGCAGGCTCGCAGTTCGAGTGTGGGATTTCTGAGGTTTGCTGCCCCCGGACACTTAAATTGCACTTTTCGTCTCCCGGATGACATTTCTGGGAGAAGGTATTCTCTCATCGCTCCTCATGCCATTCCTCCTCCATTGGTATCCCTGATATTCATCTCTGAAAAAGTGAGGGGATCTGCCTCAAACAATTATGCCTGAAGCATCCGTGCCATATCATCTTCTACAGTCGTATTTGGTTTCAGATCAAATTTCTTTACCAGTACATCCAGTACTGCGGGGGAGATGAATGCCGGGAGTGTTGGTCCAAGCGTGATATCCTTTACCCCGAGTGAGAGGAGTGCGAGGAGGACAAGTACCGCCTTCTGTTCATACCAGGCGATGTTGTATGCGATCGGAAGGTCGTTGATCCCGACACCGATGGCTTCTGCAAGTGCCTGGGCGATGACGACGAGGGAGTAGCAGTCATTGCACTGGCCTGCATCCAGTACCCGTGGGATACCGCCGATGGTCCCGAGGTCAAGGCTGTTGTAGCGGTACTTGGCACAGCCAGCGGTGAGGATAATGGTATCTTTTGGAAGTTCTTCTGCAAACTTCGTGTAGTACTCACGGTCTTTTCTCCTGCCATCACAGCCTGCCATGACGATGAACTTCTTGATATCGCCGTTCTTCACTGCATCAACAACGGTTCCTGCAATTGCCAGGACGGCATCGTGGGCACAACCGGTGATCAGATCCGGGCTGTTCTCCCTGAGAAGCTCTGGTGGCTTACAGGTTTTTGCCATCTCAATGAGTGAAGAGAAGTCCTTTGTTCCATCGTCTGCTGCCCTGATATGCGCAACACCGGGATAGCCGGTGAGGCCGGTCGTAAAGAGCCTCTCTTTATATGAGTCCTTCGGAGGAACTATACAGTTCGTTGTCACGAGCACGGGTCCGTTGAAGCTCTCAAACTCCTCTTTCTGGTGGGGCCATGAGCCCCCGTAGTTTCCATAGAGGTGCGGGTACTTTTTGAATGCGGGATAGGCGTGTGAGGGCAGCATCTCACCATGGGTGTAGATGTCGATGCCCGCATCCTGTGACTGTTCAAGGAGCATCTCAAGGTCTTTTAAGTCATGGCCGGTGATCAGGATGCCGGGCCTGGATCCAACAGTAGTCTTTACACTGGTGATCTCCGGTTTGCCGTATGCGCCCGTGTTTGCAGCATCAAGGAGTGCAAGTACTTTCACTCCATATTCTCCACATTCGAGGACGAGTCCCACCATCTCATCAACAGAGAGATCCTGAAGTGTTGAAGCGAGTCCTTTCTGGAGGAAAGTCTCGATTGCTGGATCGTTCTTTCCAAGTATCTCTGCATGCGTGTAATAAGCAGCAATCCCTTTCATCCCGTATATGAGGGTTGACTGGAGCGATCTCACATCTTCGTTCTCTATTGTGAGGAGGCTGACAGCCTTTCCTTTTGAGAGGATCTCATCTTCTGTTGCGGGTTTCCAGGTGCAGGCATCCGGCTCATCATCTCCTGTAGCCTGAAGTGCATCACGGATGGAAATTGCCCGGTTGATCATCTCCACAAAGCGTGCCTTATCGAAGTTGACATTTGTGAGGGTTGCAAAGAGGGCATCAGCGATGAATAATCCTGCCTCAGGATCATCTTTGCCACTCTTCATTGCTTCAAGGTTCCTGACAGCTATCCCTTTACAGAGGTATAAAAGGAGATCCTGGTACACTGCGATCTCATCCTCTTTCCCACAGACTCCCTTTACGGTACATCCGGTTCCTTTGGCCGTCTCTTCACACTGGTTGCAGAACATATCCATTCTCCATTAAGTATCTTTTTAATACAAAATATCTATTGCATACCATTGTATAAATAGAAGGGAGTATCAAATACTATACCATGCAGGAAGGGTGCACGGTCAACCAGACGGTGCGGTACATCTCAAAGAAATGGATGCTTCTGATCATTCTGGAGCTGTACAAAGGCGAGCACTATACCAGGCGTTTCTCTGAGCTGCGGCTCTCGCTTGACGGAATCACCCCGAAAGTCCTCTCTGAGCGGCTGAAGGAGCTTGAAGATGAAGGGATCATCACCCGGAAGGTAGATGCAACCACCTTCCCGGTTCGCTCTGAGTACACCCTGACCGAGAGCGGCCTCGATCTGGTTGGCGTGATCAGAGATATTAAGCGCTGGGCACTCAAATGGAAGATTGATAATCTACCCTGTGGCGAGCAGGATTGCAAGGATTGTATCTTGTAGGAGGATTACACCATGAAACGGCATATTATAATGATTAATGAGGATCTCTGCACCGGGTGCGGGGACTGCATCCCCGACTGCCCCGAGGGCGCACTTCAGATCATCGACGGAAAAGCACGGCTGGTCAGCGATCTCTTCTGTGACGGCCTTGGCGCCTGTATCGGTACCTGTCCTGAAGGTGCGATCTCGGTCATCGAACGCGAGGCCGAGCCCTATGACGAATGGAGGGTGATGAGGACTATCGTCTCCAAAGGCGAGGGTGTCATCCGGGCTCATCTTGAGCATCTGGACAGGCATGACCGGATGGATCTCTATGAACAGGCGATAGCATATCTCCAGGAACATGATATCCCGGTGCCCTATAAGGAGAAGGGGCCGGCAGAGGATCCATGCATCCAGCCGGACTGCCCGGGAACGACTCCACACCACATCATCCGAAATGAAGACGGGGTGGGTGGCGCCCCTGTCACATCAGAGCTCCGGCAGTGGCCGGTCCAGCTCCGGCTGATCAATCCGGCTGCACCCTGCTTTGACGATGCCGATCTTCTCGTCTCCTCAGACTGCGTTCCGTTTGCCTACGGGAATTTCCATGCCGATCTCCTGAAGAACCGTGTGCTGGTTAACTTCTGCCCGAAACTGGATTCGGATATTGAAGGGTACGTCCAGATTCTGGTCGAGATCTTTACCCTGCACAAGANNATAAAACGATTACCGTCGCCCATATGGAGGTGCCCTGCTGTTCCGGTGTCAGGTATGTGGTTGAGCGGGCATTGGAGGAAGCCGGGGTGAATATCCCGATTTTCGAGAAGACGATCACGATTTCGGGCGGACTCAGGTAGCCCTCCCCTCATCATTTAAGTGCATCTCTCCTCTGGCGGTGAACGTTCAGGCCGATAGAAAAATCACTCTTTCTTCAGTCCCTTTTTCAGTCTCCATCTCGTGAAGATGAAGAATGGAACTGCAAGAACAGGTGCATAGAGGAGTGGTGTTGAGAGCTCTTTCGTGGGCACTTCATCGCCATCATTTGAGAGTGATATCGCGAAAGCCCGTGTCAGTTCTCCTCTTTGATCGTCGCCCTCCTCCTCTCCTTTCTCTGTGGATACACTCCCGGCAATGATGAATGCGTCCTCCGAGATATGGAGTGCATTCCCTCTACTATATCTTCCTCTTCTGATGGAGGTCTGCATGATGGGGTCTCCGGATCCGTCTACCGTTACGAAAAAGATGGAGTTTTCCCGGGTGAAGAGTGGATTTCCCAGCGGATCGGGTGTACCGGTCCCCCCAACAGCACAAATATCTCCGCTCTCCAGCTCTGCTACTGAACAAAATGAACTCACTCCATCCCCCGGATAGTCCTGATGCCAGACGAGCCCGCCATTCTCATCGATCTTTACAAGGGATGCATGGAGAGTGAATCTATCTCCATCCTGTGAGAGGGTTGTGCCCGCAGCAACGAATGTTCCGTCTGAGGTTGCCAGGATGGCGTTTGGTGTTGTGAGAACTCCTGACCCGAGATCTGAAGTTTCTCTGAGCGATTTCGTCCAGAGTATACTGCCGCTCTCATCTGTTCTGATCAGGCTGAATGCGCCATCTCCGGCAATTATGAACCCCCCGCCATGGGTCATGCTGATGGAGTGACCGCTATCAGTGTATTTGTCACCATAGCTCTTCTCAAAGAGGATGTCTCCGGCATCATCTGTCCGGATGAGGTAGATGTCCTGATCTGGGTGGGTTTCGGTTCTGGTTGTCACTCCGATGATGGCAAATCCGCCCTCCTCCACCTCCACGAGATCGAATGCACTATCATAGTGCTCTCCTCCATAAGCCCGTTCCCAGAGGATAGTCCCGTCTTCATTCATCAGTGCAAGGTATGCGTCCGAGTCATGGTCCGGTGGATGGCTTGTAGAACCGGCAATCGCGTACGTGCCATCCTTTGTCCTGATGATTCTGCTGATGGCTCTCGTTCTCTCGTCATCGATCGTCTTCTCAAAGAGTATCGTGCCAGTACTGGTCACCCTGATGATATATGCCTGGTAGAACGGACTGGGGACTGTATATCCCTCCTCCCAGGGGTGAATGGTCGCACCCACGATGATATATCCGCCATCGCCTGTCTGTACGATGTCAAAAGCACGTGTGTCTTCGTACTCTCCGGATGTTATCTCCCAGTTTGTGACCGGATCAGCAGAGGTGATTCCAAACGTTGTGATCAGGATGAAGAAGAGGGTGGCAATTAAGCGGAGATCGGATCGGTTAAAGAGGGGGTGTGGGTGCATTCATTCTAAGATATGTGTAAAAAAAGAAAAATATATTTATTTCTTCGCCTTTAACTTTTCAATCTCTTCTTCAACCTCTTTGATACCTTCTGCATAGAACTCGCCCTCTTCTGGATCGAGCTCCATCAGGAGACGGTATAGTTCCCCGGCATGGACTTTCTCCTCGTTTGCGATATCGGTCAAGACCTCTTTTGCAAGAGGATTGTCGGTTGCATCAGCAATCTGCATATACAGCTGGATCGCCTCGAATTCGGCCGCCATGCTGTAGCGGATGGTGCGGATGAGTTCATCATGGGAGATCTTCCGATCGATACTGTTTCCTGCGAATGGATTTGCAAATTCAGGCATAGAATTCCTCCTGTTAATTAAGGGCTTTTCATCGGGCCCTTTCTCATTGTATGGCATTGATGGTTATAAGTGTTGAGGATGGGAATACTGGCTCTCATAGAAAGCATTTTTCTAATGAGGATGGGTGGTGGGGGCTGAAATGCTGTTGCACCCCTCATTTCTGTGGCAAGGCTATTTCTTCTCCTGCGGCTCACAGTGAGTTCATCTGTATATACGAGAATATATTATGCACCCGTTGACGACCATCGCCCGCCCTATCGATCCCTCGTACCCGACGAACCGGGCGATCAACATCCTGATGCTCCTCATATCGACAGGGGCTGCTGCTTATTCGTCTCTGTACCTGGGGGCAGCCCTTTTTGCTGCCCTCCTTCAGGGATTTGTCGCCGGTATTGCTATCTTCTTTGCATGGGCCATCTCCCGGGAGCTTGACCCCGACTCAGAGTATGCCGCGTTTCTGCCTGCTCTGATCTGCATCCCTCTTCTTATCATTGTTCCAGAGCCTGGTCTTTTGATCTCGCTCTTCCTGCTGCTCCTTCTCCGGATAGTGAACCGGACGACCGGGCAGTCGGCCGGGGTGCTTGATTCGGCTGCCCTTCTTCTGCTCACCGGATGGCTGGTTATAGGCGGATTCTGGGTGGCGGGTCTGGCAGCTGTAGCCGCACTCATCCTCGATGGGCACCTGAAAGGCCCCAATCCCCGCCAGCTCTGGTTCGTTACCCTTCTGATTATCGGGATGTTTGCCTATTTATCGCTCTTTGGTTCCACCCTCACTGCCCTCTCTCTTCCTGCCGCATCATGGCTGTTCATCCCGATGCTCATAACTCCTCTCCTCTTCATCTCTGTGATCATCAGGAAGGGCCGGATCCTATCTGGCGGTGACCAGAGCGGAGAGCCGCTCGATCGGGGCAGGGTGCAGGCTGCCCGGCTCCTTGTTTTTTCTGTTGTGATGGTGGCAATCGCTACCGGGGGGGAAGGTGCGGCTGCTTTGCTGATGCCGGTATGGGCAGCTCTGGTCGGCCTTGGAATGTATGAGTGCGTTATCCGGATTGGGAAGGGTCTCCGGGTTGGATAATGTGCCAAACTTTTCTCTCTCACCAGAGGCTATGATCAATTAATATATTATTTGGTATATATTCATTGTACTCTCAAGGGGGGATCTCTATGAACATTAATATTGGAAGGCCATATGAAGAGGCGATCAGGAGGATCATCGACAAGGGATATGCGGGGAATCAGACGGAGGTTATTCGGCAGGCTATCCTCGCATATGAAAGGATGATTGAAGAGGAAGAGCTGATGCTGGTTCACAGAGGGGTCTCCATAGAGATGGGCGAGGCTCTGGCCGGTACAACTCCTCTTACCTCTCTGGATGAGATGAAACGGCTCATTACGAAGTGATCGAATGGAGATCCTCTTCCTGGATACTGCACGAAAAGAGTTTGAAAGGCTACCAGACGACATTCAGCATCTCTTCCTCTCGCATTTCGAAAAGATACGATCCATGCCTCCCCACCGCCATATGAGATATGGTATCCCCTCTCATGTTGAGAAGGTGACGCGACAGGCACGGATAATTAACGAGATTCATGAAGATGCCCTGTATATCCTCCACTGTTTTACAGATCATAAGGACTATGAGCAGTGGTATAATTCATATCGCTGACTCATCTGCCTTGATTCTACAGGATACAGCCCTCCCGGACTGGATCGGGAAATAAAAAAGGTGTTGGCTCTGATACGTGAAGCCCGGATCAACCCTGCCGATATTCGCAGAATTGGCAGAGCGGGCAGGGGTAGATTGCCTCGTCCTTGCTTGCAAGGGTGATCGACTTTCCACATTTTTTGCATACATACCTGCCCTCTCCGGGCTTGTCTCCACATTTGATTGACATACATATTGTTCGGATGTTTGCGAATATAAATCTTCTGGAAAAGATACCTGAATTTTCATTCTGCAATTGGTCAGAACCTTGCTACCATGTTCTCTCCCTCTCTTCCATCACGGATATTGAGGGTAGAAGCCTTTATGGTATACTGGGGTGCACTATAGTGTCATGGCGACATCCCAGACGATTAAGCTTGAATCCGCAACAAAAGAGAGACTGACCAGGCTGAAGATCCATCCCCGGGAAACCTATAACGACTGTATTGAGCGCCTTATTGATGTAATATATGATAATGAACCTCTTTCTGAAGAGACTATCAGGCGTCTGGATGAGGCAGAGATCTATATTAAAGCAGGGAAGTTCAGGCCTCTTGACGATGCTATGAGGGATCTTGATCTCCTGTGAAACCCTTTGACATAGTCATCATCCCTCCAGCAGAACGGGATCTTGCCAGACTTGATCCACCATCGGCTCAGCGCATCCAGAAGGCGCTTGCCGATCTTGCAAATGAGGAGAACCCGTACCGGTTTCTCAAATGTCTGGAAGGGAACCATAACCCCCCGTTCTTCTCACTCAGGGTAGGAAAATACCGCGCTATTCTGAAGATCCATAATGACCGTCTGATCATTGTCGTTGTTGAAGTGGGACCTCGAAGAACAGTATACAGAACATTCTAACCGATACTTCTTTGTGGGCAACCCTCACCTTTCATCCTCCTCCGCAACCAATACCTCTGAGACAACCATGGTCGGCAATATAAACCCCTCCAACAAGCCACTCCTCATTGATCCCCCCTTCTACCTGCGAGAGTTTGAGGAATCATACCGGTACATCATCGATGAGTACGATGTTAAACCAAAGGATATTGGGATCTTCCTCCCCTGTGCGATGCGGAAACCCTACAGCACAAGCCCGAGCCATCAGCTGATTAAAATGGTCATCTCGCAGGTCTTTTCAGACGATCAGTACCATATCGTCGTCTTTGGGACATGCGGAATCGTGCCGTCCGAACTTGAGGAGATGTACCCCTATGCCCATTACAAGTACATGCTCGGCAAGGTCAAGGACCAGACTATCCTCGATGACTTCCTCAGGATCGAGACCGAACGGATCGCCGGGTACCTTGTCAAGACGAAAGGGATCTACCGGTACCGGATCGCCTATTGCCTCGGGATCTTCCGGGAGGCTTTGATCCGCGGAGCTGAGCAGGCCGGTGTCACAATCGACCTCATCCTTCCGACCAGGGATATCATCAACAAGGTGGTCGAGGAAGGAGAGTGTGCATTCCAGGAAGGGAGCCTCTCGATGGATGACTATCTCGGGGAGTTCTGCGAAGAACTCGTCCGGTTCAGAAACGAGCGCTTAAAAAAAGAGTAAAATCTTTTTAGATCAGCGGTTCCGGCTGTATGCCACCGCTCGCCGGGAGCTTTGCCTGCTTGATTAAGACCGGCTCATCCGACTGCCGGATCTTCTCGATTACGATCTCCTTTCCTTTCTCTGTCATCGCAAAGACCGGCACCGAAACACCTGCCTGGACGAGTGCCCTGGCCCCTGCAATCTCGCGGATCGGGCCTGATGCGCAGGCCGTCACCAGGTCGGCTGCATCTACGAGGGCCTGCGCCTCATCGTAGGTGAGGCCGGTTGTGTGGACGCCAATGATCAGCACACCCGGGTACAGGCCCCTGATCGCCTCTGCATCCTGCGGCAGTGCCACGGTGGCGGCGATACCGGTGAATCCCTCTGCGACCGCCCGTGCAGCGCCACCAACCTGATCGATTACTGCTGTCCCGGGATAGACGACGATACCGCCTGCCTCCTCGATCCTCCTGATGACTGATGGGTATGGGGTGGTGGAGACGAGCCCCGACATCCTGCCGCCGATCCCCTGTACGAGTGTGGGTGTTGATGCGACCACTGTTCCCGCACCATCACAGGCAATGACCGCTGCATCCAGCATCCCTGCCTTCATCCCGAAGCTGATGATCTCTGATGCCCCGAACCCGACAAACTCCCGGTCATCGAGTACCTCACGATCCGGGGTGCACATCCCAAATGCCTCTATCCGGTGGGTGATGTTTGCGGCGATATGCTCCTTTGTCATCTCCGCGATAGGGTAGGCAAACCGCTTTGCAAGGGGGCAGTCACGGATGAGCGGATCACCCACCTCCATAACTCTACCGTTTCTGATCACGATCCGTGCCCGGCCGTTTGCTTCAATGATATGCTCATCCTGTTGATCCGGCATCTCTGTTCACCTGATTACTGCTATCTGTTCCTTCTGTTAATCTGCATGGTTTTTTTGTGAGAGTACATACGCCTGCCTATTCACCCCTATTCCCGCAGATTGGGCAGGCGGGATTCTTCTCAACTACGATAGTGTCGACCTCCGCCCTCTCGCCATCCCAGAGGAAGAGACGGTTTTCGAGGAGTTCACCTGTGCCGGTAAGGTATTTTATAACCTCGTTTGCCTGCACGATTCCGATGAATCCGGCAGTAGTCCCGAGAACCGGAAATACTTCTTTTGGAGGGGCATGGGGGAAGATGCACCTGAGGCAGGCGGTTCTGCCGGGGATGATCGTTGTTGCCTGGCCCGAGTAGCCATGGATTCCTCCATGGAAGAGTGGTATCTCCGTCTCAAATGCCGCTTTATTCAGGATGTACCGTGTCTCGAAGTTGTCCATTGCATCCACAATCCCGTCGGCGGTATCGATTAGGTCCATAATGTTCTCTGAATCGATGGTGGTGTGGTGTGCCTGAATGGTGATGTCGGGATTGATCGCCTGCATCTTCCGGCTGGCTGATTCGCTCTTCCTCTCGCCAATGTCGCGGGTGAAATGGATGATCTGGCGATTTAAGTTCGAGAGATCAACGAGATCATTATCTGCGATGATGATTCGTCCCACGCCCGCAGCTGCAAGATAGAGTGCAATTGGAGAGCCAAGCCCACCAGCTCCTGCGATGAAGATCGCGGCTTTTTTCAGCTTCTCCTGCCCTTCATCGCCAAAGAGCATGATCTGGCGGGAATAGCGTTTCTGTTCATCTGGTGATAGCACAATTCTTTCTCCAGCTATAATGTGTATGGGTTGAAGGATCATATCTGTTTCTTACCCTGCGCTACATAAAATGAGGCTATCAAAACAACGATATAGTTATGAAACTAAACAATTCATTGATAATGATCGGGTGCCCTCCCCCGCCAGTTCAGATCAGATTTATTAGTATAGGTGTAAATTGATGGATGATAAATATCTAAATATTATTATTCTTATAATTGGTATTGCTTTCATCTCAGCTCTTATACTAGCGACTTCTCCAGAAGTCGAACCCGTAGAGGAGATTGATTCCCTTAACTCAGATCAAATTGATGGTATGTATAATGATACACCACTTGCCTTTGCAACACTCAACCATTACTTTGGAACAACTGTAATCCAACTAAATCAAACTCGCCCGGTTCCAGAGTTGAATAATCCAAAAACTGAAGAGCCTGAACCGGAGGTTGAGTATGATGATGCACTTTTCCTTGAGATAGTCAAAGACAGGGGTGAAAGTATTTCAGTTATTGCTCTGCTCTGCACTGAGGCGGTGAAGGGAGGAAATCGTCAGTTGCTGGTTGAGCAAAGTACGAAGCTTCGAAGCCTCTCTCAGGAAACATGGGATGATGTTGAGGCTCTGGAGGTATCAAAACATCTCAGCGCTGAGAAGAGGAGTTTTCAGCAGGCAATGGTAAGAATGATAGCTACTGCTTCATTACTAACACGTGGCCTCCCGGGTTCTGATGGTGAACGGCAGAAAATGGTTGTGGATATTCAGGGTGTCACTGATCAGCTTACCAATGCACGACTTGACATCTCAAAAAAGGCCTTTAAAATGCAAGGCAACCATCCAGCAACTGGTGTTTATCAGATCCGGGTTGATAGAACTGAGGAGCTCAATCGTGCAAACGGTGGGCTTGATTATTCACAACTCTATCCTCTTCCGGATGACCTCATTCCCATGGGGTGGGGTTTCAAATACATGGATTCAAGAAAGAGTAATGATATCACTATTTCTCCACGGTATGCCCGTATACACTCAAGCTACTGGTATGAAGATGAAGGTACTGGAAATACGATTCATGTACATGCTCCAGAAGGGACTTCTTTTCTCTCTGTTCACTTCAGGATTACCCATAGTGGAAACCGTGATGGGAGGTCATACACGATTCAGACCCCATCACTTTCGTCATTTACACTCCATGGAGTTGGTGAAGAGTTCACACCACTTAAGACACCCACATATACTTCACTTGGGGAGATGTATACTCAGAAGACACTAAATCGAAATGAACTTTCTGAAGGTACAATCCTCTTTGAAGTTCCATTTGGGATGCGTACTGCAGATGCATACATTACAGTAAACCTTGGATCTGTGTATGGAAAGCCAGGATGGGCTCTTGTTAACAGTCGGTGAACTTACCACTGGCTTTTTTTTCAGCATTATGTATTAAAAAGATGTATTTTCACTACATCATCATCCCATCTCCTCTTTATTCGTCCAGTCTCTTTCTTCTGAGCACCCGGCACACCGCACAGATATCTCCGCTACAGACCTCACCGCAACGACGGCATCTGGTCACCGCTCCCTCTCCCCGCATCCCCGGTTCATCTGCACCGATGATCTCCCGAACATCATCTCTGGCCGTGATCAACCTCTGTCGTGTTCCGGGATACTGCATCTCCAGACTGCTGAGCATCTCCCGCGCTTCCCCCCGGAGTGCTGTGTGGGCATAGGGACATTCGGGGAGATCCGTAAACGCTCCCTGCACCATCAGGTAGATCACAATCTCCTTCTCTGAGAGAGGAAGCAGCGGTTTTATTCTGGGGATGAAACAGTCTGGGTATCCTGATGCGGTATCCATCACCAACCGGGGAAGGTCTCCCCGGAGCAGGTTCATCAGCACAGACTGTGCCTCATCATCCAGATTATGGCCGGTTGCGATCTTCGTCGCTCCGGCACGCCGGGCACCCTCGAGGAGCGCTCTCCTCCTGAGGACCCCGCAGACGGTGCATGCCTCATCTTCGCGGCCTTTAAGTAGGGTGTCAAGATCAGATCCGAAGAGCTCATCAAAACTGATGATCTGCTGCGGGATCCCGAGTTGCCTGACGAGTGCAGCTGCTGCCTCCATCGTCTCTTCACGATAGCCTGAGATTCCCTCATCGATGGTTATTGCAATAAGATCCGCGTTGGGGCTGATCGCATCGATCTCTGAGGAACCTGTCTCTGAAGATACATCCCCCCTGCAAGAGGCGAGGATCCCGGAGAGGATCATCAGGAGGGCAGTGCTGTCCTTTCCCCCAGAGAGGCCGACTGCGATCCGATCGGAGTCTGTAATCATGCCCTCCGTCACTATCGCATTTCGCACCCGTTCTTCACAATCCCTGATGAAATGGTCTGCACAGAGGCTGCGCTTCGGATCGCTGAGCCGGGCAACAGCAGGTTTTTTGCAGAGGGAGCAAGACTCACTCCTGCCATATGCTCCATCTCCTTTGCTCATCTCTCCTCCTTATTTTCTCTCTGTATGGCAGACATTTCTCATGCCCTCACTTTGTTTTGAATACCATAATCAGGACGTCTTCATCCTCCATGGGAGACGGATACGATTCTGATCTCATCATCTCCGCGAGCTATGAAATCTTCCGGCACAAGAGTTCCATTCCTGATCACGATCACCGTTGTCGGGTTGCATCCAAACGCAAGCAGAATATCGCGAATATCCATTGAATCCGGCGGGAGGGTATGGTGGCTTTTGTCGGGGAGAATTACCTGCATTTCATAGTAATCTGGATCATATAGCATCATAAAGCTCCTGATGGATGACGATCTCCTCTGCCACCCTGCTTCTCTGGCTTGTTCATCACCTCCGGATCAGCATTGTTTATCCATCAGAAGCACCAAGCAACTGTGAAAGCTATGCCATCAAGTATCGCAGGAAAGCAATCTCCCGTCATGCTCAGCCAGGGAGTGGCATCACGGGGGGATCTGATGGAGAAAACCGCGAACGAGGCATTGATCGTTCTTGGCTGTCCCGAGGTCCCTGTCCAGCAGGCACTCGCCCTCTATGCCGCAGACCGGCTGAATGACGATGGATACACACTCACCATCGCAGGGAATCCCTCTGTTCTGAACCTGCTTCGGATATCTGATCCCAAAAAGATGTATATCAGAGAGCTTGTGGAGCTCGAAAAATGTATCGATGAACTCTCACAGGAGATACGGCGGCCAGCCCTGGTCATAGCATTCATCCACAACGATGCCGGGATCTCTTATGCATCAACGATCCGTTTCCTCTTCCATGGCCGTCTTGTTGTCCTGATCTTTGGGAGAAATGCAGAAGCTCTGGCAGGAGATCTTGATTGTTCCTGTGATCTCATCATGGATCCTGCTGTCCATAATCCCGGTAAACTCCGCCGCAAACTCGATCTGTTAATGGGGTGGGAGAAACGATGAGAGTAAAAAGAGAAAAAAGAGGCTTTTTGCCCGCAGAACAAACCGGGTCGGGGGTGGTGGTATCATGAGCTGTGTACAGAATCTTGGGTATGAGGTGATACTGGAATATACCTCCTTTAAGGAGAGCCGTGAGTATATCGAAAAGCACTTCACTGAAATCTACTATGTCGACCCCGGATTCCTTCTCTTTGAGAAACGGATGATTGGCGTCCCGCCGATCGCGCTTGCCATTGAGGGTGAGGACACGGTGATCCTCCCCTACACAAAACCCTGTTTTGGGACCTATCTTCTCCGGGTGCAGGATAAGGAAGGGGCGGCTTATGTCCGGGCGAATGCGAGACAGAAACCGTAATTGTGGTAATGACGTCTATTATCCATTACCCCGTAATCCTTTGATTTTCTTCTCCCTTCATTATCTCCTCTCCTTTTTCTTGTTGTGGCGCTGTCAATGCAGGTTCCTTATTCGTAACCTGCCTCTGATCTGACCCCTCCCGGCTCCAGGGGGGGCACCGCCTGCCCCCTTTCGCCTGTTCGGGGTTGGCGACCTGCGGTCACCGAGCGGAGCTGATCGCCCCGCAATGAGGATTATGGCGCTATCGCGCCAGACTGTTTTCATTTGGCTCCGATTCTCACACTATCCGATGACAACCTGCATCGCCCATTTATCCCGGTTCATCCACAGAGGCTCGCTGAGCTTACCTATTCCTGTTACCCCGACCGGTTCCAGTGAGCGATGCCTGCTTTCCCTGATTATCCTGATGCCCCCTCAGGTGAGGGGGGATTACTGGGGGGTTGCCTTGGGTACCGTATGTCACTGCACAGGTCTTTCAGGTTGGAATGAAGAACTTGTAAGCGCAGTTTTTAACATACAACACACCCTGCCGCCCCCATATTAACACAAAACGAGACAACCCGCATCGCCATTAGATCCCGGTTCATCCACAGAGGCTTCCCGGGCTTACTCATACCCGCTACCCCCACCGGTGCCAGCGGGCGATGCCCCCTCTCCCTTACCCTTCCGTCCGCTCTGAGAGTACTCTGAGCGCCTCCCATGCAGCATCCTGCACGATATCCTTCTCATCATCGAGCAGGGGCCGGATTAGATCTGCAACAGACGGATCGCCGATCTTCCCGAGCGCTTCAGCAGCAGCTGCCCGGACCTCAGCCCGCTCATCCTTAAGCAGTTCTGAGAGTGGAGGGATTGCTACCGGATCCCGGATCTCGCCCAGAGCCGCAGCCACACCCCGGCGAACCCACCGATCAGCACCGTCGAGGCACCCGATCAGGGGCTCAACTGCAGTTGGATCGCCGATGGCACCAAGCGACTTGATTACGACAAAGACGACATCGCTCTCTGGATCAGAGAGAGATCGGATCAGCGCAGATACCGCAAGCGGATGACGGAGCTTTCCAAGTTCGGTTGCCGCCTTCACCCGGTACGGGATACTGACATGGGTGAGCTGTTCGACCAGAATATCAATACTCTTCCCATCCCGAAGCACCCTCCTCTGGAGAACCTCCATCTCATCTTCTTCCCTGATCTCCATGCGCCATCCCCTCCCTATCACCTTCTACTTACCCTGATCTGAGGTAAAAGTATCTACTGAAACCTTTTCTACCGGTTACAATCATTTCAATTGAATGACATCCTCTTGCTGAAGTGCGCCTTATGGACGTCAGGGAACAATTTGCTACCTGACAGTGAGATATAGATGGTATGGATTGATCCTCACTTATCTTCTGAAATCTTCACAATCCTTGTATATTCTCTTTCACTCAGCCTGAATCCTGATGCAACCAGGATATCAAGTTCTGTTTGAAAATGAATCAGCCCGTCTTCAGCTGCCATAAGAAGGATGCCTATTGTCCCGGTAATTGGAATGCCAAGTTCGGAGGCTGCATTTCTTCCATCTCTGTCATCAATGAGTAAAAGAGCCCCGAGTTCCTGTGCACAAATGATTGCCTCCGCTTCCCCACGATCCAAGTTCAGTGAAAGGGCATCAACTGCTTGTTTGTTATTAACTGCTTTGAGATGAATCCATGGGGAATCTGCAACCTCTCCTGCACCATACAGAGTTCCCCCACGGATGACGACTTCATTGTATACTTCCTCTGGAATGATAATCTCTTCAAAGAAGTGATTAAGAAGAGAAAGTTTGTTGATCTTCGAAAGTGCGATAAGGGGCGTTGAATTTGAGACAACAACCATTGATTACCGCCCCAGATGCCTTTTCAGGGTTTTTATATCTGACTCTGCATCATCGGCTGAATAATCAACAGGTACGTTATTTTCATCAAGGAGCATTATCATCTCCCATTTGCTCTTCATTCCTGCAAATTCTGCCGCTTTACCGAGCGACAATCTTCCATCCCTATAGAAAGCAACCGCAAGCGTGCGGCGAAGGAATCGATCGAGTTCGCCTTCCCGAACTTTGATCACAGAAAGAAATGTCTTTGGTATGGTAAATGTTGCATCCATGGGAACATCACGTTGTGTATATTTTATCTGGGATAATAAATCTTCGTCCGTATGATAAATTGGTTCTTCTCCATATTTCTG
>DAJQ01000048.1:0-22153 GCA_002496395.1 Methanocorpusculaceae archaeon UBA456
GGGCTATTGACACAACCGGGGACAAGCAGGTCGACACCTACTTCGTACTTGGCATGCTCGGAGATGTACCGATAACCAGCAATTAATCTGAAAAACCCCTATTTTTATTTTTATACATTATGAATAGATATAATGAGAATGAAGCTATTTTGCCAATCAATTACCGATCATCAATTGGATAATATTATATCCGGGATCCCGATGCCGAGATCGCCAGATAGTCCGCAATAACCACATCAGTCTCCCCAAGAGACTGGATTGTCCCATGATCAAGAGCAAGGCACCGCGAACAGAGTTCCCGAACACTTTCAAGTGCATGAGAGACATAGATGATCGTCTTTCCCGCCCCCTTGATCTCCTCAATCTTCTCAGTACATTTCCGCTGAAAAGCCTCATCCCCGACAGCAAAGACTTCATCAACAAGAAGAATGTCCGGGTCAGTCTGGATAGCGGTTGCAAAGGCAAGACGAACGGTCATTCCTGAGGAGAAGTTCTTGAGGCGCATATGTTCAAAACGCTTTAAATCCGAAAATTCAAGAATCTCATCATATCGAACAGCTATACTCTTCTTAGATAGACCCATAATCGATCCATAGAGATAGATGTTCTCCCGTGCCGTGAGATCAGGCTGGAACCCAACACCAAGTTCAAGGAAGGGAGCAATCTTTCCCTGTACCTGAACAGTTCCAAAATCCGGATAGAGAACACCGGCAAGTATCTTCAACAGCGTACTCTTCCCGCTCCCATTTGCCCCGATAACACCAAAGGTCTCTCCTTTCTGAACCGAGAAACTGACATCCTTCAGAGCCCAGAAATCATCATATAAAGTTTCCCTTCCAGGCAGCAGACTCACAAGGTGATCATAGGTTGTCTGCTTCCGCTCCTTTGGTATCCGGAAGTGCTTCGAGAGAAGATCGACCTTGATAGCATACTTATCCGGAGATTGCCTTGGAAACTTAAGGGTTTCCACCATCAGATCACCTCAGCAAAACGGCGCTCAAGCCGTTGGAAGAGAAGAGATCCAAAGACTGCAATCAGACATCCCGCCATAAATACCATGGAGATACTGAGAAGGGATGGCATACTACCATAGAGAAGGAAATCCCGGTAAATCTCCATCAGCATTGTCATGGGATTAAGCATATAATAGCTGAGATACGCAGCTGGTATGACACTGATCGGATAGACGATCGGCGAAAGGAAGAAACCTGCCTGAAGAACCACATCCCAGATCTGATTTAGATCCCTATAATAGACATATAGCGATGCAAGAAAAAGTGAGATCCCATAGACGAGCAACAGGTAGATCACGTGCACTATCGGGAAGAGGAGAATATATACTGTCACTCCTACTCCAAGAATAAAGAGGAGCGGGATAAGCACCAGAAATTCAAGAATCGAGCTGACAAATGCCGAGAGCACAGAACTGAGCACCAGAATCTGGCGGGGTATAAATATCTTGGTCACAAGCCCGGGCCTGCCAACAATTGAGCCCATCGCGGTCATTGTACCATTTACAAGGAATCGCCATACAATAATTCCGATAAGAATATAGAGTGCAAAATTCTCCACCTCGAACCGGAAGACATTGCTGAAGACAAAGTAGAGTACGAGCATCATCAGGAGCGGGTTTAACAGAGACCACGCAAACCCGAGAACCGAACTCTGGTACTTCACCTTCAGGTCACTGATTGTCAGGTTCCAGATGAGATCTCTATACTGTACCAGCCACATCCCGATACCTCCCAACCGAACTCCAGGTCGAAATAAACCTCATAATCTCACTATCCGGCACCGTCTGCCGCACCATCTTCCGTCTCCCTATCATCGCAGGTACACCCATGAGGGCATGGGATTTGGCCTTCAGAATAGCACGACCTCTTCCTTTCATCATATAATGGGGAATCACCGCAAGATTCCTTCCGATGATCCAGGGGAGCGAGGTGATGAGAATACAAGCCGGAAAATCCTTCAGGACATACCAGAGAATATTCCGGTTGCCATAATAGACCGCAAGATCTGATCCGACACCGGCAGTTCCGCCATGAATATGGTACACCTGTGCACGAGGCGTATATACACATTTCCAGCCTAAAAGCCTTGCACGAAACGCCAGATCCACATCTTCCATATAGAGGAAGAAATCTTCATCAAAGAGCCCGACCTCCTCAAGCATCAGGCGGCGGTAGAGGGCGGCACCCGCACAGGGGCCAAAGACCTCTTCAATACTATCGTACTGGCCTGTATCCTCCTCATAGATCCCGCGATCCCAGGCAGCCCCGCTGCGGGAGATGCAGATTCCTGTTGAGTTGATCCGATGATCAAAAAAGAGGATTTTAGCGGCTGCCATCCCAACGCCATCATCCTGATCCATCACCTCAAGCAGGTGGAAGAGGCAGTCAGGATCAACCCGGGTATCGTTATTCAGAGTCATGATATACTCTCCAGACGCCACCTGGATACCCGCATTCACCCCACCGGCAAAGCCGAGGTTTTCACCAGCCCTGACGAGTATCACATCAGGAAAATGTGCCTCAAGATACCCGACACTTCCATCTGAAGAGGCGTTGTCGACGACGATTACTTCATAGTCGCAGAAGGTCTGGAGCGCAAGCGATGAGAGGCACTGCTCCAGGTACTCCCTCCCATTGAAGTTCACGATGATCACACTGATCATCTGTCCACCCCTGCCTGCACTGGCTACTTACTCCTGCATCTTCTCTTTCTTCAGCTGCTGGGCCAGGAGGCTTGCCCGGATCAGGCTGTCAAAGGTTCCTGCATCACTCCAGTGACCTTCAAGGAGGCTATACTTCATCTCACCAAGCCTGATGTACTCGTTATTCACATCAGTTATCTCAAGCTCGCCCCTACCTGAAGGCTTGAGCGTTCTCACGATCTGAAAAACCCGTGAGTCATACATGTACATCCCTGTAACCGCGAGATCAGATCGTGGTTCCTGTGGTTTCTCCTCGATTGTAATAACCTGTTCATCCTGGATTTCTGCAACACCGAACCGGTTTGGATCGGGAACCGGTTTTAAGAAGATCCGTGCACCACCGGTAAAAGCCGATACATCATCTCTGATAGAATCCTGGAAGATATTGTCACCAAGGATCACAACAATACTCTCATCATCAGCCCAGCGTTCCGCAAGCCCAAGCGCCTGGGCGATACCGCCTGCCTCTTCCTGGATCTCATACGTGATATGCACGCCATACTCTGCACCAGAACCAAGGAGTTCAAGAAAATGCCCGGCATGCCCACGCCCAGAGACGATCATGATCTCGGTGATCCCGGCATCAATGAGGGTCTGCAGGGGATAGCAGATCATCGGTTTGTCATAGACGGGCAGAAGGTGCTTGTTGGTCACCTTGGTCAACGGGTACATGCGGGATCCGGTACCCCCGGCAAGAATTACTCCTTTCATATCATATCACCAGTAAGATAATCATTCAGTGCCTCTCTCCAGTGCCGGAGAGGCGTTGTTTTCGTAGTATTCAGCACAGAATACTTCGGCCGTACCGCCTTCCTTGGAAATTCAGCAGATGAACAGGGAACGGCATTTCCAATGAATGATTCAGCAAACTCAAACCAGGAACAGGATCCGTCATTGGTGATATGGTAGATCCCGGGATCGCAGAGTATCAGATCAAGAGTCTTCTCTGCAAGATCGACTGTATAGGTGGGTTTTCCAAACTGATCATGTACAACCTTCACCTGATCCATCCGTGTTGAGAGATCGCGTAGTGTATCAACAAAGTTCTTCCCATGCTCTCCAAAGAGCCATGATGTCCGGATAATCCGGTAGTTCTCCATACCCTGGATAATCCGCTGTTCACCAAGCAGTTTGGATCTTCCATAGGCATTAATCGGGTTTGGCGGATCCGACTCAACGTATGCTTGCCGTGAACCATCAAAGACATAATCTGTGCTGTAATGAACGAGGACAGCACCCGCATCCCTGCAGGCACGGGCGATATATCCGGGACCCTCTCCATTCACCGCAGAGGCAATCCCGACATGATCCTCACATCCATCAACATCGGTATATGCAGCAGCATTGATCACCACTTCAGGCGCCAGATCACTGATGCAGGCATACACCGCCTCTTCATCAGTGATATCCAGCTCATGACCCCGGAGAAGAGCACCGGGAAACACCTTCCGGAGAGCATGCCCGAGCATCCCGTTTGCCCCAAGTATCAATATCTTTTCTGGATTTACTGTTTTAATGGGCGCCACCACCATTCGTTCTCTGCATACCAGGAGACGGTCATCTCCATTGCAGAATCAAAATCAAATGCCGGTCTCCAACCCATAGATCGGATCTTTGTCGTATCAAGGGAATACCGCCAGTCATGGCCGGGCCTGTCCTGCACATACTCGATCATCGATTCATCCTTTTTCGAATGTGTAAGGAGAGAGTGGGTGATCTCAAGATTCGTCAGCTCATTCCCGCTTCCGATATTATAGATCTCCCCGGGCTCTCCATGCTTGAGGATGAAAGCGATTGCCCGGCAGTGATCGATCACATAGATCCAGTCACGCACATTCTTACCAGTACCATAGACGGGAACCTTCTTGCCATCCAGCAGGTTTGTTGCAAAGAGAGGGATCAGCTTCTCAGGATACTGGTAGGGCCCAAAATTATTGGTGCACCGGGTGATGATCACCGGCAGACCGTGGGTGATCCAGTACGATCGGGCAAGGAGATCGGATCCTGCTTTACTTGCAGAATAGGGGCTTGAAGGGTTGAGGTTATCCATCTCGGTAAAGGATCCATGAACAGTGCTTCCATAGACCTCATCTGTTGACACATGGATAAAACGGGAGACTCCGTTCCTCATGGCACCTTCAAGCAGCACATGGGTCCCAAGGACATTCGTCCTGACAAAGACCGAGGCATCCGTAATCGATCTATCAACATGGCTCTCAGCAGCAAAATGGACGATCACATCGACGTTATGATCGGAGAGCGTTCGGGAGACACACGCGGTATCGCAGATGTCGCCCTGCACAAATATATAGCGGGGATCGTTCCCGATATCCCGGAGATTGGCCGGGTTACCGGCATAGGTGACCAGATCGAGGTTGACTATCTCACAATCCGGGTTTTCTCTGAGCATCTCACGGATAAAATTACTCCCGATGAAGCCAAGGCCGCCGGTGACAAGGATCTTCATGGAATAATCACCCGTGTTTCAGGCCGGGGAGAAGGCCCCAGTCATAGGGGATCTCGTCGCTGTCCGGAGCAAGCCTGAATTCATCGGGATCGGCATAGTTGTACGGTAGTGTCGGGACGCTGACAAAAAATGCCGTCTCCGGTCCAATCGCTTTGAACCCATGGTATACACCAGGCGGAACCGAGATGAGCATTGGGTTCTTCTCACCCACAAAGAGCTCCATCAGGGCACCATGGGTCGGGGAGTCCACACGAGCATCATAGAGCACCACCTTCATCATGCCATGGACACAGGTGAAATTATCGGTCTGTTTCTTATGGTAATGCCATGCCTTCACAACCCCGGGATAGGCTGTGGTGAGATAGACCTGGCCGAACTGCTGGAACAGCTCGTCATCACACCTGAGAATCTCCATCAGCCAGCCCCGTTCGTCAGGGATAACACGGAGGGTCTTTTGGACGACACCGTCTATTGATACAACCATAGAGTAGTATGGGAGAGAAACGAGGATAAGGGTTCTGCTGCACTCCCGGAAGGAGTGTACTCAACCACCACCTTCCCTCTGATAATAACCGGAAAATACCTGCCTGAATCAGAAGATTCACGCAGGCCGGTATTCAAAGATCTTCACCGCATTTGTTCCGCCGAGGATCGATGGCGATCGGTACACGAGAGAATACTCGGGAAGCGTTTCGGCATCAAAGTAATGGATCTGGTAGTAGACAGACGATTCAAGGATCTCCCAGAATGCTTCGGACTGGATGAGATCCTGATCCACTCCGCTGATCAGCAGGAGATTGGCAAAAGAACCCGGCCTGAATGACTCGGTCACCACATACCGGCACCCCCGTCGATCCAGGATCTCCCGTGCAACTGCCGGATCATCTGTTCTGAAGAATGTCGCTGAGTCGACCATCCCTGTCTGGAAATTGTTTGAGACCACCGGTCGCTCACCAGAGTAGATGATCAGGTTCCCCCAGTACCAGAGGCTCATCACTCCATATTCGGGGGTGAAAGCGGGATCATCATAATATGAGGTCACCAGAGTCTCTTCCCTGAGAAATGCCATAGCTTCCATCCAGTCATCAGATGGAGTGCCCGCAATGGCGGTCTGGATCTGTGCAGCAGAATAGAGAGTCGGAACGAAGATGATCAGGGCTGCAACAGAGAGCGCAAGGTATGCGTGGGTGTTGTCCTGCCTCTCTTCCTTAAGACGACGCTTCTTCTTTTCCGACCTGTTCGCACCCTTTTCTTCTGGTTCTGATGAACAAGGAAGAACGCCAGAACCGAGATACATGAATACCCGGATAAGACCATACCCGGCAGCAACAGCAACAGGTAATGCAAAGACATAAAGGAAACGCATCTGGAAACACACAAGTACAAACGATACCAGGAAGAGTACGGAAAAGAGGATAAGTCCATCATCAATCTCCCTTTTTTGCCACTGGTGCCGTATATACAACCCAAAACCGGCAACAGCCAGGATGAGCGGAACCGAAAAGAGATCCCAGAGTGGAAGTATGGTAAAACTTCCTGCCGGGAAGAAGATGGAATGTGCCTCAACAATCGTGCCGAGGATCGGATCACCACGGGTAACATAGGTGAGTCCGGAGGTGATCGCATCAAAGAGCGGCCGTGCAGCAAAGAATAGCGAAAGAAGACCGGCAATACCGACACCAGCCAGCGATCCAAGGTATATCGAATAGGGTCGATCCGCGAGATATTTTGCAAGAAGACCGGCAATCGCAATGCAGATACATCCTGCAATAAGATATGCGGATGGGAAGAGGGAGAGGGAGCCGGCCTGAAGATTGGTTGCGCCGAATACAAAAAGGTTGATCAGTGCAGAGATCAGTGCGGCAATTCCAAAGGAGAGCAGCCCGAAGAGAAGCAGATCACGTGATGCTTCACCCTTCCATTGCCTGATAATAATTCCCGCAAAGAGAGCGAGCCCGACAATCCCGAAGTAGATTGGAGCTGAAGGGAACGAATAGAGAGCAACAAGAAGAACAAAGGCCTGAATAGCACCCAGATGATAGAGCCATTTTGGCCGGCTGACCATCAGAAGATATACAAAAACCATCAGTGAGAGGAGGAAGGTCTCAAAGACATGGTGATCCACAAACCCAAAGAGGGAGACGAGAACATGTGCCGGGAGAATGGCGGTGAAGAGAGCGGCCGCAACACCATATTCAGTCCGCTCAAACAACAGTTTTCCGATGAAAAACGCCGGGATGATCATCAGAACGCCGATGATAACCGGAGATGCCGCCCCTACCATCTCAATGAGGCGTATACCCGGATTCCCAAGACCTAGCATCCAGGAGAACGCTGCAATCATCTGATCAAAGAGCGGTGGCCAGCCGATCTCAAACCCAAATGGATAGTTGATATAACTGTCTGAGAGGATGATGTCCGGGAAGTTCTCGGCTGCATGAGTTATCCTCCGCATATGATAGTATGCATCGGGTTCCAGAAACCGGATTGAACCCTGATAGAAGACAGTCGGGAGGCTCGACAATCGGAGAGCAAGCGCGGCAATAGCGATCCCAATAAGCGCACCTATCGTCCATCGGCCCTGGATCTTCATAAATGAGTATAGGTGAAAATGAAAGATAATACCTTTCAAATGGTTTTTGAGCAATCAAGCAGATATATTTCAATAGGATCTTAGAGAGCCTTATTTGAAATAGAGGTCATTCTACTCTCATATCATCCTAAAGGAGAAGTGGAACGGGATCGAATCCCATTCCAAATCAGTCTGAATTTCTATAACATGAACCCTGATCAAAGAAACGGTCTGCATTAGAATACTCCTGCAACCGGCTGATCACCGGCCATGCCAAGATGGAAGTAAGTATCAACTGCATGATCACCGGTTGTGTCCAGTGCCCAGAGGCCATTGCTCTCGCGGAAGATACCTTTCCACCCCTCCCCGGCAACCGGCTGATCGCCAGCCATACCAAGGATAAAGTGGGTATCTACCTGCCAGTCTCCTGTGGTGTCAAGTGCCCACAACCCATTTTGTGGGCGGAAGATACCGGGGTTACTGTTGACAACCACAGGTACATCTCCAGCCATACCTAGAATAAAGTAAGTATCAATTTTATTATCACTGGTCGTGTCAAGTGCCCAGAGACCATGTGTATCAAGAAAAACACCTTTCCAATCATTAATAGCAACTGGATGACCACCAGACAACCCAAGTGTGAAGTGTTTATCCGGATGATTGTCACCGGTGGTATCAAGCGCCCAGAGACCATTAGATGGTCTGTATATGCCTAGCCATCCTTTGGTTGCCACAGGTATATCACCGGCCATTCCCAGACCAAAATATGTGTCAGGGGCATGATCACCGGTCGTGTCAAGCGCCCAGAGACCATTACTCTCGCGGAAGATGCCTTTCCATGTTGTTAGAGGATGGAAAACCGCTTCGAGGTTCCGACCTCCGGTGACGGTGAACGTATATGAGGGTTGTAAAGAGGCAAATGCACCCCCCTCTTTCCATTCGATAAACTGCCAGCCAGCATTCGGCGTAGCCTGGACGGTCACCTGTCCACCAAGGATTACATTGCCGCCACCAGAAACGGTTCCGCCATGAGCGGGATTAGCTGTAACCGTAATCATGGCTGTCGGACCCGGTGTGACCCTTGTAAGATACGGATATCCGTCATTCCTAGATTTTGGATAGTCGATATCCTCTGCCCAAACCGAGGTAAAAACCCAGTTCCTATATGTTGTCGATCCATCGTGGGGATAGGTCATCTGGGCTGTTGTCCTGCCCATGACCTCAGCACCCCCGGCACTTGTTCCCCTCCCCGAGGTATCAGTATCCCAGTAACAGCGAGAGTACGTCACTCCTGCGCTGCTTGCACCGATAAAACCGCCAACAGAACCGGCCGTTCCGGTGACCCGGCCAGTACTGTATGAGTGGGAAATCCAGGTCGGAGCTGCAACAACAGTCCCGACAAGACCCCCGACACCCTCTCTTCCAGACACGGCTGCCCGACTATAACAGTTATTTATAATTGTCCCTGTATCTGATATCGCACCTGCAATCCCACCGGCATAACGATCACCCATGACATATCCTTTTACACCGACATACCTGACTTCGTTGCCAAAACCAAGATTTCCTGCCATAGCTCCGGAATAATCATCCCCCTGAACAACGGCACCATCAATAAAAATATCCGTAAAGTGACTATTCTCACCTGAGCCGGTTACAGCGCCACAATAGTCTCCACCCTGAAGAGAAAGATTTGCAAAAGCAATCCGGGTAAAGTGGGCACCATCACTCATCCCAAAAAGCCCCATGTAATCAGTCCCCGGATGGCTGATAACCAGATTGTTCAGGACATGCCAATTATGGACCTCACCAAACTGGTTCTCAAGTGATCCGGTGAATGGATCACCGGCTGAGCCAATTGGCTCCCAGCCACGCCCGAGATCCCAGACAACTGTTGGTGTGAGATCAATATCCTTGCCGAGCCGGTAATGCGCCGATACGTCCTTTCGGATTGCATTGAGTTCGTTGACATTCGTGATGATGTATGGAACAGTAGCATTACCAGCACCAGCAAGTGAGCTCAGGGACACATCTACCGGATCAGGGTAGCTCATCAGATCCATAAACTCAGGATATCCGCCATTCATCTGCCAGAGGGAGAAGAAGTTGTAATGCCGGAATGTCGCCTGCTGCTGCATCTCGGCACGGGTTTTCCCGACAACCCCGGTTCCTCCGGCACTCGTCATCTGACCAGAGGATTCAGTATCCCAGTAACAATCCCTGGCTGATCCAGGAGATTGAGCCAGGAACCCGCCATTACCCGAGGCTCCAGTGACCATCCCCGCACTATATGAGCGATACAGAGAACCAGCAGATTCCCCGGCAAAACCCCCGGCAATAGTATCACCCCGGACAGAGGCGTGGCTATAACAATCTGAAATGATACTGCCCGGCAATACCTTCCCTGCCAGTCCACCAACCCGGTTGCTTCCGCTTACAGATCCTTTTGTATATGAGTGTCGCATCTCTCCCTGGTATTCCCCGGCCAGACCACCGGTCGAGGAGCCTCCCAGAACAACCCCCTCATAGGACACGAGATGCAGAATACCATTATCAAATGACCCGGTGAGGCCTCCCGAGTAGTCTCCCCCCTGAATATTTGAATCTTGAATAATGAGTTTCTGTATCGTTGAATTCTGACAGACGCCAAAAAGACCCTGGTTCTGAGTGTGTGGCTTATTTTGGGCCAGATGCTCAATCCGATATCCAGCACCATCAAATGTGCCGGTGAATGGATCACCGGTTGATCCAACCGGCTCCCAGCCACGCCCAAGATCCCAGGCAACTGTTGATGTGAGATCAATATCGTTGTCGAGCCGGTAATGCGCCGATACGTCCTGGCGAATTGCATTGAGTTCATCGGCTGTGGTGATAATATACGGATTTGCCTGAGTGCCAGCGCCATCAAGGTCATCCAGATCCACATCTCCCGGATCAGGATAGCTCATCAGATCCATAAAATCAGGATATCCGCCATTCATCTGCCAGAGGGAGAAGAAGTTGTAGTGCCGGAATGTTGCCTGCTGCTGCATCTCGGCACGGGTTTTCCCCTCTCCTCCATCACTCGTCATCTTGCCAGAGCCCTGGATATCCCAGTAACAATCCCTGACATCACCATAGTTATTACCAATAAAACCACCAGAATCGGTTAACCCAACGACTCCTCCGGTACTGTACGACCGATAGATGGATCCGGAATTCTGGCCGACAAAGCCACCGACATATCTCTCACCTTTAATAATCCATGCATGACTATAACAGTCCGAGATGATGGTGTCCCCTGACGTGGTTCCTGCAAACCCGCCAACAGATGATATGCCGGTTATAAAATCAATATTATTTACAGAGCCTCCGGAGTGCGAGTGCCGTACCTCTCCATCGATATGCCCCGCAAGACCTCCCGTTGGTGCAATACCCACCACATCAACAGCGGCTGATACATAGTGAAGCCTACTGCCCTCAATTCTGCCGGCTAAGCCGCCGATATGTCCCATATCCGACTTGACGCTCCCCGTCACGTGGACATTTTCAACTATCGTATTCTTCATCAGCCCTGTGAGGCCGCCACTGCGTCCCCCCGCTTTCACCGTAATATCCTGGAGATGGATATTCCGAAGGGTAGCGCCATCTGTATACCCAAAAAGCCCCTGATACCAGGTATCCGACCTATTGATGACCATCCCTTCGATGATATAACCAGAGCCATCATATGACCCAGTAAAGGGGGCATTCGGGCTATACCCGATGGGATCCCAGCCATCACCGATGATCCAGGGGGAGTCGCCAAGATCAATATCTGCTACTTGCCGGAAGTGCTTATCTTTATGGTTGCGTACCTGATTCAGTTCAGCTGCGGTTGCTACCAGATAGGGATCAGACAGTGTGCCGCTGCCTCCGGAAAATTGCAGAATAATTATCGCTTCATCATGCTGATTCGGCTGAACTGGAGATCTCGTATCCCCACTCAGAAGAGATTCGTTGCCAGTTGCTTCCGCCGACACAACCCCGATGAGCATGCAAATGGCACAAAGAAAGACGAGACAGACTACTTTATTTATTATAGACACAACATTCACCCATATCTATTCCGGTATCCGGCATACATCAGTACAACATCACCCGGAAACAGTACGCTTTCATATGGCGTATCTCAATATAATATTATTGAAGGAGAGAAATTGAGACAATTGATTCATTTGCACCGACCACCAATCATCAGGTACACTTCAGATGAATATCGCCTATGTCTACGATGCCATCTACCCATATGTAAGCGGGGGGGTGGAGAAGCGGATCTATGAGCTTGCCATCCGACTGGCCACAAGGGGGCATCAGGTACACCTCTATGGCATGCAGTTCTGGGAAGGTGAGGCAACATTTGAGAAAGACGGGATCTGGTATCATGGCGTGTCTTTGGCAAAACCATTCTATACAAAGGGACGCCGAACGCTCGTCCAACCCATCTCCTTTGCATACAGGCTGGGAAAAAAACTGAGAGTGAGAGAACACGATCTCATCGATTGCCAGAACTTTCCCTATATCCCGTCTTTTGCTGCCAGGTGGGCAGCCCGGAGAACTCCCCTTATTATTACCTGGCATGAGGTGTGGGGAGATTACTGGTATGAGTACCTCGGGCCGGTCGGCATCATCGGGAAATTCATCGAGGCGAGAACAATCTCACTTGCCGATGGAATGATCGCCGTTTCGCCAATGACTGTTCATGCACTCCGGGAACAGGGTGCACCGGAAGATATTGCCTGCATCCCAAACGGGATAGACATACAAGCAATAGATGCAATTGAGCCATCGGGCAGGAGGAGTGATATCATCTTCGCAGGGCGGCTCATAAAAGAGAAACACCCCGATCTCATACTCAGGGCAATAGCGATTCTCAAGAGAGAGAGACCCGATCTAAAGGCAGTCTTTATCGGTGACGGACCGGAACGGGAGAGGCTTCTGGAAGAGACGAAGAGGCTTGGGCTTGAGGATAATGTCTCCTTCACCGGGTTCCTCCCCACCTGGGAGGCGGTCATCGGGATGATGAAATCATCATCCGTTTTTGTGCTCCCCTCAACCCGCGAAGGTTTTGGAATTGCTGCGCTGGAAGCAATGGGGTGCGGACTCCCGGTCGTCACAGTCGATCATCCGCAGAACGCGGTGAACGATCTGATCAGAGGCGGCTGTGGGATATCCTGCCCCCTTGATCCCGGTGCTCTTGCCGGGGCGATCCGATCAACTCTTCTGAATGCGCATATTATCGGGCAGGCCGGGAGAGAGAAGGCCAGTGCCTATGACTGGGAGGAGATCGTGGACATGATAGAAGAGGCCTATCAGAGCACAATAAGCAAGGTGAGATCGGCATGAAGGTGGCAGTCTTCCATGACTACTTCGGATCAGTCGGCGGGGGCGAGCGGGTTGCCCTGGCGCTTGCTGACGTATGTGGAGCAGATATCATCACCACCGATACAGACAGCCTCATGATACTCCCCTCACACCAACGGGTTGAGAGTCTCGGAAGAACAGTAAAATCACCTCCATTCAAACAGATGTCAGCAGCATACCGGTTTTCATCCTGCGATTTCAGAGAGGACTATGATCTCTTCATCTTCAGCGGCAACTGGGCACACTATGCAGCAGAAAAACACCATCCTAACCTGATGTACTGCCATACCCCTGTCCGGGCATTCTATGATCTTTATGAGACATTCAGTTCCCGACTCCCGCTTCATAAAAGGATCCCATTTCACCTCTGGGCTTCGATCTATCGCCGTCTCGATCAGGCTGCCATCTCTTCAGTAGATCTGATTATTGCGAATTCCGAAAACACCAGAAGGCGGATAAATAAATATCATAGAAGGAATGCTGAGGTGATCTATCCTCCAATCGATACGAAACGGTTTGCCTGCAAACGCTATGGCGACTTCTGGCTCTCGGTTAACCGTCTCTATCCCGAGAAGCGGATTGAACTGCAGATTGAGAGTTTTAAAAACCTCCCTGGTGAACGGCTGATCATCGTCGGGGGATATGCAGAGGGCGATCATGCGGGGAGGGCATATGCTCAGAAACTCTTCTCCAATCTCCCGGAAAATGTCGAGATCCGGGGTGAGGTGAGCGATTCGATGCTCCTCGATCTCTATGCCACCTGCAAAGGCGTCATCTGCACTGCAATGGATGAGGATTTCGGGATGACGCCGCTTGAGGCGATGGCGGCTGGCAAGCCGGTTGTTGCGGTGCGTGAAGGTGGCTTTCTCGAATCGGTGACGGAAGGAACCGGTCTGCTGGTTGATCCAATCGCAGAGAAGATTTCAGATGCGATTGCGTTCATCTCAAAGGAGCCGGAGCGGTATCGTGATGCCTGCCGGGCCAGGGCAGCACTCTTTGACAGATCTGTCTTTGAAGAGCAGGTACGAAGGGTTGTGGATGGGATATCAATAAAGAATAATGGATCCTGAAAAAAATGTGAAGAGAGTAGGCTCACCCTTTTTATTACACCATTCCGGCGACCGGTTGATCACCGGCCATCCCAAGGACAAAGTAGGTATCTACCTCATGATCACCGGTCGTATCAAGCGCCCAGAGGCCATTGCTCTCCCGGAAGACACCTTTCCAACCATCGCCGGCGACCGGTTGATCTCCCTCCATACCGAGGACAAAGTAGGTATCTACCTCATGATCACCGGTCGTATCAAGTGCCCAGAGGCCGTTGCTCTCCCGGAAGATGCCTTTCCAGGGAGACATTGGTGGATCACCGCCCACCACTATCTCAGCAGCTGTTACCACCGACTCATACTCAGGATAGAATGCAGCACTGGATACCGTAAGGCCGGTTGTGCCTTCTGCCAACCCCTCAATAGTGACGGTAACGATGACTATATTCTCTGATCCATCGGGGATATGAGTCATGGCCCAGCAGTTGACCGACTGTGCCGGAACCGGACTGTGAGTACCATTCTCAATCACTTCCACCTCGATAATCCTTGCAATACCGGGCTGGGTCAGTGTGACATCAACATCAAATGATCCAAGCCCGGATGGCAGTGACGAGAGAATGATCGAATACTCCCCTGATTCGCCAATTCCAATGGATGAAGAGGCTGGATCAACAATAACCTCGACCTGGGGGAGATGTACTGTAATGTAATCATTCTTTGTTACGGTATCACTCCCACCGGCATTCGTTGCCGTCAGTCGGATCGAGTAATTCCCTGCTACAGTGAACTCATGCTCGGGGTGCTGCTGACCGGATCCAAACTCAGTCCATCCACTACCAGTAGTGCTATACTCCCACTTCCATGAGGCCGGAGTGTTCGTGGATTGATCAGTGAACTGCACCGTCAGCGGGGCAGCGCCAGTGGTGGGGGTGGCAGTGAATGCGGNNGGGGCAGGGGTGGGTGCTGGATCAACTGTGATCACCATCCACATCGTACCCTGACCAACGCTGTTGGTGGCAGTCAGTTGAACGGTGTAGTCCCCCGCTTCAGTAAAGGTATGCACCGGGTTTCGCACCCGGGATTCTCCACCATCACCAAAGTCCCAGTACCAGGCAGTCGGTGTTCCAATAGATGCATCGGTGAATGCAACGGTCAGGGGGGCATTCCCGCTGGTGGTATTTGCCAGGAAGACGGCCTGAGGCAAGGTGGAGACGGTTGTGAAAGCCTTCAGGCAGACATTGGTGTCCGCATATACTGTTGTGAGATCAGTCCAGGTACCCCCATTTGAGCTGACATAACTCTCTCCGGGATTGGCAGTAGCCTTACTGGAATAACCAGCAAGAGGCTTTTCAATAGGAATTGGATAGTTATACCCGGGTGTTTCCAGCCTGACAATCACAGAAAATGTTTCCCCGGCATTAAGAGATGCATCAGGAATATCTACTGTATGATAACCAGAGGATGCAATGGTTCCTGATGTCGAGGAGACAACACCGGCGATTCGCCGCGGGCCGTCATTCGGGTTGGTATAGACATCAATATGATATGAGGAATTGATATCCGGAGTATAAAAGCCAACAGCGGTGATAGTCTCATCCAAATCAGCTGTAAAGATATTGGCAAACCAGCCGATATCAGAGCCAGTATAACCTATACTGTCTACCCAACCCATCGGATCATACTGGTAAACCCGATCATAGCTCTCAGTCTCCTCACCAGTAAAGACTGCAAAATTTTTGATGCTGGTATCATAGTAGGAGAGATAAAAGAACCCTTCGTCTCCCCAGCCAGTACCCCAGCTGTTCTTTACGATGAAGGCGCCATCTCCTGACGGCTGGGTATTAAAGTTGGCCCGATCATAGTCATCATCCCACCCAACTATGGCAACGGCATGATTTGAGTTGGTCTTCTGTTTCTGGTAAAAAGCGTAGGTTTCCTTATTATATCCATTATCGTCCCAGTAGAATGATACCTGCACAGCCCCATATTCGGTGAGTGCCCACTTGATATTGTCATTATCAAGCCCGTCTTCCCGTTGAGGGAGGAACAGAACATCCTGAATACGCTTAACCGGAGGTAAGCCTTCGAGAATAAACGTAGATCCAGCCACATAGGGATCATCCACCTCAAGAACAGGTCCTGACCAGCGTGCAAGATATGCAGTGGACATATACCTGTTTCCACCCTCACCATAATCAAATTCGGCATTGAGGGTGTTCTTCATGTTATTCTCAGAGAAGTCCCATGCTTCTGGAGGGAGGAAGAAAGATTCAAGCGATGCATATGTTCCAAATGCCCAGCAGTTCCCCTCATCCCCCTGATCCTTTACCGGTGATACCTTCCCTTCATCCCTGAGATTAAAGGATGACGGATAGGTGGAGAGAACCTGGAAATCTCCGCCAGTTGATCCGATCTGCATCCCTTTCGTATGGGAGAAGTCGATTGGTGATGGCACAACACCGGGTACGAAATAATCATCAGCTGAAGTGAGATAGACCCTCTCTCCATGCTGCGCCCGGTAATCCAGGAACTCCGGATTAAGTGGTGCAGAAGTAATATTCATTGGCGATTCATGCAATGATCCTGTCTCCTCTGCAATAACCCCCGTCACCGCAAAGCAGAGAAGAAGAATCGACAGCATGAGTCGATAGCTTGGTTTATGATTCATAGAAAAACCTCAAGAGAAATGCATTTGGCTGGAAGTATATATTAGAATTGCTATAATGACCAATGCAAGTCATCGAAATCCTCTCATAAGAAATAAGTGACCCAAAAAAATGAGGAGACACCCCCTCCTCAAAACCCCCTTCACTCACGCCGCCTGCATCCGAAGATGAGGAGGGCGGCGGCAACCAGGCCAAACGGTGCATATAGGATTGGGGCAGGGGTCGGTTTGGGCAGATCAGGCAGAGGGGTTGTTGGCACTGGCGTCTCCTCAACGATGATCACCTCAACCTCATCGCTCTCGATCACCACATCGACATCCGTCACAGGGGGTGTTGGTGTCGGCTCCGGCGTGGCGATCACCGCACCATCCTTCTGGAGAACAATCGCAAAGAGCGAGAAGCCGGGTGTTGTCGCCCGGTACCGTGCCAGATCCCCATCTATCCCAACAAAGACCGTCGGGAGCTGTTCCCAGCTGCCATCCACAAACCGCATCAGTGCAACATCAGTCGTTCTCATCCCCATCGCAGTCAGGTACCCGGCAGGGAGATGGAACCGGATCTCTGCACCATCTCTGATATGCGGTAACGTATTGGGATTTGGGGTGATATCGAGGTACTGATAAACCTCTGGCTCCGGCCGGAAAACACCATCCGGAAGGAACCGGACCTGATCCACGGTGATGAACGCAGCTGTGAGATCTGCATCAGCAGTAAACGAAATCGATTCGATAGGAAGGCCGGAATAGGTCAGAACCGTGCCGGAGCCTGCCGTGACACCTGAAGCAACCGCAGTCCCATGACCCCCGGGACCATCCGAGGGTGTTGGTGGAGCAGGGGTCTGCTGAAGTGAATACCCTGAGAGTGTGGTGAAGACCAGATCAGGCGTCCCGCCTCCGATCTCCCACCAGAGATAACCACCTTCAGGAATAATCATCCTGAGTGTCGCGATCCCGTCAGCACCGGTGGTTTTGATATCCACACCGCCGTAATCTGAGAAGGGATCGAGCTCGGATAATGAATAGGAGTAGGGATCAATACTGGCATAGGTAAGATAGACGGGAACACCCGCTTCTCCACCAGCCATCCTGACACGCACATCAACAGGACCTGCCCGTCCGATACGATCAGGTGGCGGAGTCTCAACAATGAGCGGAGTAGCCCCGATCATCATGTAATATGACCACCAGTTCCCCTGGCTGTATGTCCCCCGGTAAAAGTAATCCTTGAAACTAACAGTGGTCTGATAGGAGCCATATGGCAGAGCATCAATATACTCAGCTGAGCCGCTGATATGCTCCGAGAGAAGAGTGGCTGATTGTGACAGATACTCAATTGGGATACCACTAAACCCGGCGACATCCTTCCTTGACACTTCAAATATCGCAGGCCAGGCAGTCACTTCCGGGCCAAGAATCGAGACACTGGACGTGAGGAGTCCCCCACCCTCAAGTCCGGCATACTCACCGGTCATCACCACACGTTCATACGGAGGATACACAAAGGCATAGTCATAGGCATCTCCCGAAAGCCCGACGATCTGGATTTCGTTCTTCACCCATGCATCCTCAAACCGGATCCCGACCGGCAACGCCGCGTACCCATACCCATCAGCACCGGTGTTCACAGCAGCAGACTGATCAGCAGTATACAGGTACACACGCCCCTGCACCGGCGAACCGGTCAGCGGATCTTCGAGATAACAGGTGACATGCACCAGATTTCCTGGAACAACACTCCCAAACAGAGGCGAGTACTCCCCCTCCCATTCAGCACTGACAGAGAGGAGACGGGATGGTTCCGAGGGTGGAGCGATCCCATGATACGAAAACGGCCAGAGATCGACGACGACGAAGGTAATACTCATGCCATTAAAGGCATACCCCAGATATGCACCATCAGGTACAGGCAGATCCACCTTCCCGATACCATTCCTCAGATGATAGGGAACAAAGGTGATATTAATCTGCATATTCTCAATCTCAACAGAGAGCTCTTCATATTCAGAGATGCCCCCTCTGATATCACCTGCCATAAGTCGGTTCATCTCAGCAGGGAAGCGCTTTGAGAGAGAATGGACATCTGCTTCATAGAGCCAGATAATTGGAAGCACCCGATCACCATCAGGACCCGGCCTGGCATTCAGAGAGGAATACTCTTTCACAAGAAGCCGTGCATTGCTCCCGGAAACAGCTCGTGTTATAACAGGACTCAACACGCTGACGGTCTCGTCAGAGTCGTAGAGATCAAGGCGACCTGCAAAGAGAACCTGCGATTCATCAGCGACCGGTGAGATCTCGATGGAACCCTGACGTGAGATGATCGTTGATCCATCGATAGTAAACTGAATCATTCCAGTGAGAGGAGTGAGAACCTCATTCAGATACTCCTCATCATTATGACGAATAATAACACGCAGATCACCTGTATAGGGTTCCATTGTTTCTGGATTGACGATAGTATAGCTAATCGGTATAATGGAATCTGCAAGCGCCTCGTATACCTTTTCTGGCGTATCAATCAAAAGTGTCTCCACTGGATCCAATGCTTCAGCATATATCCATCCCGATACAGAATTCCCATGCATATCAGTCACCTGGTACTCATACCAGGTATCTTCCGGGACAAACGACGCTGTTGCCATACCAGAGGCATCAGTCAGAACAGTGCTGTTCAGACGCTCCCCGGCTTCATTCCAGACCAGAAAATGAATCGGTTCACCTGAGCAGGGCATCCCATCCCATGAAATAGCGGTGATGACATTGGGCTCACCAATCTTCAGGATGTCGTACCCAAACCCGGCATGGAGACGCGGGCCTTCATAGATAGGTGGATCAAGCGCTGTAACTGCATTCACTGCCGCCCAGGCACTCACCCGGCCATACCCGTAATCATAGTCCGGGCCTTCGGGACCGAGATCGACAGCTGTCATCGTCAGGAGAGACCATATATTCTCCGGTAAGAGATTCGGATCTGCCTGGAGCATGAGTGCCGCGATACCCGAGACATGCGGACATGCCATTGAGGTGCCGGACATGGAACGATATACCTCACCCTCCCTTGTCGATGCCGAGAGGACCGAGGAACCCGGTGCGACGACATCCGGTTTCACCCGCTGGTTATCACCCCATCCCGAGGGACCACGGCTGCTGTAAGAGGCAATATAATCTTCTTCCGACCCTGTGGCCCCGACCGCAATCACTTTCTCAGCAGCAGCAGGCCCACCGATCGTCCGGAGACCAAAATCTCCTTCGTTTCCAGCCGATGTGACAATGGTGGTTCCATCAAAAACGATCGCATCTGCCGCACGGGAAAGAATACTTGATCCATTATCAACAGAGAGAACAATCCATTCAGCATATACCGGCAGCTCTTCATGTGTCCGGCTCCATCCATCTTCAGGATCTGCTATCCAGCCAATTTCCTCTGAAGCATCATCATAAAACCCAATCTCCGGAATGGCCATCCAGTCGATATACCATCCCTCGAACACAAACGATTCATCGGTCTCATACCGGAGCCTGAGATCCAGATAAACCTGCTCATCATCGTTCCGGACTATATAATCCATCAGGTCAACGGTGTAGAGACCTTCACCGACACCAGTATATTCAAGTACCTGAACCCACCGATCATGCTCATCAGACCAGACCTCAACAAAACCATAATCCCAGTCATCTTCAATTGAGTACCAGGTATACAACTCAAACGTGAGGGTCTCCAGAGTATCGATCTGATCGGTCAGGTTAAACCTCTGAAACAGTTTATTATCAAGATCATTGTCCTTCCCCGAATGCCAGATCAGATTGCTCTCATTCACAGGGGTGCCGGCAAGATGAAGGGTCCATTCGCCTGCTGGTAGCGGCTCATGACCGATATATTTGAGCAGAATCTCGCCTGATGAGAGAGGATAATCATACCAGTCACCGTTGACACCCGGATAGGGAGAACCATCCGGTTTCTTCATGGTGACAGAAAGATCATCCTGAAAGAGCGTTTCTACCCATACAAGAATAAACGAAGGGTCAAATCCGTCATCTTCATTGGTGATCTCAAAGGTGAGGTCAATCTCACCGGAGCTGTTGAGGGAACCGGACCACGTATATTCATCATATCCTATCGTTCCCCCGCTAAAGGATATAACATCAGCACCAAGCAGGACAGCAGTTTCAAATCCTTCAATAACCGTGGATAAATATCCTGATCCATCTTCTGAGAAGACTTTGATTCCAATGAGATCAGCACCCGGTGCAACACCGGTGATGATGCCACCCGCGCCGGATCCTGCAATCGTACCTGCACAATGGGTGCCGTGCCCATGATCATCATAGGGATCTTCCCGCCCATTCACAAGATCAGCCCAGCCGACAACCTTACCTGCAAGATCCGGATGTTCAGCATAGATGCCTGTGTCAACAACAGCAACCCTCACCCCGGTACCATCGATCCCGTTTGACCAGACCGCGGGCGTTTCGATCCAGGAGACACCCCAGGCAATATCGCATGTGTCATAGCCTGACGGATCTATCGAATCAACTCCACTCGAAAATGGGGTGAAGAAACGCAGAGCACCTTTCAGATCCGAAGAGCCAGACACCCGATCAAGCGTAATGATCCTATCAGGCACTACCCATGCAACATCATCCCGGGCAGCAACCTCCTGCTGCTGATCGGGGGTAAGGGTTGTTGCCAGCGCATTCACCGACCAGAGTGTGGTCACCTCTCTGGCACCCATGCGTGTAAGGGAAGATACCACATCCTCCTGCGATTCGGCTGCAAAGAGAGCTAAATCAACAGGACTTTCTAATGAGCGGGACTGCTCTTTCATAACAACAATCACATGCTGAGCCTCAGAATCAAGCGGCGCAGCAGTGCCAATTCCCACAAAAAGAGAGAGAAGAAGCAGAAGAGAGAAAATAAAGAGACGTGTAACCATCAGGACTTACCTCTGGTATTACATTCCACCATACTATTTAAACAATGACAGTGGAGAGTAGCTATCGTCTCCCGGGCAGACCGGCTATGCGCAGTTCCCCTTGCGCAAAAGGCATCAGGATTCGATCAGCAGTACCTGAGTGAAAAAGGGTTTTTTAGAGAACTGCTTTTTTCATTCCGGCCTGAACTCAACGACCAGCCGGATGCCTGTTCTGTCTTCTCCATTGATATCAATATCGATGAAAGAAGGGCTGCAGATGAGATCGCGTCCATTCGGGGCAACGATGCCTCGGGCTATAGCGATTGCTTTGATTGCCTGGTTCTGTGATGAGGCACCGATCGTCTGAAGTTCAACCTTCCCCCGCTCTT
>DAJQ01000048.1:22174-26227 GCA_002496395.1 Methanocorpusculaceae archaeon UBA456
CGCTACAAGAAGACCGGCAAGATTCTTCGGGGATGACTGGGCCCCAACTTTAATCTTCCCGTCCTTTATATTCTGCGGTAGCTGGTTGGTTTCTACGGTATATCTGGTCTCGTCAGTGATGGGGTGCTCGTCTGCCTCAATGCCATTTGTCATAATTGGTTTCCTCCAATGTTTCTGGAATAGTATGCTCTATGAAAGACGTTCCAACTTCTCCGACCCACCTGATATATAAAGCATTGTCGGGAAACTGAAATTACAATAAATGATAGATTTTGATTAAATAAATAGCTTCTGGACGGAAAGGATTACAATTGAATGACAAACTGAAGGCGTTGTGATACTCATGAGGAGGAGATACGCACACTTGTTGCTACTACTCATCATTACAGTTCAGAAGCATCATACTTATCAAAACAGTTGAGAAGACAATCTGTACCCCGATTAAAAGAAAAGCCAGTGACCAGACTGCATTTGCAATCTGGAAGAGATGTCCATACCCGGATGCCACCCACTGCCTGAAGATATCAAATCCGATGATAAGTCCTCCGAGAATACTCACCCCACCAATGATAAAACCCCTCTCCAGTGTATGATAATCCATGAATTTCTCGATGAAACCACTCCGTTCACTATACCCATAGAGGGCAGAATAGACCCAGATAATAATCCCCATCAGCATCGTCTGCAGTCCTCCGATGAATGCAAGAGATGCCAGAATGAAAGAGTGGAGATATGATGTTTCGATATCACCTTTAACGAGGAAAAAAATCATCATTGATATGCCAAAAATCGCAAAGAAAAGACCTGGAACGGCAAGAAATGGGCCAGGGCGATAGAATAGCATAAACCTGATATGACGCCATCCATCCGAGAAGCTCTCGAGTTTTGATGGTGCAACACGAGGATAGTAGTGAATCGGTACTTCTGTTATTGAAAATCCTGCCTGAGCTGCCTCAATGATCATCTCAGAGGCAAATTCCATTCCACCGGTCTTGAGGTTCAGGCGATCGAGTGCATCCTTCCTGATGATCCGAAAGCCGGAGTGGGCATCCGANNCGATATACCGATATGAAAAACCCGGTTCAGGACCCATGTGAGGAACGGGTTGCCAATGTACTGGTGGAGCCAGGGCATTGCTCCGGGCAATATCTCTCCCCGGAGACGGGATCCTATAACCATATCCGCCCCTTCTTTATCAAGCGCATCAAGAAGTGACGGGAGTTCCAGGAAATCATAGGTGTTATCGGAATCACCAATGGCAATATATCTCCCCCGTGCCTGTGCAAGACCTGTGAGATAGGCGTTGCCATACCCTTTCTTCTCAGGATGAACAACAATAGCCCCAAGTTTCCTGCTGATATCCGCTGTATTATCAGTGGAAGAGTCAGAAACAATGATCTCACCGGTGATCCCGCGATCAGAGAAGACCTTCTTGATCTTTTTGATACAGTCTCCAATGGTCTTCTCCTCATTCAGAGCAGGAAGAACAACCGAAAGAACAATCTCCTGATCAGATGCTGGTTTATGAGTAGTATCTGGTGTCGAATCCATCTTCAGAGCCAGGTATGTTGTTTCTGTATATTCTTCTTTAATCGTGACCTAATAGAAGCTTCCGATTATTATCTGACGAACGTGCCAATTTGTGAGCGGATTGGCCCATGAACCGGCATTACCAATTCATGCAATGAGGGCGAGAGAGTGGCGAAAAGGAAAAAAAGACGAGGTTTTTTAGAGAATTAATGGATTAATCACGCCTTTTTCCAAGCACTACGAGAAACGATAGGGCAAGAGCGCCCGGAAGTGCATAGACCAAGGGAGACTGCTGCTGATGTGGCTCTCCCCCCATTCGTTCAATTGCAGCATCACGGTTAATCTTTGCCTGCTCATGACCGGGTTCCAGCCTGAGAGCCTCATCATAGGAGGCAACCGCTTCGGAATAGCGGCCGAGGTTAGCAAGTGCCACCCCGCGATTATCCCAGGCAAGATAATATCCGGGTTGAATCTGAATAGACCTGTCAAATGATGCAAGAGCAGCATCATATTCCCCTAGCTCATTCTGGGCAACGCCCTTTGCAGTCCATGCAAGGAAGTGATCGGGGTTTGCCGCGATTTCAGTATCAAATAACTGAATTGATTCTGCATACCTGCCCTGATGTGCAAGTTCAAGTCCCTGGTTATAATATTCACTCATGGGAGCACCGGATACTGCCATCGGGATACACATGAATGCGAGAAATACCAGAAAATAATATATTCGTGAGCCTTTACTCAAGCACTGCATATATACATGTAGTTAATAGAGCATTATTAGGATACCGGTATTGATAGAATAGGTGGGTTTCATCACTCCTGCACTCCGAATGGTACAGGAGGAACAGATGACAGACGAGACGATCAGAAGAAGATTCATCCGCTGGACTGAAGAGCGGCCAGCATTTTCACTCTCCTCATTCTTTGCAGAGGCAAATGATCCACGAGGGCATCAGCATATGCTCAGTGAGATCCTCCCCCTCCTGCCGGAGTGTGGGTGCGAGATGACAAAGGATGATCTGGATCTCATCATCAGGTGGAGAGATCAGGAGCCTTGCCCATCTCCCCCACCATCTGAAGTGCGGAAGGTTGAATCCCCCGTACAAACTGCAATCGAATCATTCATCACCGCAAAAACCGGAAAACCCTGGAACGATCCTGCCACCCTCGAACGGATACGGGAGGCGATCATCGCACAGAAAGATTCCTACTGGAAGGAAGGGGATGAACGGGTCATCAGGTACACAAGCGGATACAGCATCTTCGCCTATCTCGCCTACCACTTCCCCGTCTACTACATTCAGATGCGCCATCTTCTCAGGGAACTGATGAATGACAGGCTCCTCCCACAGAGGATGGCAGTCCTTGATGTCGGATCCGGTCCGGGAACGGTGACGCTTGCCCTCGCTTCACTCTTAAACGATATGCCGGGGTGCCGGGCTACAGTCCAGGCGATCGAGCAGTCAGCTGAGTTCGTCGAGGCATATAAACAGATTGCGATTACCGGTGCAGAGAAGAGCGGAAGAATCACTGCTCTCCCTCCGTCGGCAACCGATATTACCAACCCACAGTCACCCCTCCCTGAAGGCCCCTTTGACCTGATCGTCTGTGCCAATGTGCTCAACGAGATCCATGAACCGACAGTTCGTGAAGAGACTGTCATGCGGCTTGCCACAAAACTCCGGGAGAACGGGACGATCCTCATCTGTGAGCCCGCCGATCTCGCAAACGCAACAGCACTCCGCGATCTCTCACGCCGCCTGAAAGAACGTGGCCTTCCGATATATGCCCCCTGCAATGATATCCGGGGCGTTCCCTGCCAGGTGGAGCGGTGCTGGAGCTTTATCGCCCTTCCCGAGGTGGCACCGACACGACTGATGAATGCGGTGGCAGATAGCGACGAGCCGTTCCGGTTTTATAATACCGATATCAAGACCGCGTTTGCAATCCATAGAAAAGACGGGAAGAAGAAGATCGGCTACCGGGTACCGCCCGGCACCAAAGCCGAACGGTTATCCCGACTGGCACGCCATGAAGAGAAGAAGATCAACATCATCGCATCAAAGATCTCAGAGAATATCGGCGATTCCGGCACCTTCCTCTACCGCATCTGTGATGGTACCGGAAGACGCGAGGCATATGCCGCCCTTCCCGCCTATCACGCAACCGAAGAGAATGCAGCACTCCGCCAGGCAGCATACGGATCGGTTCTCAGGTTCAACCGGGTGCTTATCAGGCACCACAAAAAATACGATGCATACCACCTGCTCCTGACCAAAGAGTCCTCAGTTGAGCTGATCGAAGGAGAATTGCTGGAAGGAGAGCCTGTTCCCGTGCGAGAGGCGAGGCAGGAGACAAAGAAGGCAGTGAAACGCAGGAAAGAAGAGAGCGCGAAGGGCAAAGGGAAGAAGATAACCCGGCGATGAACGGAATGTCCGGAACAGACTGACTGCACCATCATCTTTTTAAGCGAATCCATTATCTATACCGATCCAGATACACTAGTGTCATGTCAATTCTAAA
>DAJQ01000010.1 GCA_002496395.1 Methanocorpusculaceae archaeon UBA456
CGACCGAGCCTGCATATCCTCCGTTCCTCTGGGTGCATGCGAATAATGTTGCATCCGGCCTCGGCACCGCACATGTCGATGTTGCAAAAGAGGCGATCGTGGACTGGGATCCGGAGTATCTCTTCATTGATGTCGGTACAACCCAGATGGATAACCAGGGTGCGATTGGGCAGCTGAAGACAGATCCCGCACTGAATAGGCTCTCTGCGGTGAAGAGCGGCAAGGTCTACGGCGTGCTACCATATAACTTCTACAACACGAACTACGAGACAGTGCTTGCAAATGCGTACTTTGTCGGATCTGTCCTGTATCCTGACCGGTTCGCAGATGTCGATCCGGCTCAGAAAGCAGATGAGATCATGGCCTTCTTTGTCGGAAAGCCGGTCTTCTCAGAGCTCTCCGGCCAGTACGAAGGGCTTGGGTTCTCACAGATCCCGATCTGAGTGAAAAAACGAGAGTAATCCTGGGAATCACTCTTTCCCCCACTCTTTTCGATTATTTCTTCAGCAGCACTATTCTGGTTTCGGCTTGGCTTCATCCGGGAGTGTGCTGCTGTAAAAGGTGCCGCGGGCGCCCCGGTATGACCTGATTTCTCTCGCTTTCTCAAGATCACGCAGGATCTTTGCCACCTCGCCGCCGGACATCCCGGTTAGTGTGATGATATCCTCGATCGTTGAGGGGCGGCGGGAGAGCATCGCACTGATCATCTCTTTCTCTTCACCCATTACTATTGCTGATTGTGTACCCGCTGGCGAGAGGTTGATCATCTCAACACGCTCCCTCCCAAGGAGATCCCATATCCGGTTCAGTTCAGAAGATGATGCAGCCTTCACCCAGCTCTCAGGAGCAGGGCGATCAAGGGTGTTCAGCTGGACGCGATCTGGATCTATTCTGGAGATAGCATCACGGAGCAGGGCGAGCTCTTCATCTGTTGTATTGATCTCTGGAATGATGAAGACTTCAAGCCAGATCTCGCCATGGTACTCCCGCCTGAACTCTTCCATTCCTTTGATGATATCCTCGATCGAGAGGGATGGGTGGGGCCGGTGGATCGCTTCAAATGTCTCCTGTTTTGCCGAGGTGAGAGTTGGGATCACCCGGTCTGCTGCCAGCAGTTCCGATCTGACATCGGGCCGTGAGAGAAGGCTTCCGTTTGTGAGTACGCTGATTGTGTATGCCGGAAACTCCTCTTTGACCATCGCAATCACGTTCCCAATCGAGAGCGAGAGGGTCGGCTCCCCTGATCCGGCGAAGGTGACCGAGTCGAGTTCAGGGCTGGTGGAGAGGAAGCTCCTGAGTTCATTCATCACCTCGTCTTCAGGAATGAAGGTGGATCGTTCTATCGTCTGCATGGTGGTCTCCCCGCATTCGCAGTACACGCAGTTGTATGAACAGGTCTTGTATGGGATGAGATCGATCCCAAGCGATCGCCCGAGCCGGTGAGATGCGACAGGGCCAAAGATATGTCTGTACTTCATGAACGCCCTTCCCCTTCTTCTGGTGATTTTTGTTTCCCCGGAGATAACTGCATCCAAAGCTGCAAAGGATGTACCTGTTTTCAGCGATTCAAGCATGAAAATATGCATAGTGTATCAGGTGATCCGGTGTCTCTGGCCTGCCGTGATGCAGTGATGAATGATCTTCATAACAAATTCTAAAAGGATATTCTTATTTAGTCCCTTCTCCTACATTGATCTGAGGGAGTATAATGGATCTTAAAAATCGTATTAAACTACTCCATATCCAGACTGCCGGATTCCGGGGTGCTTCCGGGAGAAGAGAGACACTGAGGGGGGGGTGGTAGTTACGTGCATTTCGCAGATGGCGAACTCCCCGAAGATTACCTGAAATACACCCACCGGAAGGTGATCTGGATCCTGGGGGGGATCGGAGTCCTCTTCCTCCTGCTGATCCTCTCGATATCAGTCGGGGCTGTCTCGATTCCCCCCTATGAGGTCTTCATGACCTTGATCGGCCAGAACGTCACCGATAAGTGGGATCGGATCATCTGGAATATCCGGCTCCCGCAGGCGCTTGCAGCGATCATCTGCGGTGCGGGTCTGGCGGTTGCCGGGGTTGCGATGCAGTCGATCCTGAGAAACCCGCTCGCCTCACCCTTCACCCTTGGTATCTCAAATGCGGGTGCGTTTGGTGCGGCGGTGGCGATCATCTTCCTTGGCACCGGCAGGATGACCTCAACAACCGCGGGTGCGGTGATCATCAACAATCCCTACCTGACAACGATCTCAGCATTTGTCTTCTGTATGCTCGCAACCATTGCGATCATCGCGATAGCAAAAATAAAAGCGTCATCTCCGGAAGTTGTGATCCTCGCTGGTGTCGCCCTCTCGTCTCTCTTTACGGCAGGGGTGATGTTCCTCCAGTACTTTTCAGACGACGCACAGCTTGCGGCGGTTGTTCACTGGACATTTGGGGATGTCGGGCGTGCCGGGTGGTCTGAAGTTATTTTCATGGGAATAATTGTCATCATCGCCTGTATCTACTTCATCGCAAACCGCTGGAACTACAATGCAATGGATGCCGGTGACGAGACGGCAAAGGGGCTTGGGGTGAATGTCGAGCGGCTCAGGAATGTCGGCATGATCGTTGCTGCGCTTGTCACCGCAGTCCTCGTCTCGTTCCTCGGTGTGATCGGGTTTGTGGGGCTTGTCTGCCCTCATATGACCCGGCGGATCATCGGGGACGAGCAGCGGTACCTGATCCCCGGCTCGATCGTGATGGGGGGCGTCCTCCTGCTTGCTTCAGATACTGTTGCCCGGTTGATTGTCGCGCCGTATGTCCTGCCGGTTGCAATTCTGACAGCATTCATGGGTGCTCCGATCTTCATCTACCTGCTGCTCAGGGGGTATCACCGATGATCCTCAATGTCGATGAACTGAAGTTTATGTATCGGAACAAGGGGATCCTTGACGAGATCGCCTTCTCCATCAACGAGGGCGAGATTGTTGCGATCCTCGGCCCAAATGGTGTCGGAAAGACGACCCTGCTCAAGTGCTTAAACCGCATTCTGGTCCCGAAACAGGGTGTCGTCTCTGTCTGCGGAGATATGATCGATTCGCTTGAACTGATGGAGATCGCACGGAGGATCGGCTATGTGCCCCAGCGGGTGGAGACCGGGAGATTAACCGGGTTTGATGCCGTCCTCCTCGGGAGGCGGCCGCATATCGGCTGGGATGTATCTGAAAAAGATCTCCGGATCGTCGAGTCGGCATTCAGGACATTTGGGATCAATCACCTCCGCCTCCACTACATCGACGAGATGAGCGGAGGAGAGCTCCAGATGATCGCAATTGCACGGGCTTTTGTCCAGGAGCCGAAGATCCTGCTGCTGGACGAGCCGACGAGTGCGCTTGACCTGAAGAACCAGATCGAGATCCTGCATCGGATCAACTCAATCGTCGAGGAACACAACATAGCTGTCGTGATGACGATGCATGATCTGAATACGGCTCTTCGGTATGCAGACCGTTTCATCCTCTTAAAGGATCAATCGATCCATATCTGCGGTGACCGGAGTGTCATCACTGCTGACGAGATAGAGGCGGTCTACGGCGTCCCGGTGATGATCGGGGAGCTTGCAGGGGTGACCTGTGTGATCCCACAGTGCCTCTGCAATGGGAATGGAAAGAAAAAGAAGATACCAACAGACGAAGAAGGTAGTACCTATGTGCGAAACTCATGATCATCAGCATTTTGAATCGGCCGGACAATACCCGGCATTTGAAGAGTGTGTGACTTTCCACGGCCACTCGTGCCCTGGCCTTGCAACCGGGTACCGTGCCGCCCTCGCTGCGATGCAGGCTCTCGGTGTTGCCCGCCCCTATGATGAGGAGCTTGTGACCGTTGCAGAGACCAATGCATGCGGTGTCGACGCGATCCAGCTTGTGACCGGCTGCACCGCCGGGAAGGGAAACCTGGTCATCCATGATTACGGGAAGCATGTCTTCACCTTTTATGCCCGTGAGAAGAACAAAGCGGTGCGTATTTTGATAAAGAACCGTGAGATGCCGGATCGGGCCGAGATGGATTCTCTCCGGAAGAAGGTCTTTGCAGGCACTGTAAATGAAACCGAGCAGAAGCGGTTCTATGGGCTGATGGCAGAGGCAACCGAAGAACTCCTTCTGATCCCGCAGGATGAGATGCTCACCGTCACCGAGGTGGCATATAATCCACCCGAAAAGGCCCGGATCTTTCAGACTGTCATCTGCCCCGACTGCGGTGAGCCGGTTGCGGATGCAAAGATGCAGACGGTGAACGGAAAAGCTGTCTGTGCCACCTGTGCTCTGCCGAAAACAGAATAAATCCCTTTTTCCCAATCTTTTGGGCCGGATAATTGTTCGGCGATATCAAAAATACTATATGCTCTTCTGCCCTCTCTCTCCTGTGGTCTGATGTTTGAGAAAAAATTCATGTATGGGGGTCTTGCTGCCCTTGTGATCATCGCCTGCCTGATGGCAGGGTGCATGGGTGGCGATGCCAAAGGAAAAACGGAGACGATTGTGATCGGCGGAAAGCCGTTTAACGAGCAGTATATTCTTGCCAATATGATTGCTCTTCTCCTTGAGGAAGAGGGATACCGGACAGATATCCGGTCAGGGATGAATGATGCCACCCTTTTTGAGGGGATCAAAAGGGGGCAGGTGGATGTTTATGTTGAATATACCGGTACTGCCTACTCACAACTCCTGAAGCTTGAGCCGCCTGAGAGCTGGGAGCCGGATCTCGTCTATCAGAAGGTGAAAGACGGCCTTGCAGCAGAAGGGATTGATGTCCTCTTCAGGCTCGGCTTCAGGAATGACTATGCAATCGCGGTCAAAGAGTCCTATGCTGAAGACAACAACCTCAGGACCATCAGCGATCTGGTGCCTCATGCTGAAACGCTCGTCTTTGGATCCGATCTCGTCTTCCATGAACGCGAAGATGGCCTCCCCGGACTGAAAGAAGTCTATGGTCTCTCATTTGCGGATGTCAAACCGATGTCACCGACCCTGATGTACGAAGCTATCGCAAACGATCAGGTGCAGGCGATCCCGCCATATACCACTGATTCACGGGTCGATCTCTATTCCCTGAGGGTACTTCAGGATGATAAGGCAGCTCTCCCCCCCTATGAGACGATGCTCCTCCTCGGATCAGATTTCGCATCAGACGAGCGGCTCGTCTCTGCCCTCTCGGTGCTCGATAACCGGATCGATACTGATGAGATGAGGGCATTAAATGCCGAATTTGATAATGATAAGCGTGAAGCCAGGGATATCGCCCGTGACTATCTCAGGAGAGAAGGATTAATCTCCTCCTGATTTTTAATCTGCCATACTCATCCAGGGAGCTGGTGTAATTCTGAAACGGCCGTTTGAGCGTATCGATACGATCGATATTCACGGGGTGACGAAGAGGTTTGGTGAGACGGTCGCAGTTGATCGGATCAGCCTTGATATCATCGGAGGCGAGCTCCTCATCCTGATCGGGGGATCGGGATCCGGAAAGACGACCACTCTCAGGATGATCAACCGCCTGATTGAACCGGATGAGGGGACGATCGCAATCAACGGGATTGATATCCGGACAATTGATGGGATCGTGCTGCGGAAGAATATCGGATATGTGATCCAGCAGATCGGTCTCTTCCCTCACATGACGATTCGTGAGAATATCGGCCTTCTTCCGACAATTGAGGGGTGGAGCAGGGAAGAGATCGACTCGCGTGTTACGGAACTCCTCACCCTCGTCCATCTCCCCCCCGATCAGTTCATGGATCGGTATCCAAAGGAGCTCTCCGGTGGCCAGCAGCAGCGGGTCGGCCTTGCCCGTGCCCTTGTGATGAATCCTCCCCTCCTGCTGATGGACGAGCCGTTTGGCGCACTCGATCCGCTTCTCAGGCGGCAGCTCCAGGATGAGTTCATCGGGATCAAGGAGGATATCGGCAAGACGATCGTCTTTGTGACCCATGATATCAATGAGGCGTTCCGGCTCGGTGATCGGATCGCGATCATGCACGAAGGGGGGATCGTACAGCTTGGAACCCCCCGGGATCTCATCCTCAATCCAGCAGACAAAATGGTCTCTGATCTCGTCGGATCTGATCGGCTCTTTGAGCATATCGCGTCACTCACCGTATCGGATATGATGGTTCCTGCTTCTTCAATTATATCCGGAGAGATGCCGGTTCAGTCGGCAATCGAGGTGATGGTACAAAGCGGATCGACGGTCGCCGTTGTGAGGGATAGAGCCGCTTCCTTCTTTGTTGCGCAGCTCCCCACCCTTCTCCAGAGGAGAGATGAGGTGAAAACGGTTCTTGAAGCAACAGATCCGCCATTCTTCCTCTCCATGGATGCATCTCTCCTCTCTGCTCTTGAAGAGATGAAGGCTGCCTCCGCCTCTTTTGGTCTTGTGATGGAAGATGGGGAGCCGGCAGGGCTGCTTCTACCGGACGATCTGATCAGCCGGCTTGTCTGAAGAGGTGGAATGGTGCTGGATGAGATTGCGGCAGTCTGGATCAACTACAACCTCACTGAGCGGACGATCGAGCATCTCTGGATTTTCTCTATTGCGCTTATCGCTGCAATCATTGTGGGGGTTCTAATCGGCCTCCTCATCTACCGGCGGAGACGGTATGCCCCTCCCGTCTTCTCTTCCCTAAATGCCATCGAGACATTCCCCGATATCGCACTCCTCGTCCTGCTCATCCCGCTTGTCGGTATCGGCACCGTCCCGACGATCATCGCCTGTGTCCTCTACTCGATCCTCCCGATCGCACGGAACACCTATACCGGCCTCATCTCTGTGAGTCCCGAACTCCTTGAAGTGGGGAGGGCGATGGGCCTTTCGGAACGTTTCATCCTCCTGAAGGTCAGGTTTCCCCTGGCATTCCCTATGATTGCAGGTGGGATCAGGATCGCGATCGTCTTCACGATGGGGATCGTGACACTCGGGGGGATCTTCGGGGCAGGGGGCCTTGGTGCGCCTCTCCAGACCGGGATCAACCTGATCCGCCCGGATATCATCTTTGTTGCCGGGATCTGGGTTGGGATCCTTGCGGTGATCCTGGATGGGATCGCCGGTGGGATTGAGGCTTCGCTGAAGAGGAGGTTTGGATCATGGTGAGCGATCTCCTGCTGACCCCGATCATCCAGCATATCGTTCTTGCCTATACCGCACTCCTGGTGAGTATCGCCCTTGGTATTCCTCTTGCTATCCTCGCGTTATATAGCAGAAATCTCCAGACGTTCGTGATGACGTCTGCAAACCTGATGCAGGCGGTCCCGACCCTGGCGGTTGTGGCAATTGTGGTTCCCCTGATTGGGATTGGGTTCTGGCCGGCAATTGTTGCGATCATCCTCCGTGCTCTCCTCCCGATCATCAGGAATACCTGGATCGGCCTCTCGTCTGTTGATCCGGCGATCATAGCATCGGCTGAGGGACTCGGCCTCTCGGAATGGGAGATCATCCGGTATGTCAGGCTCCCCAATGCGTATCCTGCCATCTTTGCCGGGGTGAAGTTTGCGGCAATCCTGGCAAACAGTGTCGCGATCCTGACCGCGATGATCGGGAGCGGCGGACTCGGCTCCCTCGTCTTTGAAGGGCTTGCCGGGGTGAATATGATGAAGATGCTCTCCGGTGCCCTGCCTGCGATCGGGATCGCCCTCTTCCTTGATGCGTCGTTTTCATGGATGGAGAGGCGGATGGTGCCGCGATCCGGGCAGAGCGAATTGGAGTGAGGTGTTCTCTCTGCCAGATTCCCTCCATTTAAAGAAACCGGGCTTCTCATTGATGCGAAAAAAGTTGAAGCTTACGATGAACTTTTCACCTTCACTGTTCTATTAGATTCCATGAAGATACTACCACTCTGTGTATGCCTCTTCCTGGCAGCGTGCCTGGCTGTTGCCGGTTGCGTCTCGGAGGCGCCGACAGCACCGGACGGCAAAGCCGTCCTCGCCCTGCCCGGAACTGAATGGGAACTGACAGCGATTGGGATCACCTCGGTGAACCTTGTTGAGGGCACAACAATCACCCTCGCCTTTGATGAGGAGAGCCTCGGCGGCACAGCCGGGTGCAATCTCTACTTCGGCGGCTATACCCTTGATGAGAACAGAATAGCCATTGATGGAATCGGCTCCACCCTGATGTACTGCGAAGAACCCGGCGTGATGGAGCAGGAACAGCTGTACCTCTCTCTCCTTGGGGATGCGGCGACGGTTCGGATCGATGGCGACACACTGACCCTCTCTGATGCAGACGGGGTGGGAACCCTCATCTTCGAGAAGATCCCGGAGAAGGGGCCAGTTGCTTCTGCCCTGCCGGGAACGGAATGGGAGCTTGGGACGATCGGATCAAAAGATGGAACTGTTTCGTCAGTTCTGAGCGGGACAACAATCACCCTCATCTTTGATGAGGAGACCCTCAGCGGCTCTGCCGGATGCAACCGGTACTTCGGATCATTTGAGGTCACAGACGATCAGATCGCATTTGGTGCGATCGGATCGACCAAGATGCACTGTGGTGAGGCAGGCGTGATGGAGCAGGAGCAGCGCTACCTTGCCATGCTCGGCGAAGTTTCATCATTTGAGATCGGATCTGATTCCCTCACCCTCTTTGATGAAGAGGGGCATGCCAGGCTGGTCTTCCATCCAAAGGCAACAGAGATGAACCTTGAAAGTGGAAAGTGGATGCTCGAATCGATCACTGAAGATGGAACCGTGACCGGGGCACTTCCTGACCGGGCAGTCACCGCAATCTTTGATAACGGATCTCTCGGCGGGACTGGCGGCTGCAACAGTTATTCGGCAGCATACGAGGTTTCTGAAGATGGAGGACTGAAGATTGAGCCGCCGATCCAGACGCTCGTCTACTGCATGCCAGAGGAGATAATGGATCAGGAGAGCAGGTACTTCTCGCTCCTGACTGATACGGCAATCTTCAAAATTGATGGCGATACCCTCACCCTTTTTGATGCAGACGGGGTAGCAACCCTCAAATTCAGGAGAATGGCGGAATAATACCTCTCTCTCCTTTTTCCCGTAGGGGGATCTGCACAATTTCCGTTCTCTGATCACCATTTTTGAACCCTCCAGAGTATGGGGTATCGGTTTTTCAGGATAAAAGTTGTCGATACATTTATCAGAGTATGTAATGGTAGATGAGTGTATGAAGAACAGAATAACGATTACCATTGATCCCAGAGTTGATACCATAACCATGCCGGAGAATGTGCGTATCGGGCTCATGCTCAGGGAGCAGCGAAAAAAGTGTTCATTGCAGGGATGCAATGAAGAGTTCTTCGGATTTGCGTTCGGCCAGTCTCCCTTCCCCATACCAGAACCGATATCGGATGCATTAATCGCCAATGCAACGCAGGGCCACTATGTCGATGCGGCCGGCATACCGGAGGTTCGTGAAGCGATCTCCGGCTTTTATAGGCGACACTTCGGCATTGAGGCCGATTCCGACAGGGTAATTGTCGGAAACGGCTCCAAGGAGCTGATGTTTCTGATCTTTTCTATGGTGAGCGGCTCGGTCATTCTTCCTTCACCGTCATGGATCGGATATGCTCCCCAGTTGCGGTTCCTTGGAAAGCCGTACCATCTGCTTCCCACCCGCCCGGATAACGGTTATAAGATCGATCCCCCAGATCTCGAGAACCTGCTGGAGACTATTGTTGACGGGCAGCATATCCTTCTCCTCAACAATCCCAACAATCCGACCGGGGCTCTCTATGATCACGATGAGCTCAAAGAAATCTCAGCAGTTTGCCGGAGGAGAGGATGCCTGGTGCTTGCAGATGAGATCTATGCCCTCGCAACCTATGAGATCGAGAACTTCGTCTCTATGGGAGTGGTCTATCCTGAAGGCACCTTTGTGACCGGAGGTCTCTCCAAGGATCGCTCTTCAGCCGGATACCGGTTCGGAACCTGTATCCTTCCCTCCTCGTGTTCAGAGAAGATGTACTCGGATTTTGGGAAACTCGCCGCAACGCTCTATACGAATATCACCACCCCGATTCAGTATGCGGCAGTGACTGCATACTCCCCCAATCCGGCTATTGAACGATATATGGAGATGACACGGGATATACACCGGATGGTGGGTGAGTATTTTGCAGAAGCATTCTCTCAAATTCCGGGGATAACTACCACCCGGCCACAGGGTGCATTTTACTTCCTCATGGATATGAATGAACTGAAACCAGCCCTGCGGAATAAGGGGATACAGACTGCCAACGATCTCCAGCATGCCCTGCTTTCACACCCATACCATGTGGCGACGGTGAGCGGGGATGCGATCATGATGCCGCAGGATAACTTTTCATCCCGGATTGCATTCGTTGATTACGATGGCGCCCGGGCACTGGATCTGTACCAAAGATCAAAGCCGAAGACTCAGGAGGAATGTTCACAGTTTGTCAGGGATGCAGCTCCACGCATGGTCAACGGTGTTGAAATGATCCGAAGGTTTGTGGAAGAACTGGATGGATGAAACAACGGAAAGGCTGCATGATCAATTATATAAAATATATACTCTGTTATATTTCAACCAGAGTACCAAAGGAGGAGAGATGATGGACGAGACGATTCTGAACAAGCAACAGCTAAAAGAGTGTGAAGAGAGCAGATGGGATTTTTCTGATCTGAAGGCACTGTTTATCAACTGCACATTGAAGAAAACGCCGGTTCTCTCTCATACAGAGGGTTTAATCCGGATCTCCCAGGCGATCCTGGAGAAGAACCATGTTACGGTCGAGGTGATCAGGGCGGTTGATTACGATATCGCCTATGGGGTCTATCCGGATATGAAGGAGCATGGATGGGAGAAGGATGACTGGCCCGCTCTCTTCCGGAAGGTGATGGATGCAGATATCCTTCTTCTCTGTTCCCCGATCTGGCTTGGTGAAAAGAGCTCGGTCTGCCAGAAAGTGATCGAGAGGCTGTATGGCCAGTCCGGTGAGCTGAATGAGTATGGGCAGTATGCGTACTACGGACGGGCCGGAGGCTGTCTGATCACCGGTAATGAAGACGGAGCAAAGCATTGTGCGATGGGCATCCTCTACTCTCTCCAGCATCTTGGTTTTGTTATCCCGCCACAGGCCGATGCCGGATGGCTCGGTGAGATCGGTCCCGGCCCGTCGTACCTTGATCCCGGGTCCGGCGGACCGGAGAACGACTTTACAAACCGCAACACCACATTTATGACATGGAACCTGATGCATATGGCACGTATGCTGAAGGATAGGGGAGGTATCCCCGCCCATGGTAACCAGAGGAGCGCCTGGGCGGCCGGATGCAGGTTCGATCACCCAAACCCGGAGTACAGGTAGGAGTGTAAAGTTTCAGGAGATGCCCTCCCTTCCTGTTTTTGCTTCGTGAGCCATAATGGCATCTTCCCGGGTGGCTCTCCTCCACCGCGACCAACCCGCCGCATATGCACCTATTTTCACAATCCGTGGCTTTTCCAGAGTATGCAATCTGCCGTAATTAATCGCATTGATCGTTTAATGAAGGCACCATCTCACGCGCAGTACCTATTTGGTTTATATGCTGTCAAAACATGACTTATAAGGTTTATTATTATCTTTAAATATGTCTCAAAAAACCGATACCTCCATGAAATGGTCTTCTCATGTTCTGATCAGCTCACGGATGGAAAATGCCCCTCTCCTCACACTACCTCTCCTGCTGCCTCTGCCACACACTGTAAAAGAGGTTAAGTATGTTTATTAAATCTAAAAATATCCTTTAAAATTGCCTGAATGATAAATCAACAGCTTTAAGCTTTGAATCTGTCACCTCTCACTTATCCGAGGTAACACCTATGGAAATGAAGTATGTACCAACGACCTGCCCGTATTGCGGGACAGGCTGCAGCATGAACCTTGTCGTCGTCGACGGCAAGGTCACGGGCGTTGCCCCTTACCAGCGTTCCCCTGTCAATGAGGGAAAACTCTGTCCAAAGGGTGTCTATGCCCACGAGTTCGTGAACCGCGAAGACCGGCTGACGACCCCACTGATCAAGAAGGATGGCAAGTTTGTCGAAGCAAGCTGGGACGAGGCATATGACCTCATCGCCCAGAAGCTGAAGACCTATAAACCTGACGAGATGGCCGTCCTTGCCTCCGCGAGAACCTCAAACGAGGACAACTACGCGATCATGAAGTTCGCCCGCGGTGTCTTAAAGACCCGCCACATCGACCACTGTGCCCGTCTCTGCCACGCCTCGACCGTCGCCGGTCTTGCCGCGACATTCGGCTCCGGTGCAATGACCAACTCGATCGGCGACATCGCCCAGTCGAAATGCGTCTTCATCCTTGGGAGCAACACCTTCGAACAGCACCCGTTGATCGGCCGGAGAGTCATGCAGGCAAAGAAGAGCGGTGCGAAGATCATCTACGCCGACCCCCGTTACACCGCAACTGCCAAACAGGCTGACCTGTACCTGCAGTTTAGATCCGGCAGTGATGTTGCCATTTTAAACGGCCTGATGCAGGAGATCATCAGGAACGGCTGGGAAGACAAGGAGTTCATCGCGAACCGGACAAAAGACTTCGAAGCGCTGAAAGCAGTCGTGATGAAACCCGACTACAGCCTTGAGAACGTCTCGAAGATCTCCGGGATTCCGGTTGACCAGCTGAAGACCGCCGCCGAGTGGATTGCGAAATCCGGTGCGACTGCGATCCTGTACTCGATGGGTATCACGCAGCACACCACCGGTGTCGACAACGTCAAATCGGTTGCCAACATCCAGATGCTCTGTGGCAACCTCGGCAAACCCGGCGCCGGTGTGAACGCACTCCGTGGCCAGAACAACGTGCAGGGCGCCTGTGACATGGGTGCACTCCCGGTTGTCTTCACCGGGTACCAGAAGGTGATCGATGAAGCCGCCCACAAGAAGTTCTCCGATGCCTGGGGCTTCCCCGACGGTATCTGTGAACCAAAGAACGGGTATGAAGTCACCACCATGATGGATGTCCTCACCGAGAAACCGGGTGAGCTGAAAGCAATGTACATCATGGGTGAGAACCCGATGCTCTCCGACCCCGACCTCACACACGTCGAACACGCGATAAAAGCCCTTGAGTTCCTCGTTGTGCAGGATATCTTCCTGACCGAGACCGCTCAGCTTGCGGATGTCGTGCTTCCGGCGACCTGCTATGCCGAGAAAGACGGCACCCAGACCTCGACCGAGCGTCGTGTCCAGATGTGGCGGAAAGCCCAGGACCCGCCAGGCCAGGCCAAACTCGACTGGCAGATCATCGCCGAACTCTCGGCAAAGATGGGGTATGCGGCCCAGTTCCCCTGGCAGAGTGCCGAAGACGTCTTCACCGAGATTGCACAGGTTACGCCATCCTATGGCGGTATGAACTACGAGCGTCTCAGTAAACCCGAAGCGTTGCACTGGCCCTGCCCGACAACTGAGCATGCCGGTACACCAATTCTGCATATCGGCAAGTTCTCGCACCCTGATGGCCTTGGCGTCTTCTTCCCGATCGAGTTCAAGTACCCGGCCGAAGTTCCTGATGAAGAATACCCGTATATCTTCACAACCGGTCGGTGCCTGTTCCACTGGCATACCGGTTCGATGACCCGTCGTTCAGTATCGCTTGAGAGCGAGGTTCCGACCGGCTGGATCGAGATCAACACCGAAGATGCAAAAGATCTCGGTATTGTTGATGGCGAGATGGTGCTCGCAAAGACCCGCCGTGGCGAAGTGAAAGTGCCTGCCCGCGTGACAAAGGAGATCATGAAGGGTGTGATGTTCATGCCGTTCCACTTTGCAGAATGTGCGGCAAACGTCCTGACCAACAACGCACTTGACCCGATCGCAAAGATTCCGGAGTTCAAGGCCTGTGCTATAAAGATTGAGAAGATACAGGAGGCCTGAAGATGGTAGCAAAAGGCGATATGCTCTATGCATGGGCA
>DAJQ01000013.1:0-34672 GCA_002496395.1 Methanocorpusculaceae archaeon UBA456
TGGTTAATGTGACATTGTAGAGGTACTATTTGCTATTTACGATGGGAGAAATGAAGGAGAGGGACATGGCCGCGAAAGGATATAAGGTACTGAAAAAATAAAGAGATGAACACGGATTGCAGAAGCGCAGATGTTCATCTCATTTGAATACCGGGAGATATCCTCAATCAAATGAAGGGCATCTATTTTGGGATGCGATGTGACAACTTCCGGGAGATCTGAATGGAATACGCAGGTGAGATCATTCAATGAGGGAAAGAGGCACCATATCCGAGGAGTTTTATGCGTTCTCCGATGCAATGCCGGGCGGCATCTGTATCATCGACCGGGACAAACGGATCCTGGTCTGGAACAGAACGCTTGCCGAGTGGAGCGGCTCTTCTGCAGAGGAGATGATCACAAGAGATCTTCTGGAGATATTCCCCAATCTCGCATCGCCAGCATACCGGATCCGGATCGAACAGGTACTTGAGGGCGGACCACCTGCCATCTTTTCATCACAACTCCACAGGAGCTTTTTTCCGTTTAAGAAATCTGACGGCACATCCCGTATCCAGCAGACCTCGGTTATCGGGTATCCGGGAGGAGATGCTGGTTCTGTCCATGCGATGATCGTCATCGAGGATGTCACCGAACTTGATCGTGAGATCCACTCAGCCCGGGAATTGAGAGATCAGGCACTCCTCGAAGTGCAGGAACGGAAAAAAATAGAGAATAAGCTCAGGAAGAGTGAGAGGGGTTATCATGCCATTTATGATCAGTCGCCGATTGGCATTGAGATCTATACAGCAGAGGGGAGGCTGGTTCATGCAAATCCCGCCTGCCTGAACCTCTTTGGCATTGATTCAGTGGAGGAGATCGTGGGATTTTCTCTCTTTGACGACCCAAATGTCGGTGATGAGGAGAAAGAGCGGTTGCGTGCAGGAGAGGCTGTGCGGTACCAGGCACCCTTTAATTTTGAGAAGGTCAAAGATCTCAATCTTTATACAACCAGCCNNTGGCTGGATGTGCAGATCACCCCGTTGCAGGATCCCGAAAAGGGCACACGGGCATACCTTGTCCAGATCATGGATATCAGCGAGCGAAAGAATGCTGAAGAGGCACTTGAGCTGAGCAGGAACCGGTACCGCTCCCTGGTTGCAAATGTTCCCGGTGTCATCTTCCGATGCCTGCCTGATAAAGACTGGACAATGATCTACATGAATACCAGAATCGAGGAGATCAGCGGGTATCCATACACCGACTTCATCAGAAATTCCGTCCGGACATACGAGAGCATCATCCATCCCGATGACAGGAGACATGTCCGTGATACAATCGAAGGATCCGTGGCTGCTGAGAAACCATGGGATGTTCAGTACCGGATCATTCACAGGGATGGGAATATCCGGTGGGTGCAGGAGCGGGGGCGACCTTTTTCTCCGGATGGCGAGATCAGGTATCTTGATGGATTTATTTTTGATATCACCAGCCGCAAGCAGGCAGAGGATGCCCTTCTGATCGTGAACAAAAAACTCCAGCTCCTCTCCGGGATCACCCGCCACGATATCCTGAACCAGATCATGGTCCAGAAAGGGTTTCTCTCCTTTGCTGAAAAAGAGGCGGAAGGTGACGAAGAGCTGCTTCTCATGTTAGAGAAGATCCACCGGGCTTCAGATATGATCCAGCGCCAGATCGATTTTACACGGGTGTATGAGAATCTTGGTGCCGAAAAACCCGCCTGGATGGACGTCAGAGAGATAATCGGGGGGATCGGAGATGATCAGATCCCGATCAAGGAGAGCTGCGGCAGGTACCAGGTGCTTGCCGATCCGATGATCGGGAAGGTCTTTTCAAACCTGATGGAGAATACCGCCCGGTATGCAGAGGGGGCAAGCGGTGTCAAAATCCATTCTGAGGAGCAGGATGATGACCTGGTGATCACCTGGGAAGATGACGGACCCGGCATACCAAATGAACAGAAGGAGAAGATCTTTACAAGGGGTTTTGGCAGGAACACTGGTTTAGGGCTCTTCTTCTCACGTGAGATCCTCTCGATCACCGGCATCTCCATCATTGAGACCGGAGTCTATGGCGAGGGGGCGAGGTTTGAGATCAGGGTGCCGGGAGGCGTCTGGCGGAGAACTGTTGAAGAGACGGGATGACATGGATAAGAGAAGAGAAGTCCGAATCAGCCTGAGATCTGATCGTGTCTTTTCATGAACATACGCGTTGACTCTAGTTCAAGCACTCCTCGATCGAGGAGCGTGATGATCTGGTCAATCGCCCTTACCTGTTGCATGATCTTCTCTGAATACTCCCCTCCCTCAAGATCGGCTAAGGCCATGATCACCGTCAGCGGATTTCTGATCTGATCATTCAGAGCTGAGAATTTCAACATATTCTCCTCGATCAGGGCATATGCTTTTTTACGCTCCTCCTCAGCAAGCTTCCTCCGGGTTATGTCCTGAAACGCACCCTGCACTCTGATGATGTGTCCAGATCTATCCCGTACTGCCTCTCCAACGGTCCGCACCCATCTCCGCTCTCCACCTGCGGTAATGATCTCCATCTCCTCATCATAGGGAGTCCCGTCACGGGCACATGCCGAGAAGACCTCCGTTATCTTCTCCCTCCATTCAGGGGCATAGAAGCTGATCCCCTCATCAACAGAGGGAGAATAGCCCGGTTCCATCCCGTGAACCCGCGCCACCTCGTCAGACCAGGACACCCGCTGTCTGGCAAGGTCGACACTCCACCCGCCAAAATGTGTCATCCGGCCCGCCGTGCTGAGCAAAGCCTCGCTCTCCCGCAGGGCCATTTCCGCCTCTTTGAGTACGGTGATATTGACAACGAGCCCGACTACTTTCAGGGGAGCACCGTCCCGATTCCACTCTGTTACTGATCCGATATCACGGAACCAGAGATAGGTACCTGCACTGTGTTTGATCCGATACTCCACCTCATACCTCTGTTTTCGCCCCTCCAGGTGATCCCGCATCGCCTGCATCGCCATCTCGTGATCGTCGGGGTGGAGAAGGTCTGTGAAGTCGGTATAATAGGAGAACTGATCAGGAGAGTAGCCGAGCATCTCTGCCTTCCGTGGGCTGAAGGCGACATTCCCGGTCAGGCAGTCCATCTCCCACCAGGCGATCCCCCCCGCCTCCATTGCACTCTCAAGCCGTGCCTGGTTCAGCTCAAGCTCAATGCGGGCAGTCTTCCCCTCGGTGATATCACGGCAGCCTCCATAGATACGGCTTCTGCCGGTTTCATCACGGATGCACCGGGTTTCAGCAGACAGCCACCGGATTTTTCCATCCTTTCTGATGATCCTGAGATCACATTCCGAGGACTCGCCCCTTGGGAGGAGAAGGACATTCTCTTCAAAAATGTTCCAGTCATCAGGGTGGATCATGAAACCCCAGCAGCCCTCTGCAATCACCTCGTCAATCTCATACCCGGTGATCTGCTCAATTGCACCGGCGATCCAGTCTATCTGGTATGTGCCGACATCTTCCTTCAGACATGAATAAGCAAAATCCGTGATGAGGGTAGAGACGGAGCGGTACCGCTCCTCACTTTTCTGGAGAGCAGCCTCGGCACGCTCACGGAAGATCAGCTCCCCCATCAGATTCCCGAGTGTTACCAGTGCAGAGACATCATCGTCCAGGTACTCATCCTCCTTATTGGCAACCGCAAGAATAGCAACGATCCGATTACCATGCAGGATAGGAACACCCAGGTACCGGGTGATCGGGAGATGTCCTTCCGGTAATCCATGTTTTGCAGGATGAGAGGCGGCATAGTCATTGATGATAGTAGGAGTCCGGGTCCTGACACACTCACCCCAGACACCGGCAGATTCGATTGGATACTGAATGGGCGTACCTCCGACGCTACAACTCTCCATTACACCTTCAGACCATGCATGCACTGTCATCACCGACTCATCATCATTCATGAGTCCGATGAATGCATACCGGCTGTCTGTCATCAGAGGGCTTGCGTTGAGGGCATAATCCATCAGTTCCTGCTCTGTTGCACCTGCCATCCTGTGGAGTTCAAGGAGCGCCTCAGTCCGCCTTATATGGAGCAGAATCCTATCTTCTGCCAGCTTCCGTTCAAATGCAGTTCCGAACAGTTCGGAGGTGATCCTCAGAAGATGAAGATCTTCCTCGGTCCAGTCTTTCGTTTCTGCAACATTGTCAAACCCGATAAAACCGGCCATATTGGATCGAATGAGAAGGGGTAAGACGATCAATGACGTTACCCCCTGCGGCTCCAATATCTCCTTCTCAGCTACCGCCTCAGGAGGCAGATCATCAAGGGATTGGATCCTGATGCTCTCACCATTTCTCAGGCGCTCCATCCACCAGGGGAAGAGATCGGTTGGTTGCTTCTGGAGGTTCTCAATCTCCGGTGTAACTCCATCATCGCACCATTCATGCGTATTGCTCATCTCACCTCCTGATGGATCAAAGAGAAAAACATATGAGCGGGATGCTCCACAAAATGCGCCGATATCACCGAGTGCTTTGTTGATTGCGACATCGATATCAGACTCAGTCACAAAACGCGAGGAGATACCGGAGATCACCCTCTCAAATGCCAGACGGTGTTTAATCTCCCCTTCCGCCTCCACCCGGTTCGTAACATCCCAGACTGTTGAGATCACCAGATCTCTCCCCGGAACCGGGATATTCATCGCACTGATGTAGGTCGTCTTCTCTCCCTTCCGGGTGATCGGAATATCCTCCCAGTGCATCCGGCCGGGATCGCCGCTTGCAACATCTGCAACCACCCGCTCCTTCAGCTCGCGGCGGAGTACAGGGTCCTGATAAACGACCTCCCAGAAGGAATCCTTGCCTGAAAGAGCTTCTGCGGTTGTCCGGTAGATCTGAAAGAAGTTCTCATTGAAGTACTCAAAGTTCACTTCAGGATCAAATGAGTTCACGGCAACGCCGATCGGAAGATTGTCAAGCACTGTTCTGATGTACTCTTCGCTCTCCCGGACCTGCTGCTGAGTTGATACCAGCTCATCAAGCTGGGATCGAAGCTCTTCTTCAGCAGTTGCGAGTTCTTCATTCTTCTGGTGGAGTGCATCCTCTGCCTCCTTCCGGTCGGTGATATCCCTGATGAGCACAATCACTTCATCATCAGCATAGGGTACGATACGTGCCTCAAAATGCCGGTGCCCTGCCGGGACAGAGAGAGCATATTCAACAGTCTGCATCTCCCCTGTCTCAAGGGCAAGAGCGATTGCCTGAATAATCTTCTCGCCGATTGCCTCAGATGTCACCTCGGTGACCGTCTTCCCGATGATCTCTTCCTTCGGGAGCATGAAGCGGTCATCTTCAGGTGTCAGGATGTCAAGATACCGGCCCTCGGCATCGCACCGGATCAGGATATCAGGAACTGCGGAAAGGATGAGCTGCTGGAGATGTTCACTCGAACGGAGTGCTGCCTCAGCATGCTTCCGTTTGGTGATATCACGGATGTTACACTGGATAACAGAATGGTTATTGATGGCGTAACGGTTGCTGACAAATTCAACCTCCATCAATCGCCCATCCTTCGTCTCAAGCGGAAGGTCTTCGTACCTGATATATCCCTCCTCTTTCAGCCGAAGGAAAGCCTCTTCTGCAAGCTTTGTATCACTGATAAGTCCTATCTCAGGGAGCGTTCTTCCAAGGATCTCATCGAGGCGATAGCCGAGCATCTCCAGAATGAACGGATTTGCATCGATGATTGTACCATCACCCACATCAAGGATCAGGATACCATCTTTGGCAGCCTCAAAGAGCCTCCGGTAACGGATCTCACTCTCCTTCAATAATGCTTCTGACCGCTTCTGTTCGGTTATATCCCGGATCGTCTCGATCGCACCGGTATACTCGCCGTTCCGGTTATAGAGGGAGGATACCCGTGCCCAGAGGGTACGATCTTCTCCCCTCGGCCGTGCGAACCTCGTCTCCGCCTCAATCGCACCCGGCATCTCCTTCAGGAGAGCATACCGGGACCTGAGCTCAAGGTCATCTTTGAAGGCGAGATCGATCAGCATCGGCCGCCGTTCACCATAGAACGGGATCGCATAGGCATACTCGCCCTGCCCGATCATCTCCTCTGCGGGGACACCGGTCATCTCCTCGATCGCATGGTTCCAGGCGATCACCACCCCCTTCTCATCTATCGCAAAGGTAGCATCCGGTAGGAAGTCGATGATATCGGAGAGCCGATGCTCGCTCTCAAGGAGGTCATCGTGCTCTTTCCTTTTTATATCCTCAGCAGGAGGGGCTTTCGTCATATCCTCACCCCGGCACGGTCACAATAGAATGCTCTGATCTGCCTTCTCTGTTCAGGAGAGCGAGGGAGGGAGGGGTATTGTCGAGATAGATGAATCAATTGAAAAACGTGGGGAAACAGGTGAGATTCCGCCGCAATTCCATGAAGCCGCCGGAAAGGAGAGGTCGATGAAACATGATGATCGATCGACAGAGATTCATCCCGATCACCCTTTCTTCCCTTTTGATGAATCCGTGGCTCCCAACTTCTCTCATCCACCAATATCAGTCCAGATGAATGATACACTCTCCGGGTTACATAAAGATATGGGTGAATACTCCTGAGAGTTAGATTTCAAAATATTCAGACGAATGGAGATCGGGTTCAGAGAACTGATTGTGTTTTCTCATGAATGTCCGGATCGACTCTGATTCCAGCACTCCAAGATCAAGAAGGGTGATGATCCGGTTGATCTCTTTGATCTGATGAAGGATCTGGTCTGCATGAGGTCCTGGCTCCAGATCAACAAGCCCGTTTATCACGGCAAGCGGATTTCGAATCTGATCGTTTAAGATTGATAAGCGGTACATATTCTCCTCAATCTGAGAAAATGCCTCTCTCTGCAGTTCTTCTGCAACTTTCCTCTCAGTGATATCCGTCAGTACAAGGAGCGTTGAGAGAGAATCCTTATATTTCATCGCAGCCCCCTGAACGAGCACGGTCAACAGCGTGCCACTTTTATTTATAATCCTGATCTCGTACGGAGAAACTTTCCTCCCCCTGCTCCGTTCAGCAAGTTTTTTCCACACACGATCGTGGCACTCTTCCGGGACAAATGAGAAGATATGAGCACCAATAACCTCATCGATCGGATATCCAAGTGTAGCAGCAGTGGAGGGGTTACAGTACTGTATCCGGCCATCCGGATCATAGAGGATGACATAATCGGGAAGGTGCTCTATCAGCGTCCTGTTGAAGAGCTCACTCTCCTGCAAAGCCCTTTCTGCCTCTTTCTGTTCGGTAATATCTCGACCAACCGACTGCAACTCAATGACAGTACCGGCAGAATCAAAGATTGCCCGGTCACTCCACCGTTGCCAGCGGACAGACCCATCAGACAGGATGATCCGGTGATTAATCATGATCGTGGGATTTTCCTGAGTGAGAGAGGCAAAAGCCTGAGCAACCATCTCCCGGTCATCAGGATGTATCATCGGTTTGAACCGCTTTCCGAGGATCTGATCACGCTCAAGACCAAAGTACTGGCAATACGCCTCATTCACAAAGACAGTAGTTCCATCCGGGAGGAAGCGGCAGATGAACTCGGTCTGATCTTCAACCACATTCCTGTACCGATCTTCGCTCTCACGCAGTTGTTGCTCGGTACTCTCCCGAACCTGAGAGAGCGTAGTTATGACCCCCGCAACAATAGAGAAAAAGATCACACGGATCATGGCCTCCTGGAGAAGAACAGGATCGGGTGTAAAAGAGGCAAAGAGGGCAAGGTACGAGATTGCAAGAAAAATAGAGAGGAACAGGCCACGCCAGCCATAGTAGATACAGGCGATGATGATCGGGATATAATAGAGATTTTGTACGATAATGAAGACCCCAAATGCAAAAGCGAGGTAGCTGATGAGCGTGCAGAGGAATGAACTCGCGAGAAGGGACGGGAGCACCCATCTGGGGATATCAGTCACACAAGCCCCCACGTTTCAGATACGGCAGGGAGAGAGCCCCATGATAGCAGCGAAGAGATACATGAACAACACAATATGGCCATCAGAAGACCTCCCTTGCGAATAAGGGGGATATGCAATATGCCACCACAATCACCGGGTATGCACCGCGTCCTCATCAGCATCTTTCTTCCGCTCTTCTCTAAGATGCGTCTTCAGATACTCTTCCATCTCCCGATCTGCGGTTTTATCCATTGCAAAGATAACCACCTCATCAACTCCTGATGCAGCAGCATATGCATCAAAATGCCGTTCGCTGCCATGGAACATGAGGCTGTAGGTGAATGTGGTCACCTCGCCACGAAGAGCACCGGCAATCGCCACCATCGTCGCCTCTGCAATCTGCGGAGAGAAGAGATCCCGGACATTCTTCCCAATCGCAACCTCCGGGGAAAAGAGCAGCTCCCCGGATTCCGGTGCATGCAGCTCCTTGAATCTCCCATCTGAGTCAAGAATAAAGACATACCCGGGAACAGCCCTGACAAGGGCCCGGTACCGTCTTCCTTCAGCCTCTCGCGATGCCTTCCGGGGTGCCTCGAAGAGAAGGATGGTCCCTTTGACACCGCCTGCCACCTGCCGGAAGAGCCAGCGGACATGGTGTATGGTACCATCAGGGCGCTTCAGACTACAGCTGATCTCCTTCGGCGTACCGAGAAATGCAGACTCAATGGCACTCCTGCATCGATCCAGATCAGGATCTGCAATATATTCTGTCAGCGGAGTGCCTGCCAGTTCCTCCCCGCTCTCTGCCACCAGGCGGGAGAGAAGGGCGCCTGCCCTGAGTATCAGGCCATGCCCATCGAGATATACTGATTCAGCCGGGAGATCACCTGAGACCCGGTTTCCTTCACCTGATCCCATACTATGATGATACCAACGCACCAGACGATAAAATCATCGCTGATCAGAAACAATTCAGGCCTGTTTCATCAGAAATTCATGTGCCTCAAGCGCCGCTTTTGCCCCTTCTCCTGCCGCAATAATAATCTGTTTCCCTCGAATCGAGGTGACATCACCAGCAGCATAGACCCCCTCCACACTGGTATGACAGTCCTGATCGACGATGATCTCACCCAGCTCATTCATCTGAAGGAATCCATTCAGGAACCCGGTATTTGGGATAAGCCCGATCTCAATGAATATCCCCTCAACCATGATACGCTCCTCCTCTTGTGTCGATCTGTTCCTGATAGTAATTGAGCGGACAAACTTATCCCCCCCGATCCGGGCAACCTCAAAGCCAGTGTGGATAGTCAGGTTGGACAGATTATCCAGCTGACTCTCGAAGACCGCATCAGCCTTGATGCTGCTCCGGACGATCAGATGCACCTCAGTTGCGATCTTACCCATCTCAAGAGCAGTCTGCACAGCAGAATTGCCGCCGCCAACGATCGCAACCACCTTATCCCGGTAGAGGGGAGCATCACAGGTAGAGCAGATCGAAAGGCCCTTCCCCAGATAGGTACTCTCCCCTTCGACACCGAGCATCCGGGAATGTTTGCCTGAGGCGATCACAATACTTTTTGCAGTATACACAATTCCCGATTCGGTGGAGAGGGAGAAGGTGCCATCGTCCTGCTTATGGAGGGACGAGACACGGTCAAGTTCCAGGTTGATACTCTGCGAACGCACCTGCTCCTCGAACTTCGCCATCAGGTCGCTGCCGGTGATCATCAGGTACCCCATGTAGTTCTCTATCGCCCAGCTCTCGTTCGACTGCCCCCCGATATTCTCAGAGATGACAAGGGTCTTCAGCATCTTGCGTGCCGCATAGACAGCAGCTGTCAGCCCGGCGGGCCCGGCACCGATGATGATCAGGTCATAGAGACCCCCACCTTCTTCTGCCCCGAAAATTTCATTGAAAGCAGCAGTATCAAAGCCGACGATCACCTCACCGTCGATGACTGTGACCGGCACCCCCCGCTGGCCGGAGATCCGGATCATCTCCTTTGCCGCTTCGATATTATCCGGGTTCCCGACATCAATCGCAGTATACTCAATACCCTTCTTGCCCAGGTACGCCTTTACCATCGCACAGTATGGACACCGTTCCGTCGAATAAACGATGATCTCGCTCATGGTTTCAGGATAGACACGGATACCACATTATTCTTTGCTATGTATCAGCATCGCTGAGAGGTGCTGGCACCCCTCCAAGTTCCTGGACGGCAATCTGGTATCCGCCGATCAAGAGAGAGAGGAGGAGCGGACCAAGGATGAATCCTATAAGCCCCATAGTCATCATACCGCCGAAAAATCCGATGAAGATGACAACCGGATGGATCTCCACCCGTTTGCCCATCATCACCGGCCTGAGATAGATATCAGTTAATACTCCGAGGAGGGGATATCCGATGAAGATGATCAGAAGCACTGCATGGAAATCACGGATTGAGAGGGCATAGAGAGCAAGGAATGCCAGGACAACCACCGGCCCAAGGAACGGTATCAGTGCAAAGAGTGCACAGAGAACCGAGTAGAAGACAACATGCTCAAATCCAAGGATCCAGAAGAAGGGAAGTGCCAGGAAGAATGTCAGGATGGCGATTGTGAAATGCACAATATATATTGAATAAAGTGTATCATAGACGCGTTTGTAGATCACCATGACATTCTTGAGGGATTTCTCTGGGATCATCTTCTGGAAATCAGATTTTAAGCCAGGACCAGAGTAGAGAAAGAGAGCCAGTGAGAGGATGAAGAGGAGGAGCTGGAGTGCCAGTGTTGGGATTGAGGAGATATATCTATAAAGAGATTCCTTAACCGAGGTCAGAAGGTTATCGATCATAGCATCAATGCCGATGCCTGATAACGCAGGGGAAAGATCCGAGATCGCACCCGGGCGCAGCCCTTCAAGGATGCTTGACACGAGGGAGATCAGGTAATCCATATTCTGGTAGAGGACATTGAAGGTGACAACCACAGCAAGAAAACCAACTGTCACAACAAAGACTGTTATGAGAAAAGCCGAAAGAGCAGGTGTAATTTTTTTCGAAAACTTCTCCTGGAACGGGATCAGAACAACTGCCAGAGAAAGGGCGAGGACAATCACCTGCATAAGGGGGAAAAATGTAATAAAGGTAATGAGTGCGATCAGAGCAACAATCGCAAGCGCAACGCGATCAGCCGATTTCCACGTCAAGGTCATACTAACATGAAGATGATGATCAGAAATTATAAGAAACTTTGCCGAAAAAGAGAGATTTTTGAGGTTATTTCACTCTACTACCTGGAAACTGCTTGCCGGAACCCCGCAGATCGGGCACTTTTCCGGAGGAGTGGTGATGAAGACATTGCCACATACAGGGCAGATCTTTACAGCATCTGCCTTGAGATCAGTACCCTTTGTCACCGCTTCAAGTGCCTCCTTATACAGGCCGGCATGCACCTCTTCTGCCTTCATCGCATGGGTGAACGTGATCTCGGCATCCTTCCTCCCCTCAGCCTGTGCCCGTTCGACAAACTCCGGGTACATCGTTGTGAATTCGTGGGTCTCACCCTCGATGCCGCCTTTCAGGTTGTCAGCGGTTGGCCGGATCAGCCCTGCTACCCTGAGAAGTCTGCGTGCATGGATCTCCTCTGCCTTTGATGCCGCACGGAAGAGCTTTGCCACATTTGAAAACCCATCTTCCTGAGCCTTTTCTGCAAAAATTGCGTACTTCCGGTTCGCCTGCGACTCGCCTGCGAACGCTTCCATAATGTCCTGTTCGGTTGCCATACCTCTTCAATGGCAGTACAACAGGAAAAATGTTTTGGATCATTCGAACGACATCCTTAACCACAAATACCCACAAAAATGAATGCCATGAAAGTGCAGCCGGAAGCACGCCTGATACGTGAGACCCCTGAGATCGATCGACCACGGGAGCGGATCCGATCCTGGGGGGCATCTTCCCTATCCGATCCCGAGCTTGTTGCTGCCATTATCGGAAGAGGGATCAAGGGCCATGATGTCACAGCCATTTCCAGGGAGATATGCCGGTGCATTGGAGAGAAAGGGCTCTCTGTCTCCTGTGAGGATCTGGTGCAGATACAGGGTATCGGCGAGGCGAAAGCATGCCAGATACTGGCTGCATTCGAACTGGCACGGCGTGTGCAGAATAACTCCTGCCGATTGAAGATCACAAGCCCGGAAGATGCACTCCCCTATGCAGAGGATATCCGGGTGGAGAGGCAGGAGCATGTCATCTGCATCACATTGAACGGGGCGCACGAACTGATCAAAAGAAGGACTATCACAAAAGGGATCTTAAACCAAAGCCAGATACATCCCCGTGAGGTCTACGCCGATGCGATCAGTGATCGTGCTGCCTCGATCATCATCATGCACAACCACCCTTCAGGGAACGTCACACCCAGCTCTGATGATATCGCTGTGACAAAGAAGCTTGCAGAAGCCGGTGAAGTCCTTGGGATCAGGCTGATCGATCATATCATCGTCGCCGAGAACGGCTTCTGCTCACTCCATGGAGAGGGATATTTCTAAGGTGGATCAGCCGGTTTTTCCCTTCCTGACCGCGTCACCAAGTGCATACCCTTTGGCATATGCCTTTTTTAAGAGCTCCGGCCTGGTTGTGAGATCCTTTATCGTATCCATGTCATCCCGGAGCAGGCTGTCCCAGAGTGGACAATCAATGATCTCCCCGAATGCATGCATCGTCTGGAGGAGGCCGGAGAAGAGATTTTTGATATTCATTCCCGCAATCGAGAGGAGGAGCATCTTCCGCACCTCCCTCTGTTCAGGGGATATCAGGGATTCACCACGCTCGTACTTTGCCATATAAAAGACCTGAAACCGGTCAATAAATGACTTCAGTGCACCGGGCACCCCCATCGTCATCACAGGAGTTGCAACGATCAGCCCGTCTGCATCCCTGATCATATCATAGTACTTTTGCATCTCATCTTTAATCGCACACCGGGGTTCTGCCTTGCAGACGAAGATCTCCATACAGGGCTTGATCGAAAGGCCAGGCACCCAGACAACCTCGACGTTGCATCCGGCCTCCTCTGCACCACGGATCGCTTCCTTCAGAAGAATGGCGGTATTCCCTTCTCTTCTGGGGCTCCCAAGCAGTGCCACAAGATTGCAGTCCATAGAGAGCACTCTTGCAATCAGAACTGATAAAAGTGTTCTTCAAAACCGCAGAAGAGTGGAAGATCGGTACCTTCACAATGGTTAAATAGAGTCAACACCCATTGAGATTTTGGTGAAAAACCGATGTCAAATCCAGAAGAACGTTGTGAAATTGTAAAGGCAGGAACGAAAGCGAACCCCGGCAAATACGTCTGTATCGACTGTGGTGCCGAGATGACCCTGACTCATGCCGAGGAGGATCTCCGGAAATGCCCGGCCTGCGAATGTGCAGAGTACCAGTGCTTCCCGATGACCCATATCAGGCCTGATATCAAGACTGCTGAAGATGTGAACAACCCTCCAAAACGTGGCGGATCAAAGATCTGACTGCTGCATACGTAAATGCAGCCGGAACCGCGGTTTTGGACAGAAGAATGAGGTGATGAACAATGGTAAATGTATCCAGTGAAGGGCAGATCTTCACCTGTGAGATCTGCGGAAATGTCGTCGAAGTCAAAGAGGCTGGCGGTGGCGAACTGATCTGCTGTGGCCAGCCAATGGAACTTGAGGAGTGATCTCGTATGAGCAAAAAGAAAGATGACCTCAAGTCACTCGAAGAGAAGATCGGGAAGGTACCGGTCTTCTTCCGTGGGCTGATGGAGAAGGAGCCCGAGATGTTTGAGATGGTCATGAAGTTCGACCAGCATATCTGGGCAGACGGTGCTCTTGACAAAAAGACGAAGAAAGTACTGGCCATCGCCATTGCAGCAGCCCTCAGGGACGAGCATGCAGTACGGGCCCAGCTTGCCGGTGCAAAACAACTCGGCGTATCGAAAGAGCAGATCGAAGAGGGGCTCCGGGTAACGTTCATGCTCTCCGGAATGCCCGCATATGTCTATGGCAAGACTGCCATGGAAGAGATAATGGGGAAGTGATTCTGATGTGTGATGATATGGATATGTACTGTGACTGTGGGCCATCAATGCCCACAATCGGCCAGGAGGCCCCGGATTTTGAAGCAATAACAACCCATGGGCCGATGAAGCTCTCCGACTTCAAAGACAAGAAATGGGTCGTCCTCTTCTCGCATCCGGCAGACTTCACGCCAGTCTGCACGACCGAATTTATCGCACTTTCCGAAGCAAACCCGGAATTTGAGGCATTAAATGCCCAGCTTGTCGGCCTCTCCATCGACAGCATCCACTCACATCTCGCATGGGTCAGGAATGTAAAAGAGAAGATGGGAGTAAAAATTCCATTCCCGATCATTGCGGACCTTGATATGAATGTGGCATCCCTCTTTGGCATGGTTCATCCGGGCCAGAGCACCACTGCTGCTGTCCGTGCAGTCTTCTATATCGACCCCCAGATGATCATCCGGGGCATCCTCTACTACCCACTCTCAAACGGGCGGTATATCCCTGAACTGGTCCGTCTCTTAAAGGCATTCCAGACAAGCGATACCCACGGGGTTGCAACACCCGCGAACTGGCAGCCAGGCGACAAGGTCGTGGTACCCGCACCAAAGACTGTCGAACAGGCTGAGATCCGGGACACAGAAGGGTACGAATGCAAGGACTGGTACCTCTGTTTCAAACAGATCTAAACTCTTTTTTTAATCAGAATGTCCACAAAGTGCCCTGATACGAATTCCATAGAAACAATACAATCGGGAAGAGAGGAGTGTCCTGCATAGATGTGTTCACGCTATACCATCATCGGCACCCGGATCCTCAGTGAGCGGTTCGGCCTACCAACAATCCCCCCACGATACAATGCGGCTCCCGGCCAGCGCCTCCCGATGATTACAGCAGAAGATCAGCTGACAAAATCAACCTTCGGGATCGTACGGGGTGACGCCGGACGCCGGATTAATGCACGAATCGAGGGGCTGGAAGGGAAAGCCAGAGGGAGAGAAGAGCGGTGCGCCATCCCGGCAAGCGGTTTTTATGAATGGAAGACCGAAGAGGTGCGAAAAGAGCCCTACTACATCACATTTCCGGATAGGGAACTCCTGTCATTTGCCGGGATCTATGACAGGCGAAACGATGCATTTGCTATCGTCACACAGGCAGCATCCGATCCGGTGAAGAGCATCCACCAGAGGATGCCCTTAATACTGACAGAAGCCGGGGAGAGGGAATGGCTCACGGGAACGACCCCTTTCTCCTCAGATGAGAGAATTGAGATCTATCGCGTATCAAGAGCCATCAATAATCCCGCTGCACCGGATGATCCCTCCCTGATCCTGCGGACCGGGAGGCATGACTGGTGGTAAACAAGAAAAATGGAGAGATAAGAATATCTGGCGATCTCACTGAATATGGATAAATTCCTCGACGATTGCCCGGATCTCCTTCTCTTTTGCATAGATCCGCTCACTCAGCCCTTTATCCTGGAAGTTCCGCAGCTTTCCGATGGTTGAATCGATGAGAGCGGGAGGGAATATATCATCAGCCTCGAAGATAGCCCGTTTCTCTTCAAGGACATCCGCAGACTCGACACAGGATGCGGGAAGTTGTTTCAGCGAGTTCAGTTTCTCAGCATTCTTCGGATCGAAGATGTTGCCATCGACATAGAGATCACGTGCCCTATCGAGAGCATCCGGCATCCGGATACCATAGAGTGAGGCAATAACCAGCCCGGCTGCGAGATTATAAACATCGGCTGAACCATCGGGTGTCCTCAGTTCTATCGTCTGTTTCCCCCTTCGCGGGACATGTGCGGGGGGAGCGGCAGGGTTGGCATGACGGATCATATCGCCATTCCCAATCCATCCAAGCGGTACCCGGACAACAACAGAGCGGTTCCGATCTCCCCAGCAGACATTCGTCGGGGCCTCCTGATGGGGTACCAGCCGCAGGTACGATGTCGGGATGGTATTGCCAAATGCGGTCAGGGCATCTGAACATTCGAGCAGGCCCGCAATCATCTTCTTTGCAAAGTCAGATAGCCCGTTCTCATCAACCATCAGGTTCAGATCATCCCTGACTGCCATCATATGGAAGTGGAGGCCAGAACCAGCTTTACCGACGGTGATCTTTGGCGCATAGCTCACCTGCACGCCATATGCTTCTCCAAGCATCCTGACGATCCATTTTGCAATCACCAGCTGATCGACTGCATCCTCTATCGGGATAGGCAGGAACTCGATCTCGTGCTGTTCATAGAGTTTTTCATCCTGGGTGAAACATCCCACCTCGGCATGGCCGTACTTCACTTTTCCGCCAGCCTGTGCCACCAGCCTGAGGGCTTCGATACGGAACTCCTCAAACTGGGTGAAGGGACGAGACTCATGGTATCCCCGCTGATCACAGACAGGGTAGAGTGGATCAGGCTCTGCGATCACATAGTATTCCAGTTCCGAAAGAGCTAAAAATTCAGCACCAGTCTCTTTCCTGAACAGCTCATGAGCCTTTCTCAGGACATAGGAGGGATCGTTTGGAAGCGGCTTTCCCTCATTTGTATAAAATGAACAGAGGATCTCAAGTGTCGGCACTTCGGAGAAGGGATTTACAAAAGCGGTTCTGTACCGGGGGATCACATACAGGTCGCTGGATCCCGCTTCAATGCATGAGAAGAGCTGCGATCCGTCGATCCGCTCCCCATCACTTAATATTGTATCCAGATGCTCCTTTCCCGTTATAACAAAATTGAGTGTCTTCAGCTTTCCATCTTCTCCCACATAACGGAAGTTGATCATCTCAATGCCATTCTGGACAACAAAGCGGATTATATCTTCTTTACTGAACACTGCAGCAGGTTTCCCAAGAAATCGTTCAAGTTCATTGGGGTTGAGAGGGGAATCGTCTATCTCCATGTACCAGTAAGGTGTGATAAGTTTCATTAAAAGCATTCTTCTGAGAAAGGGAGCATTATTTTAGTATCCAGACATAGAAACCAACTTCCTTCCAACCCACCCGCCGACCGGCAAGGGTTATAACCTCCAAGAACAACCCTCATCTGATGCTCGAACAATATAAGGGATGCCTGCTTGGTGCTGCGCTTGGAGATGCGCTCGGTATGCCGAATGAAACCGCACCACCCAGGCTCCATGCACCTCTCAGAATGTTTCGGAAGGCCTACAAGGGCCATCCAAATGATGCACTGGCACCCGGGCAGTTTACCGACGACACCCAGATGATGATGATCGCCGGGAGGCTTATTGCCGATCGTGAATATTCCGAAGATGCTTATGCAACCGCTCTTTCGGACACCTACAATTCAGGACGGCTCAGGTTCCCCGACAGTGCCATCCATGCCGCATGCGAACGCCTGAAGAAGAGTTCATGGAAAGAAGCGGCAGTCAATTCCAGTACTTCCGGATGTGTTCCTCTTGCGGTCCCGTTTGCACTTGCATTTACCGATCTCATCGAATGCTCGGAGAGGCTTGTCGTTGCATGCAGTGTTACCCACACCCACCCGGGAGCTCTGGCCGGTGCGGTGACGGTTGCCACACTTATCCGTGCAACCCTGGCAGGGGATCCGGATCCACTTGCACGGGCAGCAGCAACAGCGCTCCGGGAGGATGAACTCCTCGGCGTCCGGGTAAGGGAAGCTATCAGGCTTGCGGATGAGAGTGGCATTTCCATTCAGGGTGCCTGTGAACGGATCGGAAGTGACAGTTCGGTGTACCAGACCGTGCCCCTCGCCTTCTTCCTCTCCAGGCGGATTGACGACCCTGATGAGCTGCTTGAGATCGCCTCACAGACCGGCGGCAACGCAGATACGATAGCATTCATATGCGGAGCATATATCGGCGCGAAGTTAGGCAAAAGTAGCCTTCCACAGGATCTCCTCGAACACCTGGAATCGCGCGATATGATCGAACAACTCGGAACTGACCTCCTCAGGCGGACAGGGCACCCGATTCCCGGCGGGGCAGAGTAGGTATCTGCACCAAAGGGTAAAACCCTTTATCCAAGCTCTGCGAGATAGCATGTATGGATATTGCGATCATCGGAGCATCCGGCTATGCGGGTGGAGACCTGATGCGGCTCATCGCCCTTCACCCCCATACAGAGCTCACCTGTGCCACGTCCCGAAAGCTTGATGGGACGCTGGTTAGCAAAGATCAACCTCATCTGAAGGGGTTTGTTGATCTCACCTATACAAACCCCGATGTTGATGATGTCGATTCCGATGTTGTCTTTCTGGCTGTCCCCCATACCGTGGCGATGCAGTATGCTGGCTCACTCCATTCACGGGGAATAAAAACAGTCGATCTCTCAGCAGACTACCGGCTTCCGCAATCAATTTATGAAGAGGTCTACGGGGTTTCCCATACCGCATATTTTGAAGCGCCATATGGCATCCCCGAACTCCACCGTGACGAAGTGAAGGGAACAAAATTCGTCGCAAATCCCGGCTGTTTCCCGACCGGTGCAACACTAACAGCCGCCCCGGTTGCAGATCTGGCAAGAACGATCATCTATGATTCAAAGACCGGGGTATCAGGAGCGGGAGACACCGTCTCCGAAGCAACCCATTACCCCAATATTGCAGATAATATCAATCCATACAAATGGACACAACACCGCCATCTCTCTGAGATGCAGCTTGAGATCTCCCGTCTCGGATCTCAGGCCAGCGTCCATTTCACCCCGCACCTCGTTCCGGTGACCCGCGGCATCCTGACAACCGCCCACATCATCACTGAGCGTCCTGTCACAACCGACGAGGTCAGGCGGAGGTTTGAGCACATGTACCGGAATGAGCCCTTCATCCGGCTCCAGGCGCCAAAACTCGGGAATGTCCGGGGAACAAACTTCTGCGATATTGCCTTTGAAGTTGAAGAAGGTGGCAGACGAATTGTAGCCATCTCGGCAATCGATAACCTGATGAAAGGAGCAGCCGGGCAGGCAGTCCAGAATATGAATATCATCTGCGGGCTTGAGGAGACAACAGGACTCCTCTTCCCATCAGCTACACCATGAGGTATGTATCATGAAAGTAGAGTCAGTCATGACCCCAAATCCGGTGACGATCCAGGCAAAGGATACGATCCGTGAGGCATCAAGGATAATCCGGGAGAAGAAGATAGGGGGGCTCCCGGTGATGGATGGAGAGAACTTGATCGGGATGATCACCGAATCCGATATCCTGGCCCTCCTCTCGGTACAAGGACCAAGCGAAGATCTCTGGCTTCCATCGCCACTTGAAGTGATCGAGATCCCAATCCGCGAGTTCTTCAACTGGGAAAAGACTAAAGAAGCCCTTTCAGATATCGGATCCCGGCCAGTCAGATCGGTGATGAGCTACCCGATTATCACCATTGAGGCTGAAGATACGATTGAGGAGGCAGCCAGAATAATGCTCCGTGAAGGGATCGCCCGTCTCCCCGTCCTCAGGGATGGGGTACTCTCGGGAATCGTCACCCGTGCGGACATCATAGAGGGGATCGGGAAGAAGAAGGAGGATGAGGGGCAGTGAAGAGTATCTGTGGCGTCGCGGGTGTAACCGCCGCTGGTATAAAAGAGGGGAAGTACGGGCTTGCACTTATAAAGGCATCGGGAAATACTGCCGCAGTCTTTACCCAGAATAAGGCACGTGCACCTGTCATCGACCTGATGGCGGAACGGATGAAGAAGAATCAGATCGAAGGAATCATCGCCAATTCAGGGTGCGCAAATGCCTATACCGGCAGACGTGGCATGGAAGACGCAATCAGGATGGCAGAGATCGGAGGAGAAGCACTGGGTATTGATCCGATGCATGTCGGAGTGGCAAGTACCGGCGTCATCGGGAGGTACCTGAACCTCGATCTGATACAGAAACAGGCGGGAACCCTGAAGCTCTCATCTTCAGAAGATGCGGAGATACAGGCAGCCCGTGCGATCATGACGACCGATCTTGTTGAGAAACATGCCCTTGTCCGGGGCAATGGATTTTCTGTCGGCGGCATTGCGAAAGGAAGCGGGATGATCGCCCCGAATATGGCAACGATGCTCGGGTTTGTGTATACGGATGCTGAAGTTGCACAGGACGATCTGAAGGCAATACTCAGCAGGGCTGTTTCCCGGAGTTTCAACAGAACCGTCGTCGACGGCGATGTCTCGACGAACGACTGCGTCTTCCTGACAGCAACCGGCGAGGCAGGAAAAGTTCCCATACACGAGGTTGAAAAGAGCCTGACTGCTGCCTGTATTCAGCTTGCACAGGCAATTGCACGGGATGGTGAAGGGGCGACAAAACTGATCGAGGTGATCGTCTCTGGAGCACGGAGTGAGGAGGATGCAGCAAAGGTTGCAAAGACCGTCGTGACAAGCCCCCTCGTCAAGACCGCAGTCTATGGCCAGGATCCAAACTGGGGCCGGGTTGTCGCTGCCGCCGGATATGCAGGAGTCGATTTTGAGATCCCGGATCTCTCGCTCTGGATTGGAACAGGTGAGGGGAAGACTCCGCTTGTCCAAAAAGGAGAGATTACTGCTGATCTTACCGCAGCAAAAGCGGCGATGAAAGGGGATACCGTCGTCTTTTCGATCGATCTCGATTCCGGTGTTGGTGAGGCGACCGCATGGGGCTGTGATTTAACCGAGAAGTACGTAGAGATTAACGGGAAGTATACGACATGAAACGTGAAGACGTCCTGATGGAGGCACTCCCCTATATCAGGCAGTTTCATGGAAAGACGATCGTGATCAAGCTCGGGGGCCATGCGATGGTCGATCCGGCGATCATGAACACCGTCATCGAGGATGCCGTCCTCCTCCACTACATCGGAATGCGGGTTGTTCTCGTACATGGCGGGGGACCGGAGATCACCGAGAAGATGAAGGCGATGGGCAAAGAGCCGAAGTTTGTCGCCGGGCTCAGAGTCACTGATCAGGACACCCTTGAGATCGCGATGATGGTGCTTGCGGGAAAGATCAGCAACACCATCGTCTCCCTGATTGCACAGAACGGCGCCCGTGGTGTAGGCATATCAGGAAACGACGGGAACCTCGTCATCGCACGGAAGATGGATGCCCAGAAGGTGATGATCGAGGATCGTGAAGAAGAGGTGGATCTCGGGTTCGTTGGCGAGATCCAGCGGGTGAACCCCGGCCTCCTCAGGACTCTGCTTGATTCAGGTTATATACCGGTCATTTCACCGCTTGCTATCGACGAGGCAGGAAATAACTTAAATATCAATGCAGACACCATGGCAGGCGAGCTTGCAGTGGCACTTGATGCAGGAAAACTTGTATCACTCACCGATGTGGACGGTGTGATGGATATGTCACGCACGAAGATCTACCACCGGCTCACCCTTGGAGAAGTGGAGTCGATGATCGCAGACGGTACCATACAGGGAGGCATGATACCAAAACTTTCAGCATGCATCTATGCATCAAGAAATGGAGTTGAACGCTGTCACATCATCAATGGCAATGCCCCGCATAACCTTATCCTCGAACTCTTCACCGACCTTGGCGTCGGCACGATGATTCGGGGATAGATCCCTTTTTATCCTGAACAATCCATCATTCTTTTGCTATGGTTGCCACCTGGGAGCTGATCTTTACTGTTGTTCCAGGAGTAATCCTCTTCCTCTTCGGAATTGAAAACTTCAGCAAAGAGATCCTGGTTGTTGCAAAGGGGCGGTTTGCTGCCATCCTTGGAGATCTGACAACAAATCGTTACAAAGGCCTCATGCTTGGCGCCGGAATCACCGCACTTGTGCAGTCAAGTGCAGCGACGACGGTGATTGCCATCAACCTGGTTAATGCAGGTACGATATCCTTTGTCCAGAGCCTTGGCATCATCATCGGCTCAAATATCGGGACCACCATCACCTCCCAGCTTGTTGCCTTCAAGCTCACCTCGTTTGGCCCGGTCTTCATCCTTGCAGGGTTTTTGATCGGGCTTATCGGTGGGAGATACAAGTTCCTTGGCAAACCGATCTTCTACTTCGGTCTCGTCTTCTTCGGGCTGACACTTGTCAATAACGGAATCGATCCCTACAAAAATGATCCGCTGGTCCTCGAACTCCTCGGCGGCATCGCGTTTCTCCCACTTGCCATATTCGTCGGGTTCCTTGTGACAACCGCATTTCAGTCGAGTTCCGTGACAACCGGCCTCGTCGTCATCCTTGCCCAGCAGGGCATGATCACCATGCCCGAGGCGATACCTTTCCTCCTCGGCGCAAACATCGGATCAACGACAACAGCCCTCTTTGCATCACGGAGTCTCGATCTCTATGCACGCCGGGCAGCCGCTGCCCATACCATCTTCAATATCGGAGGGGTGCTCCTTATCCTCCCCTTTTTGGTACCATTTGTCGATTTGATCGCATGGATTGGGGGGACTGAGGCGCAACAGGTGGCAAATGCACACCTCGTCTTTAATGTCGTCGCTTCCGGGATCTTTATCCTTGCGCTTCATCCATTTGCCCGCCTCGTCATCCGTGCTGTCCCGGGTGAGGAGGAGGAGATCCTCTTCCGGACAGTCGCAATCCGGAAAGATATGCCGGAGTCGCCTGATGAAGCGCTGCCCCTCATCGAGGAGGAGGTACAGCACCTCTATGAGATAACTGATCAGGCATTTGATGCCTCAATCGCCGTATTTGATGCCGCGAAACCACCACGGGCATACCAGAAGGCAGGAAAGCTGGAGCTTGTCAACGACTATATCGACGAGGAGATTGAAAAAGCGGTATTTATCCTCTCCAGTCAGGCATTGCCTGAAAAAGAGGGGAAAAAGACGATGCTTCTTGTCAGGATCTCAAACGAGCTTGAACGGCTCGGCGATCTCTCCCGCGATCTTGCGAAAGTAGGCCGAAACGCCCATAGAAAAGGCAGTCCATTCCCAAAAGGGCAGATAGAGGCAATCAGGGGGATCTACCGTATCTTTGATGGCAATATTCAGGAGCTCTCAAAGAACTTCCCCCATTCAAATAAGGAGACGATCAATTCACTCCGGGCACGCGATATCGAGCTCCAGCGTGCATTAAACCTTGAATACTCACTCTACCTGAAGCGTATTGCACAGATGAATGAGAGCGGGGATTCCCGGTACCTTGAGGTCCTCTCAATCCTTGAGGCGGCAAACGGGAAGATCCGTGATATCAGGAAACTGACCGAAGAGTACTCTGCTCTTGATGAGCCAACAGAGGAATCCTGAAANNTGAAAGGCAGGTGGGACCGGATCAAAATCCGATCAGATCCCCTTCAGGGAGCATGAGAGGCGGAGGGAGCTGTGAACCATATTTTCAAGATCCTCCTGCGTATAAGGATTTTCTTCGATCTTCTCCCAGTCGCGGGTGGTATCCTCGTCATTCTCCCCAACCCACGAGGTGATCGCAACATCCGGGATAGAGAAACCGAGCCACGAGAAGAAGTTGAAGAGATTTCCTGCTACATGCTGGATGCCATCCACATGGCCGATGATAATGAGTCCTGCGACTTTGTTATGAATCATCCTGTTTCCAAACCACGAGTACTGGTTCTCGATACAGTTCATCCGTTCGACGAATTTCTGGACAAGGGCCGAGTGGTTATTCCACCGGATCGGGGAGGCAAGGATGAGAATATCGCACCCAAGCACCGCATCATAGACCCTCTGCATCTGATCATCGTTGTACTTCAGCGTCGACATGCAGGGATAGATGCAGTGGGAGGGATCTTCTGAATAATTGCCTTCGCAATGATAAATCTTCAGATCTTTCAGCCTGATAAACTGGGTTATACAGCCAAATCCCTCGTATTTCTGAAGAGCCCTCTTCAGAAGCCGCTCGGATTTGCTCATACCGCCATCCTGGCGGCTGGATCCGGATATTCCAAGCACTCTGATACCCCTGCACCGCTCCGGGTCAGGGGGCTCGATGATATTCACACCAAATTTTCGTCCGACAAAAGGGGCTGGCATAGCAGGTAGTCATCGCTTGTGTTATTTCTACCTGATGCTTTCGATCAATTCGGATCATAGGTGGAGGGGAATTGACAGGAGGTTTTTTATTCTGAAAAGTCCGAACAAATACTATGAAGGAACGCTGTGTCAATAACTTAGGCGGCAAAGTTCTCATGATGGATGCAAAGCCTGATGAAGTGAATGAGTACGTCAGGAAGAACACCGCGGAACAGTATGAGATGTATCCGGATTTTGAGTTCCGCGGATTACATATGCTCCTGACAAAACCGATGCTTGTTGGGCTGAAGATCAAAAGGAAGAAAATTATCCTGCCATTCACCAAACTCTGCCCCAAATACGGAACCGTCCTCTATGAGATCGATGCAGAAGACGGGGATTTTGAGGCGATCCGATCAGGGCTTAAGCGGGTGGAGTGAAACCTGATACGCCCCCTCCTTCTGAAACCCTTATCCTTGACGAGAACCAATTTTTATTGATGAATGGCAGGAATCGATCCGATCTCCGGATCGGATCACAGGTGAGTGTTATCCAGAAGAAAGACCAGCGAAGTGGAAAGACAACACAGGGGATTGTCGCTGCCATTTTAACAAACTCTTCTTTTCATCCCCATGGGGTGAAAGTCAGGCTGGCAGACGGTACCGTCGGCAGGGTTGCCTCAATTCAAGGGTGAAAAGACAAGGAACGGAATGGAGTGCCAATCCCATCCCGTCAGTATTTCCGGGCAGAACGCGTTTGATCCGAAGTAAAAATTTGTCGATAGATCAGACAAAACCAAGGTGTGGTGAATGTTGGTGCCTGTTTTTATTTTTCACGTCTGCTCCAATAACAGAGTGGGCTTTGATAAGGATTAAGGTTTAAGTTAAGTTAATTTATTTAATTCTTCGGAGAGGGTGATATCAGCTTCGATCCGCATGATTGCCTCTTCACATTCGCACTCCGCGGGATAACCGTATTTACCATGAGAACCGAAGATCCATAAATCATGATTGTTATCGGGATAGATCCGGGCATTGCCCGTGTGGGGTATGGGGTGATCGAAAAGCAGGAACGGGGGATGCGGCCCCTCTGTTACGGCTGTATCGAGACGGCTGCCCGGGATCGGACGACGAGCCATCGTCTTCATGAGATTTATACCCGGATACAGGCACTTATCGCAGAACATTCGCCTGACGAGATCGCAGTTGAAGAGCTCTTCTTCACAAAGAATGTGACATCGGCAATTCGGGTTGCCGAGGTGCGGGGGGTCATTCTGCTTGCAGCAGAAGAGAGGGGTATCAAAATCGTCGAATATACTCCAAACCAGATCAAGCTGGCAGTATCAGGATCGGGCCGGGCTAAGAAAGAGCAGGTGCAGGATATGGTTCGCCGCCTCCTGAAGCTTGACGAGATCCCCCGTCCCGATGATGCAGCCGATGGCTTAGCGATTGCACTCTGCCATATCAATACCCTGAGGTGACATACATGTTCGCACACATAACCGGAACGCTCTCATCAGTCGGGGAGAAGTCAGTTGTGCTTGATGTCGGCGGGATTGGATACCTTTTGCAGGTGAGCCAGCCAACACTCCGGGAGATACAGAATGCCGAAGGGCCGGTGAAGCTCTTCACACAGCTTGTTGTCAGGGAGGATGCCCTCACCCTGTACGGGTTCCACCGGCAGAGCGAGCGGGAACTCTTCCAGATCCTGATCAATGTCTCGGGGATCGGGCCCCAGATTGCACTCAACATCCTCTCCCAGATCTCGCTTGAGCAGTTTGCAATGGCAATTATCAGTGATGATGAGCGTGTGCTCACCAGTATCTCGGGGATCGGGCCAAAGAGTGCAAAACGGCTGATCCTGGAACTGAAAGAGACGATGAAGAAGAAACGGGGATCATTTGTGGGGAAAGACGAGCATATGCCTGCATCTGATGCGAAATCAGCCTTAGTATCCCTTGGATTTTCAGAGCGGGAGGCCGAGGAGTCAGTGAAAGCGGTGATGGAGCGGTTGCCGGAAGGGAGCGTGCAGGCGATCATTAAAGCCGCACTCCAGCATATGAAGGAGAGAAGAACGTGAGCGATCGGATCATCACCCCAATAAAGTTCGAGGACGAGATCGACGATCCCGCGATCAGGCCCGCCCGGCTTGATGAGTTCGTCGGCCAGCCCCAGATCAAAGAGGCACTCAGAATAGCAATCGAAGCGGCAAAGATTAGGGGCGAGACCCTTGACCATATCCTCTTCTCAGGGCCTCCCGGCCTTGGGAAGACGACGCTCGCCCAGATCATCGCCCGTGAGATGGGATCGGCAATACGGAGCACAACCGGCCCTGTTCTTGACAAGCCGGGCGATCTCGCCGCCCAGCTGACTGCATTATCAAATGGGGATCTCCTGTTTATCGATGAGATTCACCGGCTGAACCCGGTCGTTGAAGAGATCCTGTACCCGGCGATGGAGGACTACAGTATCGATGTGATGATCGGTGAGGGGCCGGGGGCACGTGCAATCCAGCTCCCTCTCGACCAGTTCACCCTTGTTGGCGCAACGACACGGGTCGGCCTCCTCGGCTCCCCACTCCGTGACCGGTTCGGCCTCATCTTCCGGCTGAACCTCTACGAAGTCGACGATCTCCTCTCGATTGTGAAACGATCGGCTGCGATCCTGAAGATCCCGATCTCCGAAGATGGAGCGCTTGAGATCGCAAAACGGAGCCGGGGAACCCCGAGGATCGCAAACCGGCTCCTCAGGCGTGTCCGCGATTATGCAACGGTCCGGGGGGACGGCTCGATCTCCCATGAATCGGCTGATGCAGCTCTCAGTATCCTCGGGATCGATCCCCTCGGCCTTGATGATCTGGATCGCAGGATCATCACCGTGGTCGCCCGTGACTTTGGCGGGGGGCCTGTCGGGGTGAAGACGATCGCAATCTCTATCGGAGAGGAGGTCAGGACGATCGAAGAGGTGTATGAGCCGTACCTGATCAGGATCGGGTTTTTGAAACGGACGCCGAAGGGGCGGGAAACGACTGAAGCGGCGGTTGAGCATCTCTTTTCAGATGGGAAGAAAGAACCTAATTACGACTAGTACTAATCAGGATTAGGATTTATCCGGACTATAACATGAAAACGGTTGAAAATTCATCACCGGATAGTGAGAATAAACGTCTGTATGACACATTCTGCCTGCCACCATGCCTCATAGACATCTGCCTGGTGGGCATAGTCGGGATCAGGATGCCCAGCCTCGGATTATATGGATTCATGAGGAAGAGTCGTTCATATCCATCCAAAATATTTATACCATTAGATAATGAGTCATCAATGATTATCTCATAAGACCATATTAGTCCCAATAAAGGAAAACCATTATCATCCCTCGATAATGAAGAACTGATCATGCATACGATCACCATCCTCCCCGGCCATGATCGGAATGGCAACCCCGAAACGTTTGAGGCACTCCATCTCCGCCCTGGCGACACCCTCGCAATCGTCGGCCCGACGGGTTCTGGCAAGAGCGCCTTCATCAACGATATCGAGGTCTTTGCGCAGGGCGATACCGCAACCGGCAGGCGGATCCTCCTTGATGGCGAAACACCGCCTGAGCGGTTCGTCAGGGATCCTGCCTGCAAGCCGATCGCCCTCATCACCCAGACCACGAAGTGCCTTGCGGATCTCACCGTTGAAGAGTTCCTGGGCATGCATCTCCGTGCACGGAAGATCACTGAAGGGGACTTAATCGAGAAGACGATCCGGCTTGCAAACGAGTTCACAGGTGAGCCGATCCGTCCAGAATGCCGGATCTCCTCCCTCTCCGGCGGCCAGACGAGGTCGCTACTTATTGCGGATGCTGTGATCATCTCAAATGCTCCAATCATCCTCCTCGATGAGGTGGAGAACGCAGGCATCTTCCGTGACCGTGTCATCACCTGCCTCAAGAAATCCGGCACATCCGTCATCTTCGTCACCCATGACCCGCTCGTCTCCCTGATGTCTGACAGGCGGATCGTGATGGGGAACGGAGCTGTGAAGGCGGTGCTTGAGCCGGATGGATCTGAGGAGTCGGTGCTGAAGCATGTCACCGAGATCGATCTCTACCTCTCTTCGCTCCGTGAGCGGCTCAGATCAGGCGAAGTTCTCAGGGAGACGGTTGCTGCCGCATGAAGCTGATCATCGTCGCCGGGCCGCCGTCTGCGGGGAAGACGGCAGTGATCCGGCAGATCCTGAGCCATCTCCCGGTAAAAAATGCTGCGTACCTGAAGATCGATGTTATCTATGCAAACGAGGATGAGGAGATCACCCGTGATTTTGGTATTCCCACACGAAAGGTCATCTCCGGCGATCTCTGCCCGGACCATGCCGGGATCACCGTTCTTTCCGATGCCCTGCTCTGGGCAGAAGCAGAGGGTGCCGAATTCCTGATCGTTGAATCTGCCGGACTCTGCCTCAGGTGCACCCCCTACACGACCGAGTCGCTTGGCATAGCGGTCCTCTCCGCGATCTCAGGCACCCATTCTCCCTATAAGATGAGCCCGATGATTGCACTTGCGGATGCTGCGGTTGTCACCAGGATCGATCTCGTCTCACAGGCAGAAAAAGAGGTCTTCCGGGAGGCGATCCGGGATGTTGCACCGGCAGTCGAGATTGTCGAGACAAATGCCGTCATCGGGACCGGGATGCGGTACCTGATGAAGATCATCAATGATCTCCAGCCGATTACTGATCCGGCGGCACTCACCCTCCGGGGCAGCCCGCCCCTTGGCGTATGCACCGTCTGTGTCGGGAAGAAGCAGATCGGGTGGGAGAACCATTTCGGTGTTGTCAGAAGGCTGGAAGGTGCAGACACCCTCTTCAGGGGTGAATAGATGGCATGGAGACCACCCGGCAAGGACTGCGGACTCTGTGGAGCAGCCTCATGTACTGCCTTCACCGCACTTGTTGCCGCAGGCGCAAAATCATTCCGGGACTGCCCCTTCTACCTGGAGAGTGAGAGGAAGAAGGAGTCATCCTATTCAGGAGTCGATCTCGTCGGCCTTGCCTATGACTTTGTGATCCATCCGTTCCCGGGGGAGCCATCCACCAGGAAGGATATTATCCCGTTCAGGCCGGATCTCGTCGAGAAATGGGAGATCAAGGCGGGAGATCTCGTTATCGGGAGGCCTGCCGGGGCGGGATGCCCGATCACCCATGCACTCAGGGTGACTGCTGCCGATCCGGTGAGTGGGATCATCTCCTGCCATGTCACAAGCCCGATCGAGGCACGGAATGAGGATTGCCTGGATGTGAAGGCATACCATGTCCATGCATTTGAGGGGATCGCGGAAGTGATCAACCGCGAACCGGTATTTGGTCTGAGGCAGCGGTTCCAGCCCGGATACTGCCTGATGGGACTGTCACATTCGGGTGTGGTAAGTATGGTTATTACCACTCACAACGGAATCAGAGTCAGGGTTGAAGGGGTGACGCTGTGAAGACGGCACAGGAGATCAACAACAGAATCAGAAGTGGGGAGGCTATTGTCATCCCTGCTCATGAATTCAAGAAAAGGGTACGGGATGGCGAGAGATTCACGGTTGAGGATGTCGACATCGTCACCTGTGGGACATTCGGGGTGATGTCCGGAACGTATGCGGTCCTGACGGTGCCTGTGGCACCCCCCGGCACCTTCCGGAAAGCAGAATCACTCTTTTTAAATGGTGTTCCTGCCTATCCCGGCCCCTGCCCAAACGAACGGCTCGGGATCATCGACTGCATCGTCTATGGGACAGCACACCGGGATGACCGCTACGGTGGAGGCCACCTCTTTGCAGATCTCGCCGCCGGGAAAACCATCGAGGTCGAGGCTGAGGCAGACGGGCGGCGCTATACAAACGATATCACCCTCTCCGATTGTGGCTTTGCAAAGCTCCATACGACACGATCGGCATTTAAGAATTATACCGCTTTTTTATCCGGAGATGAGGGGATGCTTCGGACCATCTTCTCGGTCACCGGCCTCCATGGACCCTCAAGAGAGATATCTGTCTCGGGGTGCGGGGAGGTGAACCCGGTACAGAATGATCCCTCACTCAGATCACTTGCTCCCGGCACACCGGTTTTTGTTAACGGCGTTAACGGAATCATCACCGGCACCGGTACGCGGTCGACTGCGGAGCGGCCGAATCTCGCCTGTTCTGCTGATATGAACGGGATGGATCCCCTGATGATGGGCGGATTTATCACCTCGGACGGCCCCGAATGTCTCACCTCAGTTGCCGCTGCCATCCCGGTGCTCGATTCTGTATCCCTCGAAGGACTGATGGTGCTGGATGAGGAGATCTCACTCCCGGTAGCCGATATCCGCGACCGGCAGCCGATCGGAAAGTCAGATTATGGTAGAGTCTGGCGGGGCACAGAGCGGGGTGTCCATATCAACCCTGAGCGATGCCTGGACTGCACACCCTGCACAGCTCGTTCAATCTGCCCTGCCGGGGCAATCGGAGAGGGGCATACCATCGACCGCTCCCTCTGCCTCGCCTGCGGCGCCTGTGCCTCTGTCTGCGAGGGGAGGGTCTTTTCGATCAATCTCGGAACACTCGATATCTCAGGGAATGAGATTCCGGTGACACTCCGCCAGTCCGATCGCACCAGGGCAGAGCGGCTCTGCCGGAATCTGGCAGTTCGTATCCGCGAAGGTGCATTCTTCCTCAGGGAGGGGCCATGAACCACCTCCTCAGGTGCCCGATATGCGGGGAGACATTCCCCGATCATGGCGAGCTTGCCTGTCCTGATGGGCACCACGGACTTCTCCGGGCAATCTACCCGGAGAAGCAGCTCGCTATCAGGGATGAGCCCGGCATCTTCCGGTATGCAGACTGGCTCCCGGTACAGCAGGTACCACAGACCCAATCGGGGCCTGTGACATTCCGCTCTCTGGAATTTGCAAAAGAAGCGGGGCTTTCCAATCTCTGGATCAGCTTCACCGGCTATGCCCCTGACCGGGGTGCACATGTACCGACCTGCTCCTTCAAGGAGCTTGAAGCATGGCCGACAGTACAGCGCCTGAAAGAGACCGGCGGCGGCACCCTCGTTGTTGCATCTGCCGGGAATACCGGCCGGGCCTTTGCCGAGGTTGCAGGGACGATGAACCAGCAGATCCTCCTTGTCGTTCCCAAACGCGGACTTGAACGGATCTGGACATCGACACCTGCGGAGAATGTCACCCTGATCGGAGTGGATGGGGATTATTCGGATGCGATTGCGGTCGCTGACAGAATCTGCGAACTGCCCGGATACACTCCTGAGGGCGGGGCAAAGAATGTCGCACGCCGCGATGGGATGGGCACCGTCTTCCTTGATGCTACGGTTACGATTCAGAAGATCCCGGATCACTATGTACAGGGCGTCGGGAGCGGCACCGGCGCCATCGCCGCATGGGAGGCAGCGCTCCGGCTGATTGCGGACGGCCGGTTTGGGGAGAGTCTGCCCCGCCTGCATCTTGCCCAGAACCTTCCTTTCATCCCGCTCGTCTCGGCCTGGCAGGCACGGCGGCGAACGATCATTCCGGAGATCGATATGCCGCATGCAGAAGAGGCGATACGAGCGGTGAATGCCGATGTCCTGACGAACAGGAGACCCCCATATGCTGTGCCGGGAGGCCTTTTTGATGCGCTATCGGCCTGTGGCGGCCAGATGTATGGGATCACGAATGCTGCCGCAGAATCAGCAGGTCTGCTCTTTGAAGAGACTGAAGGGATTGATCCCGATCCGGCGGCGGCAGTCGCCTGTGCCGCCCTCCAGGCAGCAGTTGAGCGTGGCAGGATTGAAGAGGATGCATGTGTGCTCCTGAATATCACCGGCGGCGGATACAAGGCAGTTCCTGAAAAACATCAGGTGGTGCCTGTGGAGACCATCCGACCGGGAGAACTTCCGGCATGTATTATGGAGAATAGCCATGTTTGAAGAATCAATCATCAATATCCTGAAAGAGGAAGGGATCACCCTCATCTCCCATCTCCCCTGCGATAAGGCGGGGATGCTCTGCGCACTGGCAACATCTGCCTTTCCGCACGTCCCCCTCCTCCGCGAAGAGGACGGAGTTGGTGTTTCGGCTGGCATATACCTTGCCGGGGGGCGGCCGGCGATCGTCATCCAGAGCTCAGGACTCGGCAATATGCTGAACGCCCTCCTCTCGCTCCATGGCACCTTTCACCTCCCGCTCCCGATCATCGCAAGCTGGCGGGGAGTGCAGAACGAGGTGATCCCGGCACAGATCCCCTTCAACTCGGCTCTTCCGGCCATCCTTGACGGTGCAGGCATCCCATATGCGACCATCATGGAACCGGGTGACCTTCCACGCCTGAAAGAGATGATCCGCCGCTCTTTTGCAGAGGGAATACCCACCGTCACCCTCATATCCCCCTCCTGTTTTGATGGTGACTCCTGCCCTTCAGAAGCATTCCCTGATCGGAGCAGGACGGTGCCTCCGATTCCGGGGTCGGTGATACGGGAGCCGCAGATGGCCAGGTACGATGCGATCGCCGCCCTTGCCCCCCATCTCGGCAGATCACTCTGTGTCAGTAATATCGGCATCCCATCAAAGGAGCTGTATGCAGTTTCTGATCGGAAAGAGAACTTCTACATGCTCGGATCCTACACACAGGCATCCCCGATCGGCCTCGGCCTCGCCCTGGCACAGGAGCGGGAGGTTGTTGTGATCGACGGCGACGGCTCGCTCCTTGGATCTGCGATCCTCCCCGTCATCGCATCATCTGCGCCGAAGAACCTCACCATCATCTGCCTCGACAACGGCACCTTCGGCTCCACCGGGAATCAGATCACCCAGGGCTTTGCCACAACTGATTGTGCGCAGGTTGCGTCTGCTGCCGGCATACGTAACTGTGTGCAGGTGCAGAGCCGGGAAGAGCTCATTTCTGCGATCACAGGGAAGAGGGCCGGGCCCCGGTTCATCCATGTGATCATCAGGCCCGGCAATTCGGCGGTTCCGAATATTCCGCTTTCGCCTGTTAAGATCCGGGATCGGTTTATGCAGGCAATCCGGCTCGGAGTGTGAAACCGAAACACCTTCGTGATCAGATGAACCATATACTATCCTGAGGTATTGATCATCATCTATTCAGAAAGGAAGGTGGAGACACAATTGAAGAGAGAGGCAGGGATTGTACTGCATGCCACCTGGATGCGTTATTTTGGAGACAGACAGCTCTGTTTTTATGGAGAGGACTGCGAGAAGGAGATCATCGGGATCAAGCCGGATTATAACTATTTTGGAGGAAAGCCTCATCTATTTGCCGCATCTAACCAGCAGCTTCTGGAGGCCCTGAAGAAGACCTTTGGACGGCCTGTATCACAGTGCCAGTACTTGAGATTGATACTGCCTTCCAGAGATCAATACTCCCCCCTTCCCTCACCCGAATACGGTTACCAGGATCCAAAACTCAATACAACAGAAGAGGTATGCATGGAGGATTGGCTCCTCCCCTGTCACAATCCTTCGATTGGCAGGGCGATGAAGATGCTTCTCAGAATGAGAGAAGATCAAGAGGGGGTGATTATTGGTACTTCAATCTGGTTCTGGCGTGCATTAAGCATATTTGCTGTCAAATTGATTGCAGCAGGCTACTGTGCTCCATCCAGAAACGGATGGCAGATCTTTATTCCCGAGGCAGTCATGGAAGAGTACCGACAATTCCTCCTCTCAGCACCAAAAAACCTGCTTGCTGCGTATCACTCCTGGTCAACCGGGGACCTTGACTCTGTGCTCAGGGAGTTCCTCAATGAATGTGCACGGGAGTTTGCAGAACCACATTTTCGAAAAACCGGGAGTTACCAGAAAGCCTCATCCACGCATCTGAAAAATAACCGTATCAGTAGTGAAGAGTGGGGGCGCCGTCTGGGAGGAGATCTTCGCGGTCTGGAGAAGCGCGGGATACCTAAACAGATCAAGAACTGGCTGGGTGAGGAGGATGGCAATTCGACAGAATTGCTCATTACCCTTGATGAGCCGGCAGATGATGAAAAGTGGCACGTAGAATACTCCATCAGAACACCTTCCTGTGACATCCCATTAAAGGAACTGGGTGAACGTGAGGATGAATGCTACCTGCTGACAGGAGATCTAGTACACAAAACCCAACATTACCGCTCCCTTGCAGAGAGAATTTTTCCACCCCTTGCCAGAGGTTCCCGATATCTCACCAATGATGAAGTGGTCGAACTCATAACAAAGAAAGGCAGCGCTCTTCTCGCCTCAGGAATTATTCTGGATCTCCCTTCATGGTGCGGGAGGGGGATAATAAAGCCCTCAATCACCATAAAAATCAATGATGGAACTAGTTTTATTACCCTCTCAGATCTTCTGGATTTTGACTGGACCGTTAGTATCGGGGATGGACTGGAACTGAGCCCCGAGGAGTTTTCAAGGCTTGTTGAAGAGAAACGATCTCTAGTCAGGGTAAAAGACCGCTTTCTTCTCATCTCACCAGATGATCTTGCCATCGCAGCAAAGACGATCCCAAAAAAGGGCAGACTCACACTTGCTGAGGCGATGCAGTTTAATAAGGGGGATGAGCTGGATGGCTGGGAATCAACAAAAGTAAATTTTCCAGCAGATCTTGAGAAGAGGATCAGGAAGCTCTTCTCTCTTGAGGAGCTGATGCCGATCGAACACCCAATTGGTTTTTTGGGTGAACTCCGGCACTACCAGCAGTATGGAGCAGGCTGGATGATGCTGCTTGACGGATTAGGTTTCGGCGGCTGTCTTGCTGA
>DAJQ01000013.1:34725-37223 GCA_002496395.1 Methanocorpusculaceae archaeon UBA456
AAAAAAGAGAGGGAGGGAAAGATTCACCCGGTGTTGATCATCTGTCCCATGTCGGTTCTCGGAACATGGTTTCGGGAATTTGGAAAGTTTGCCCCGGACCTTCGGTGTCGTATCCATCATGGGACGGACCGCCATCGGGCAGGTGAATTATCCATCCAGAGCGGAGAGTGTGATATTATCCTCACCAGTTATGCCCTTCTTGTCCGTGATCTGGAGATTTTTTCCAAATATCACTGGGAAACAATCATCCTTGACGAAGCCCAGAATATCAAGAATCCAGGGTCAAAACAATCACGGGCCGCACGAAGACTCAGATCCAAAAGCAGGTTTGCGCTCACAGGCACACCTGTTGAAAACCGGCTTCATGAGCTCTGGTCAATTATGGATTTTCTGAATCCCGGGTATCTCGGCTCTGCTGAACAGTTCAGAAAAAAGTTTGCAACTCCGATCGAAAAAGGATCTGATGAAAGGAAGCGTCTGCTATTGAAGCGATTGATCTCACCATTCCTCCTCAGACGGATGAAGACAGATAAGGAGATAATCAATGATCTTCCGGAGAAGATGGAGACGAAGATCTATTGCCAGTTCAGCCCGCAGCAGGCAGCTGCATACCAGGCAGTGGTAGATTCGCTCGTGCATGATCTGGGGACACTCCAAGGGATCGCAAAGCGGGGACGAATTCTTGCAACCCTGACAAAACTGAAACAGGTATGTGATCACCCCGATCTTCTGAAAAAATCAGATCACCTTACAGCCGGAAGCTCCAAAAAGATCGCAAGACTCTATGAGATCATCACAGAAATTCTTGATAATGGAGAGAAAGCACTAATATTCACCCAGTTTGCTAGATTTGGTGAGATGCTGACAGAGGATCTGAAGAAAGAATTTAATCTCCCTGTACTCTTCCTGTCAGGGAAAACACCCAGAAAACAACGTGAGCAGATGATACATACATTCCAGGAGAGTGGAGGACCGCCCCTCTTCGTCCTCTCTCTCCGGGCAGGAGGAACAGGGATTACGCTCACCCATGCGACCCATGTTATCCATCTTGACCGTTGGTGGAATCCTGCGGTTGAAAGCCAGGCAACAGATCGAACCTACCGGATCGGCCAGCAGGAGAATGTCTTTGTTCACCTGATGATCTCAGAGGGAACAATCGAGGAGAAGATCGATGCTCTCCTTGAAGATAAGAAGAGGGTTGCAGAAGCAGTAATTGGCAGCGGAGAGGATTGGATCGGGGAACTCTCTGACGAGGAGCTGAAAGAGCTGCTGCACCTTGAGTTACGAGGTGCATGATATGGCAGAATCGATCTGGGATCGGTTATATACGGCCTTCGAAGAGAGGTGTGGGCGGGAGAATCTGGAACTGGGGAGGCAACTCTTTGCAGATGAGAGGGTACAAATAACCGCCACCAGGAGTGGAAAGATTGAGTTCACTATTGTGGATTTCGATGGAAAGAAAGCAACGGTAATGCTTGAGCGGAGGCCTCCTGATTATTCGGTTACAAATAAATTTATCAGGCTGCTCATCGAGGATGAAGAGAGCTACCAGGCGTATGTCCAGAATATAACCCTGGGTAGCATCTATACTCTTCTGAAAGAAGCGGGTTTTATCTATCAGATCGAATCCAGACCTCTTCTGGTCACCTGTTCCTGTAGAACCGGGCAGGAGATCTGCCCTCATATCATAGCCGCCATATCACAACTGGTTGAAGAGATTCCCGGTAGATTTACAGCATTCCTTGCATATAGCGGGTTTGATCCCATGTATATCCAGAACCTCATCCGATATGAGAGCCGTCAGAGGAGAAAGATCGTAGTCGATTACGAGAATTTCTGGAAAGGTAAGGAAGGCTACGAGATCAAGAGGCTCGAGAGAGTGGAATGTTTTGCTCCAGGTATCTGGCATGCAGGGGCTCCACCCATTGTAACAGAATTCATACCGGATATTGAAGAGACGCTGGCCAATACAAAGGAGGATGCCAGATTACTGTTAGAGAAGACTCTTCAAAAGAAGAAGGGGCATGTGAGAGCATCTTCAGGGAAGAAGCGGGTTTAACCGATTCACTAACATAACCCTCAAATAACAAGGTTGGATTACTTCGATAATGTCACATAAACCAAAGATAACCAATTCCTATCCTTGAATTCATCGCGCCCATAAGAGAATCATGCTGATTATTTGACTGAGTGTTTCATCCATCCACCCTACTATCATGTCAATTCTAAAATGTCGTAACTCCATTATATTATGAGCGAATTATAATAGATAATGAGAAAATATGTTGTGACCCTCACCCGTAAAGAACGTGACACCCTTTTAGCCCTCACTTCCAAAGGTAAACATGCATCTCAAACAGTTCTGAATGCCCTTATTCTCCTTGGATGTGATGAGGGGGAGCACCAGACACAGCGATCAACAAATGAAGAGTTATCTCGTGTCCTAAAAACCAGTATGAGAAAAATCGACCGTGTTAAAAGCAGATTTGTTCTGGAAG
>DAJQ01000052.1:0-22894 GCA_002496395.1 Methanocorpusculaceae archaeon UBA456
ACCTATTATACTACGCTCATGATATAATAAAGTTACGACATTTTAGAATTGACATGACACTAGCCACTCTGTTTACTCTGGTCAATCAGTCAATCAGGTCAATCTTGTCACTCTGTACACGGTATTGATGAGGAGGATGGAGAATGCCAGGATGGCAAATACCGAAATATAGAATCCGGTTCCGGTGGCTCCCATAGCAATGCTGTAGATATTTACCAGAATTACAATGATGCTTCCTGCGATGATAATGAGATCTTTCTTCGAAAAGTGCATAGGGAGTATTGTATCCGGGGGATATTACTTTGCCCCAGGTTTCGGTTCAAAATGGCAACGTTGGTTTTTCCAGACTGTGGGGATCAAGATGAAAAAGGTGATGACTATTTTGAATAGTCAGCGGGAAATGATCGAGAGGCGAGGTGTATTCAGAGTGTCACTTCCACAATCTGGGCACTTTTCGTTCGAAGAAGATCTTCATTGTGAACCTCAGCACAGGCAACAATGGCATCTTTTATATTTTCGAGAGCCTCTTCAACCGTTTCACCCTGTGAATGACATCCGGGGATTGCCGGGCAACTAACATTATAGCCTCCATCTTCGGGATCTTCACGAACAACTACCTGAAATTTCATTCTTTCATCCACTCTCGTATTTGAAGTAAGTAGAGAATATAGCATTGCTGCATTATAGCTATTGTGCTGATAAAAAGAAAAGATGCCATTAAAATGTCACGCTCCCAATTGCGGGGATGAAAATAGTAAATTGGGAGATTCAAATTAACTAATCAATCGCCCATAATGTATGTTTAAAAACACTTGATTTATCAAAGAAAAAGAAAAATGCGAGGGACCGGATTCGAACCGGCGAACCCCTACGAGAATAGGCCCTGAACCTATCGCCTTTGACCTGGCTCGGCAACCCTCGCGCCTGTGCTCTTACCTCTTTGACGTCATCGCGTATAAATATGTCCACTTTCGATCGGGAAGAGAGGGTGAAAGGTGATAAAAGATGGTATAAGATGATAGAAGATGATGAGGGAAGGGCTCTTTCCAAATCCCTACTCCTCACTCCTCACTCCCCTTACCTCTTCCTTCCCGTTTCCTCACCCAGATCCGCGGCCTTTGCCATCTCGCGTTCCCTGAGCTCAGACCGGCGGATCTTGCCTGAGATCGTCTTTGGAAGCTCGTCCACGAATTCAATTGCACGCGGGTACTTGTAGGGGGCGGTCGTCTCCTTCACGTGGTTCTGGATCTCTTTCACGAGCTTCTCGGATGGCTTCACATCCTTATGGAGGACGATGAATGCCTTCACGATGACGCCCCTGATCTCATCAGGGGTGCCGACGACAGCGGCCTCCTGGACAGCCGGGTGCTCGAGGATAGCAGACTCCACCTCAAAGGGGCCGATCCGGTATCCTGAGCTCTTGATTACGTCATCATCGCGGCCCACAAACCAGAGGTACCCGTCCTCATCCTTGTATGCCTTATCTCCGGTATAATAGAACCCGTTCTGGAATGACTCTGCATTTGCTTCGGGATTATCAAGGTACTCCCGGAAGAGACCCACCGGCCGGGGATTGAGGGAGACCGCGATCCTCCCCTCTTCACCATCCGGCACCGGCTGGCCGTCATCATCATGCAGCTGGATATCCCAGCCGGGAGCGGGTATCCCCATTGATCCGGGTTTCAGCTTCATGCCGGGGAAGGTCCCGATACAGCAGACCGTCTCGGTCTGGCCGTATCCCTCGTAGATGTCAAGGCAGGTGCCGTCCTTCCAGATACGGATCACCTCTGGGTTCAGGGGCTCACCGGCTGAACAGCAGTGGCGGAGCTCAGAGAAATCAAACTTCCTGAGATCGGCGATGATCAGCATCCGGTAGATCGTCGGGGGGCAACAGAACGTGGTGATCCCGTACTTCTCGATCAAGGGGAGGAGTTCCGTTGCCTTGAACCGGCCCCGGATATCATAGACAAAGATTGCCGAGCCGCAGACCCACTGGCCGAAGTACTTCCCCCATGCCGCCTTTGCCCAACCGGTATCAGAGACGGTGAAGTGGAGATCGTTCTCCCTGAGATCATGCCAGAACCGGGCGGTGATGATATGCCCAAGAGCATAGCTCTGTTCATGGATCACCATCTTTGCATTTCCGGTTGTCCCGGAGGTGAAGAAGATCAGCATCGGATCGGTCGGGAGGGTTCTTCTGAGACTCCTGAAATGAACGAGCTTTCGTGCCACCGGTGCCGGGTAATTCAGCTCAAAAGGATAGCTGATCCAGCCGGGACGCTCCCCGTCAACCACCATCTTCTGGACAAGTGACGGACAATTGTCTGACAACTCATCACATTTCGGGGCATTCTCCGAATCAGTGATGATCATCTTGAAGTCGCCAGCATTGATCCGGTAGATGAGATCCTTTGTCGTCAGCATCGTCGGGGCAGGTGCAAAGACTGCACCAAGCTTCATCAGTGCCAGGGTCAGGATCCAGAACTCAGGGATTCGCGGGAGCATCACAAAGACACGGTCACCCTTATTAATCCCGAACTTCAGGAGGATATTTGCCGCCTCATTCGAGAGGGTCTTCATATCCCAGAAACTGTACTTCTTCTCCTCACCATTCTGGTTCGTCCAGATCAGCGCAAGCTTATTCCGATCCTTCTCAGCCCATGCATCAACGACATCGAATGCAAAATTAAAGTATTCAGGAACAGAAATTGCAAAATCTGATGCGGATTGAGCATATTCCGGCAGATTGCGTGTCCAGTCAGCAACCGACCGACTGTTCTCTGTAGTATTGCTAGCACCATCCGTCATAAAAACGATGAATTTTGGTTTTTCATCCATTTATGACAATCGATCTGTTCTTCCTCAGAGAAGACTACAGGGTCAGTGGCAGATCTGCTTGAGAGATTCCATGCGTGGTGTGTATCTTCTCGAAAAAAACACTGCATACATGGCGTCAGAAGACGGTGGAGGAATGAATATCATAAAGCTTCTCCGTCATTATTATGGTCTGACACCTTTAAATGTACGAGGATGGCAGATCAACAGTACGACTCATTAAAGATCGAAAATATCGTGGCTTCCGGTGTCATTGCCGATTCAATCGATCTTCTGGCAATCTCCGAGCATATTGAGGGGTGCGAGCTCAATACGAAGCGCTTCCCTGGAGCAGTATACCGGATTAAGGATCCGAAGATGGCATCACTCATCTTCTCATCCGGAAAAGTCGTGCTCACCGGGATCAAGAATGAAAGCGATCTCGGTCGGGGCCTTGAGCTGATCATTGCATCACTCAAAGGTGCAGGTATTACCACGCATGAAGTCCCTGATGTCAATGTTACCAATATCGTCTGTTCATATGATATGGGCAAACCAATCAACCTGAATAAAGTTGTTATCACTTTACAGCTCGAGAACATTGAGTATGAACCCGAACAGTTCCCGGGTCTCGTCTACAGGATAGCAGATCCAAAGATTGTTGCTCTCCTCTTCTCATCAGGAAAAGTGATTCTTACAGGTGGAAAGAACCTCCAGGATGTCAGGGCGGGTCTTGAGGTCCTTGAACAGCACCTTGCTGATATCCTCTAATCCCTCTTTATTTCACCAGAACCGATGAGTTGTGATATACTTCCTCTCGGCTTTTAGGATCTCTTTATAGAATCCATCTCCTTTTGCATGTGTTGCCAGAATTCTTGATGCGGCATCCGGCCCGACTCCACGTCCGGCGAGGGCAGTGATGGCCATCTTCCCGCTTGAGAGAACCATGTTTGCGGTTTTGAGCATTTTCTTCTCGACGTCCTTCTCCTCAGGTGTCTTCTTCTTTTTCCTGGTGATCAGAATATTCTCTTCTTCATATGGCTTGACGGCAGCAATGAGCCTGGCTCCACATTTTGGGCACTCCGGGTGTTCCTCCACGCGTTCCAGAATCGTCTTCCTCTTCCAGCTTCTGCAATGCATACAGGCAAGGATAACCTCCTGTGCATTCAACCGTCGCTTCAATGCAGCAATGACTGCCTGATCCATATCCGGTGGAGCGATCAGATCCCGCGAAGAAAAGAGCCCTTCTGCACCGATAATGGAGAGCGGTCCTATCCGAACCTCGGTCTCCCCTGACCGTATCCTGGAGATAAGCCCGCCTGCTGCCCCCGCATCCATATACCTGCTGAAGAGTTCACGGTACACCTCCTGCTCGATCACACTGCCATCAAAATGTTCGCTTAAGCGGTGGAGGCTGATCTTATCATATTCGGCATCGGAATCGATCGCCCCAAACTTCTTTGCAACAGCAACAAGCTTCCACTTATAGAGGGCGGTCTTCCTCATTGCAATCCTCAGTATAGCCTCAATATGTGCTCCTTCAAGTGAGAAGAGGATCTCTCTGACATCCTGCGCTCCGACATTTTTCGGCAGCCGCAGAAAAATCCTGTACGCATTCACCTCAATTCCGACACTTGTTCCATACCGTGCGGAGATCAGGATGGAGAGGGCACGGCCAAGGGCTTCATTCGCCTTATGGCCCCCGCAGATATTCACGATGACACCCTCTTTCGAATGCTCGAGCATCACCAGCTGATCGGTTGGAACCGGCGTCCTGTTCTTCTCCATCTCGGAAAAAATTTTGTTAATGTACGCAACTGAATCTGCATCTGCTCCATAGTCAGTGAAGCACCGGGATCTCCTGAGCCGTCCAACCTCCTCTGCAACCTCAAAGGGCACTGGAATCTGCTCTCCCTCCCATGAAGGCAGCTCACCCATGCTCTTTGGTGCAGGCTCGACCGTGATTGCTTCTTCAAGCACTTCAAGCACCCGCCAGAGCCTGCCGCGTGTGATAAAGATCGCGCCGGTATGGATCCACCCAACAACAAACGATTCATCAAGGGTGCCGATTGTCCTCCGTGTCACATAATCGATGATCCGGAACTTCCGCTCATCGGTGATCATCGAGAGGTTTGTGGTGAGGTACTTCCGGGCACGGCCGGTTTTAATGATAGTATCTCCCTCTCTTCGGATCAGGCGGTGCTCTTCCATTCTGTCTATACAGTCATCCAGCAGCTCTCCGCAGTCAGATACCGGCCATGCCCGAGCGAGGATTCTCCTCACCAATCCAACCTCACATTCCCCCCGCTCAACAGCGATTGCCGCGACCTGGTTTGCGATCACATCGGCCGGGCACCGGGGCGGGTTTACCGGCTCGGTCTTATTCAAAACTGCCCGCCGTGCAATGACGAGGGATTCGAGGAGGTCGTCAAATCCGGTTGCAATGATCGTTCCCCGTGAGATCTGGTCGATCCGGTGCCCGGCCCTTCCGACCCGCTGGATGAGCCGTGCGACATCACGGGGGGATCCAAACTGGATCACATGATCGATATGCCCGATATCAATCCCAAGCTCCATCGAACTGGTACAGACAAGTGTTTTGATCAGGCCTTTTGAGTACCGGTCCTCGGCATCGATCCTGACCTCTTTTGAGAGCGATCCATGATGTATTTCGACATCGCCGCGTGGTATGAGATGGTGCCCGATTGCCTCAGCCACCGACCGGGTATTGACGAATACAAGGGAAGATTTGGCATCATCAATGACATCCTCAATCTTCTCCACCTGCCCATCAAATCTATCTCCCCCAAAGAGAACACGGAGAGAGAGGCGGGATGCGACCGGCACTTCAATAATTGAAAACGGCCGCTCCCCACAGAGGCAGAATCCGACCGTCTCCGGGTTACCAACCGTTGCCGAGATCCCGATACGCTGGAATTCTCCTGCATATTCGCAGATCCGCTCAAGTGCAATCGCAAGCTGCACTCCCCGTTTCCCATCAGCAAGTTCATGGATCTCATCGACGATCACATGCCCAACACCCGCAAGATGCTGCCGGAGACGGGACCCCATCAGCATCGACTGGACGGTCTCAGGGGTGGTGATCAGGAGATCCGGGGGTTTGAGTGCCTGTTTTCGCCTCTCCGCCATCGTGGTATCACCATGCCGTACACCAACAGATAACCCAAGCTCTCCGCACCACCAGGTGAGACGGGAGAGCATGTTCCGGTTCAGTGAGCGGAGCGGGGTGATATAGAGGGCAGAGAAGCCATGCCGCTCCTTCATTGTGAGAAGCGAATGGAAGATTGGGAGCATCGCGCTCTCTGTCTTTCCTGTGCCGGTCGGTGCGATCAGGATCTGGTGTTCTCCCCGTAAGAGGGGAGGGATTGCGCGGAGCTGAATCTCGGAGAGATCATTAAAACCCCGTTTGTCAAGGGCATCCCTGATCCGTTCATGCAGAAGAGCGATAATATGGATCGGATCTGAGGGATCCGAGGGTGTCGATATAGGTTCCATCCTGAAGAAACACCTCGGCTGTTTCTATCCTGATACTCCGGGAAAGAGGGGATATCCCACTCTCCGGGATCGTTCTGATATCAATCCCTCCTGCGTACTCATAAAAGGCAGGCATGAAGAGGAGACGGGTGGAGCTATCTGCCGACTCCATCCTGAGCTGCTCCTCATCAACTTCAGATAACAGGTACGCGGGATTTCCCCTCAGGGAACAACCGACCTCATCATAGAGGTGGATAACCGGGTGATGGTGTCCTGCTATAATGAGGTGACCGGCAAGGTCTGGTGATGGGTAGGTGTGGCCGTGCAGGTATCCGGTTCCGTCAATGATCACACCAGTTTTGTTCAGGATCTCTTCCTGCTCCATATACCGTTCTATTCCGGGATCATGGTTGCCGGGAAGGAGCCGGAGATCGACTTCACGTCTGATCGCATCCAAAAACTCCGGCAGTTCTGTGTGTTCCTGCCAGGTGATACGGGGCACTGAATGTTTCAGATCGCCGAGAATAACCAGAAGATCGGGATTGGTTATCTCAATACAGGTGAGTATACGCTCGAGCCGGCTCTTTGAACTGCTCTTCAGGTGCCATCCTGCGGAATCAAGGGAACTCTCGACACCAAGATGGATATCCGCAATGACAAGAACTGCAATTGAGTTTTTTACCAGGAGTGCCGGGCCTTCGGGGAGGAACCGGGGTATCATAGAAGCCTGATGATGCTGTTTGTCGGCATATAACAGTCCCCTCCCTCAAGAAGTACTGTTAAAGCGGCCTTTGCCTCGCTCTCCCCGACCCCTCCTTCACCAGCTTTTTGGAGGACCTCTTCAAGAGGGGCGCCTTTTGGCCCTGAGCATTCTTCGATGATGCTGACCATCCTCATGGTCAGATCTGGTGCATCAGCCTGAACGCTCCGGGGTCTCTCTGGTTCTGCTCCGACAACATCCAGTGCCCTTATCACCATCTCTACAATCTCTCTCTGTTCTTCGGAGAGTTCCCCAATTGCCTCCAGTCTCCGGAGCGTTTCATCCGCGCAGAGATGGACGAACCTGTCTCGATCCTCACGCTGTACCACCTGACAGGAGTCTGCAATGACCCTGATCTCCTCTCGGCCGCGCTGGGAGAGTTCACCTGAGATGGCGACAAATGCCGGAGGTTCGGTTGCGGCAAGGAGATCGGCAACGAGCGGGCAGGAACGGTTCACTGAGATCGAGAAGCCTCCGGTTGGATCGCTCAGCCGTGCATCCACTGCACGACTATTCTGTACATGCACTTCGGTGAGAACACCGATCAGGAATATACGATGAAAAATACCCCCGGTTGGAGTGATAAATCCATTCTCCCCTTTTTCTGCACGGTGAAGTTCATCTGCGAAGACCCAGCCGATAGGATCAGTTGCATGTTCCATTGTCTGATCATATCTGTCGGGGTGAGGCATCAGGGTATCGATAGGACGTATCCTTTTCATCAGGTGGGATCTAATGATCATGCATGGAGGATGTCCACGGGATCTGGATCGAGAAGTACCGCCCACTGCGGTTAGCTGACATGGTCGGCCACAGGGATATCGTTGAGCGGCTGGAGAGTTATGTCAAGATGGGAACCCTCCCGCATCTTCTTCTCACCGGCAGTCCCGGTGTCGGGAAGACGACAGCAGCTGTTGCCCTTGCACGCGAACTCTTTGGGGAAGACTGGAGGATGAACTTCCGTGAACTGAATGCCTCTGATGAGAGAGGAATTGACGTTGTCAGAAACCAGATCAAACAGTTTGCCCGCATCTCCCCGATGGGAGACGCGTCATTTAAGATCCTCTTCCTGGATGAGGCTGATTCACTGACTACCGATGCACAGGCGGCTCTGCGACGAACAATGGAGAGTTATGCTGAAAGCTGTCGTTTCATCCTCTCCTGCAACTACTCCTCAAAGATCATCGATCCGATCCAGAGCAGATGTGCACTCTTCCGGTTCCGTCCCCTCAACCCTGAGGATATCAAAGAAGAGATTCGACGAATCGCTGGGAAAGAGGGACTTACCCTCACCGAAAAAGCAGAGGATGCAATCGTCTACATTGCACAGGGTGATATGAGAAAAGCGATCAACGCGCTTCAGGGTGCAGCGGTGATTGCACAGGATATCACAGAAGAGCAGATCTATGCGATCAGTGCCACCGCAAAGCCCTCGGAGATTGTTAATCTCATTAATCTCTCGCTTTCAGGGGATTTCGAAGGTGCAGAGCGGCATCTCAGTTCACTCACACGGGATCGCGGGATTGCCCCTACCGAACTTCTTGGTCAGTGTTATAGGCATCTTGTCTCAATGGAACTTGATCGGTTGCTGAAGGTGGAATTGATCGATCATATCGGTGAGGCGGATTTTCGGATCTCCGAGGGCGCCCAGAGCGATCTTCAGATGGAAGCGATGATTGCACGGTTTGTACTGTCGGCATTGAAGAAGAGAGGGATTGATCAGCATTGAATCATGATGAAGAGTTCGACGTCGAAGTTGTCGATAAATCAAAAGAATGGGCGGATTTTCTCTCAAAGAAATACAAACAGGAACTCCGGACAATCAGCCGCGAATATCCCTATAAACGATCCCTGATCATCAATTATGAGACGCTTCAGAAGTTTGGAAAGAGCGGGGTCAGGCTTGCCGATGAACTCCTGACCTATCCAAACAAGGTCTTTGCAGAAGTCAGGGATGCCCTGCGGGCACATAATCTCCTTGCAAGAAAAGATGCCCATGAGATCATCCCGCGGATGAATATCCGGTTCATCAACTTCCCGCGTAAGACGCTTGTTCGGGATATCAGGTCAGAGCAGATGAATACCTTCGTCTCAGTCGAAGGAATTATCAGAAAGACAACAGAGGTCCGTCCCCGGATCGTCGAAGCGGTTTTCCGGTGTCCATCAGGTCATATGACAATCCGGGAACAGGGATATGGAAAATTCGTTGAGCCGGAAAGTTGTGGCATGGGTGAATGCACTCATAAGCGTCTGGAACTGATCCATCTCAAATCAAAATTTGTCGATGCACAGAAGATTCGGATCCAGGAGATACCTGAAGGGCTCCGTGGGGGCGAACAGCCTCAGATCCTTGATATTGACGCAACCGATGATCTGACCGGGCTTGCCGCTCCGGGGGATCGTGTCATCGTAAACGGGGTGCTCCGTTCAATCCAGCGGATGAATGCCGGTACAAAGAGCACCACGTTTGATATCTATCTCGACTGCAACTCCATTGAGTTTGGTGAGAAAGAGTTTGAAGAGGTGAACATCACCGAGGATGACGAGGCACAAATCCTGGAACTCTCGCGGGATCCAAACCTCTATCGAAAGATCGCTCACTCCATTGCTCCGACCATCTATGGAAATGATGATGTCAAGGAGGCCGTCTCTCTTCAGCTATTTGGCGGTATTGCCAAGGAGATGCCGGATGGGAGCACGCTCCGTGGGGATATCCATGTTCTACTCGTCGGCGATCCGGGTATTGCAAAATCCCAGCTGCTCAGATATGTGGTAAAACTCTCTCCACGTGGCATCTATACCTCCGGTAAATCTGCAACCTCAGCCGGACTTACGGCAGCTGCGGTGAAGGATGAGTTTGGGGATGGAAAATGGACTCTTGAGGCAGGCGCACTCGTACTCGCAGATATGGGTGTTGCGGCTGTCGATGAGATGGATAAGATGGCAAAAGATGATCGCTCTNNTTCCCTTCATGAAGCCATGGAGCAGCAGACGATCTCAATTGCAAAGGCCGGGATCACAGCAACATTGAAATCCCGCTGTGCACTTCTCGGGGCAGCAAACCCAAAACTGGGGAGGTTTGACGAGTATGTCGGCATATCCGAGCAGATAAACATGCCTCCATCCCTCCTCTCGCGTTTTGATCTCATCTTTATCATGACCGATAAGCCGGAGAAACAACGTGATGAAGCAATTGCGCAGCATATCCTAAAAGCACATTCAGTTGGCGAGCTGATTATGCAACATAAAAAGAACCCGATCGAAGGCGTCAATGATGAATATATCAAACGTGAACTTGCTCCCGTCACTCCCGAGATCGATCCCGTTCTCTTCCGGAAGTATATCGCCTATGCAAAACGGAACTCCTTTCCCATAATCACTGAAGAAGCCAGGGAGACGCTTGTTGATTATTACATGAAACTCAGAAATCTTGCATCTGCTGACAAGCCCGTCCCGGTCACCGCCCGGCAGCTCGAAGCGCTTGTCAGGCTGGCTGAAGCGAGCGCACGTACCCGCCTCTCGATGTCGATTGAGCGGGATGATGCGGTGCGGGTGATCAAAATCGTAGATGGCTGTCTCCGGAAAGTGGCCTATGATCCCCAGACAGGATCCTTTGATATCGATAAGATCGTCACCGGTGTTTCAAAACAGAGCCGGGATCTGATCAGAAGTATCAAGGAGACGATCCGTCAGTCAGGGGATGAGAGCGGCATAGCCCGGATCGATCAGATCGTGGAAAGCCTGGTCCAGAAAGGATTTACCCGCGATACCGTCGAGAAGCAGATCGATGTGCTTCTCAGGGGTGGAGAGGCCCTCTCTCCTCGAAACGGCCTCATAAAACTTATTTAGGTGACATATATGCCAACAGACAGGGAACAAGCCGTCTTTGAAGCGGCGATAAAACTCGGTGCACTCTACCACCAGTTCGTCGGAACTCCGGTCTCCACAGAGACAGCAGTTATGATTGAAAAAGCGATCGAGTCAGCAGTCAGCCTTCAGCCATATGTGACAGACGTGCATGTGCGGCTTGATAGATCCGTGATGCTTGAGAACCCCTTTGGATACTCCGAAGTCTCCGGGAGGATGTTCAATGTCACAATCTCCACACAGGTGGGGGACGCAACCTGTACTGCCGCACTCAGGTATGAGAATGGATATCCGATGATGTCCATCATCGATTGATATGCAGAAACCGCGCTTTCCAATAACCGATGATCATATCCATATCGATCCGGATCGGGGCATCGGTATGAAGGCAGTCAGGGAGTTTGCCCGCTCCGGTGGAACCCATATCTTCCTCGTAACAAAACCCTCATGGTCATATGGAATCACACCAGCCATCCCCGAAGATTTCCGCGTGGTCTTTGAGAAGACAATAGCTCTTGCCGCGGAATGCTGCCGGGAGGGAGTGGTGGCGTTTCCGGTTCTTGGTGTTCACCCGGCTGAGATATCGCGCATGATTGAGCGAATGAGCCTTTCTGAAGCTGAATCCCTGATGATCGGAGCACTCGAACTGGCCGCTCAGTATGTGATGGAAGGATCGGCTATTGCCCTGAAGAGTGGCCGCCCTCATTATGAGGTGGACTCAGCGGTATGGGAGGCCTCAAACCGGGTATTGAATGCCTCCCTTCAATTCGCCGCAGAATGTGACTGTGCGGTGCAGCTGCATGCTGAAAGCGGTCCATGCGATGATGTTGTGGAGATGGCAGAGAGAGCCGGTGTCCCTCTCAAACGGGTGGTGAAACATTTCGCCACCCCCGATACGAAACTTCATCCTTCATTCATCGCAAACAATGATTGTATCGCCGATGCTGCGCGCGATGGCAGGCCATTTACGATGGAGAGCGATTATATGGATGAACGCGATCGGCCCGGTTCAGTGCTCGGCCCCCGTTCGGTTCCGAGGTTTACGCTCCGGCATCTTGAGGCAGGCAGTTTCACAGAAGAAGATATCTGGCGTATTCATTCCCTGGTGCCAGAAGAGGTTTATGGTGTTCAGATCTCCCTCTGATCGAAACGATCCTTTTTGCACCATGACACCGAATACTATGCAATGTACCTGAAGATCCATAAGGAGCCGGGTGGAGGAACGGTTGTTGCCGTCTGCGATCGTGAACTTCTGGGAAGAACGCTCACCGAAGGCAATATCGAGATTACCATCTCCGAGTTTTTTTATGGAGATGTTCCCGTCTCCGAGGAGGAGGTGCGGTATGCTCTTGCACATGCAAGTAATGCGAATATCATCGGGACAAGAGTCGTTGGGATCGCGATCTCACTTGGCTGTATTGAACGTTCATCATGCCTGATGATCGATTCTGTCCCGCATGCCCAGTTTGTACAATAAGAGATCATGAGTATCAAAGACACCATCTGCCCCCGTTGTGGGAATCCCTCTGAAGAAGGACTCTGTGGCCCATGCAGGCTGCATGAGATCGAATGGGTAACCGTCTCTCCCCGAGTTGAAGCAATCATCTGCCCTACCTGCGGATCCCGCAAAGTGGGCAGTAGCTGGGCCGATCTGGAGAGTGATAAGGAGAGTCTTGCACGATCTCTTGTCATTGATGGCATTGTGTTCCATCCTGATGTAACTGATCATGCAATGGAGATGACGATTCGCGATATCAGTGTGAATCGATCGAAAGCCTATCTGAAGATATCCGGGAAATGCTATGGTATCCCGGTTCAGGGTGAATATCAGGTGCTGATCGTCCTGGGCAGGGAGCAGTGTGACCGGTGCTGCCGGATCTCCGGTAGTTACTATGAGGGGATCATTCAGGTGAGAGGTGAGGGGAGGCGGCTGACCGAATGGGAGAGCAGACGTGCCGCAGAGATCGCCTGGCAGGCTGAAGATGCCGCCCAGCAGGGAGGCGATCGCCTCTCGTTTGTATCATCTATTGACAACTCAAAAGATGGAATTGATGTCATCGTCTCTTCTCTTGGGATAGGGCAGTCGATTGTCACTGATATATCATCCTTTTTTGGTGCACGTTCGACCTCTCATCCGAAACTTGTCGGGGAGAAAGAGGGAAAACGACTCTATCGCGTGACATGGTCCATCAGGCTCCCCCGAATTGTCCGTGGAGATGTCGTTTCGATGAAGAATGACTATTATCTGGTCTCAGGATCAGATGGTACGACACTCAGGACAAAACACCTGCTCACCCAGCAGCCACGAAGTTTCCGTGATGAAGAAACGATCCGGGTCATCGGCAATATCAGGGATGCCGAGGAGGCGATGGTGACCTACCATGAGGGTGATACCATCGGTATTCTCGATCCAAAGACGCATCTCCCCCTTGAGATCCCATCCCCAAAGGGCTGCCATACGCAGGCAGGGGGAGTCGTCAACATTCTCCGTGATGGTGAGATGCTGGTTGTGGTTGGGTACTGATGCGTGCACGGATACTCTCTCCGGGGGATCTCACTTCACTCTCGAAATACCGATGGGTTGATCCATCCAGAAGGCCGTACCGGGAGGGGGATATCGTCTATGCCCCTGTCAGGGATGGTGAGGCATATGATACCATTATCCCTGATAGAAAGAGGAGAGGGCGGGGATACCAGCGGCTTGGTGATACGATCGTCTTCCATGGAAAACGGCCTTCAGCTGAAGATATTGACGATATCAGATCCCGCGAAGAACCCTCATGTATTTTGTTTATTCCAGCGCATGCAGGATCACTCCGAATACCCTCCTATGAAGTGATTGCAGGCACTCCCCATGAGGTGCTTCTTCGAGAATGCGGGATTGCATACCATCTTGATCCCACTAAAGTGATGTTCTCACAGGGAAACCGGGGTGAGAAGGAGAGGATTCGGTCTCTGATAGAAGCGTCAGGACGAGAAGAGAGGATCGCAGATATGTTCGCCGGGATAGGGTATTTCACACTCCCGGCTGCTATTGGCGGCGGGTGTGTGCATGCAATGGAGATTAACCCGGATTCCTATGGATATCTCCTGAAGAATATCAGGGAGAATGATCTTATGCACCGGATTACTGCTGATTGCGGGGATTGCCGGAGCCTCCTCTCAGGCAGGTATGATCGGGTGATTATGGGACACTTTGATGCACCAGATTATCTTGAATCCATGCTCCCTCATGTTGGTTGTGGCAGTATCATCCATCTCCATACCATACATCCCGATGAGACGGCAATTCGGAGAGTACTGTCCGGGTCAGGATTTGATGCTGAGATCACGGTGCATAGAATAAAGAAATATGCCCCTAACATATGGCATAGTGTAATGGATCTGGTGATTGCATGAGGCGGACGCTGGAAGGGAAACTGATAGTACTTGCGGTCACCGGGAGCATCGCTGCTGTTGACTGTGTCCGGCTTGCTCATGAACTCCGGAGGAAAGGGGCTGAAGTGCAGGCGGTTCTCTCGGATGCGGCATCTGGAATCATCAGTCCTGAAGCTCTCACCTATGCAACCGGACGTGAGACGATCACGAGAATTACCGGGCATGTTGAGCATGTGATCTATTGTGGTGATGAACGAGCAGCCGATCTTCTCCTGATTGCACCATGCACGGCAAATACGATCGGAAAGATCGCCTGTGGGATCGATGATACACCTGTGACAACCTTTGCAACCACCGCTCTTGGGAGTGGCCAGCCAATTGTTCTCTCTCCTGCGATGCATCACTCGATGTACCGTCACCCCGCGGTCTGTAAGAACCTGGAGATCCTGAAAGAATATGGGATTTGTGTGATTCCACCACGGATCGAAGAGGGGAAGGCAAAGATCGCTCACATCGACGAGATCATCCTCTGGTCTGAACGGGCGGTGTTCGGCAGGCCACTTGAAGGGAAGAAAGTGCTGATCACAAGCGGTGCCTGCCGGGAGCCGCTTGACGATGTCCGTATCCTGACTACCCGATCAACCGGGCAGATGGGGCGGGAAATTGCCCTTGAAGCCTTCCGCCTTGGCGCGGATGTGACCGTCATTCATTCGGATATATTCCCCTGTGTCCGGAACGTGAGCGTGGAGACAGCAGGCGGGATGATGGCGGCAGTTCAGGCAGAACTTGATCTGGGAATTGACATCTATATCAGTGCGGCTGCAATCTCGGATTATGCACCTGATCGGATCGCAGGCAAGATTCCATCGGGTACAGAACAGGAGATCGCACTCCACCCTCTTCCAAAAATAATCGATCTCGCTCTTTCAAATCCGGCTATCAGGACAATCGGGTTCAAGCTGGGAGATGATGCCGCAGATGAAGGGCGTGAGCTTCTGAGACGCGGGGCGACACTGGTTGTTGCCAATCCCCCCTCTGTGATGGGATCTTCCAGTGGATCATTTCTGATCATGGGAGATGATCCCGATGTTTCTGTTTCAACAAAAGAGGAGGTGGCCTTCGAGCTATGCCGACGTCTGTGAAAGCCTTCTCACCAGGTCATATATCCGGATATTTCTCAAAGGTGGTGGGAGAGGTGCCTGAGTGTACCGGAAGCATCGGTGCCGGACTCGTCCTCAGCGAAGGGGTGACTGCAACTGTGGAGCGATCTGATGAGACTGAGGTTGTGGTAGTTGCAGATGGAATTGAGACGATTGGATCCCCCCCGATCGAGGAGGCACTGGAAAGAATGAAAGTGCAGGCTCTGGTCATGACAGAATCCTATCTTCCGATGGGCTCCGGTTTCGGCCTCTCTGCCGCCTCCCTTCTGGCAACAATCATTGCCGCAGATACCCTCTTCTCACTCTCAATGGGAATGTCGGAAATTACCCGTCTTGCCCATGATATAGAGGTGTCACGAGGAAACGGTCTTGGTGATGTGGCAGCAGAACGTGGCGGCGGCCTCGTCTGCCGTTCTTCACCTGGGATCAATGGGGTGGCCAGCCGTCAGATGGTCCCGGAAATGCCGGTTGCCATCATCAGCCTTGCCCCAATCTCCACACAGCAGGTGCTCGCTTCTCCAGAATCAATGGAGCGTGTTACAGCTGCATATCCCGGCAGGTGCCCGGCCGATATCGATGATTTTTTCGCTTTATCCAGGCAGTTTGCCGAATCGTCCGGTCTGATCACCGATCCCGTCAGACCCATCCTCTCTGCATGTGATGATGCGAATGTTCCGGCAAGCATGACGATGCTTGGGGAGGGTGTATTTGCGTATGGTGAGAAGGCTGAAGCAGTGCTTTCGCAGTTTGGAAAAGTGTATATCACCTCCGTTGCTGATGAAGGGCCGAAAATTCTGGAGGTGAAGAGATGATCCCCCAAAACCATCCGCGGTACCGATCCCTTATGGTCAGGGAGTCGCTTGCTGCGGCTGCCCGGAGTGGGCTCGTCTCGCTTGAAGGTCTTTGCGCACATGGCCGGGGTGAGGCATTTGATTACCTGATCGGGGAGCAGACGACCGTAAGTGCAGCAGAAGCAGAGCGTCTTGCCGCCCGGCTTATCCTCTCAGCAGAACGCCCGGTCTTCTCGGTGAACGGGAACTGCGCAGCACTCGCAGCAGAGGAGATTGCAACATTTCAGCAGAGAACCGGGGTGGCAGTTGAGGTGAATCTCTTTCACAGGACAGAGGAGAGGATGCAGCAGGTTGCAGATCACCTTGTCGCTCATGATGTGGAGGTACTGGCGGGTCAATGTGAGCGACTTGTTCCGCTTGAACATGATCGCGGCCTCTGCCTGCCTGAGGGTATTGGATCTGCGGATCTTATTCTGGTTGCACTTGAGGACGGAGACCGGTGCGAGGCGCTCCGGAAGATGGGCAGGATCGTCATTGCAATCGACTTAAATCCGCTCTCACGAACCGCAAGGCTTGCAACACTCCCGATTATCGATGAACTCACCCGTGCACTCCCTGCGATTACAGAAGCATGCGGAAGTGAGAAGGCCGGAGATCTACATGCATTAGCGGCTTCGATCGATAACAAGAAATTCCTTGCAGATGCATTGAGAGAGATGAGAGAGAGGTTAACCTGATGCTCTGGATAGAAAAGTATCGGCCTGATGAACTGGATGCGATTCTTGGTGAGGAGCATATAAAACGGCAGCTGCAATATTTTGCCGATTCCGGATCGTTTCCTCATCTTCTCCTCTCCGGCCCTCGTGGATCGGGGAAGACTACTGTACTCGACTCCTTTCTCAAGCTCATCTATCAGGATCATGTTGCGGAAAACGTAACGGTGATCCCATCCGGGACACTCTTCTCCCAGGGTCGTGCCTATCTTGAGGCTAATCCCAAATTCACTCCTCTCTATCAGAAAAGCCAGAGTGTGCTCTCAAATTTCAAATATATCGTGAGGTGGCATGCCTCCCTCAAGCCACTCAACCGTGAATTCCGGGTGATCGTCTTTGATTGCGCGGATGCACTCTCCCATGATGCACAAAACGGCCTGCGTCGGACAATGGAGCGGTTCAGCGCCACCTGCCGTTTTATCTTTGTGACAACACAACCCTCAGCACTCATCAGTCCGATTCGATCCCGCACCCTTCCCCTTTCTTTCCTCCCGATAGAGAGTAGTCTCATTGAAGCCCGTCTCCGTGAGATCCTTGACCTTGAAGGAAAAGCCGGTGCAATCCCTGATGATGATATTGCATTACTCGCTATTGCAGTGCGGGGAGATCTGAGGAAGGCGATCATGCATCTTCAGGTGGCGGTGGAGCTTGGAAATCCTATTCGTCCCGAGGAGATAGATGATACCGAGATCTCAAGGTTTGGGGATATAATTCTGGATGCAATCAGGCGGGGTGATCTATTGGCAGCTGTAAAGAGTGCAGAAAGCCTGATGATAGAATATGGCCTCTCGGGGCGGGAGCTTATCGGGACGCTCCGGAGATCGTTGAAGGTCTGTTGTAATGATCCAAATGCAACGCTTCTCCTTGCAGAGGCAGATGCAATGCTCGGGCAGTCCGGGAATGAATATCTCCAGGTAAATGCCTTTCTGGCTCGTTTGGAGGAGTTAAAGATATGAGCAGGGCAAAAGTACAGGCACATTATGATGAGGTTGCCGAGGTCTATGACCAGCGGTATGATTTCAGGCAGGGAAGGCTGTACCACCAGCATCTCAGCAGTCTGGTTCTTGACAGACTTCGGGACAGAGGGTTCCTACTGGATCTTGGGTGCGGCACAGGCCTCTTTATTGAGCACTATTCGAAACTGGGAGGTGTTGCTGTCGGGCTTGATATCTCTCCCGGCATGGTCGGGATGGGGCGTCTCCGCTGCCCGGATTCTGAATTTCTTGTAGGAACAGCTGATGTTCTCCCATTTGAAGATGAAAGCTTTGACAACATTGCAAGCCTTCTTGCATTTACCTATCTCAATGATCCAGAAGCAATGCTGCGTGAATCATATCGCATTCTCAAACCCGGCGGGCAGATCGCTGTCTGTGCACTCTCCTGGAATACGCTCACCTGCATGGTGCCCCTTCTCTACCGGCTCGGTGAACGTCTTGGGTTGAATAAGATTGGAGTAGGTGATTTTGGGGAACATTACTATACCGGAAAAGAGATGGAAGAGATGTTCTCCCAGGCAGGTTTTGTTGATGTTGAGTCCGCACGCTGTTCATTTGCACACTATACCCTCTCTCCCCGGCTTTTTGGCCTTGCTCAGAGATTTGAGTCATTCATTGAGGCGCATATCCCCTATCTTGCTTTTAATGTCTGTGTGAGTGGGAAGAAGGAGTAAGAAAGAGATTATTGGAGCTGTTTCAGCATCCGCTGTTTCTTCTCCCATGCTGCATCAGCTGCACGGTCAACTTTCTTTTTCATCTCTTCAAAATTCCCGCTCTGCTTCTCAACGACTTTCTTCAGGGGTGTGTATGCGGCTTCACGGAATTGTGGCGAAAAGTCGACCTCACCTCCACCAGAGAGGAGAATTGATTCTGCGGATCCTTCTTCTGCATATCCGATGATATCAACCGCAACACCGGTGTTTCGAATGACTGCTATGACGCGTTCTGCTGCTTCCGGTGGAACGACGACAAGGAGCGAGTCGATGGAGACACCAAGATAGTCGATCCCGAGTGTGTCGAGGAGGGTAAGAATACGGGGGTTGATGAGATGGCGGATCTTCTCTTCTTCAATGACGATCCGGCAACCTGCGGTCTCTGCCATCTCATAGGCGTCCCCGCGAAGCCCCCCGTTGGTGACATCAGTCATCGCGTGAATCTCTGTGAAGACGGGATCGTGCACGAGTGCATCGCATGCCCTGAGGAAATGGAGATTGATCGTCTCATCCACATACTCAGCATTGCCGGAATAAATTGCTGCGGTTGCAATGGTGCCGCCGCCGGACCCTTCTGTCATCAGGAAGAGATCTCCCGGCATGATCTTTCTTCGGGCGGTGATATGGTCTGCGACCCCGACGACGCCGACACATCCGGTCATCCGGTCGCCGATCACCATATCGCCACCGATCCGGAGGGTAGATCCGGCGATGAGTGGAACACCAAGTGATTCAGATACGGTGGTGATACCGGCTGTGTAGTCGAAGATCTTTGCGACATCGCCGTCATCCGCGACGTGGATATCGGAGATGAGACCGACAGGTGTTGCCCCCATCACATAGACGTCGCGGAGGGTGGCCCGGGTGGCATGGAAGCCTGCAAGGAAAGGGTAGTCTGAGAGGCGGGAGTGCATGCCGTCAACGGTGGCGATGATATACTGGCCGCCTGCCTGCACAACTCCGCCATCATCCATCTCTGAGACGCCGACCGATGCCCCGGTATCCCCGATGATCTGAGCGATCTTTCTGTGTGCATAGAAGTCGCCGGTGCCACGGGATCCAACGCCAAACTCCCCCATGGAGACATCCGCCTTTTCATAGGTGAAGAGATCTCCTTTCAGGCCCTCAGTGAGTCTCACTTCCTCGATTGCGGCGGCGGCAAATGCTTCTGCATATTCTGGGGGGAGATCTTTTATCTCAAGGATCCGGTCCCGGAGGCGGATGCGCAGGTCATCATCCGGGCATCCCTCGGCCAGATGTCTGCGCACATATCCTTCAATATCCATATACGATTCTGTTGATCGGGAGGAGCAATAAAGGCGTGATCCTCATGCAATCAGGGGGGTGCAGGATCTGAGCTAATTCTCGCCGGAGCGCACGTTCTTGATCGCAACCCTGATGATGGGTGAGGATGAGAGTTCTATGAATATGACTGATCGCCTGCTCCCTACTGCCTGTACGATCGCCGGCTCGGATTCGAGCGGGGGCGCCGGGCTTCAGGTTGATCTGAAGACCTTTGCCGCGTTTCAGGTATATGGCCTCTCTGTGGTATCCGCAGTCACCGCCCAGAATACATGGAAAGTTACAGGGACATGGGTGCAGCCTCCGGATTCGGTTGCTGCGCAGATTACCACCCTCTGTGAGGAGTTTGAGGTTTCTGCCTGGAAGACCGGGATGCTTGGNNGAATGCTGCTGTTATTGAGGCGGTGATCGACTCGCTCCCGGCGGGCGCTCCTCTTGTCCTTGATCCGGTGATCGTCTCGACAAGCGGCCACCGGCTGTTGACAGAAGATGCCCTGACACTCCTGATAGACGGACTGATCCCGCGTGCAACAGTCGTCACCCCGAATATCCCGGAGGCGGAGATCCTGAGTGGCATCTCACCGATCCACTCGCTCGATGATATGCGTGAGGCAGCCTCGGTCTTCCTCTCATATGGCGCAGATGCGGTCGTTTTGAAAGGGGGGCATCTGGGGAGTGGAGATGCCTCGGTCGATCTTCTCATCACCCAAAAGGGAGAAGAGACATTTTCTGCCCCGAGATATCCCTATGAGGTACATGGCTCCGGATGCTGTTTTGCTTCTGCGATTGCATCAGAGCTCTGCCTGGGGCGGGATCTCCGTGGGGGAGTAGCTGGTGCCAAACGCTTCATCGATGGCGCAATCAGGCATGCGATCCATCTTCCTTCAGGGGGGGCGGTGCCGGATCCCTTCTGGCAAAGGTCTCAGNNAAGCAAACCGATCCATTAATCAGATCCAATTGACCATCATCACCATAATGGATGCGACCGATCATGCCATCCTTGACGCGCTGATGGGGGATGCGAAAATACCGCTTGCCGATCTCGGGAAGCGGCTCTCCATTGCTCCCTCGACGGTATTCAAGCGGATCGAGCGGCTGAAGCAGGAAGGCGTGATTGAGCGGTTTACCATTGCAGTGAATCCTGAGTTCTTCCCCCGCCGGCTGGTTTCGTTCCTCTCGATCAAGGTTGATCCTGATGCAGCAACAGATCTGATCGCCTATCTCGCCGGGAAACAGGTTGTGCGGGAGGTCTTTGAGGTGCTTGAGCCCAATGACTACCTTATAAAGGCGGTGACAACGGACATCTCTGAGCTGAAGACCGAGCTCATCCATCCGCTTTCGGCACTGCCGGGGGTCCGTGAGGTGAATACCATTCTGGCAGTGAAGAAGATCAAGGAGCAGACATATGTTGGTTAGGCTGGATATTTTGGGTGGCATGTTGGTTCCGGGTGATTGGCATGCCTTTTGAAGTACTGCATGGGGTACTTGCGATCATCACCCTCCTGATGGGGGCGGCATTGAATGTGCTCGTCTACCAGAGCTATAAGCGGGTGAAGGATAGAACGCTCCTTCTCTTTAACCTGGGATTATTTCTGCTGGTGATCGGGATCGTCTTCTCGGATATTGTGGCGATGATACAGGGAGATACCGTCTTATCGTACTGGTCGATTGTGATCGCCCGCCTCTTCCAGATCGCAGGAATCGGATGCATGATCACCGGAGTGGTCAGATAGGAATAGGGGTAAGGATAGGGATAAGGAGCAGTTGGAGCCGGGATAGAGGTTTTTGAGATGGGTTTAGGATCTTCGTTTGCACGCGACTGGACGATCAGCAAGACCTCCAGGTTTTTTGGAAAGAATCGGATTGCTGATCCCCTCCTTACCCGTCTTGCCGAAGATCCCTCACCTGAGATCCGTGAGGCTGTTGCCCGGCATACCTATTCACTCGGTCAGGAGCATGGTTGTGGATTCCGGGAGCGTGTCCAGGCAGAGGATATCCTCACTATTGTCGAGAGCTTCCTGATCACCATCGGGGTGCCATATGAGCGGAAGGGCACCACACAGATTACTATCCGGACCGACTTTACCATCCCGGCCGATCACCCTCTCTGTTCTCCCCTGATTGCCGTAGCCTATCTGCGGGGGCTCCTTGCCGGACTGCTCCCGGACTGGGTCTCTGAGGAGGCGGATGGTGAGATCCGGTACCTGCCGATGAAATAAATGATCGTTAATCCCCTTTAAAGGAAATAATATTTCCTTCATTGATGCCCGAATGTGTTTTCTTTCTCTCTTCCCGAACCTTAAAAGGGTATATATAGTTTATCCACCATTCACTCCACATACACACTGTGTCCGCATGGATAATCGGTGATGTGAGGTGAATGATTATGTCTATAAAAAGAAATGACGATGCGGTATCACCGGTTATCGGTGTTATCCTGATGGTCGCCATCACGGTGATCCTTGCTGCAGTTATTGCAGCGTTTGTCTTCGGGCTCGTGGGCGGCGTCCAGGGTGCGAAGGTTGTTGGTGTGACGGTAAATGTCAATTCTACCGATTATGGTGTTGTTAATTGGCAGGGTGGAGCAGATATGGCTACAATTACTAATGTCACACCGGTGATTGATGGTATTGATAAAACATGGGATGAAAGTGTTGGTTCAGGTGGTTTCACAAACGTCCCCTCTGTTGGTCAAATTTGGTATACAGCTGATAAAATAGCAGGAGAGCAGTTTGTACTGCGCGCAACTTTCCAGGACGGTTCCGAACAGCTTATCTTCAATAAACAATTCTAAATTAATCCTTACTTTTTTTAAGGGAATACATATCTCTACAATGTCAAGTTTC
>DAJQ01000052.1:22912-23037 GCA_002496395.1 Methanocorpusculaceae archaeon UBA456
ATATAATGAATGAAATTATATTTTTTGTGTCTATAACATAACAACCCAGGATGTCGAAGCGCTCGCTGAACACATGGTTTCACATATACCCCTTTTAAACTCATTCTTTGATCAAGCGCAACTCA
>DAJQ01000051.1 GCA_002496395.1 Methanocorpusculaceae archaeon UBA456
GCGGCAGATCGAGTTCACCCGTGATTACCAGAATGTCGGGATTACCGAGCCGCGGTGGTTCAATATCCGTGATCTTGTGGAGAACGCATCAACCCAGCTGAACCTTGCGGGAGTATCAATAGAGATACAGGTTCAGGATATCGAATGTTATGCAGATCCACTCATCGAGAGGGTCTTTTACAACTTAATCGAGAACGCCATCCGGCACGGAGGCTCAATCACCCGCATCACCTTCTCAAGCCGTACCGAGGATGGTGGGATTGCCATTCTCTGTGAAGATGATGGGTCAGGAGTTCCGGAAGATAAGAAACAGGCGATATTTGTCAGGGGATACTATACCAATACCGGGTTTGGTCTCTTCCTCTCACGCGAGATCCTCTCAATCACCGGGATGACCATCACCGAGGAGGGGATCCCCGGCAAGGGCGCCCGTTTCGCCATTCATATCCCGAAGGGATCATATCGCCGGGTCTGACGTGGATCTACGGGTTTCCCAAAAGACCACTTATATCACCTGACAACCTGTTCAACCTCGGCATCATCCATATCCGGGAAGATCCGCTTGAGAGCGTCGCGGGCAGATGCGAGGTAGACTGCTTCGATATCGGCAACACTCCTGACAGACTCGTTTAAGACCTGCGGCGAATCGATCGGTGGAACCATAGGATCTTTCCGGTAGTACCGGAAGACACGGCCTTCACCACCAAGACCGAAGAGGACGCGGTTCAAAGTGGCTTTTGAGACTGACTGATCGATCTTCGGGTGGATCGCAGCAGCTATCTCATGGATGGATCGTGGCCGCTTGTCCCTGAAGAGAGCAAGGATCTGCTCAAATATCTGTGTGCGGACTTTCCGGTCGCCGATGAACCGGAGACGGGAGTTTAAGCAGGTCACCAGGCATTCACCTGCATCGACATGGACAGAATTGATCTCATCCAGCTCACGGAAGCTGACAAGGGGATGGCCGGTTCTCCGATCTGTGATGATTCCCTCCACTACATCCCCTTCGAGCGATTCGATGAACTTCTTGAAGGAGGAGAACCCGATCTTCTTCTCTGAGAAGGAGGGGTTAATCCTGATCAGCTGGTTCTTCAGATCCGACAGGAAGACCGGCCCTTCATCGGTTCTCGTCCTCACAAACCGAATCAGAAGCTCACGTGCTGCGATCCGATCTCCTTCGATAAGCGCCGGATCCTCATCCAGTGTGGGATCAATACCAGAAGCGGCATTCAGCCCGAGAAGCTCATCAAGCAACTGAAACTTCGTACAATTCTCCTTGATGACACTCCCGACAGAATTATCAAAACCCATCACATAGACCATCTTTCCCCGTGCACGGAGCCTGCGAATCAGGGGGATGAAATCGGTATCGCCTGACCCGATGATGAAAAGACCGATATGCGGAAGCAGGATCATATCCTCTAGAACATCAAGTGCCATATCCATATCCGCACCGTTCTTCCCGCGTGCACTCGTCTGTGGGAGATGCCGCATCTCGAAGCCGTACTTGACGAGCTTCTTCACATCTGCCGCACACTCACCCACCGACCAGTCCGCATAGGCTTTTCTGATGCAGATGTCCCCAAGCGATGCGGCATAATCGATGATCGGGCCGAGGGAGAGCGGGGTATCCAGTGCAGGATACGACTGCCCGGCAGAGACTGCAAGGTTCTCATAATCAAGATAGATGGCACAGAAGAGATCCCCCTGTTCGACAACATGTTCCTTTTCCATAGTATCAATCCGCAGAAGCGCAGTATTTCCTTCCTGTTACTCTTACGGGGTACGAGAAAAAGGATATGGCAGGATGACGGCACCCGGTGGAGAGAGAGGGATCATAGCGGATACTTAAAAAAAATGCGGACGTTATCGGATCTCGCGGCCCTTCAGCCAGATGCCACGTTCAGGGACGACACGCCCTACGACGGCTGAGCCGGGAACCATCTTCAGGATTGTTTCAACGCTCTCTTCAGGCACGATAAAAGCATAGCCCATCCCCATGTTGAAGGTCCGGTAGAGCTCCTCTTCGGTGACATTGCCCTTCTCAGCGAGCCAGGTGAAGATCTCCGGTATTGGCATAGGATCATCGAAACTGAAGCCGAAAGGCCCGACCCTGAGGAAGTTCAGGAGTCCGCCGCCTGTCACATGGCACATCCCGTGCACCTTGCAGGCATCACATATGGAGAGCACTTCTGCATAGATCCGGGTCGGGGTGAGGAGGGCTTCACCAGCTGATCTGCCATCAGAGAGGACTGCATCATAGCCACCATTCTGAAGGGCGATCTTCCGTGCAAGCGAGAAGCCATTCGAATGAACACCGGTTGACGGCATGCCGACGATCAGATCTCCCGGAGCAACGGCTGATCCGGTGATCACCTTCTCGCGTTTCTGTACGCCAAGGCAGGTACCTGCAAGGTCGAGGCCGTTCACAAGTCCTTTGAGGGTTGCAGTCTCCCCCCCGACGATATTCATATTCGCCTGCCGGGCACCCTCGTTTAAGCCCTTCCCGATCTCCTTCATCTTCGAAGGATCAAGGGAATCGGTTGCGATGTAATCGACAAATGCCACCGGTTCGAGATTCATCACAAAGAGATCGTTCACATTCATCGCGATACAGTCGATCCCGACCGTTGACCAGTCAGAGAGGGCATCGGCAACCAGCATCTTGGTGCCGACACCATCTGTTGCGAGGGCGAGGAGATAGGGTCCAAAATCGATGAGGCCTGCGAAGTGGCCGAGATCCCCGGCCATCCCGAACTCTCCTTTCCGGCGGAACGTAAGCGATCCGATCAGCGCTTTTACTGCTTCTGCTTCAAGATCGATATCGACACCAGAATCACGGTATGTTGCATTACTCATTACAAGCCTCCGATAAGCGGTACTCGTCATGGAGCACCTGGACGGCACGCTGGCCATCCCCTTCCTTCACGACGAACGAGACATTCACTTCAGATGACCCTTGTGTGATCATCATCACGTTCACCCCGGCTGTTCCCAGAGCAGAGAAGATACGCCCGCTTGTGCCCGGGGTGCCCGCCATCCCGGCACCGACGACAGCGATGACGACGATATCCTTGTCAAAGGTGATCTCACGGACATATCCCCGTTTCTGGATCTCGGTGAGGCCTTCCACCGCATTCATCAGGTGATCCTCGTCAATCACCAGGGTGATATTCGCTTCTGACGACCCCTGCGAGATGAGCATCACATTCACCTCACGCTCTGCAAGCGCCGAGAAGATCGCCCTCGCAACCCCGGGGCGCCCTGCCATCTGCGCACCGCCGATGGTGAGGAGCGCCACCTTCCTGATGATCGAGATCGCCTTGACAACGCGTTTCTCGCGGTGTGCCGTCTTCAGAACAGCTGTTCCTGAGGCAGACGGATTGAAGGTATTCTTTACCCGGACCATGATATCACTCATCATCGCCGGTTCAATCGATTTAGGATGGAGCACCTTCGCACCGAAGTACGACAGCTCCATCATCTCAAGGAATGAGATGGTCGGGATCACACGTGCTTCGGAAATTATCCGTGGATCGGTTGTCATCACGCCATCGACATCGGTCCAGATCCAGATCTCATCAGCATTGATTCCTGCACCGATGATCGATCCGGTGTAGTCGGACCCGCTCCTGCCGAGGGTGGTTACATACCCCTGTTCGCTGCATCCCATATACCCCATGATCACCGGAACACAATTAGATAGCAGAGGGGCAACCCGGCTCTTGATCCGGGTGTAGCTTTCGGGAAGGGCAACCGCGCCCCCGTGGCAGGAGTTCGTGACGATCCCTGCTTCGCACCCATCCAGCACCGTTGAAGGGATCCCCGCCTGGTTCAGTGCTGCCGAGACAACGGGAGCTGAGAGCCGCTCACCGAACGAGACGATATAATCCCGTGATCTCGGGGTCAGTTCCCTGAGTGTATGAAGGGCCGTTAAGATATGCTTCAGTTTATCGAGCCGAACATCGATATATACCCCGATCTCCTCAAGCGAATCCGGGGCAACCGCCTCGAGTGCCTTCATATGCCGTGATCTGAGCGCATGGATAAGCTGCTCGATCGGGGGGTTCCCTGATGAGGTGACAACCTCCTCTGCAGTGGCGATGAGCTGATCGGTAACGCCGGTCATCGCCGATACAACAACCGCAAGTTCATCTCCTCTCTCCCGGTGAGACTTCAGGATATCGACCACGCGACCGATTGCTGTCTCATCACCGACCGATGTGCCGCCAAATTTCATTACAAGCCTCATTTCTGGCTCACCTAACCCCACGATGTATTTTAAGTTATTACACGGCAGATCATTATAATACGATGGGTGTGATTACGACGGAGGATTGCCACGTTCTTGTAATAGGAAGCGGAGGTGCCGGAATCAGGGCGGCGCTCGAGGCAGCGCAGTATGGAGAGACGATCCTTATTGGAAAGACAATCGCAGGGAAGGGTGGCTGCACCGTGATGGCGGAAGGCGGCTATAACGCGGTTCTGAGGGAGGCAGATACAATAACAGGCCATCTCGAAGATACGCTCAAAGGCGGGGCCTACCTAAATGACAGGACGTTAGCAGAGGTGCTCGTGAATGAAGCGCCTGACAGGATGGCCGATCTCATCAGGATGGGTGCAGTCTTTGATGCCGAAGAGAGCTGTATGATTGCCCAGCGTCCCTTCGGTGGCCAGCGGTTTCCCCGAACCTGCTATGCCGGGGACAGAACAGGCCATGAGATCGTGATGACGCTCCTTGAGCGGCTCCGCGCATCTGATGTAATCATACGAAACGAGATCACCGCCCTCGAACTCGCAACTGACGAAAGTCGTGTCTGCGGTGCGATCACCTCGACACGGGACGGCGGGATCGGTGCAATCGCCGCCGATGCAGTGGTACTCGCAACCGGCGGTGCCGGGCAGATCTATGATATCACCACCAACTCGACTGCCGGAACCGGGGATGGCTATGCCCTTGGGTTTCGGGCAGGGGCAGAACTCATTGATATGGAGATGGTGCAGTTCCACCCAACCGGTGCAGTGCACCCGTATGATGCACGGGGGAGACTGATCACCGAGGCTGTGCGGGGTGAAGGGGGCATCCTGAAGAATGTGCAAGGCGAGCGGTTCATGTCCCGGTATGATTCCCAGAGGATGGAACTCTCAACACGGGATGTAGTTGCACGTTCGATCGCAACCGAGGTGCTCGAAGGGAGAGGAACAGAAAAAGGCGGCGTCTGGCTTGATGTAACCCACCTTCCGCCCGAAGAGATCGAGGCACGGCTTCCCTCGATGCTTGAGCAGTACCTCGCCTTCGGCGTGGATATCCGGAAGGAGGCGATGGAGGTCGCCCCGACCGCACACCATATGATGGGCGGACTCAGGATCACACCCAGCTGCGAGACAACGGTTCCAGGACTCTTTGCCTGCGGAGAGGTGGCAGGCGGCGTCCATGGAGCAAACCGGCTCGGCGGCAATGCCCTTGCCGAGACACAGGTCTTTGGGCGGCGGGCAGGAGAGGCGGCAGGCAGATCCAAAGAAGAGAAGAGAGAGATTGATCCCACACAGATCGAAGCAGTTGAACAGAGGATCGCCGCATTCGGTGCTGGTGAGATGAAACCATCAGATTGTGTTGCCAGGATGAAAAGAGCAATGTGGGATGGTGCCGGGATCTACCGGACCGCCGCTGCCCTCACCACCACCCGCGAGGCGATCCTGGATCTGGCAGCCTCACCACTCGCTGCATCATCGGGGCCTGAGATACTTGATGCCTGGACTGCACAGAATATGCTTCTTGTTGCCGGGATGATCCTGGATGGCGCACTGATGCGGCAGGAGTCACGTGGTGCGCATGTCAGATCTGATTGTGCTGTCCGGTGGGGTGTTGAAGACTCGCCCTATGGCCACACCCGGATCTCGCCATCATACCGGGGCATAGAACTGATCGGGAGGATAGCATGAAGGAGATAACACTCACCATACAGCGGTTCGATCCTGCAAAGGATGAAACACCGCACCAGGAAACCTATACAGTCTCGGTAAACGAGGGTGCACGGGTGCTTGATGCACTCGATGAGGTCAGGCGGAGCCTTGATCCCTCACTCATGTACCGCTCATGTTGCCGTGCCGGGCAGTGCGGCTCCTGTGCGGTGCGGGTAAACGGAAACCCTGCTCTCGCCTGCATGCAGGAGGCGACAGACGGGATGATCGTTCTCCCGCTTGAACTCCCGGTGATCCGGGATCTGGCAACCGACATTGCACCGGTACTGGAGCGGCTGGCGACGATCCTTCCCTCGGATTCGCCGCAGAGCCTCTCGAAAGAAGAGGTAGAGCTGATCAAGCCGCTCCGTGAATGTATCGAGTGCCTCAGCTGTGTCTCCGTATGCCCTGCTCTGAAGGTGGTTGATTTCGCCGGCCCGACCGCGATGCGGCAGCAGATGCGGTGTGCCCTTGACCCCCGCGATTCAGAGGATCGGATCACTGAAGCGATCGAACGGGGACTCTTTGCCTGCACCACCTGCCACCGGTGTGTCGAGGTCTGCCCCAAGAAGATTAAGATTCCCGGAAAGGCGATCGAGAAACTCCGTGAACGGGCAAACCGTGCCGGGCTCACCCTGCCCCGCCACCAGGCTGTTGCAGAGCTCGTTGAACGGACAGGGAGGAGCGTCGAGCGGACTGAGGCCACCTTCCTCGAACAGGTGCCCGAGGTGATCGAACCTGACGGTCCGGTGAAGATGACGATCGGGTTCTTTGTCGGCTGTATGTTCAATGGGCGTGTCCCGCAACCTGCACTGGATGCAATGGAAGTGATGAAACGAAACGGCATCCGTGTCATCATCCCGCATGAACAGGTCTGCTGCGGATCCCCGCTCATCAGGACGGGGCAGACAACAATCCTGCCGGACCTGAAAAAGAAGAATATCGAGGCGTTCACATCACGGGGCATTGATACCGTGATGACGATGTGTGCCGGATGCGGTGCGACCCTGAAGAATGATTATGATACCCCCTTTACCGTGATGGATATCACCGAGGTGCTTGAGAAGGTGGGGATTGAGCCGCCTGCAAAACTCCCGATCTCGGCGACCTATCATGATCCCTGCCACCTGCTCCGGGGACAGGGGATCTCTGAGCCCCCACGCCACTTCCTCTCGATGGTGGTGGAGAACTACATCCCGATGCCCACCCAGTGCTGCGGGGCAGGCGGCGGGGTGCGATCCGGGCAGCCGGAAGAGGCAGCAGCCCTCGGAAAACTCCGGGGCGAGGCGATTGCGGCGACGGGTGCTGATATCGTTGTTACCATCTGTCCGTTCTGCGAGTTCCATATCCAGGAGCAGACCGATAAGCCGGTGAAGAATCTGGCGACGCTTCTGCTGGAAGGGTACCGGAAGAAGGATCAGGAAGAGAAAGGGAATTAACTGCGGGGCATTGATCAATCCTTTTGAGAATCGTCCGGCGATCTGGAGAAGGCAATCAATTCTCCAGAAGCCGGGAAGCCAGACCTTCAAGATCCAGGAGATCATAGCAGATAATCTGCTCATCTGCTTCTGGCCTGCGTGAAAATGTTCGTGCAACTATGCAATAATACTCCCGTCGCCTCTCATTATGCCAGGATACCCTGCCTGCCTTTTTTACAAGCTCTGCATAGAGCTTCTTTCCATCAACATTGTCCTGCCATTTGCATTCACAGAAGAGGATTGAAGGAGGATCATCGCTGAGAGAGACGATATCTATCTCTTCTCCTCTGTACCACCAGCTGCCAATCCGGGTATAGACAAAAGGAAGGAGACGATGTTCATTGAAGAGATCAAAGAGATCCATCACCATCGCCTCAAAATGCCTGCCTACATACCTTGAGAAACGTGGCCTGACGAACTGATCCACGATCAGGCGGGTATTACCACGCTCAAGTGATTCAATATTGGGATGAACGAATGAGAACCAAAAGTCGAAGAGATTATCTGAGAGGAAATAGAGCCCACGCCTACTCTTATTCCCCTCTGTAACCGGAATACGGCGATATATCAGGTGGAGATCGATCAATATCGAGAGATACTTATTGACAATACTCTTTGATAAGCCACAATCATTGCATATCAACCCGATTGTGTGATTTCCCTGTGCTATTGAGAAGAGTATGGAGAAATAATAGCGGGGTTCGACCAGTTCTGATCTGAGAACAAAGTCAACATCCCGAAAGAGGAATGCATCCTCCCGCAGTACTTTCTCCTCGATATTGTGAAAGATATCCAAATTCGTATCGGCACTCATAATATACGCAGGAGTTCCGCCAAATACCGAATAGAGCTCAACTGCTTTCTGCATATCCTTCAGGTACTCAAGGATATGGATGAAACGGAGGGGCTGAAGGAGGATCTGACCGGTTCTTCTCCCAAAGAGAGGACTTGCATGATCCATCGTTGACACTTCCATCATCGAAATACTGGAGCCGGAGAGTATCAGAAATATCTGACTATCCTTCAGGTATGTATCCCAGTAATCCTGAAGAATGGAGGGGAGGGATGGATCCTCCTTGACAAGATAAGGGAACTCATCGATGGAAAGAACAAAACGCTCGTTGGTACGCTTGAGAAGGTACTCAAAAAAACTATCCCAATCGGCAAAGGAGGTTTTTTTCAGGAAATTATCATTAAAATAATCCCCAAGCTTTAATGAAAAACGCCGGAGCTGGAGGGTCCTGGACTCCTCACGTGCAAGGAGGCGTATGCCTTTCTCTCTGGCAATGAACCTATCGATAAGTTCACTCTTTCCAACCCTCAGGCGTCCATATATAATCAGCAGTTCGGCTTTATCCCCCAGGTAACGGCTCTCAAGCATTGAGGTCTCCCGGTGCCGATCAAGGAATACACTCATAAGTAATATACTATAGAGTGTACCTCTACAATGTCAAGTTTCAAATCGATTCTGTTGGGATCAAATAGTAAGATCTTTATATAATGAATGA
>DAJQ01000001.1:0-31494 GCA_002496395.1 Methanocorpusculaceae archaeon UBA456
TCAGAACAATCGCAGCCTCAAGGCCGGTGAAGCCGTCCTCTTTTCTTTTAAGACTCATTTTATAATCACCTTCTTTTCCTGTTTAGAATACCGGAATCATTCCTATGGGAGCGAACCAATATTCATAGTTCCCTAGTGTACTCAATAATATAAATAAGTATGTTTCGTACATCCTCTGATGTGTTCGTATAGAGGGATGCCAGCTGTTCCTGTTACCTGAATAGTGTATTATTCAAGCAATTGCGTGGAGAAACCTGTGAGAAAATTTGAGAAACTTTCAGAAGCCGATCCTGCCGATAGGCTATCTTCTTAAATTATATATGGTGTGATGACATACTATTGGTATTATTCCCTGAATGGCGATGGATCGATATACAAGGTGAATAGGTGATGGCTAATGGATAAAAAGGACGGGATGATCTTCCTCACCGGGATCTTTATTGTCATCATTGTCGCTCTCGTCATCAAACCGATGGCAACCGGTGAGAGCCCGGATCTGAGCATCCCGGAGATCCCCTCGCTACCTGGCCTTGGGGAGGACCGGGCACCGGCACCGACTGCACCCCCGACACCGGTGCCGCTTGGCCAGATCCGGATCCCCCATCCATCCACCGTGGAAGGTGTCGGGATTGGGGATCGTCCCGTTCAGGTCTGGGATGGCTCCCCAATCCAGCTCGGGTACGTCGATCCGGGTACCTATCACCTGACACAGGAAGATACCTCCATACCCGCACGGCGTCCGCTCGAAGAGGGGGCCAGAACGCCTGAGCTTGCAACCTATGCCACCTTCAGTGCGGGAATTGGTGACGGGACCACCTCCGGAACCCCTCTGACAACTGAGGTCTTTTTCATTCCCTTCCCGCGATGGGAGCTTTGGTATACCCTGGAGACATCGGTTGATCCGGCAGACTCAGGAACAGTGAGCGATGATATGCTCACCGGGGTGTCGGGTACCCACGCTTCACCATCACTGTAATTGATGCCAGTGATCCAAACAGGGTAGTTGCCACCATAAGCCCAACTGGAGGAGGCATTATTGACAGCAGCCTGTGGGACGATGATAACGATCCCCGCCCCTGGAAACATAAGTTCCTTGAAGGGGGCAGGAGCTACTACATGATCGTTGAGCGGCGGCTGATCGACTCCTATGAGATCGAGATCAAGGTGCCGGTGGCATAAACCGGGCTTTCTCTCCGATCTCTCTCCCTTCCATCCTTTCAACAACAATCCGTGCAATCGCCAGATCCTGCACTGCAAGTCCGGTCGAATCAAATATCGTGATGGCATCTGCTGATCTTCGCTGTTTCTCACCAATCACCACCTCTCCGAGGGTGCCGGTGATCTGGTCTCTGGAATATACACCTGAGCTGATCGGCACATTCACCTCCCCGGAATGGATCGCCTGTTCATAGTCATCCACAAAGACATCGGCACGGGCCAGCAGTGCGGGGTCAAGCTCCTGTTTGCCGGGAGCGTCGGCACCGATGGCATTGATATGCGTCCCAGGTTGAATCCACTCGGATCTGATCAGTGGCTCCCTGGAAGGCGTTGTGGTGACGAGGAGATCGCAGTCGCAGGCTTCCTCAATAGTCCTGACAGCCGATATCGGGAACCCGGAATCTGCACTGGTATATGCCCCGGCAAACTGATCGGCCTTCTCCCTCCTCCTGCTCCATACGATCACCTCTTTGATATCGCACGCTGCTGCTGTTGCATGCAGCTGTGCATCTGCCTGCCGCCCACTCCCGACAAGCCCCATCCTCAGCGGCTTCTTCTCTGCAAGATATTTTGCAGCAACCGCCCCGGCTGCACCGGTCCTCATATCGGTGAGGGCGGTAGCATCGATGAGGGCTGTCTGTACCCCGGTATCCGGATCGACAAGGATGATGGTTGCCATCACCGTCGGCAGGCCGTGTGCAGGGTTGCCGGGGTGGACGTTCACGATCTTGACGCCGGCAAGATTCATCGCCGGAATTGATGCCGGCATCGTTCTGAAATCACCTTCCGGGAATGTGATATAGATCTTTGGAGGCATCTGGACAGTACCCCGCCCATGCTCGGCAAAGACCTCCTCGATAGCATGGTTCACTTCCGGGTAGGTGAGGCTCCCGCTGGCATCGGGATAGTATTTCATAAGAGAATAATGAAGGGAGGGAGTATTTTGGTCTGCCGGTTGTGGGTGAAGAAGTAATGCAATAACGGGGGTTCAGACCTTCCGATAGACCGTGCTCCGCCTGCCCATCTCGATAACGATAATGACCATATTTTCATCCTCGAGAATCAGGATGATACGAAACCTGCCGACACGGAGGGCATAGAGTGGGCTATCCCTGTTTCCCTTTAGTTTTTTGAGTCTTTTTCGTGGATACTCTTCATCTGCAAGCGTGTAGAGTTCATTCTTGATCCGCTGTTTCTCGGGATCTGATAACCTGCTGAAATCGTGTTCAGCCCCGGGGGTGATGATCAGCCTCCAGATCATTGAAGGCCATGCTCCCGTACAACCTCCTCAAATGGGCGAAACTTCCCTTTCCGGAGATCAGAAATGGCCTCTTCGATCTTGACCAGCGTCTCTTCGCTTATCGGCTCTGTATCGATTGCTAAATCGAGGATGCGATTGAGTGCCTCATCATAGGTCTCTCGCGGATGCACTTTCACCTCATCCAGCCGTGCTTTTGTCTCCGGCTGAAGCTGGATTGTAGTTGCCATAGTGAAATATGGGTAACTATGGTATTAAATAGTATTGATTCTTACCCTGAAGATTACTGATTTTCCTGCCCCTACTTACCATCACCTTTTACCTCTTTTGGATCGAATACATCCCCATGCCTGCGACATTCCGGTACTACCGCAGAGACTTCAGCCCGTCTCCTGTTGATGTCATTCATATGGATCTCACCTTCTCTATCTCGGATGCTGAGACCCGCGTCCTCACAGAAACCCTCTTCAGGACACAGGCCACCCCCATCCGCTCCCTTCGCCTGAATGCAAAGGGACTTCTGATCCACTCTCTCTCATGCCGGGGACACTGGATTGAATATGTGGTGGAGGAAGATGGGATCCTCATCACTTTCGGCGATGAGATCCCATCAAGTACCGAATTTGTCATACGGAGCGAGACGATATGCCGCCCAAGCCACACCCTCCTTGAAGGTCTCTACTATGATGAGACGCCGGAGGGTGCCCCGCCCACCCAGATCACCCAGTGCCAGCAGTGGGGATTCCAGCGACTGGTTCCCTGTATCGACGAGATGACCGCCAAATGCACGTACCGGACCACCATCATCGCCGATTCACGGTATACCCACATGATCTCAAACGGCGATATCGCAATCCCCCGCCACCGCCTCGCCAAAGGTCATTCATTCTCTCACTCCTCCCGGTTCCTTCACCCTCACCCAGACCAGGGGGATCGGGATTCAATCACCTATGAGAATACCAAAACACCGATGGCGCCATACCTCTTCTTCCTCGGTGTCGGCACCTATGCCTCCTTCCAGCGGGCTTTTGAATATCCTTCTGGCAGGACATTCCAGCTCGAACTCCTCTGCCCTCCGGGATCTGATCCGATCCGGGCAGAACAGGCACTGGATGTCCTTGAGGATGGTATTCTCTGGGTCTACCTCTTCACCGGCCCCCATTGTTATGAACAGGTTGAAGTCAGGCATGAGATCTACCGTCTCTATTCCAAGCGGGAAAAACTCAGGAAACGCGGGGCAGATGAAGAAGATCTCAACAGAATTACCCGCCAGATGGAGCTTCTGGATCAGGAGATCGTCGGAGGGTACATCTACACCGGATCGGTATACCGGGAGATCGGGATGCAGAACTCCGATTTCGGCGGGATGGAGAATGTCGGCAATACCACCATCTCCACAAACCGCCTGATGCCGTTTGCCGGTATGACTGATTCGGGGTTTGAGTACCTGATGCGGGTCAAAGTGCACGAGTACTATCACAATTTGAATGGATCAGAAGTCACAGGAGAGACGCCATTTGAGATCTGGCTGAACGAAGCTGTCACCGTCCATATTGAACAGCAGTACCATGCCTTCCATTTCGGTGAGGAGTATAGCCGCCTCCAGACCGTCCTCTCCCTCCTTGACCCGGCGGATGGAACCTTTGCACGGGATACTGGTGCAACAGCGATGCCGATAGAGCCGGACGGCTTCAATGATCCAAATGACCTGATAACATCGGTCACCTATGTAAAAGCGCCTGAATTTGTGCGGATGGTCGAATTGATCCTCGGAAGAGAGCCGTTTGTCTGGGCCCTCTCCCTCTACCACAGGAAGTTTGCACATGCCAATGCAAGCCGGGATGACTGGGTACACCTGATGGGATCAATTGCCGGGATGGATCTGGGATCAATGGCAGAAGGGTGGTTGAAGCGATCAGGTTTCCCCACAGTGACCGTCACCCCATCATATAATCCAAAAGACCGAAGCTGTACTATCCATCTCCTTCAGTCAGGGGGGGATCCTCCATGGGTATTCCCCTTCAGCCTTGCCCTGATGAAGGCAGATGGCACAGAAATCGCCTCAACGTGCCATCTTGTCAAACATGCGGATGAGGAGATCATTCTTGAAGATGTCGATAGTCCCGACTATTATTCATTGAACCGGGGCTTCTCCTTCTACGGACTCCTCAATTACCATCCCGGAGAAGAACTCCTGTACCTTCAGGCCCGGACTGATCCGGATATCTCTGCCCGTTTCCTTGCATTCCAGTCGCTTGCCTCTCTTGAGATCCGCCGCCTCATGCAGGATAGGGGGGCAGAACCCTCTCAGGAATTCATCGCCCTCTACATCGATCTCCTCTCAGATCCAGAACTGATGGAAGGGGCAGGTGCCCGGTTCCTGACAATCTTTGAGGATGCATCCGATCCATTACTTGCTCACCATTACCTTGCTGCCTATACAGCACGCCGCCGGTTGGAACTGGCAATTGCAGAGTCACATGCACCGACTATCCAGGCACTGTACCGGGCATACCATCAGACAGATCATACCTGGGAATCAATCGGTGGTCTTGCCATCTTCATCAGGAACCGCCAGGTGAAAAATCTCTGTCTCCACCTCCTTGCCCGGCTCGACACCCCCGAAGTACATGAAATGATCAAAAACCAGTTCCGGAACACTCCGATTGCAACCGATCGGATGCATGCATTCTCGCTTTTGATCGCCTCATCTGCCCCGGAGCGACTGGAGTTATTCCGGGAAATGATGGAGAGGGCAAGGAAGGATCCCGTCGTCTGGGAGCAGTTCCTTGCTGCAACAGCAGGATCAGATGCTGATGATCTGGTGTCTTTAATCAGGGAGATAGAGGACTCCGGCTATCTCAGGATAGAGCAGGCAAATGATCAGCGTGCGCTCTATGGGAGGTTTGCGAGGAACAGGAAATGTTCTCTTGAAAGAGAGGAGGGAAGGTCATTCCTTCAGGGTGCCCTTCTCCGCCTGATGGATGTCAATGAGTATACAACCGGGGGGCTCCTCACCACCTTCTCACATATTGACCGGATGGACGCCGGAACCCATATCCCACTCATGGAGATCCTTGCTCATCTTTTACAAGAGACCTCCTCTCCCGCACTCCAACAGACACTGAAACGGATTATTTTGGGGAATCCGGACGCTCTCAAAAGCTATGAATCTGCTACAGGTCCGATGATGGGACTGGAGTAATGAGCTTCACTCCTTCTGCCCCCCTTACTTTATATACTCAAACCATTCTCTGAAAGCGCATGACCTGAAATTTCTTCTTTTTTTTATCGATGGCAAAATTGAGCTTTTTCAAATTTATTTGATTTTGATGGCTTAATTTAAGATTAGCCAACTTAAAACTCAAATTAGTCGATTTTGACCAAAATAAACTCTCAGGTTCCGTAATTGGCTGATTATAATCGTTTTCTGAAAGGGAAATATTTATATACTGAATTTTGAAACCTATTAGTATCCAAAGAGGGAGATTGTAAGACCATGACCCAGACCATGCAGATACCAAAAGAACTGTCCGACAGAGAGATCATGAACCGTTACAAGGAGGAGAACATGTGGGGTCTCTGTACGGCAATTGATCTGAAGAATTGCAACCCGGAGACGATCCGTGACCCGCAGAAACTCCACCAGTTCATTGTGGAGGTATGCGATCTCATTGATATGAAGCGCTTCGGTGAACCGGTTATCGTCAATTTCGGTCCAAATGAGCGGGTTGCCGGATACTCATTAGTACAGCTGATTGAGACCTCATGTATCACCGGGCACTTTGCAAATGACACAAACGGTGCATACCTTGACATCTTCAGCTGCAAGGAATACCCGCCGCAGATTACAGCTGAATTCTGTAAGAAATTCTTTGGTGCAGAGGATATCAAAACAACGGTCTTCTTCCGCGCCATCTAAATCTTTAAACACCTTTATTTTCAACCCCTTCCAATCCTGATTGTGGATATACCAAAAGAGTATCCTTTGATCGGGGTTATCGTTCCATTTTTGCTCATTCTGATATATGTTGCCATCTCTTCTGTGTTCCTGCCCCCGCTCCTCCTCATCACTCTTGTATCGATGGTTCTTGCCTATCTCGCAACTCCGATCGGCAGATGGATCATCCCGGTTGCCATCGTTGCCGGGCTTCCCTGGTGGTATGCCGGTCTCACCGTGCTGATCCTTGATGCAGTCGGAGCCCTTTTTATGGCGTGGAACTTCCGGCATCTCTATTCTCTTCCAAAGATCGGACACTACATGGAAGGGCTCATATCAGATGTTGAAGCCCTGATTGCTGAAAAACCCTGGATGGAGCGGTTTACTGCGCTCTCCCTCCTCCTCTATGTAACGCTCCCGATACAGGGTGCCGGCTCCCTGATGGGATCAGCAATCGGGAGGCTGATTGGGATCGATCCATGGAAAGTCTTCTGGATCATGGTTGCCGGATCTGGCATCGGATCCTTTGGGATGGCGTTTGGTTCCGATGCACTCCGGATCTTTTTGATCGGAAATATTGCTGCAGGCACTACACTTATTCTTATCCTGCTCTTCTCCGCCCTCTTCACCTGGCTCTCATACCGGGCGATCAGGAGGAGGAGATTATGAGATTCCAAACATCGCAAGCGTTGTGTTCCGGGGGTCGATCTCGTCCCAGTCCCATCCAAGACCTTCAAGAATTCGTGATATCGGGCCTTTCACCGTCTTCTCAAGCATCGTCTCCCAGTCGATGACAAACTCCGGCGGCACCTGATCGGGATATTCAAAACAGATGACATCGGTCTTTGGATAGGTGCTTGTGACATTTTTAATATAGACACGCTTTGGCTTGCTGCCCTTCTTAAAATCTGTCTTCAAATAGGTATTCGAATAGATAGCACCCCTGATATGGGCATCTTTTGTATCATAATCTTCAAGATGTTTCCCGATGCCACCGGGAATCCCTGCATCCTCAAGTGAACAGCGTCCCCCACGGTAATGCCTGATCACCTCGCCGAGATACTCTTTCACAGCATCAAACTCCTCACCCTGAAGGATCATCTCCATCACGGTCTTCTGGACGACCTTTGTGATCTGAGGGGAATCAGATCTCCGCATCTCAAAGCCGACGATATCGATCTGGTCAACCGTTGCCCCCTCCTTCCAGATGAGATGTCCGGCATACCGTTTCTTCCTGCCTGCCTGGAAGAACCGGCGATAGACTTTCTCGAACTTGATCGAGAAGTAATGGGTATCTGCATTCAGCACCTCCTGTGAAAATGCCCGGAAACTCTCATTCAGCACTTCTTCGATCTCACGGGCGATCAGTATGGTCTGCTCCAGATCAGATGGCGGCAGCTCGACAAAACAGGAATCGGTATCACCGTACAGGACAAAATATCCTTTGCTATCAATAATATCCCGTGTATGCTGGATGATCGCCCGCCCGACAGAGGTGACGGCAGATCCGATCTCCCGATCATAGAGCCGGAACCGGGCATACCCGGAGACACCATAATAGGTGTTCATGATCACCTTCAGCACATTCTGCTGGAGATCATAGAGGATATATTCATCAGATCCGTATTCGTAGGTATTCCTGATCCGCTTCTTCTCATCCCGCTCGGCAAGCAGTTCTGAGATGATACTCCGGGTAAGGCCATCAGGAGATCGCCTGAACCGGATCCCGTTTGGAGCCTTGATCTCACCATTTGGATCTTTCGTCTCGGGAGACGCATTCAGGGTCATCATCGCCATCGGGTACAGGGATTTCAGATCCAGCACAACCACATTCTCCCGGACTCCTGTCGCAGGCTCAAAGACCGTTGCCCCTTCAAACTCATCCCCGGTGGCATTTCCCTTTGAGGGTAAGACAAAGGTACCTGATGCTTTTCTCAGGATATAGATATCAATCACATTTGACGAATTCAGGGTCCGATCGAGGGGACAGCCGACATAGCGTGCTATCTCCTGGTAAAACCGGATGATTGTGTTCTTTGCATCGATCCCGACACAGAGCTCCACATCCTTGTAATTGTACTCGATCAGCTTCACCGGATCCATCTTCCAGAGATCAAAGACGGTCCCCGTATACCTGACCTTCCGCTCTCCGAGTTCATCTTCTGCAATTGCATCAAGCCGGTATGATTCCTTCTGCGATCCCTGCATCTTCTTGTATGCGGTCAGGAGATCGAAGACGACCCGGCCACGGATCGCATTCCTGTCGGTCTGGCCCGGCAGGCGGGAGAGATCGGCCGGGTTCATCCCAAGTGTTGCCATTCTCCGTGTAATATAGGCGATATCAAAGTCGAGGATATTCCATCCGCTGATGATATCCGGGTTTGTCTCCCTGATATGAGCAACAAAAGCAGCAAGCATCGATCTCTCGTCAGGATATGAGCAGATCGTATGCATCCCTTCAGAGAAGCAGCCGTTTGTGTACCCGCCGTTCTGCACTTCCCCCTCAGGGAATGTCTTCGCATCCGGTGATGTCAGGAGGAAGGTCGTATACCGGGTGTCAAAGGAGTCATAGCAGGTGATACAGAAGATCGGCTGCTTCTCCGGCTCAGGAAAACCGTCTGAATCATCACATTCGATATCGAGAAAACAGACGCGGGCGGGGGCATCCACATCGGCGGGGCGAACCTCAGTATACTCGACGGTATCTCCTGGTACACGCACACCGCCTGTCACATTGCAGTCGATCATGAACCGTGTGGCAAAGGGGATATCCGCCTCAAAATGGTGATAGCGTTCACGCACATCACGGACATCTCCCGGGCGTCTGGTATAGAGCCGGACTACCTCCTCGCCCTTGATCGTTTTTGACCTGATATCCGAGACTTCGATGGTGTCAGAGTGGTTCTCCCGTGCCGCTTCACCAGCCGGGACATAAAAATACGGCCGGAACCCTGTAACATCCACGCTTGCGGCCGTCCCATCCCTCTCCCGCCCGAAGATATGGATCAGCGGGCCGCCGGGGGCATTGCTGTATTCGACCTGAATGACCGCTATATCACGTTCAGACATCAAGCCTCCGGCAGAGGGACTCGAGAAATGTTCCTGCTTCATTGAGCTGCTCCCTCTCCCATGCATCAAGGGGCCAGTCACACATAACCTTCGCACCATTGGAAGATATGTGAGCCGGAACTCCCATCGCACAGTTGGAATATCCATATTCGCCATCCAGAGAGAGTGCAACGGTGATCGTCTCATGCTTCTCCCCCTTCAGCATCCGGATCAGGTCAATAATATGTGATGCTGGGCCAAAGGCGGTTCCACCCTTGCCTGAGATAACTTCCATGCTTGCACCCCGGAGTTCTGTGAGGATCTCCTCCCTCTCTGTCACTGGAATCTCCCTGCCAAGATGAGAGAAGAGGGGGACCTGGTGCTCCCCATGCTCACCCAGCACATAGGCAGGCCCGTCAATCCCGTGCCCTGCCAGTGCAACCGCAAACCGCCGTGAATCAAGTTGTCCCCCAAAACCGATACAGTCCTCCTGCGGCATCCCGAGTTTCTTCTGGAAATAATAACAGAAAACATCCATTGGATTTGAGACAACGATCAGTTTTCCGCCAAATCCTCCCAGATGCTGTATACATGCCTCGGCAACAGGGAGGTTTGCATCGAAGAGATCCGCTCTCGTTTTGATTGATGGATTGCGGGGTGATCCTGCTGCAAAGATGCAGATATCTGCATCACGTATCCTGTTATTCTCTGTTGAGATCGGTATATCCGTATTCGTATGGAGGAGATCGAGGGCCTGGGCGCGGAGGAGTGGCTTGTAGACATCTGCCAGAACCAACTCATCGATAATACCGAGGGTGGCGGCTGCAAAGGCACATTCTCCCCCGATTCGCCCGACGCCAAGCACTGCAAGGGTCGTCATAGTACTGGTACTATGGGGTATGCTCATTATTAAACAGCACCAATTCCCTCTGGATGATTACAGTACAAAAGGATCAGGTCTCTGTCGGGGGGGTTGACCTCGATAACCATCTTATTCTGGCAGCAGGCGTCCTTGGAACCACCGGAGCATCGCTCTTGCGGATGCGCCGCCTGGGCGCCGGGGGTGTGGTGACCAAATCCATTGGTCCGGTCCCAAAAGAGGGGCATGCCGGCCCCTGCCTGATCCCGCTTGCAGGCGGTCTCATCAATGCCATGGGGCTTCCAAACCCTTCAAAGAATTTTGTCCCTGAACTCGAGACCCTTTCCGGGGAACCCGTGATTGTTAGTATATTCGGAGGAACACCCGCTGAGTTTGGTGAGGTTGCCTCCTGGTTTGAGGGGATTGCAGCCGGATTTGAACTGAACCTCTCCTGTCCTCACGCAGAGGGGTACGGCGCTGCGATCGGATCCGATCCTTCAATGGTCCGTGCCTGCACCGAGGAGGTGGCAGCATTTGGGAGGCCGACATGGGTGAAACTGACCCCGAATGTCACTGATATCGGTGCTATCGGGCGGGCTGCGGAAGAAGGAGGGGCAACTGCCCTTGTTGCAATCAATACTGTCCGGGCGATGCGGATCTCAATTGCGCTCAGGCGACCGGTGCTTGGGAATCGGTTCGGGGGCATATCCGGTCCGATGATCTTCCCAATTGCGCTCAGGTGCGTCTATGATCTCTATGAAGCCTGTTCGATCCCGATCATCGGGTGCGGCGGTGTCTCGACTGCTGCGGATGTCATTGAGATGATGATGGCCGGTGCGTCTGCGGTCCAGATCGGATCAGCCATCTATGATGACTCTTCTGTCTTCAAAACCATCACTGATGCACTCTATTCGCAGGATGGAGTGCCTGCTGCTGAGATTGTGGGGTGTGCACATGCGTGATGGGATGCCGGTTGTGGTGACGGTGCGGGAGGTGATCGACGAGACGCCAACTGTGAGAACACTCCGCTTTGATCGGAACTTCACAATCCACCCCGGCCAGTTCTGCATGGTCTGGGCACCTGGTGTTGATGAGGTGCCGATGGGCTTCTCATCCCCAGACTCGATCACCATCCAGAAAGTAGGAGAGGNNCCACAGCGGCACTCACCTCGCTTGCACCAGGAGAGATGCTCGGTATCCGGGGTCCCCTTGGAAACGGCTTCACTCCACAGGGTCGGGTACTTGCAATTGCAGGTGGTGTCGGTGTCGCCCCGCTCTATCCGCTGGCAATGAAAGGCTCAGTTGATACCTTTATCCTCGGAGCACGGACGGAAGCAGAGCTCGTCTTTGCAAAATACCTCGCAGTTCTCACAGATCTCAAAATCGCAACCGATGACGGGACTGCCGGGTACCATGGCTTTGTGACAGGGGTGCTTGATGAGCAGATCGATCTCCTCTCCTATGATACCATCTGTGTCTGCGGGCCCGAGATGATGATGAAAGGGATTCTGGATCGGCTTTCAGCGGCAGGGATTGCCGGTCGCGGACAGTTCTCCCTCCACCGGTATATGAAATGCGGTGTCGGGGTCTGCGGATCCTGTGCAATCGATCCAAAAGGTCTCTGTGTCTGCAGGGATGGCCCGGTCTTCACCGGCGACCAGATCCTTGATTCGGAATTCGGTCACTATGCTCGGGATGCTAGCGGGCAGAGAAAACGGGTCTGAACTTATTTTGACCCGTTTATCGCTTTTAGATCTCCAAGATCATTAATATTGGTAAAAGATTTCAGGTTTGGGTCGATCTCCCGTATCTCCTGAATGTGAATGAATCTGGTAGTGATACTCCTGATCATCTCACGGAGTGAGTACGAGGTATGGGTGGCGATATATCTCTTCAGGGCATCTTTTCGATAAACTGCATGGAGGGGTTCGTACATCTCATCGTTCCAGTAGGGAACAGCGGCATCGGCAGTATCTATTGAATTGAAGAGTAAGTCGACAACGTCAGATCTGATACAGGGCATATCGCAGGCAGTAACAAAAATAAGGTCGCCTTCTGCCTCCTCGACACCTGCAATGATTCCTCCAAGTGGCCCGATTCCGCGTACCCGATCACAACAGATTTTGATGCCGGGGATATCCCGAAACCTGCTGCATTGCTCATCATCACGGGCGACGATGATAATCTCGTCGGTCACGTGTGAGAGAGCAGAGATCAGATGCGAGAGGAAGGATTTCCCTCCGTAGGTAAAGAAATATTTCTCCATTCCCCCTGATCGCCGTGCTTCGCCACCGACAAGGATCAATGCGGCTCTCTTCTCATTCATATCGAATAACTGATTTTATATGATTCCCTCAGCCTTAAGCCTGTTCTTTTTTATCCGGCTTTCAAGCCTGAGCAGGTCTTCCTTGATCCTGATATCCGGTGTAAAGCCCCCGATATCTTTCTCACCGACGACACGATGGCAGGGGATCACAAGCGGTGTCGGGTTCCTCCTGAGTGCCCCCCCGACAACCCGTGGGTGGGTGCCTGCTGCTGCTGCCACCTCTCCATAGGTCATCGACTCCCCATAGGGAATGCCTCTCACAACGCGGTAGATGGCAGCCGATTTCGATTCTCCCTCATCTGCCGGAGTTCGGAGTTCCGAGAGATCAGATCGTTTACCCGCAAGGTATTCGGTGATTGCAGGATGAAGTCCGTCATCCCCATCCGAATGGCCAAACCAGACCCGATGGATATAGTCTTCATCCCAGACAGAAGAGACCGGCCAAAGGCCGAACCTCCCGGTTCCTTCCCTCATTACCATCGGGAGAGCACCCCCGGCAGGATGTCGGCGGTGATGGCGGTCATCTCCTCCTGCATCCAGGGTGGGAGTCCTCCTTTCACATCAGGCTCAAGGAACCTGCTATCACCGAGGATGAGCACCCCGCGATCGTCAGGTGTCCTGAGGACACGGCCGAGCGCCTGGGCTGCCTTATTGATGGCAGGGAGCGTATAGGCGATGAACTCCCCGTCTTTTCCAAACTTCCGTTTGAAGTACTGGATGCTCATTGCCCGCACCTGGGTAAAGGGAGCAAGGGGAAGACCAACAACCATTGCACCGGAGAGGAGCTCACCCCGGTAGTCGAGCCCCTCACTCCACTTGCCGCCACAGACAGCAAAGAGCATGCCCGACTTTCTCTTTGCGGGGAGGCTGAGAAACTCGGCGAGCATCGCAGTTGCCTCAGCAGCATCACGCGGCTCCACAAAGATCTTCTTCTTTTTGATTGTGCACCGGTCTGCATATTCGCTCATGATCTGATATGAGGGGAAGTAGACCGCAAGGTTGCCCTCCACTCCACCAAAAGCCGTGATCGTCTGTACAGTCCGCTCGATATTACCTGCATCCTGCCTCATCCTGAAAGCGGTTGTGATATCTCCTGATGTGAGGATAAGGCGATTCTTTTTTGGAAATGCATTTGGTATTGAGAGGGTGACTACCTCCATATCCTCAAAATAGTACTGCCTGAATCTGTTGATTGGAGAGAGTGTGCCGCTGATGAAGATCGAGGCGTGATGGGATCCGACAATGTACTTGAGTTTCCCGGCAGGATCGATATTCCTGACCTCAAGGATCACTGCGTCCTCCTCCTTCCGATAGACCGTCAGGTATGCCGGATCGGTTGCCGAGCAATGGATCCGATAGAGGAACTCGCAGAGTCGTTCGATGGAGGTTTCTTTGAACTCACCTTTCTGGAGGCTCTTTTCCCGCACGATATCACTGATTGCAATGATATCCTCGACAATTGCTGCCATTGAGGGGTACAGGGAGCCTTTTGTCAGGATCCGGTCAAAGATTGCCGGGTCAAACCAGTCCTCGGTCTCGTTTGATCGACGGAGACCATCCATGAAGTCACGGATCCTCGGGAGCACGTGCCTGACAGCCTCTGCACCCTTCACCTTCGACTTCAGGGACGAGAGTTCATGGGATGCCTGCTGAATATCCCGTTCCTGGAGGGAGACGCTCTGGATCCCCTGTACCACATCCCCGATATTGTGCCCTTCATCGACGAGCAGGATCACATCCTGCGGCTCGACATTCAGCGAGACGAGCAGCTGCTCACGGATATCATCATTGAAGAGGTGATGGTAGTTGACGATGACGACATCCGCATGTTTTGCCGAGGTCATCATCAGATCATATGGGCAGAGGCTGCCGGCATAGGCATGGAGATTATCCGGGTTCACAACATTCAGTGCTGCTTTCTCGGCTTTTCTCCGGATCTCCTGTGATGGCACAAGCCTGAACCCTTCATCCCCTTCAAGAAAGACCCTGCTGTTGACGAAATACGGGCAGATGAGCGGATGGTCACGGTCCTGTCGCTTGATCTGCCGGAGGATCTCAGGATCCTTTGCAGGTACAAGTGATCCCTTTATCGCCCGTTCCCGCATCAGGGCGCTGGTGAAGTTCTTCACCCCTTCACATTGACGGTATACATCCCCAACTCCGCCGAGCGGGCACATGCTTCGTTTCCCAATCAGATAGGTGAACTTCAGCCCCGGCTTCTTCTGCCTGATCAGATCAAGCTCCCTGATGAACGTATTCAGCTGGCTGATCGTCCTGACAGCAACAAGGATGGTTCGTCCTTTCGACTCTGCAAGGAGGGCAGAGATCACACTTGATTTACCGCTCCCAGTCGGCGCATCGATTAAGAGTGTGCCGCCTATTCTGGCTGTCTCTGCTGCGGCATCCAGCATCTCCTGCTGGTGGGGGCGGTAATGAGTATAGGGGAACCAGTCGTCAATAGAGCTCATATAAATCTCTTGTTTTGTGGAATGTTGGATATCCCGTTGATTACAACCATTGGGCAGCAGATTATAAATCGGTGACGTTTCACATCATTCTTTTCTGCTGTCATCTTAACGAGGCAATGTGCACAGCTCCCTTATCCGGAATCTCCATTCTGTTATCGGGATCGAATATGACTGCCGTGACACCATTTTACCCGCCATCAGGAGCCCTCTTTCCCGGTCGTTTCCCAAGGCTGATGGATCGGTTTAATCCTGCCCGGAGACGTACATAGAGGTATGGCGATCCACCCGATAGACTTCCGGTACGGTACAACCGAGATGCGCCGTATCTGGAGCGAAGAGGCGAGATTCAATGCAATCATCAGGGCCGAAGTGGCGCTTGCAGCAGCAGAGGCTGAGATTGGCCTCATACCGGTGGAATCGGCAGAGGCGATCGCTGCAGCGGCACCAAAGGCCTCGCTCCGCCGGGCAAACGAGATTGAAGCTGAGATTCACCATGATATGATGGCTGTTGTGAAGGCGCTTGCCGAGGTATCCGGTCCTGCCGGACGCTGGGTGCATTACGGGGCGACCTCAAACGATATCCTGGATACGGCAACCGCTCTTCAGATCAAAGATGCCCTTGACTGTATTGAAGAGAAGCTGAAGATCCTGCTCAGGGTTCTCATTGAGAGAAGCACTGCCACAAAGACGCTTGTCTGTGCGGGCAGAACGCATGGTCAGATTGGAGTCCCGACAACCTACGGCCTCCGCTTTGCTATCTGGGCGAGTGAGATCGGCCGACATATCATCAGGCTCCGCGAGATCCGCCCCCGTGTTGTTGTCGGGCAGATGACCGGCGCTGTCGGAACCCAGGCGGCCTTTGGCGAGGATGGGATGGAGGTGCAGGCGGCAATGATGCGGCACCTTGGGATAGGATCAGTCGATGTCTCAAACCAGGTGGTTTCACGGGATCGGTACGCCGAATACTTCTTCCTCCTCGCCAACATTGCCACCTCCCTCGATAAGATCGGGATCGAGATCCGCACCCTCCAGCGGACCGAGATTGCCGAGGTTGAAGAGGCTTTTGCGAAGAAGCAGGTCGGATCCAGCACGATGCCGCATAAGAGAAACCCCATCAAGAGCGAACAGGTGGGGGGTCTTGCCAGGGTGATCAGATCCGCAGTTGAGCCGGCACTCCTGAATAACACCCTCTGGGATGAGCGGGATCTCACCAACTCTTCATGTGAACGGGTGATCTTTCCTGAGGCAACCATTCTCTGTGATCACTGCCTGAAGGTGATGGCGCAGGCGTTAGAGGGGCTGATCATCAAAGAGGAGAATGTCGCAAAGAATCTTGATCTGCTCCATGGCATCAACCTTGCCGAATCGGTGATGATCGAACTCACCAGGCGCGGGATGGATCGGCAGGCAGCACATGAGGTGATCAGGGCAAACAGCATGAAGGCACTTGAAGAGAAGAGGCCGCTTGCTGAGATCCTCTCGGAACTTCCCGAGGTGACAAAGCTGATCTCAGCCGCCGAGATCGAAGACGCACTCCTGCCGAAACGCTATATCGGTACCTCGGTACAACAGGTGGAGCGGGTGATCAAGAAACTCGCCCCGCTTACCTCATAACTACTTTCTATCTGATCTGGTCTTCAGGCTGGAGATGATTCCCCTTCTGCCTGATCGCCTGTCGGCCGTGAGATATGCATCTGCACGATCTCCCACCGGTGGCCGGTGCCACGGAGCACCATTGTCAGGCGGCAGGGAATGTCCTTTCCATCAGCGATGAAAGTGATCTCCCCCATCACCCACCCGATTGTGCCTTCCGCTTTGATAGTGCAGTCTGCCAACCTGACAGAGAGGCTATCCACTTTATCAAAATCACGGCGGATCTGTCTCTCCATCTCCTCCCTGTTTCTGATAATCTCATCCGCACCAGTTCCAAACCCCATCATGTCAACGGCAGTGATTGCGAGGATCCCTTCCCGATCCTTCTGTGAATAGAGATCACACAAGCGATCCAACAATCCCTGTATCTGATCTTCTGTCTGTCTGCTGAGCATAGGATGATATAGGCGATATGGGTAGAAAAGGGAGGATGGTTGTCTGGTGGATGTAATAGGGAGGGATTTTGGATCTTCTGCACTGTAACTCATCTAATCATTTGACAGTGCGTCGATTGGATTCATCTGGGCTGCACGGTGTGCCGGGTATACCCCTGCGGCGATGCAGATGACGATTCCGATGCACATCCCATAGAATATTGTGAAGACGGTGTTGAATGTCATCAGATACTTGATATCCTGCATGATGAGCAGGATGAGGAATCCGCCACCGATGAGGCTCATCAGCCCTCCAACGGCGGATCCGATTATACCGAGGATTGTCGCTTCGTACAGGAACATCTTGCTGATATCGCTCTTCTGGGTGCCGATACTCCGGAGAATCCCGATCTCCTTGATCCGCTCATTCACCGAGATGAGCATCACATTCAGGATGCTGACTGCTGCGACAATAAGCGATATCCCCCCAATTGCCATAACAAAGAGTGATATCTGACCGATTGCGTCCTGGATGGATGAGATCATCGCCCTGAAATCCATGATGTTGACGATATCCTCACGACGGTTCAGCCTGGCATCAATCTGATCCTTGATGCGGTCGATCTCATCCAGATCTTCGACGGTGATGACCACCTGATCGTATTTGCCTCTCCCTCCATACTTTGACTCATACCACCGCTCGGATCCAACGATCGCATTATCGGTCTGGATGCCACCGGAGAATCCGGTATTTTCAAGGATGCCGACAACCCGCAGCCGCTGTTCACGGCTTCCGATGCCGATGGTGATGAAATTTCCTTCCTTGATATCATACTGGCGTGCAAGACTCTGGCCGATCATCACGCCTTCTGTTCCCGAGACGTACCTTCCTGATACCAGGGTTGTTATCGACGGCAGTTCTCCCGGATCAACACCGTACACCGAAGCATACCTCCGGTTCTCGCCCACCTTGATCTGGTCGTAGGTATTGTAGAAGGCGATCGTCGGATGTCTCCCGGCAATCAACTTGATCTGTCTGATATCTCTCTCATCAATACCGGCTTTTTCATCTCCGATTGAGGGGCCTGCCGGGGTGATGATGATTGAGTTGCCCATATTCATCAGCTCATCAGATACAGACCGCTCAAGAGCACCACCCAGCATCCCCATCGAGGTGATCGCGACAACGCCGATGATTATACCAATGGCTGCAAGAATTGATCTGAAGAGATGGAGCCTGACATTCCTCTTCGCCAGCTCAAATGTCATTCCCAGGCGAATCACTGGATCACCCCGTCCCGGATGGTAATGATGCGATCTGCAAAGGATGCAATCTCATCTGAGTGGGTGACCATCACAATCGTCTTCCCCTGCCCGTTCAGATCGGTCAGGATATCCATGATCTGCTGCCCGGTCTTTGAGTCGAGGTTGCCGGTCGGTTCATCGCAGAGGAGAATTCGTGGATTATTAGCAAGAGCTCTGGCAATCGCAACCCGCTGCTGCTGACCCCCGGAGAGCTGATTTGGGGTGTGGTGGATGTGGCCCCCATCAAGACCGACGAGTTTTAAAAGATCTGCTGGTTTTCCAGTGGTGTCCCGTGCCCCTGTCTTCAGGATGAGTGGATACTCGACATTCTCAAAAGCTGTTAAGAGGGGGATTAAGTTGAATTTCTGGAAGATGAAGCCGATCGCATCCCGGCGCAGATTTGTCAGCTCAAAATCAGATAATTCGCGGGTATTCCTCCCTTCAATAAAAAGATCCCCGCTTGTCGGCTGGTCCAGGCATCCGATCTGATTCAGGAGTGTTGTCTTCCCTGAGCCGGAAGATCCCATGATTGCAACAAATTCACCAACACCGATATCGAGAGTGACACCGTTTAGTGCATAGACATCTCCTGCCTCCATCGGGTAAATTCGTCTGACTTCTTCAAGCCGGATACAGATCTCCATTCTCTTCTCCATGTATGGGGCAGTATGCCTGCCTGATGTAAAATATATTGTACATTTTCGTATATATGGATTGTGAGTCGTTCAATCCGGCATCATCTCTTCATCAAACAAAAAGATCTCATCGACTAAAACTCCAAAATACCGGCTGATCTTAAATGCAAGTTCAAGTGATGGATCGTACTTCCCCTTTTCAATAGCCAGAATCGTCTGCCTGGTGACACCAAGTGCGTTCGCTAACTCTTCCTGCGTCAGGTTATGTGCGGTTCGATGGAACTTGATGGTATTATTCATCTCTTATGCTCCAAACTTTCTGGAATAGTACAGCCAGAAGAGAAGGTAGATGACCATGATCAGGACGATATTCTGCATGAGTGCATATCCCCAGACCAGGAGATTTGATGCACCTGCATAGTACCCGATGATGAGGATAAATAATGAGAAGAAGAGGAGGAGCAGCACTGATGTCTCAAGTGTCCTGACCGCGGTCTTCTCATAGATTGCCACCAGCCGCTCATCAATGATGATATTCAGCCACCTCCATATCCCGAAGAGGTAGAGCATCAGGGCAAGGAGCATAAAAAAAAGGAGGTCGAGGTTCCCGGAGGAAGCAGCCACCCAGATACCTCCGGCCAGCAGGATGGCGATGAGAACCATTGCTCCTTTTGACACGATCCGATTCATCCTGCAAGTAGTTGAGTTCATCATTCTAATAATAGATAGTGTCGGGGCTCCGGGCATGTTACGATATGTAACACTCTCCTCGGGATGATGTTACATTTTGTAACGAGCGCCCGATCCTACTGTTACAATATGTAACTTATATCGTCTCGCAGCTCCAATATCAGATCCATGTCACGAGTGGTCAGGATTGCAGATGATGCCTATGAACGTGCAATTGCCTATGGCCCTTCCCTGAGCGAGGGGATACGGGTGATGGACGCTCTCATCCGTGAGTTACGATCAAGAAGTGAAATGCCATTTGATCAGAAAACAATCGAACAGATGATCCGATCCGCTGTCCGTGATGAGATCGAGGCGGCGGTGTACCGTGGATAAGAGCTATCAGGAATCCAGTATGATCATGAGAAGCAGAATGCCGGAGTAACCTCAATGGATACACAACTATCAATCCGTGGATGGGTGGAAGAGGGGGGTCTCCTTCTGACAGATGATCAGATCCAATCCATTCTCGAAGAGGAGCCGTTAAGGGCCTGCCGTTTCGGTGGAGAGTTTGCGATCGAGTACGGAGCATACAGGCTCCGTGACTCCCTTGGCGTGGTACCCGGCAACGCCCCTCCCGGTACCTTGCAGAAGAATGGTGAGACAATCTGCTGCATTGTTCCAGATCCGCCGGAGATGCTGCTTGAAGATGCCATCAGGGAAGCTGTTTCCCTCCGGAAGAGCGATAATAGCGTTGTTGCCCTCTCAGGAGGAATCGACTCCTCTCTCATCGCGGCTCTTGCCGTTCGCCCCTGCCTCGCCGTTGGCCTCCCCGGATCACATGATCTGATTCGTGCAGAAGAGGTGGCAGCTGCAATCGGGTGTGATATCATAACAGTAGAGATCGATCCCTCCCGTGTGGAGCTGGTACTTCGGCAGATACTCTCACTCCTCCCTTCCATCAATCCGGTTGATGCCTCGATTGCCACAACCTCCTTCTTCCTCTGTGAAGCAGCTGCCGATCATGGATATGATCGGATCATCTCCGGGCAGGGGGCTGACGAACTCTTCTGCGGATATACCAGGTACCTTGAGAGTACTGATCTCACAGCAGACAGAACGGCAGATATCGCAGACCTCCCAAGACAGCTTGCCCGTGATCAGGCAGTTGGTGGACTCTTTTCCGTCTGGATCTCCCTTCCATACCTTGATAGCAGGGTCGTGCGCGCCGCAGATCGAATTCCGGTTGGTGAGATGATCCAGTCAGGGGTCAGAAAATTCCCTCTCCGATCGGTAGCTTCTGCATATCTGCCCGAGGATATCGCATGGTACGAGAAGAAAGCGATGCAGTATGGCAGTGGTATCTGGAAGGTTATCCGTGATCGTGCACGGGAAAGAGGTTTTAAACGAGCCGTACAAGGGTACATGAAGTATATTCAGGATGGTAGGGCAGAGCATGGTATCTAAAGAGGATGTAGCACATATCGCCACAATCGCCGATATCGGCGTTGATGAGTCAGAACTGGAACTTTTTACCGACCAGTTCAATGCAATACTAGATTATTTTGATGTACTTGATTCTGTTCCGGTGGGGGGTGATGCAGCCCCTCTGCGGGCGAATGTCTTCCGGGATGACGAGGTTGTACCCTCCCTCCCACATGATGAGGTCCTGATGAATGCAACTGATCCGGAAGATGGATTCATCCGGGCCCCGAGGGTGATCTGAGATGGGATCCAGATACTCGTTTGCCCATTCTGATCCCCACAACGCCTTCATCACCATCTGCCGTGAGGCTGAGTATGGCGAAGGTCCGCTCTCCGGCATCCCGGTTGCTGTCAAGGACAATATCTCGACAGCGGGAATAGAGACCACATGCGGCTCAAATATCCTCAAAGGCTATATCCCACCTTATGATGCCCATGTTATCACCCTTCTCCGGTCAGCAGGTGCTGCGATCGTTGGTAAGACCAATATGGATGAGTTTGGAATGGGCACTACCACCGAAACCTCTGCATTCGGACCAACACTCAATCCCGCCGATCCGACACGGGCACCCGGTGGCTCGTCAGGGGGATCGGCTGCTGCTGTTGCATCAGGAATGGTACCCATGGCCCTTGGCACAGATACCGGCGGCTCCGTCCGCTGTCCCGCCTCCTTCTGTGGAGTCGTCGGCCTGAAACCGACCTATGGCCGTGTCTCCCGGTACGGTCTGATTGCCTATGCCAATTCTATGGAGCAGATCGGACCCCTTGCAGAGAATGTCAGGGACTGCGCTCTTTTGTATTCTGTCATTGCCGGTCATGATCCACGCGACGGGACCAGTCTGGATCTTCCTGCACCTGCTCCCCTGAAACCGGAGATTGCCGGAAAACGGATCGGAGTCCCTGCGGAATTTTTCGGGGAAGGGGTCGATCCTGCCGTGGCATCTGCTGTCCGATCGGGAATAGACCGGCTTGAAGGACTGGGTGCTGAGATCATCTCCTGCTCCATGCCGAGCATGCAGTATGCTCTCGCCGCATACTATGTCACCTCGATGAGCGAGGCAAGCTCAAATCTTGGCAGGTATGACGGGGTCAGGTATGGCACTGCACCTGATTTCGTCCGTTCCTGGCATGATGCATACTCTCATATCCGGAAGACCGGGTTTGGTGAAGAGGTCCGCCGACGAATCCTGCTCGGCAGTTTTGCACTCTCGGCCGGGTATCAGGGGAAGTATTATGCAAAAGCACAGGCAGCACGGCAGATGGTGCGGAATGATTTTGCCCGCCTCTTCAAGACTGTTGATATGCTTGCGGGCCCGACAATGCCCTGTGTTGCTCTCCCCCTCGGAGAGACGAGTGACCCGCTCTCGATGTATCTTGCTGATATCCTGACGGTTCCGGCAAACCTTGCGGGGGTTCCTGCACTTTCAGTTCCCTGTGGCACTGCACATAACCTCCCTGTTGGCCTCCAGCTGATCGGACAACACGGTGCAGAGGATGAGATTCTTTCGGCTGCACTTGCCTTTGAGGAGGGTTCGGCATGACTGTTATCATCGGGCTTGAGATTCACTGCCAGCTGAATACGAAGACGAAACTCTTCTGCGGCTGTTCAACCGATTACCGTGATGACGGGCCAAACACCCATGTCTGCCCGGTCTGCCTTGGTCTTCCGGGAACGCTGCCGGTTTTGAACAAACAGGCGGTTCTGTATGCACTGAAGGTTGCAAAAGCTCTCCACTGTGAGGTTCCTGCATACTCTGAATTTGCACGGAAGAACTATTTCTACCCGGATCTTCCAAAAGCATTTCAGATCACCCAGTATGACAAGCCTCTCGCACTTGGAGGGTATATCGATATCGAGGCTGAGGCGGGCGGTGAGAAGCGGGTTGAACTTACCCGGATCCACATGGAGGAGGATCCCGGCCGGCTTGTTCATAAAGGAAGCGGTGATCGCGGCCGCTACACCCTTGTCGATTACAATCGTTCAGGAGTTCCGTTAATTGAGATCGTAACCGAACCCCAGCTCTCCTCACCAAAAGAGGCACGGAGATTTTTGAATAAGCTTCGGGCAACACTGGAATATCTCGGCATCTATGATTCCGAACGGGAGGGATCACTCCGTGTTGATGCCAACATCTCGATCAAAGGATATGAACGGGTTGAGGTGAAGAATATCACCAGTTATAAGGGGGTTGAGAAAGCCCTCACCTTTGAGATAACACGGCAGAAAGGGATGATCCGGAGAAATGCAACGATCGTTCGTGAAACACGGCATTACCAGGAAGCACGTGGTGTCACCACCTCCGCCCGTTCAAAGGAGATGGAGCATGATTACCGGTACTTCCCTGAGCCCGATCTCGCCCCGCTTGAGGTCAGTTCATGGGTTGAGGAGATTCCTCTCCCCGAGCTGCCTGATGCACGACGGGATCGGTTCATGCAGCAGTACGGTCTCTCCCTAAACCATGCCCGGACCCTGACCGGGGATCTGAAGCTTGCTGAATTCTTCGAGGAAGTCGCCTCAGATATGCCGGAGATCGCCGCTCCATGGACTGCTGATATTCTCCTTGGAGAGCTGAATTACCGGGATATGCCGGTGACAAAGGTGCCGGTTCCCCACTATCGTGCCCTCCTTCTGGAAGTGAAGAAGGGTTCGGTCACTGATACATCAGCAGTCGAGGTCATGCGGCTCATCCTCAACCAGGTGATGGAGGGACAGCAGCCGGAGATGCCCGGGGAGATCATCGCCCGTCTTGGACTTTCAAAGGAGAAAGGCGATTCAATTGTTGATACTGTCGCCTCGGTTCTCAAGGAACATGAAGCGGCAGTTGCCGATCACCGGGCTGGAAAGGCGGGGGCAATCAACTTCCTCGTCGGCCAGGTGATGAAGGCAACACGAGGGCGTGCAGATCCAAAAGAGATCGCGAAAATAATCGCTGATCTCCTTAAGGACTAATTGGAGGTTGTGTTTTCCGTGCATCTGATAATTGCTGAGAAGAATATTGCTGCAAGGCGGATCGCCGAAATACTTGCTGGCAAAGGGAAACTCTCGACAAAAAAGGACGGTTCTGTCTTTGTCTATGAGTTTGGTGATACCAAAGTCATGGGACTGCGGGGCCATGTTGTTGAGGTTGATTTTGAGCCCGGATATGATAACTGGCGGAGTGCAACCCATCCTCCCCGGTCACTGATTGAAGCGGGGATCATCAAGAGAGCTACTGAGGCGAAACTCGTCTCCATCCTTCAGAAGGCAGCTAAAAGAGCAGATCTCGTTACGATCGCTACTGACTACGATACCGAAGGTGAACTCATCGGTAAAGAAGCATATGAGCTTGTCCGTGCCGTGAATAAGACTGTTTCGATTGATCGTGCCCGCTTCTCTGCTATCACACCTGAAGAGATACAGAGGGCATTTGCAGAGACACAACCACTGGATTTCAACCTCGCCGCAGCCGGCGAAACCCGGCAGATCGTGGATCTCGTCTGGGGCGCATCCTTAACCCGCTTCATCTCGATTGCGGCAAAACGCGGTGGGGGGAATATTCTCTCTGTCGGCCGTGTCCAGAGCCCGACACTGGCGATGATTGTTGAGAGGGAACGGGAGATTGAGGCGTTTGTCCCCGAAACATACTGGATGGTCGGAATTGATTCTGAAAAGGATGGATCTGCTATTGAAGCACGGCATACGCATGGCAGATTCAAAGAGAAGGCCGATGCAGAAGCAGCTGTTCGTGGTAGCATACCGCCGCTCACCGTCACCGAGGTTATTGAGGGGGAGAAGAATGATCGTGCCCCATCCCCACTTGATACAACGACACTGATCGTTGCTGCCGGGAGGCTTGGCTACTCGGCTGCAAACGCGATGCGGGTTGCAGAAGATCTCTATATGAACGGATTCATCTCCTATCCCAGAACCGACAATACCGTCTATTCAAAGAGTCTTAATCTGAAAGGCATTGTCCAGGATCTCTCTCACGGTGTCTTTTCAGAGGATGGCAGATGGGTGCTTGCCAATATGCGGCCACACCCTACCCGTGGCAAGAAAGAGACGACCGACCACCCGCCGATTCACCCCACAAGCTATGGGAGCCCTGACAAGATCGGCGAAGGTGCCTGGAAGCTCTATGAGTTCATTGTCAGGCGCTTCTTTGCAACCCTCTCCCCGGATGCGAAATGGAAGACGCTGAAGGTGAATATGACAGCAGGAAACGAGCCCTATACTACCACCGGCAGCAGGCTTGTTGTACCGGGGTACCGGAGCATCTACCCGTACTCGGATGCAAAAGAGCTCATCCTCCCGGAGCTGACTACCGGAATGATCCTTCCAATAAAAGCCGTTCATCTTGATGAGAAAGAGACAAAACCACCGGCACGCTATACCCAGAGCCGCCTGATCCAGCGGATGGAGGAACTTGGTCTTGGTACGAAGAGTACGCGACATGAAGTGATCCAGAAACTCATCGGACGGAAATATATCGAAGGCAATCCATTGCGCCCAACGCTTGTTGGACGTGCTGTCACCGATACACTCTCCACCTATGCCGATACCATCACCCGGCCGGAGATGACGCGATCGCTTGAAGATCATATGAACCAGATCAAGGTGGGCGAGAAGCAGTCCGCAGATGTGCTTGCAGAATCCCGGGAGATGCTCAACTGCGTCTTCAGCCAGCTTGAGGCAAATGAGCAGATGATCGGGGATGATATCATGGATATGACGGTTGAGGAGTCGATCGTCGGCCCCTGCCCGGTCTGCGGCCATTCACTCAGGATCCGGAGGATGGGTTCATCCCAGTTCATCGGGTGCATGCACTACCCGGACTGCACGTTCAATATCAGCCTTCCACCCGGTACCTGGGGGGGTGCGGTCAGGACAAAAGAGATCTGCCCCTCTCACTCCCTCCATCATATCAGCCTTGTGAGAAAAGGAGCCCGCCCCTGGGATCTCGGTTGCCCTCTCTGCTCCCATATCGCCTCCAACAAAGAGGCACTGGGGATGATCCCCGACTTTAGTGAGGAGATGCTCACCTCACTACATGCACATCACCTGTATTCGATCATCGATCTCATTGGACAAAATACCGATGCTCTCGCAGAGATTCTTGGAATCTCCCCTCAGAAAGCAAAATCCATTCAGAAGGGTGCCGAGGAGGTGATCGCTCTTCTGAAACGAAGGACCGAGATGAAGAAGTTCATCCGCTCCCATATTACTCCACGAAGAGGAAGGAGCCCGGCAAAGGTTGCCAATGTGCTTATTGAAGCGGGTGTGTGTGATATCACCGCACTTGGCCGGGCTGATGGCGCCTTGCTGAAAAAAGCCGGTGTTTCCGGAGAAGAAGCCGAAACACTCATCAGAGAAGCAAAGATGGAGAGCGATACCAGAATTCTGCGGGAGATGGGCATTCCTGCTGCATCACTGAAGAAGTATCAGGCAGCAGGGATCACTTCGCCTGAGGACTTTACCCGGATACATCCTGCCGGGATTGCGGTAGCATCAGGTGTCACCATTGAGACGGTGATCAAACATGTATCTCTGGTATGCGAATATTATAACCAAAAAGCTCCTGAGAAGATCACCAATGCCACGTTCAGGAAAGGACAGGCCGAGCTCCTTCTGCTTCCTGGTGTCGGTGAGTCAACGCTTCAGAAACTTGCAGCTGCTGGCATTTATAATCGCAAAACACTTCTGGATGCGGGAGATCAAATCCCCGGCATCTCCCCGGATGTGCTGGCATCACTAAAAAAACAGGCGGCAAAACCATGAGCTGGAAGAAATGGGTTCATATTACAAAGCTGGATCCCGATCGCTCCCTGGACAGGTCTGCGATAGAGATGGTTGCAACAAGCGGAACTGATGCACTGATGCTCTCAGGAACACTCGATGTCACCCCTGAGAAGCTGGCTGTTCTGTACGATTGTGTACGGGATTATAACCTTCCGATCGTTGTTGAACCAGCTGATCCCGGTGGCGCACGGTTTGATGGCATGGATCTCGTCTTTGTCCCGAGCGTCCTGAATGCCTCTCATCCCCGCTGGATCGTCGGCCAGCACGAGGCCTGGGTCCGGGATTATCCAATTGACTGGTCGCGGGTCGTGCCTGAGGCATATATTGTCTTAAATCCTGATTCTTCTGTTGCAAAAGTGACCGGATCTGATTGCACTCTCGCTCCTGCCGATGTTGCCGCATATGCTGCTGTTGCAGATCAATACTTCCGGTTCCCGGTCGTCTATATCGAGTATTCCGGCACCTATGGGGATCCGGCTGTCGTTAAAGCAGCTTCAGAGGCGATCACCGATGCCCGGCTCTTCTATGGTGGCGGGATCAACAGTGCTGAGCGTGCCGCCGAGATGAGCGGGTATGCAGATACCATCATCGTCGGGAATGCCGTGTACGAGGCGGGGATCGAGGCGCTGAAGGCAACGGTCAGGGCGGTCCGGTAAAGGATGCCCGAGGTTGATATCGTCCTCGTCGAACCCCTCTATGAGGGCAACGTCGGATTTGCAGCACGGGTGATGAAGAACTTCGGTTTTACAAATCTTGTTCTCATCAAATCCTGTGAACTTGGGAATGAGGCAAAAGCCCGCGCTTCACATGCCCGTGATGTGCTGGAATCTGCAGAAAGAATCACCCTTGAAGAGGTGTTTGAGAGGAGTGCGGTAACAATCGCCACCACCGGTACACTGGGAAAGTCGGTGACAAACCCGATGCGGATGCCGTTTTACTCCCCTGCTGAGCTCCGTGATATCATAGCCCCGATCAATGGCCGGGTCTCCATTCTGTTTGGACGAGAGAACTGGGGGCTGAATAACGAGGAGATATCAAAGGCCGATCTCATCTGCACGATTCCGACTTCAGAGATCTACCCGATCATCAATATCTCTCATGCAGTCGGCATCCTCTGTTATGAGCTGGCGAATCTTCCCCGGGGCGAATACCAGCTTGCATCACGGTTTGAGATGGATTACCTCTTTTCTCATATCAGTTCATTTCTCGATCGGATCTCCCACCCTCCTGAAAAACGGGCAACAACCCTGCTTCTGGTGAGGCGAATCCTCGGAAGAACCCTGTTGACTGCCCGCGAGGCGAGTACTCTTCATGGTCTTTTGAGGAGAACCGAGTGGCACCTTGACAATCCAGAAGGAAGCGATAAGTCTGATCAGGTGCCACAAAAGAGTGATGATTCTTGTTGACTGGGAGATCAGCGATCGGATCAATCGTGGGCATATTCTGATTGACCCGTACAATCCTGAGCTGGTTCAACCAAACTCTCTTGATATCCGGCTTGGTAACCATTTTGTCTGGTACCGTCCGGGAGATGCTGTTATCGATCCCTATGACAAAAAGAGTATCGAATCTGAGACTGAGGAGACCGTTGCCGATTATTTTGATATCCTGCCGGGAATGTTTGTCCTCGCCGAGACACTTGAAGTGATTGGTCTTCCCGACAATATTGTTGCTTCTATTGAAGGCAAGAGCAGTATCGCCAGGTTCGGTGTTGAACTCCATCAGACCGGGGGCTGGATCGATGCCGGATTCCGCGGCACTATCACACTAGAGATGTGCAATGTGAATGTCCGGCCGGTCAGGGTCTATGCGGGAATGCCCATCGGACAGCTGGTTTTCTATACCACCGAACGCGCGGCAACCCCGTATGACAAAAAACCTGATGCCAAATATATGGATCAGCGGCAGGCAACGCTCTCCCGGTATGCAGGGAACAAACGGCCTGACTGAATTATTATATAACTAATTGATACGCATACGTACTGGATTTGGGAAGGTTAATAATGCGGCTTCTTCTGATACATTCGGATTTTATTGAGTATGAGGCACAGAAAAAGACAGTAGTGGCAGAGGAGGATATAATCGATAAAGATTCCCTCACTGAAGCCATTGCTGCATTCTGTGCAGTTGAGTCGGTTGATGAGGAGGATATCATGGATGTCGTCAGGCAGGCGGCAGATGAGATCCTGAGAACTGCTGAGAAGGTGGGTTCATCGCGGGTGATGATCTACCCCTATGCCCATCTCTCACATGATCTCGCCCAACCGAAACAGGCCGTAGCGGCTTTAAAAGCCCTTGAAGAGAGCCTTCAGGGGAGGCTTGAGGTGAAACGGGCTCCGTTTGGGTGGTATAAATCATTCAAACTCTCCTGTAAAGGGCACCCGCTCTCCGAACTCTCCCGGACTTTTATCCCCGGAGGATCAGAGAATGCCCCGGCAAAGAAGGAAATTTCCCATGAATGGTTCGTTCTCACTCCAGATGGTGAGAAGAAGGATGTCAGTGAGTTTATCGATGGCTCAAACTTCAGCCGCCTGATAGAGAAGGAGACGGGATCTGCTGTCCCAACCGGCGGAGATCCTATTCACGTGGAGCTGATGCGGGCAAAGGAGCTCGTCGATTACGAGGCAAAATCTGATGTCGGGAATCTCAGGTGGATGCCGCGGGGTAAGTTGATCCGTGATCTTTTGGGAGACTACTGCCTCAGGACAGTTCTTGAGTACGGCGGATCTCCGGTAGAGACGCCGGTGATGTATGATCTCGGCGATCCTGCTATCTTTGAGCATGCAGGGAAATTTGGTGAGCGGCAGTATCGCTTTAAGTCGAATAACCGGAATATGATGCTCCGGTTCGCCGCATGCTTCGGCATGTTCTCAATTATGCATGATATGCATATCTCTCCAAACAATCTTCCGATGAAGATGTATGAGCTCTCCACCTACTCATTCCGCCATGAGCAGAAGGGAGAGGTGATCGGGTTAAAGCGGCTCCGTACCTTTACGATGCCGGATATGCATACGCTCACGAAGAATATGGAGAACGCCCTCTCCTGTTTTGAAGAACAGCTTTTAATGGGATGGAAGAGTGGTGAGGATCTTGGAACGCCGCTTGAAGGCGCATTCCGGTGTACCCGTGACTTCTATGAAGAGCATGCAGACTGGGTAAAGCAGGTTGCGAAGATCTCGGGTAGGCCGATCCTGGTTGAGATCCTCTCTGATCGTGTTCATTACTGGGTGGCAAAGATCGATCTTGCAGCCATCGACAGCCAGGATCGCCCCATAGAGAACCCAACGGTCCAGATTGATGTTGAGAGTGCAGATCGGTTCGGTATCTCCTATATTGACCGGGATGGCAATGTTGTCCATCCCCCGATCCTGCACTGTTCGCCAACCGGATCAATAGAACGGGTGATCTGTGCAATGCTGGAGGGAACCGCAAAGATGAAGGTGCCTTCATTCCCTGTCTGGCTTGCTCCGACCCAGGTTCGTGTTCTCCCCGTCTCAAGCAGGAATAATGATTTTGCCGCGAAGGTTGCCTCTGCATTAAATGGAGCGGATATCCGGACTGATCTCGATGATCGGGAAGAGTCAGTCGGCAAGAAGATCCGCGAGGCAGGCATGGACTGGGTGCCTTTTGTGGCTGTTGTCGGGGATCAGGAGGAAGAATCCGGTGTATTGACCGTGACAATCCGGTCTAAATCCGATCCCAAAAAGCCATATAAGGAGCAGCTCACTGTCGAAGATCTGATGGTGGCCGTCCGTTCAGAGACACGAGGAATGCCCTTCAGGCCGCTCTATACCCAGAAGCTTCTCTCGATGAAGCCACGGTATATCTAAACACCTTTTTTATGACTGCAACCGTCTCATCTGCCCTCTGTTCCACCTATGATGAGGCAGAAGTGGATGCAGCGGTGGTGCAGGCGATCAATCATCTGGGAGGTATCGGTTCATTTGTCTCTCCCGGGATGACGGTTCTCCTCAAGCCAAATCTTCTCGCAGGTACCGATCCAATAAAAGCAGTTACCACTCATCCATCTGTTGTCGGATCCATTGCCCGCATTCTGACCGCTCACGGGTGCCATGTTCTGATCGGCGACAGTCCCGGTGCCGGCACCCGGTATACTCCGGCTGCTTTGAAGAGGGCATATGAGCGATCCGGATATGCTCCACTTGCATCGATCCCCGGTATTATGCTGAATATGAATGTCTCTCATACATCTGTTTCATCTCCGGATGGTAAAGTGGTCAGGCGTTTTCTCGTCATCACCCCGGCCGTTGAGGCAGATGCTATCATCTCACTCTCAAAACCAAAGACCCATCTTCTGACGACCTATACCGGGGCGGTGAAGAACCTCTTCGGGGTCGTCCCGGGACATGAAAAATCCGCCTTTCATTCACGGTTCCCTGATGCAGATAGCTTTTCAGATATGCTTCTTGACCTGCATGGTGCAGTCGTCCCGGTTCTTCACCTGATGGATGCG
>DAJQ01000001.1:31505-73446 GCA_002496395.1 Methanocorpusculaceae archaeon UBA456
ATGGAGGGAAACGGTCCTCTCTCGGGAACTCCGGCGCCTGTCGGGCTGATTCTTGCGTCCCGGAACCCTCATGCACTTGATTCTGTTGCCTGCCGGATCATCGGGATTCCGGGGGATACTGTTCCGACACTCTCTCTCGCAGAGGAACGTGGTCTGATTGAAGGAGATCCGGTTATTGTTGGTGATGATCCCGCTCTCCTCACGATAGCTCCCTTCCGCCTCCCGGATACCACCCGTCCTGCAGGACTCCTGATGAAACTCTCCCGAAAGGTGCTGGCCCGTTTCCAGAGAGGAAGCCGTTTTCTTCTCCCCTATCCGGAGATTCTCTCTTCTGCCTGTATCGGGTGCGGTGCATGCGTCAGGATCTGCCCGGTGAAAGCTGCCTCTCTTCATGGGAGATGGGCAGAAATCAATCTCTCCCAATGCATCCGGTGTTACTGCTGTCATGAGTCCTGTGAGGAGGCGGCGATACTCCTCAGGCAGGGGCTGCTCTCGCGTCTCATCCTCGGCAATCGACAGTGATTATTACCTCCTGAACCAAACGGTATTGAATGGTTCAGCTGACGGTTGATATCGGCGGCCGCCCGGGACTTGATTGCCGTGGGTTCTGTTCGTACTGTTACTTCAGGCATACGGGCAAGAAAGAGATCCCGCCATTTGGCTGCCGATACTGCCTCCCTTTTATGAAGGGGTGTGATTATTGCAGCCGCGGCGTGAAAGAGGAGTACTCCGGTTTCAAGCCGCTTCGCGAGGTGGCAGATTCAGTTCTTGCGGATATCCAGTCTGTCAGGGGAGATATCACCCGGATTACGATCAGCGGGGGCGGGGATCCCAGCTGTTATCCTGAATTTATCGATCTCATTGAACTCCTTTCCAGTCTAGAAGTCCCTCTTCATATCGGCTATACGAGCGGGAAGGGCTTTGATGATCCGGAGATAGCAGATCTCCTGATCGATTGCGGTCTCAGAGAGATCTCGTTTACGGTGTTTGCATCTGATCCTGACTTGAGAAGAGAGTATATGCACGATCCGACACCGGAAGCATCGCTTGAACTTCTCAAACGTCTGGCAACAAGGATCGATGTCTATGCGGCATCTGTCATTCTTCCCGGTGTTAATGACGGGGCGGTTCTGGAAGAGACATGCCGGTGGCTTCAGGAGATAGGGGTGAAAGGGCATATCCTGATGCGGTTTGCCAATGCAACAGAGCAGGGTCTTATCCTTGGGAATGCACCGATCATACCCGATCATCCTGTCCAGACGGTGGACGAGTTTGCGGAGATGATCAGGTCTGTCGCATCGAACTGTTCGATGAAGGTTTCAGGCACCCCGGTCTTTGACCCGGAGTTTGGATCCCCGTTTGCCATCCGAAATGAGCCTGATCTCCTTGCCAGGCTTCCACGGGTCAGTGGATCGGCAACGGTGATCACCGGGAGTGTTGCGGCTCCGTTTATCCGCGATATTCTTCAGAGCTGCGGTGGTGGCAATGTGGTCGCTGTTGACAAGGAGATCGCCTGCCTGATCACCGCTGACGATCTCCGGACAGTCGATCTTCGTTGCCTTGCCGATACTGTGATCATACCCGGACGCTCGTTTGTCCATCTTCCCGAGGCTGAATCAATACTCTCTCTGGATGGTACTGCAAGACGGGTTCTCCGGGGACCTGAATGCCTGACTGCGGATGCCGAGACGAGTATGGGGATGACCCGTGCCGGAGTGCTTGAGATGGAGTTCACCGGGTTTTCGGATCTGATACGGATGATCAATCTCTATGGTGATGCATGAGATCCCTTGAAGAAGCACTTGGTTGCATGTTTCACAATCCTGCTCTTCTCACTCGTGCCCTCACCAGATCCGCATATGCACGTGAGGCTGGGATCGATGCAGATGACCATATGGATGCACTCGCTGTCCTTGGAGATGCGGTTATTGATCTCGCCGTTCTTGAGGCCATCATTGATGCTGGTGAATCCGATAAAGGCACGATAACGAACAAAAAGATTAACGCTGTAAATATGCTTCGGCTTAGAAATGCCGCAGAATCTCTTGATCTCTCCTCATATGTCCGTTGGGGGAAGGGCGAGAGGCAGATGGAGATCTGGACGTCTGGCCGGGTGCTTGCAGAATGTTATGAGGCTTTGATCGGCGCCCTGTACCTTGATAATGGGATGGATGCTGTGAAATCAGTACTTCATGCCTCTCTTATCATATCTGATAAGAAAGATTGAAGTAACCTTGCCTGCGATTTAACTGTACTAAAGATTTGAATGCTTTTTCAAGTGGCAGGGATGTAGATATGATCGGGCAGATGGTGACGGTCGGAAGAGAGATTGCCGGAATCACGTGCCGGGGGGGTAGAAAGGTAAATGAGGACTCATATACTGTCCTAACGCTATCATCCGGGTACCTGATTGCGGTGGCTGACGGCATCGGTGGTCATCGGGCCGGGGATCAGGCATCATCACTTGCCATATCGACGCTGAAGGATTTTATATCTGAAAAATACACAGCCGGAATGAGAAATGATGAATGTCATCAGATCCTTCGTGAAGGGTTTGCAGCTGCCGATTGCGCAGTAAAAGAGGCAGCTGTCGGAGATGCAAAGGGGATGGGTACAACTCTTGTTGCAGCCATAATCAGGCGCGGGGTCGCAATCATTGCCCATACCGGTGACTCACGTGCATACCATCTCTCCGGGCAGGTTATTTCGGTAACCCGCGATCACTCCCTCGTCGCCGATATGGTTGAACGGGGGCTTCTTGATCCCTGCGAGATCATTCATCACCCGCTCAGATCCTATATTACACGGAGTATCGGTGGTGATTTTATCGTCACCTCGACAATGGATGTCCTGCATCCGGGTGATGTTCTCCTGCTGGCAACTGATGGTTTTTATGAACATCTGGATGAAGATCTTCTCGTCTGCGAATCGCTCCGTCTGGATCCTGCCGATATTCTTCATCGATTAATGCAGAAAGTGCTGATGGTCACAACAGATAACGCAACCGCAGTCATCTACCGCCATCCCGTCTGATCAAAAAAAAGGTGTTGAGCCGAATCCAGTCAGTTCTTTATGGTGTGGAAGAATAAGTCATGCAACTCGATCAGGCTATCGAGCTCTTCTTCTGCCCGTGTCTTTGGCGGGATGGGTGGTGTACCCTGTTCTGCGATAATATATCTCCAGCCTGAGACTTCTGATGATCTGAAGGCAGCCTGATGATAGATGCCATCCTCGTATGAATCTGGATCAGCAAGACATTTATCCAATAGATTTTTAAATTTTATTTTTTTATTTTTTTATATATGTGCACATTATGTACTCCCTGGCATACCACTCCCCGGAGAAACGGACCCGGTGGTTATCGAGTGAGACTATTGCCTCCTGAAATGGCCCTTTCATTTCAATAAGCTCCTCTTCTGTGAAATATCGGGTGATGATACCCCGCCTCAGGTACGTAAACGGGAGTACCTCTTCTCCTTTTCCGCACCGCATATCCCTTCTGGAAAAGACCGTGCACTGAAATATACCCCCGGCTTGTAATGTACGAAAGGCTTCATTGATCAGCAGGGGATGCATCTGCTCTGTGAGATGGCCAAGGATATGGATCCCGATGATCACATGAAATGTCCGGTCTTTGAAGGGGAGTGTGCAGGCATCTCCTATCATCAGCTGAGATCTCTCCTGGCAGAGCCGGATTGCCTCTTCCGCATGATCGATCCCGACAACCTTCCATCCACGCGCCGCCATTGCGGCATGATGTTTCCCGTTCCCACACCCGATATCAAGTACACGGCTCCCTTGTGATAGATCCGGGAGTGGAAACGGCGCTCCGCCATAAAGTTTCCCCCGTACCCGGTACTCAGCGTTCCAGGCATTGCGGTGGGATGCGGGGGACTGATGATCCATATAGATTCATGGTTTTCCGGGTTGATATGATCACTCTCATGTTCGGGTTGAAACGCTATCACCGTCTTTTAATTCTCCTTGGTTTCATCATTGCAACAGTGATGGCAACAGAAGCGATGATCATCGCTGCGTTTCCTGGGATCGAAGAAGAGTTTGGTGTTTCTTCTGTGATCATCGCCTGGATTCTCCCGAGTGTCATGCTTGTTGGTGCTGTGCTTCTCCTTGCCGTCGGATCGCTTGGTGACATCCTCGGCAAGCGCCGGATCATGCTCGCCTGCCTGATCATCTATGGAGTCGGAGTTGCGATGGCAGGATTTGCTGCTGATATGCCAGTTCTCCTCTTCTCCCGTATGCTTCAGGGGCTCGGGCTTGCAATTGCGCCCCTCGCTTATGCCCTTGTTGCCGAAGAGACACCTGTGGAATGGATGGCAACCGCAATCGGTGTTCTTGCCGCAACCTATGGGGCGGGGAGCTTTCTTGGGATCATGTCAGGGGCGTTTATTATCGAGCATATCGGGTGGCGTGCCTGTTTTTTGGTGATGATGCCGATAGTTCTCCTTCTGATAATCTCAGCATGGTTCATCATCCCTGATCATGGAGAGCGGAAGAAAGCCGCAATTGATCTCATTGGGATGATACTCTTTGCGCTCTCGATCCTCTCGGGGATGCTTGCGATAACATGGCTTGGACTTGTTGGTATCACCTCGCTCCTTGTCTGGCTCTCAACGCTCGTATCACTCACCTGTCTGTTGTTATTTCTCAGGCATGAGAAAAAGACGAAATCCCCACTCCTCGATCTGGGGATGATACGTGAAGCCCCATTCCCGGCCATCACCATCAATGCCTTCCTGGTCGTCTTCTCATTCTTCATCCTTCTTCAGGTGATGCCCTACCTGATCTCATCTCCTGCCGGCCTTGCCCTCTCCGCGATATATGTGGGGATTCTCCTGATGCCGGGATCCCTGACTGATATGATCTCAGGTCCGCTTGCCGGGTATATCGTCGCAAAAAAAGGTGTTGTTCTTCCTTTCATTCTGGGATCGGTATTTCTCCTTCTCGGATGTGGGATCTTCTTCATCTTCCCGACAACACCGCTTCTCATCGCCTGTATCTGGATGATCTTCTCTGCTGGCATGTCAATTCTGCTCACCATAGACAACATGATCGTCGTTGCCTCGGCACCACCGGGAAATACTGCAACAGCGAGTGCATTTCTGCATACAGTACAGAGTATAGGCGGGGCAGTGGGACCGATCGTTGCAGGAGCCACCCTGACGATCTACGCACCGGATGAGGCCTTCACCGTGCTCTTCCTGGTGGTACTTGGGGTGTCTGCACTCATCCTCTTCCAGTCGGCCGGGATCAGGCGGTATCTTCCCTAAAGCGATCTGAGCGCTGTTCCAAGCCGCTCCATCCCGAGATCGATCTCTTCAGCCGAGGGGCTTGAGAAGTTGATCCTGATCGTATCCTCCCCTCCTCCCTCAGGATAAAACGGGACACCCGGAAGGATGGCAACCCCTGCCTTCACACCCTCTGAAAAGAGTTCCATTGAAGAGACGCCTTCCGGAAGTGTCGCCATCAGGAACATGCCACCTTCAGGCTCAGTATGGGTAATCCTCTTCATTTTTCTATTTAAAACTTGTGTGAAAAATACGCAAAGGATTTATCCTATGGTATTTTATTTCGGTTCCTGACTCATGTCGTCTTTTATTTATAGTCTTCCTGCAACCTCTATATGGAGAATAGCATCAATATGCTAATTTCATAGAAAATACCAATAGGATGAAGGGAACAGAAGAAGAATGTGGTATCTCCGGACTGAGGTCTAATGGAAATCTGGAAACGGGAGCCTGAGCCGAATAAACAGGAGGAGGCAGACGGTTTTGTCCGTTTGGCCCGCACTCTTTTGGCAAGAGGAGATCTGGAAGATGCGCTGCGTCTCTTTGATGATGCCCTTGCGATTGACTCAGGATACCATGAAGCCTGGGTTGGTAAAGGTGATGCATATATCCGGATGAAGAACTATCCGGAGGCTATCCTCGCCTATAAAGAAGCCCTCGCCATTCGTGCAGATGATCCGGAGGTTCGCCAGGCATCTGCATCTGCGCTCCTTGCAATGGGGAGAACAGACGATGCAATACGAGTGCTGAAGCTGTCACTTCACCCGGATGCTCTCCCTGATCTGAAAAAGATGGTGAATGGGCTGCTCTCGGAAGGGATGTATCCTGAAGCTCTCGATCTCATCGACAGGCTGACAGCCCTTGACACCGGTGATGCGGGTCTCTGGTGTATGAGAGGAATGATCCTCTGCCGGTTGTCTGAAGCTGATCAAAATGGAGAGTCCGGAGGCATGCAGTTGCATTATCCCGATGATACGGGTGTATGGTATCTCCGGGGTGCCATACGGTCTTTTTCTACGGCACTCCAGATACATCCTGATAGCTTTCCCGCATGGAAGGGGAAAGGGATTGCTTCACTTTTGCTCCGTGAATTTCAGGATGCAGCTGATTCCTTTGAAAAAGCACTTGCAATTCAATCCGGTGACCGGGATACCAGACGGAGATATGCCTTTGCTCTCCTTGGGCTTGGAAAAACCGACCGGGCCATTGGTATCCTGAACCAGTCCAGCCATCTCGATGATCTCCCTGATCTTCTCTCTATGGGTGAATATCTCCTCTCAGAGAAACAATATGAAGATGCAATAACACTCTTTGGCCGGGTACTTGTCATCGATCCTTCTTCTGGAAAAGCCTGGTTTTTACAGGGTGTCTGCCTCTATCGTCTCTTCCGTTTTGATGAAGCGCTTCATTCATTTGACGAGGCACTCAGACTGGCCACGGATGATGTAGCTGATTCAGCGTTCAGTGTTTCGGAGATCTGGTGCATGAAAGGTGCCATCCAGTGCCGTCTCTCCCAATTTGATGATGCAGTCATCTCATATGAGAAAGCGATCACGTTCAATCAACAGGATCCTGTCGCCTGGTTCCTCCGTGGAATAGCACTGGATAAACTCTGGCGATATGATGACGCGATCGAGAGCTATGAACGGGCTCTCCCGCTCTTTCGTAATGGCGGGGATGACGAGTCTGCTGATATTCTGTATCCTGAAACCGGGGCCGTCTGGAGAAGGCACGGCGTATGCCTCTGGAATCTTGGCCGTTATGAGGAGGCTCTCAAGTCACTTGATACTGCACTTAGGCAGAACCCACATGATACAGATGCCTGGTTTTCAAAGGCGACGCTTCTCCAGATTCAGGGACGTAATGAGGAAGCACTTGATGCATATGCGAAGGTTCTCGAAGACCGACCTGATTATTATGAAGCATGGTTGAACAGCGGATCAGCTGCCCTTGCACTTGGCCGGAATCAGGATGCTCTTACTTCTCTGGATCATGCAATTGCCATTCGTGATGATGATCCCGACTGCTGGTCACTTCGTGCACTGGCACTGAATCATCTTGGCAAAACCGATGGATCGCTTGCCTCTCTTGAGCAGACGCTTTCACTCAATCCATCTGATCTGAAAGCAAATCTTGGAAAGGGAAAGCTTCTCATGGAATCAGAGCGATATCAGGAGGCTCTGGAGGCATTTGAAAAGATACTGGATACACATCCTGATAACACGACAGTTCTTCTCTACCGTGGATCTGCACTGGAGGCTCTTGGCCGATACAAAGAGGCTGTCTCTTCATATGAACGGGTTCGTACTCTCCGCCCACAGGATTCTACAGTGCGTCTGCGGCTTGCCCCCCTCCTCCTCCGCCTTGAACGGTACCGGGAAGCCCAGATTGCGTTTGATGAGATTATCGAAGCAGGCATCACTGATCCAGGCGTCTGGCTCAATCGGTCACGTGCCCAGATCGCCCTCCACCAGGATGAAGCCGCAGTCCAATCACTTGAAGAATTACTGAAGATTGATCCGGAAAATAACGAGGCACTTTTTGAGTATGCGGCGCTCCTCCACCGGTTGTGTAGATATCAGGAATCTCTGTCGGCAGTTGACAGAATCAACGGAGATACGCAGAATGATCCCTTCTACTGGAAGCTCCGTGGTTCTCTCCTCTTTTCGCTTGGCCATTATGAGGACGCCGTCTCTTCGTTCGATCGTTTTCTCGCTCTGGATGAGAGTGACTCTTCTGTCTGGCGTGATCGTGGTTCTGCGCTTTATTCACTTGGCCGCCATGAGGAGGCAGTCACGTCGTTCGATCGTTTTCTCGCTCTGGATGAGAGTAATTCTTCTGTCTGGCGTGATCATGGCCGTGCACTCCTTTCGCTTGGCCATCATGAAGCCGCAGTCACGTCGTTTGATCGTTCCCTCGCTCTGAATCCGGATCAGCCGTCTGTCTGGTCCGATCATGCGTCAGCTCTTCTCTCACTGAACCGTGCTGAAGAGGCAGTCGATTCATTTGAGCGTTCGATCGCACTAGATCCCGACAATGCCGTTCTGCTCTTTCAGTCAGGGAAGCTTCTCTCTCAGCTGAAACGGTACGATGAGGCGCTCAGTTATCTTGACCATGCATCGTCACTCAGTCCTGATGATCCTGATCTGTTCGGAGAGCGTGCCCGTCTGCTCACGCTTCTTGAGCGCTATGATGAGGCACTGGATGCTTTCGCTCAGCTCGACACCCTTGCCCCCGATCAGCATCTGCTCCATGCCGAAGCCCTCTTCCGGACAGGCAGATTTGATCGGGCCGAAGAGGCATATTGTGCATCTCTTGATGATGCGGATGACGATTCCGCCATATGGCAAAAGATTGGCAGCTGCCGGTTCTTCATGGGGAGATACGAAGAGGCGATCACCGGGTATGAGAGAGCCCTCTTGTCTGCACCCGATGATCCCATCCTGCTTGAATTGTATGGTGATGCCCTTCTGGAGGTTCAGAGAAGCGAGGAGGCATACACTGTATTTGAGCATGCACTTCTGGCATCTCCGGATGATCCTGCTCTCCTCTTAAAATCCGGCGATACTCTTGCCCTTCTGAACAGGGAGACGGAGGCTCTTGCCCTCTATGATCGACTCACTGAGGGGGGAGCCGCGGATGCACCACTCTGGAGGAGGCGCGGTGATCTTCTCGAAAAGCTTGAGCGGTATGAGGGGGCTCTCACGTCTTTTGAAGAAGCGCTCCGTCTGGATCCCACCGATAGTGCCTCTCTGCTTGGGAGTGCACGATGCCTGATCTCCCTCTCACGTTTTGAGGAGGCTCACGGGATACTCTCAAAACTGGTTCATGAGATTCCCGGAGATCCACGAATCTGGCAGATGCTGGGCACTGTCCTTGAACTGCTCAACCGCCCAGATGAGGCGCTTCTTGCCTATGAGCATATACCTGATGAGACCACGATTCAGCGGGGTGTCCTGCTCTCTGAATCCGGCCGTCACGAGGAGGCATTCTCTCTCCTCTCCTTGAACCCAGATAAGCTCTCTTCCCATCCGGCAGCACCCAAAGCCCTCTCTACCTCCTCTATGGCAACCGGAATGGAGGAGGAAGCAGTTGGCATTTTTCAGGAGCTGGTCGATGAGACACCTGATGATCAGGAGATTCTTCTCCTCTATGCAGGTCTTCTGGTATCTGCCGGTTACCCAGATGATGCCCTTGCTGCCTATAGCAGGGGTGTTTCACCTGATATGCCGGATGGATGGAGAGAGATGGGGGATATCCTCTGTCGTCTCGGCCGATATGAGGAAGCCGGTTCCGCTTTTCAGCAGGCACTCCGGTTTTCACCTGATGATCCCACGCTCCTCCGAAGGTGTGGCATCGTTCTCTCCCATCTTGGACGGGATGAGGAGGCGCTCTCCTCTTTTGATCGTGGTCTTGGCATCAGTCCTGATGATCCCGATCTGATTGGAGATCGTGCCTGTCTGCTCACTCGTCTTGGCCGTTTTGAGGAAGCGGTTACAGCCTTTGATCAGCTCGAGACCCTCTCGCCGGATCAGCACCTGCTCCATGCCGATTCACTCTTCCGGACAGGCAGGTTTGATGAAGCAGAAGAGAAATATCTGGGTTCCTGTGCTGGTGTTCCGGATGGAGGTCCCCTCATCTGGAAGAAGATAGGTGACTGCCGGTTCCGTTCCGGTCGATATCAGGATGCAGTCGATGCATATGAGCAGGCATTGCCGCATGCTCCGGATGATACCTCTCTTCTGGAGCTTTATGCCGATGCTCTTCTGGAAGTAGACAGGAGAGAGGAAGCTCATGCTGTATACCAGCGTGCCCTTATCCAGGTCCCCGATGATCCGATCCTGCTTGCAAAGTCCGCCGACACCCTTGCCATCCTGCAGAGATCTGATGATGCCCTTGTTCTTTATGAACGCCTTATTGAGGCAGGTGATCCTGCCCCCTCCATCTTACGAAAGCGGGGCGATATGCTCTCTTCGCTTGGAAGGCATGATGAGGCGGTTCGCTCCTTTGATGAAGCATTCCGCCAGGATCCATCTGATCATGCTTCTCTCCTCGGGAGCGCCCGCTCGCTGATTTCCCTCTCTCGATTTGAGGAGGCCCAGACGATACTCTCACGGGTGGTTCTGGAGATCCCGGATGATCCGGCCGTCTGGTCACTGTATGGGTCCGTACTTGAGGAGCTCGATCGTCTGGATGAAGCGCTCCTCGCCTATGAACGGGCACCTGAAGAGACTGCTGTCCGGCGTGGCATCCTCCTCTCCCGCCTTGGCAGGCATGAGGAAGCCATCCCCCTGCTTGATTCTCCACATGATGATCCATCATTGAAAACTGCTGCCCTCCATGCTCTCTCCACTTCCCTGATTACTGTTGGAAGAGGAGCAGAAGCACTTGATCTGCTTCATCAGCTGATCGAGGAGGTACCTGATGATCCTGAGATTCTCCTCCTCTATGCTGATCTCCTGTCATCAGCAGGCCAACCTGATGCTGCTCTCTCTGCATATGATAGGGCTGTCTCAGCCGAGAAGCCCGATGGGTGGAGCGGTATGGGCGATCTCCTCTGCCGTCTTGGCAGGTATGAAGAAGCCTTCTCTGCCTATCGACGGGCTCTTCATTTCTCGCAGGATGATCCTGCGCTTATCAACAGGTGTGGCACCACACTTTCCCATCTCGGCAGGTATGGCGAGGCGGTATCATGGTTTGAACGGGCAGTTCATGAGGACCAACGTGATCCCGAACTTCTCCGCCGCTATGCATCTGCTCTCTACCATGTTGGACGGTATCAGGATGCACTCCGCTATTGTACTTGCTGGCTTGAAGAGCATCCCGATGATCCGGAGGGCTGGTACGGGCATGCCCGGCTCCTTGTCAAGGTTGGAAAATATGATGATGCCTCTTTCTCTGTTGAACGGGCTCTCTCCGGGAGGCAGGACGATGCGAAGGCATGGTATCTCCGGGGCGTCATCCAGGGCAGGCTCGGTAGGTTCCCAAATGCATTGTCATCTGCTGATAAGGCGATTGCTCTTGATGATACCTATGCGGATGCCTGGGTTCTCAGGGGAACTGCACTTCACCGGCTTCTAAAATATCAGGAGGCATTACGTTCACTTGATCAGGCACTCTCCCTCACCCCCGGGGATGGGGGAGCCTGGTATATCCGGGGCACTATTCTCGGTAGCCTGGGGAGGTTTGCAGATGCCATAACCTCCTTTGATCGATCTCTGGATACTGATCCAAAGAGTGCTCCTGTCTGGAATGCCCGTGCGGTTCTCCTGCACCAGCTTGGGAGATTTGATGAGGCTGCCCGCTCCAGTGAGCGGGCGCTTGAACTTGATCCGGGTTTTCATTCTGCATGGCAGTCACATGCAAATGCCCTTCTCCGCCTTGGACGAAACGAAGACGCACTCAGATCACTTGAGCGTGCCCTGGATGCGGCACCAGATCGCCACAGGCTCTGGTATGCGAAGGGGAAGGCTCTTGCTGCGCTTGATCGGTTTGGTGAGGCCCTCGCCTCATTTGAAAAAGCCTATGAACTACAGCCTGAACGTGCCTATATGGAGGAGATCAGGCGGTGCCGGCAGAAAGCCGCCTGAGATCTCTTTCTGATCGCTCCAAATTATCTAAGAATTACCTTTTCCAGAGATCCCTGCCTTTAATCTCCTGTTTGCAATGGGGGCAGAGATACTCTTCATCCTCATGGATCTCTTTCTCCAGAGCTTTGGAAAAACCTGATGCAAGGATACCTGCCGGAAGTGCGAAGATGGCAATTCCGATGAGTGCAATCACGGTTCCAAGCATCTTTCCGAGGGAGGTGATCGGGACGATGTCACCATACCCTGTTGTCGTCAGGGTAATGACACCCCACCACATCGCGGCGGGGATATTCGAGAACGCTTCAGGCTGTGCCGGGTATTCGACCTCATACATAAGAGTGGCAGCTGCGATGAGGACGATGAAGAGGACAAGGTACGTGGTGATGAGCGTATTCCTCTCCCCTTTAACCACCCTGATGATCAGGTTGATCGAGTCAGAATAGCGTATCAGCTTAAAGAGCCGAAATACCCTCAGGATCACAAGCCCGGTGAGATTGATGCCGGTGAATGGCAGGAGAATATACGGGAGTATGACCAGCAGATCGATGAGGGCAAAGGGTGTTTTCACCCATTTGAGCCGTCCGGTGATCGGTTTTGCATATTCCGGGTCTGCTGTGCATGTCCAGAGCCTGATCAGATACTCAATGGTAAAGATGAAGAGAGTCGATGACGAGATCAGGAGGAGAACGGTTCAGGTGATCGGGTGTTTGGTACGGATCTCCAATATACTCGATAGGACCATTGCCGCGATATTTAAGAGAATAACGGCTGTAATAAAGATCCCAAAGATATAGCTCTCCCGGCTCTCCGTGTCTTGCGGCTCGATAATATCCCATAGTTTCTTTTGGAATTCTCTATGACTCATCGTCAGCATCCTCTCTTTACAGGCTCGTGTTCTTCTGGTCTCTACTCACCCTCAAGTTGAATTCGTGCTTTTTCTATTTCTTTCATCTGTTCGGCTGATGTTTCAGGGTACCTGAGGTCAAGGCGGCTGATGGTACGGACAATTATGTCTGCAACCAGAGTCCTTGCGACCCACTTGTAATCTGCCGGGATCACATACCACGGTGCATCATCACAGCTTGTCTGGAACATCGCCTCTTCATATGCTGCCTGATAATGGCTCCAGTACTGCCGCTCAGACAGATCTGAGAGGGAGAATTTCCACTGTTTATTCTCTGTCTTCAGTCTGGATAAAAGCCGTTCTTTCTGCTCTTCCTTTGAGATGTTGAGGAAGAATTTCAGTATAATGGTGCCGTTTGCACGATGGTGCCGTTCAAATGCCCTGATATCTTCATATCGCGCTTCCCAGAATGCATCAGAGCCATATCCCGGTGGCAACTTCTGCCCTTCCAGAATGACCGGATGGACTTTTGGGACGAGCACATCCTCATAGTAGGAGCGGTTAAAAATCCCGATTTCTCCTCGACGGGGCATGGCTTTCCAGAAACGCCAGAGGAAGGTATGATCGAGCTCGTATTTTGTCGGGATACCGAAACTCATCACCTGACAGCCCTGTGGGTTCACACCCGACATCACATGCTTTATTGTGCCGTCTTTTCCTGCTGTGTCCATTCCCTGGAGAATCACCAGTATGGAGTACCGCTTGTCTGCCCAGAGCAGCTCCTGCGCCTCTGCAAGGGCTGCCCTGTTCTCTTCAAGTATCTCGGCAGCACGCTGCCTGACTGCATTTTTGCCTTTCTCCCTGAGTACATCGCTCTGTGCCCATCCTGTATTAAAATCTTTGAGGCTGATTGTTTTTCCCGGCTTGACGAGCAGCCTCTCCAGATACTTCTCTTTAATCATCTTCTTTCACCAACCCCGTTCGTACTCAGAATCTACCTCAAAGAAAATAAAGAGTCGTTATTGAGATGAGTGAAAGGCTGGTTCTTCCGGGTGCATGGAGATCTCATTTTTTGAGAGATACACACCTTTATATGGTTAATCTTCCATCTAGTCTCCATGGTTTTCAACCGACTGCACTGTCCCGAGTGTGGCGAGCAGACACTCAATGTAGAGCAGCCTTCTGATAATGAGATCTGGATCAAGTGCAGTACCTGTAACCTCTTCATAGGTCTCTCGGAAGAGGAATGGCACCAGATTCATAACTCCCCACATCTGGAAAAGAAGATTCGGGGACTCTATGAAAGAGATCCTCCTGAGATGAAGGCTGGCCGGCCCTGCAGGTTGTGCCTCAGGCGCCACGAAGGCGGCTTTGGAAGTATCTGTCACAGCTGCCTCTACAAGGCCCTGATCGTCATTCTGGTCATTCTGGTCATCAGTTCATTCATTGTCTGGTTTGGTATCTTCTGAAGATACCATTGCCCCTGATCAGAAGTCGCCATCCTGTTCAAAACTCCTGTTGAAACGGATGGCGAGTTCTGCTTTATAGAGTTCCTTGCCAAGATATGCAGCGTGATCGAGGAGTGAAACCCATCCATTCTCCTCGATCCTCGAGAAGATCGAGCTCCAGTCCTCTGATTTTATTGCAACACCCCTTCTTTCTGCAATGATCTCTTTCCCCTCAATTCCTATCCTGAAGTTTCCGCATGGGTCATAGGTGAGCGCTTTTTCTGATGTGCCAGCCTCATGTATTGTTTTATATAGTACAGGTGGTTCCTGCCGCCTGTGCTTCTCCTTGATGACGAATAGGTCAAGGCCGAGATCTTTTGGATATGGCCGCCCCTCCATCAATGCCATCATCATCGATGCCTTTCTCATCTCTGCTACTGACCCAAGCGTTTTATCCGAGTGTTCGCTGGTGAAGATCAGGGATGCTCCCATCTCCTGTGCCATTGCTGCAAGCAGTGCATTGGCACCGGGCGAGTCTGCATCAAGAAGCTCTACCACGTTTCCTGCGCCAAAGAAGAGAGGATAGGATATTTCTGTCTCTGCCATTGTTGCAAGTGCCCTCACCAGTCCTGATCCGGCCGGAGGGAGGAGGGGATCTCCAATGATGCACTCAATTCCGCAGGCTTTGGCAGCTGCACAGTTTGCAGCAAGCCCTGCTCCTCCGGGAACGACAACCGCAGCAATACCCGCCTCTGCGATTGCTGATCCGATCAGGGGAATATTCTCTTCCTGGAGCGAGAGGATGAGATCCGCTCTCTCAAGTGCTGCTCTGATCAGCTCCGGATCCTGGGTGTCTGCTGCAAGCGGTCCGTCAATTCCTTTCAGAAGAGAGAAGGTGGCAGCCACATCCTCCGGTGTGGCATCGAACCCGAAACCGAGATCGACGATGTCTGCGCCAGAAGAGAAGAAGTGGAGGACCGCTGATCGTATATCCTGATGACGGTGAGCATCCATGATCTCGGCAACCACCTTCATCCTGCTCCCACCGCCTATCTTCACCCCCCTGATGTAGAATTCCGGATCAGCTGCATCCTCAATTTCCTTCAGGGTCAAAAGCGCTTTTTCACGCTTCAAGCCAGCTATCAGATCATCTGCCGGGATGGTCCGGGAGAGCTGGATCTGGCCGACACCGGGGAGGATCATGCCGAGATCTGCGGCATGGCGGGGACCAAGGAAGACAAAGACTCCTGTCTCTTTTTCGACGGTAGAAAAGTCTGCGGTGCACATCCCGGAGACGATGACAAAGTCATACCGGTCATTTTGGATCAGTTCCGTGAGCCGCTTTGGAGAAATAAACGATGCCACCTCTCCAACGATGGCAACATCACAGTCATGGCCTGAATCTTCGGCCGCCTCTCTCACAATCGCCTCTGTCTGAGTGCCGGTTACAAGCAGGATCCGCATAGCGGTATGGTTGCCTTCAGGTTATTTGAATATGGCGAAACTTTCATTGAATAATCTCGATGGGAGAATATGGCTGGTATGGAGGGGGTACAACAGAGAGCATTATGAGTCTCCCCATCAAAAACGATATCAGGCGTATTGTGGGGTCTGTCCAGACAGGTTCGGATCGGCATAAGGTATCTGGGAGTGTATGCAAATGACCTTCACTGAATTATCACCAGCATTTCTCCTCCTCCTGACAATTGCCATTCCCTTCATCGGGGCAATTCTCTCGTATATCTCCGGACGGATCTCTCCTTCTCTTCGCGATCTGACTGTCGTCTCTGTCACCAGCCTGACGCTTCTGCTCGTTGGTATCCTTATTCCGCTTCAAATACCAGATCTCACGGCGAGTATCTCCTTTGAGCATGGCTTTCTCTTCTATACTCCAGTGCTCTCCATCAATCCTCTTTCATATGCTGTTCTTCTCATCTCGATATTCGTCTGGATGCTCGCCTCGGTCTATGCGACCAGATATCTGAAAGAAGAGTTGAGGACGAACCGGTTCTACTTCTTCTGGCTCCTCTCACTTGCTGCAGACCTTGGTGTCCTCATCTCCGGCGATTTTCTCACCCTGTATCTCTTCTTTGAGATCCTCACCCTCTCGGCGTTTGTTCTGATCGCCCATGAGGAGACTGCCAGATCGATGGCTGCTGCAAAGAAGTACCTCTTCCTTGGCATCTCCGGCGGTTTTCTGATCCTTGCCGGAATCGCACTCCTCAATGCTGCCACAGGCTCCATTGCGGTTGTACCGGCTTATGGCATCCCTGAATACCAGGCAATCCTGATAGCCGCGTGTATGATCCTCGGGTTTGGCGTGAAGGCGGGCATGTACCCGGTTCATATCTGGCTGCCCGATGCCCATAGTGTGGCTCCAACCCCTGCCTCTGCCGTTCTGTCAGGTGTCATGATCAAGGTGGGTGCATTTGGGATCTTTCTCGCATCATTCTTTATCCTCTTCCCAACAGGTTTATCGGCAGCAGGTTCGCTCATACAAGAGAGCGGGCTTTTCCTTATCTGGATTGCCCTGATTACGATGCTATTTGCGGTATTTCTTGCCCTGATGCAGACAGACTCAAAGCGGATGCTTGCATATCACAGCATCAGCCAGATGGGTTTCATCATCCTTGGTATCGGGTGCGGGCTGTACCTTGGAGAAGCTGGTGCACTTGGATTTGCAGGCGGGCTCTACCATCTGGTGAACCATGCCCTCTTCAAGGCTCTCCTCTTCCTGGCAGTCGGCGCAGTCTTCCTCAGGACTGGTGAGCTGAACATGTACCGGCTGGGCGGACTCTGGCGAACAATGCCCGCTGCCGCTGTTGCGATGGGTATCGGTGTATTTGCCATCTCCGGCATCCCCGGTTTTAACGGCTTTATCAGCAAAGCACTTATCCATCATGCCCTGCTGGATGCACAGGAGATTGCAGGCTGGCTTCTCTTCCCGGCAGAAGCGATCTTCATCATCGCCTGTGCGGGGACCGTTGCCTCAACCGGAAAACTCCTCCTCTTCACCTTCTTTGGTGAGAAAAAGGCCGATATCAGCTATAGCGGAGTGACGCCACTTCCCGTGATGGCTGGTATGGCAGCCCTGTCTCTTCCGATCATCCTCCTTGGTATTCTTCCGGGTATCGGTATCTTCTTCATCATGCCTGCGGTTGGGATGATGCCCTTCCATGCAGATGATCTGGCATATCTCTCCGGCTATCTCGGCTTCGGCGGAATCGGGCTCTATTCCTCCTATACCGTTTCAATTGCACTCTTTGAGGTACTGGCGGGCATTCTCCTCTTCTTCCTGTACGTCTCCTTTGGATGGTTCCACTGGAGGGACAGGATCCCCGGTGCTCTATCCCCGGATGCCTGGTATGGCAGATCAACAACGGCAGTCCTCACACTCTCACGATCAATTGGAGTTGATCTCCTCTCCCTCATCCGGGAGACGACTGAGACGGTAGATCGGTCTTTTCAGGAGAGATATATCGTATTTACATCAAAATACCGGACAAAACTGGCATACCTCTCCTCTTTTGAAGCAGAGATCCTTCTCATCACCTCAGTTCTCGGGATGTACCTGATCCTCTTCCTCATCGGGCAGAATGCCGGTTGAATATTTATATCCTGAGAATCTGGCGCACAATCTCATGTGCTGATTCGAGAGGGAAATATGGGGCATAGGGAATTGTTCCAAGGAGTATCACGATGATGGCACAGACGATGATCGGTGCCTTGATGCACCAGCTGACTCTCCTCTCCAGTGTCTCCTTCTTCTCTTGTGAGGAGAAGTATGCGTGGTAGATCGGTGGAAGGAAATACGCAGCATTCAGAAGGGCGCTTGTTAAGAGGATAATGACAAAGACCGGCTGACCTGCATCAAGTGAACCGCCGATGAGGTACCATTTTGTGATGAATCCTGCGGTTAAGGGGATGCCGATGAGCCCGAGCCCGCCGATGGTGAATGCCGCCCACGTGAGCGGCATCTCTTCAGCCATTCCATGCATCTCTGAGAGTAGTTTCTTCCCGGTTCCAACAAAGATTGCACCTGCACAGAAGAAGAGGGTAATCTTCATAAACGCCTGGTGCATCAGGTGGGCGATCCCTCCTTCGAGGGCTGCGGGTGCAAGAAGGGCGGCACCAAGGACAATATAGGAGAGCTGGCTGATTGTCGAATAGGCCAGCCTCATCTTCAGGTTATCCTGTGATAGAGCCATCAGTGAGGCGGTGATGATGGTAAAGGAGGCGATGACAGCAAGTATCGGAGCTACCCCGATCTCCATGAAGAGGTCGACTCCAAAGATATAGAAGATGACACGTAGAAGGCCGAATGTTCCTGCCTTGACGACCGCAACAGCATGAAGGAGTGCACTCACCGGGGTTGGGGCGACCATGGCAGAAGGAAGCCAGCCATGGAGCGGCATGATCGCTGTCTTGACGCCAACCCCGATCAGGAAGATGAAGAAGAGTATCCTGAGAAACTCTGTTGTGCCTGATCCGCTCAGTATGCCTCCATTAACAAAATCAAGGGTGCCTGTTGTTGTATAGGTGAGGAGAATTGCAAACAGAAAGACAACTCCACCGGACAGGAGGTAGGTGAGGTACTTTCTCCCGGCAGCGAGAGCCTCTTTTGTCTGGCTATGGACAACAAGCGGGTATGTGGCCAGCGTCAGTATCTCATAGAAGATGAAGAAGGTGAGCAGGTTTCCGGAGAATGCAATCCCCACTGTTGCTGCCACACAGATTGCAAAGCATACGTAATACCTGGTCTGTGCATGCTCGTTGAGAGAACGCATATATCCGATAGAATAGACTGAGGTGACGAGCCAGAGGAGTGATGAGAGGAGTGCAAAGTAGATCCCAAACAGGTCAATCTTCAGTGAGAACGGCACTCCCGGCAACAGGGTGACCGGAGTCCAGAGCCAGATCGCACCACCCACAACCGAGGTATAGAGGAGGGTGATGAGGAGAAACTTGAGCCCTGCTGCTGCGATAGTCACCCCTTCATTCAGATGGCGGACCCGCTCTCCAAGCAATGCGATGATCAGTGCCGCTCCGAGCGAAATGCAGAGTGGAATTGCAGGTATGCATGAATAGATCTCTGTCATATTCCACCCCCAAGCAGGAGTTCAGCTGCCGGCCTGATAAGTGCCATAGGGCTCTCGACGAAGAACCCAAGGAGTATGGTGGCTATGGAGATGATAAAAATCGGAATCAGCACTCGTACCGGCGCCTCTCTGATGGTACTGGAGAGTGTCCCTTCCTGAAAATATGCATTTTTGAGTATCCGATAGAAATATACTGCAGAAAGCAGTGTCCAGAAGAGGAGGATGGCTGCATAGTATGTGATGCCATCTGCAATTGCTGCACTGGCTATTGTGATCTTGCTCATGAATCCGCCGGTTAAGGGGAGCCCTACCATCGAGATGGCTGCTATAGAAAATGCTGCCATTGTATAGGGCATTGCTTTTGAAAGCCCTTTGAATTCATGAACATATCTGATACCTGCCTGAATCAAAAAAGCATCCGCACAGAGGAAGAGGCCGGCTTTTGCCGTTGCATGGGTGATCATATGGAGTATTGCTCCTTCAATACCGGGAACTGTTGCAATCCCCAGACCGAGCATGATGCAGCCGATATTTGCCCCAGATGAATAGGCAAACATCTTCCTGATATCCATCTGCCGGATCGCGAGGATGGAACAGATGATGATCGCCACAGCTCCAAGGAGTGCGAGCGTTGATTCAAGGGGGATCGTCTGGATTGCAAGTGAGGGGCCAAATATCGTGTACACCACCCTGATGATGGCAACAACCCCGACTTTCAGGGCAATGGTTGATATCACCGGGAATATCGACGGGCCATAGGCATATGCTTCCGGCATCCAGATATGGAGGGGAAAGAGTCCGATCTTTGTGCTGAGACCTGCGATTAAAAGTGCAAGGCCTGCAAGCACTGTATAGGAGCCGGATACCGGGGGCAGGAGCTCTGCCATCAGGTGCATGTTCAGGGTGCCAGTGCTGATGTAGAGAAAACCAATCCCGATCAGGATCATGGCAGATCCTGCTGAGCCGATTAAGAGGTATTTGTATCCGGCGAGGAGGCCTTTTCCGTCTCCCCTCATTGCGACAAGCCCGTACAGGGAGATTGCCTGAATCTCAAACAGTACAAAGAGGGTAAAGATGTCCGCAGTAAACACAATCCCCTGCATAGCGCCGATGGCAAGCAGCAGCAGGACATAGAAGAAGATAGTTCTTCTCTCGCCCAGTTCAGGGATGATGCCTGCAGAATAAGAGACCGCAACAAGCGCTATTCCGGATATCAGAACCGAGATGACGGCGCCGAGATAATCTGCATAGAGGGCGATTCCAAGCGGAGGTGCAACACCTGAGAGATAGTAGTCAAATGGTCCCGATGAAAGCACCTGCAATGCGAGCAGAATCGAGCAGATAAGGTTCAAAGAGAGTGCAATAAGCACGATCCGCCTGATACAGCCTCTGAAGAGAAAACCGATCGGGGGGCCGATGAAGGCCGCCGCAAACGGGATCATAATGATCAGGATGGGGAGATGGACAAACATGCCGTTCATAGCTCCTCCATCAGCTTCCGTGCATCAAGTGTTCCATACTGCCGGTAGATCAGAACAGCAAAACTGAGGGCGAGTGCGGTCATGCAGAGGGCAACAACAATTGCGGTGAGCATCATTGCAGAGGGGAGGGGATTTGCATACAGGATGGTGTTCCCGACGGTCTCTCCGCTCTCTTTTTGAAAGATCGGTGCGATACCCCCGGTGACATCTCCAAGGGAGATATAGAAGAGGAAGATTGCTGTTTCTATAATATTTAAACCAATGAACTTCTTGATCAGGTTTCGCTTTGCCATCATGGTGTAGAGGCCGATCATGATCAGGATGATTGCCACCCAGTAGTTGTAATGTCCCAGGATAAACCCGGAATCAAGGATGCTCATTCTGTACCTCCTGCAATCGCAAGGAAGATGAGAAACATCATCCCCATAACCGCAATGCCGATCCCTATCTCAACGCAGGTGATCGCAATCGCATGGATGGTGGCGGTATCGAAGGGGAGAGGGAGCGGGCTGTACTGGAAGAAGTTGCCGCCTGTTACAATACCAAGGATGCCGAGTATGACGATACCGATGCTTCCAAGGGCACCGAATACAAAGAGTTTCCGGTAGGTGAGAATGGAATGTACCTCTTGTAAATTCCCGGCAATGGCTGCGAAGATGATTGCACTGGTGATGATGATGCCCGCCTGAAAACCGCCTCCTGCCCCGAAATGGCCATGCAGGAGAACATATGAGCCGAAGAGGAGGAGGAATGGAACCATCAGGCGTGTGATGGTCCTCACTATGAGATCGTCATTCATCAGCTCCATCCTCCCTCCTATTCTTCAGAAAGAGCCCGACAATTGCGACTGCTACTGCAAAGATCACGGTGATCTCACCAAGCGTATCAAATGAACGATAGTATGCGAGGATCGCAGTGACGATGTTTGCGACTCCTGTTGTCGCCATCCCCTCTTCAAGGTAGAGATTGCCGGTAACGGTTGCTCCGGGGGAGTCGGGGTTCCCAAAGGCGGGCATGCCTGCTGCGGCAAGCGCGAGAATTGCCCCTATTGTCAGCACCACACAGAGCGGCCCAATCTGGATCCGGCTGTCCTCTGTATCCTCTTCCATTCTGCTGGTCTTCTGGATGGCAAGGATGAAGAGGACGGTTGTGATACCGGCACCGACTGCCGCTTCGGTGAGAGCGACATCCGGGGAGTTTAATTGTGCATAGATGATTGCCATCAGAAAGGAATAGACCGAGAGGATCATCGCAGCCACGAGGAGATCCCTGCTCCTCTGTGCCCAGAGTGCCAGGACAATCAATGCGATGAGAAGCGCTCCATTTAATATCCAGATCATGGCTCTTCCTCCATCTCATCTGCATATTCATCTGCATCACTCAGGTTTCCGGGCAGTATCCCCGAATGGTATGCTGCTTTTGTCAGTGTCTGTGCGGCTGTCGGGCTCGATATGAAGAAGAATATGCTGATTGCAAGCACCTTTATTGAAAGAAGGGAGAATCCTTCAAAGAGTGCTATTCCAAAGAGTATACAGGTCTGCCCCAGGGTATCGCACTTTGTTGCTGCATGGAGCCGGCAGAAGAAGTCCGGAAACCTGATGATCCCGATGGAGCCGACTAAAAAAAAAAGCTCCCGGCAAGAAGCAGTAGCGCAGGTACAATCATTGGGATTGGCATCATGTGAAGATCCTCCCTGTTGTCAGGTATCGAGAGGCGATGATGGTCACCAGAAACCCGAGCATCGCATAGGTGAGGGCAATATCAATCACAAAGGGCTGGCCGACCTGGACGGCGATGAGGACCAGCATGACCGCAGTTGTTGTTCCGATCACGTTGATCGCCATGATCCGGTCAGGCAGGGTCGGGCCCCGGGCTATTCGGTACAGGCAGAGGAGAGCTGATATGCCAATGATGACTGATGTTATGATCAGGATCGTCTCCATAGTCCCCTCCCTTCAAAAAGCCTTTGAACGGCATTGCTAATCTCTGTTGCCTTCTGTTGTTCAGCATCGGGTGTTGTCAGATAATGAATATAACTCTCGCCGCTCTGGTTGATATCAATCGTCAGGGTTCCGGGTGTGAGTGTCATTGAGTTTCCGAATGTGGCCAGGGCACCATCGCTCTTCAATCCGGTCCTGAATTTTCTGACGGTAGGTGATATCGGAAGAGCCGGGTCGAGGATTATCCTGATGACATCGATGTTTGCCTTGATGATCTCAAACTGGAGCCTGATTAAATAGGGAATCAGGTAGAGCATGAATGATCCCAGCCTGATGATATCTCCGTTTCTCTTCTCTATAGTAATGATCGGGAAGATATAGGCGATTATGAGCGAAGAGATGAGCCCCATGGTGATATGAACCCAGTCGAGAATCCCCGAGAGCACAATCCAGAAGAGGAAGAGTAATCCTGCTGTCAGGATGACGCCGATTGGTTCACGTCGGGGCATAGGGTGATCTCGTCTGTTGGTGTTGAAAAAGGTATTGGTGGGAGATAATGGGATTCTCTCCCTCTCTCAATGCCAGAGTAACCCAGATCAATATGTTTTTCTAAGGCTGACACCACTAATGAAATTGAAAGTGTTTCCATGGTTTCATCTACGCTCACAAATGAAGAGAAACGTGTTAAGATCTATACTATTGAGCAGATTCCAACCCGAGCCCATGATGTGACGCCTGACACCCCTCTTGAATGCCTGAATTTAAACTGGACTGAAAAGGATCTCCCCGAGAGGGAACGGACAAAACATGTTCATCGCCTTCACCCATATCTTGGGAAGTATATCCCGCAACTTGTTGAGATTTTTCTGAGAAAATATTTTTCCAGGGGACAGACTGTTCTCGATCCGTTCTCTGGCTCGGGAACGACGCTCGTACAGGCACATGAGCTCGGAATAAACTCAATTGGGTTTGATATATCTGCATTCAACGTTCTTCTGGCACGGGCAAAGACACAGCAGTATGATCTTACACAGATGAAGCGTGAAGTCCTCGATATCCTGAATAAGGTTCAATCTGCGACCCAGGTGGATTCAGCTCAAAGCCGGTTGTGGTTTGAGTGTACACATGGCCCCTATCTTTCAGATGAAAATAACGAATATCTTGAGAAATGGTTTGCACCAAAAGCACGCGAGGAGTTGCTCACCTATCGCTACTATATTGAATCCGGTGATTACCAGTACAAAGATCTGCTCAAAATAATCCTCTGCCGTTCAGCCCGTTCCGCGAGATTAACAACGCATTTTGACCTGGATTTTCCAAAAAAACCTGTCACTGAACCATATAAATGCTATAAACACAATCGGATCTGCCAACCAACACAGGAAGCCTTCAAATTTCTAAAACGATACAGTAACGATACGATTAAGCGTTTATCGGAATTTGATTTACTGAGAACTGAAGCGACTGTGGATGTATATCATGATGACTGCAGAACGGTCGATTTTCCTGAGGTTCACGGAGTTATCACAAGTCCCCCGTATGTCGGATTGATCGACTATCATGAGCAGCATGCGTATGCATATAATCTCCTCGGTCTTGAAGATAAACGGGTGCATGAGATCGGACCTGCTGCCAACGGAAAGAGCAGATCCGCAAAAGAAGCATACCAGAAGGATATTGCAGAGGTATTCCGGCGGATTCTCCGTTCAATGCATGATGATGGCAGATTAATTGTTGTTGCCAATGACAGTGATGATCTCTATGGTAATATCGCTGCCTCATTGGATGTTGAAGTGGAAAATATCATAGAACGTCATGTAAACCGGAGGACCGGGAGGCGTTCGGGCGAGTTTTTTGAGTCAATCTTTATCTGGCGGAAAATATGAATGGGGTTTGTACATGGTTGAATCAAAAGAGATGAAAGATGCTATTCAGGGAGTCATTCAGGAATTAATGGATAGTATCCTGGAGAAAGTTCTTTACAAAGATCCTTTTCTAAAGGATGTGCATCTCTCCACTAAACCTCTCTATGCAGCGCTTGTTCCTGATGAAATATTCAAAGGTTCTCATTTTGAAAGACGATTTGTCACTCCTTTTGGGAAAGTCTGGGAAAAGCTTGCAGTTGTTGCGGCAACACATGGGCTCGGATATGCGAAAATGGAACATCGTATTGATGGGTTAATTCCAGAGGGTCAACTCCATCGTATTTCAGAAGTTCTTAACACATTAGAACACTCGAAGAAAAATAAAGGGAGAACAACCCCGAATTGGGAGAAAGAGTTCTCTTACATCAAGCAGGGAAAAGGCGAATTAATCCCCGTGCCTGTGATCTGTGATCTCTATGTTGAAGATCGGGTGGCAAACAAACGATATGCATTTGAAATAAAGGCACCACTTCCCAATAGTGACCAGACGAAAGTGAGCAAAGAAAAGATTCTTAAACTTCATTGTATGGAGCCAAAAGTAGTGGATGGTGCCTATTTTGCATTGCCCTACAATCCATATGGCTCACGTGAAAAGTATTCCTGGAGTTTCCCTGCCCGATGGTTTGATATGAAGCATGACGATGTCGTCTTAATAGGCGATGAGTTCTGGGACACCATTGGTGGTGCTGGTACATACACCTCTGTAAGTGGTCAGTCACCTGAAGCACTGTCCACTTCCTTCTTTTATTGACCTTCATTTTGTCATCATATTCTTCAGATCACCTTATACACTACGAATCGGTAGTTTTAAATATTATAGATATCTAATAGATATCTCATATGAAGAAAGTGCCCATGAAAGCAATAACAGAGCTGACCGTCAAGAACATCGAAGGGTTCTATGTCAGAACTGTCAAACCATTTGGAACCAGTGCAAAAGTCGACTGCCCAAAAGAGCATCTCGGAAAAACAGTCTTTTTGGTAATAATCGGTGTTGACAACGATGCAGATACCTCTTGAACAGTGCAAGTGCATTATTGCATCTCTTAACCGTGAGAATGCCAGACTTCGAGAGCAGATCGCAACTCTTGAGACCAAAAACAGAGAACTCAGTGCTGCTTATGAGCACCTGCAGGAACAATTCTCAGAATACCAGCTCCGCCACCCAAAACATGTGGGGGTGAAACATGGAAAATCATACGTACTACAACCAGATGACTCGTCTCATGCAGTTGATCCTCTTACCGACACACCACAACACATTAAGCGAAAACCAGGGGGTCAACCAGGTCATAGAGGACGGTGTAGACAGAAAGCGACCAATATCACAAAGACGGTTACTGTAGATGTGACCTGTTGCCCAAACTGTGGTAACGATAGATTGAGCAGTATTCAGGAAAAACGAACCCGAGTTATTGAGGATATCCCGGTGCCTGTGGCTGATGTGATCGAATACACACTATGCAGACGATATTGTTCATGTTGTAAGAAGATTGTCGAGGAACCGATCACGACGGCATTGCCAAAGGCAAGGCTGGGACTGAATGTCATGCTTGTTGTGGTCTGGTTGAAAATTGGATTGAGATTGACTGAAGAGGCAATCCCTCAGATTCTTGATGAGTTATGCGGGATTCGGATAAGTGAAGGAGAAGTGTCCAATATCTGTTCGATGATTGCAAAAGAGTTTGGCGAGTATTATGCTCAATTAGAAGAGGCGATCCGGAGTGCACCTGTTCGGTATATTGATGAGACCTCATGGAGAGAGGGCGGTGATAAACGATGGATGTGGGCCTTTGTCACGAAAGGAGTGGCATTGTATCGGATCGCGAAAGGAAGAGGGCATGAGGTGCCATGCGAGGTGCTTGGAGAACAACCAAATGGTGTTGATGTCCATGATAGATTTCGAGCATATGATGTGGTCGAGCGATGTACAGGAAACCGACCTCAACAACTCTGCTGGTTCCATATTCTCGGAGATTCAAAGGAGTTGGTTCCATTGTGTGGTGAAGAGGGGAGGGCACTCCATAGGGGTATGAAAGAACTGTATGCCAGCGCAAATGCATTCGACCACAAAGGGACAGATGAGGATGTCCAGCGTCTGCTTGAACGCCTTCATACAGTATTGGGGCAGAAATATACAACGTTGAGATGTAAAAAGTTTGCACAATCAATACTGAAGAGACACGATCAGCTCTTTGTGTTTGTCACAAATCCAGATGTTGAAGGGACGAATAACCGGGCAGAAAGGGCCATCAGACCACATGTTGTCTACCGAAAAATATCAGGAGGAACACGATCCCCGGAAGGAACAAAGAGATACGCAGTATTGGCTTCAGTTCTCCAAACAATCAAGTTAAATGAGAAAAATTTTGTGAAGGAAGGATACGAGATCATTCAAACTTCACATGGCTGACCATTTACACACCTCTTTTATTTCAGCGGTTAATGAGATCGGAATTGAATATAAAGAGCGTATCTACAGGGAATATCTTGGTATTGAACCTCCTGCAACATATGATCCAGCACAGGCGCAGCTGCATGAGCCATTTCCTGAATATCACGCACACAAGGATAAATGAGCGTAGATTTATTCCAAACGCTCTTTCTATCAGATTTTTATAAATATGAATGGCCGTCTACTTCCTCCACCGTTTCAGTTCGGGAAGGAACCCCCCGGTCATCGCCTTAGCTTCTGCATAGGGCATAATGCCCGCCTCATCGATCTTCTGCGCAGAAAATTCAATCATCTCTTCGAGGGTAATTGATTCATCAATAAATGCCCCGTTCTGGTAGCAGTAAGAGCAATACTCCATGGATTGCGTTCCGTCTTTTTCTGTTCCAAAATGCTCCGGCTCGCTCATCGGCATGCCGCAGCTCTGGCAGAATGGCCCCTGTGGGATCTCGTTCATACCGCTCTTCTGTTTTTTCGGGTAATAAAACAGGCAGCTTGCATCAGGATATATATTCTTTCAGATCAATGTCAGTACAGGTGAAAGAAGATGCCTGAACTCATTATCGGCGGGATACTTGTCATCCTTGTCATCGTCCTTGTTCTCTGGTTTGTCAGTATCTACAACAAATACTATCGGCTGAAGAACGCATCCGAGGCAACACTCGGCCAGATTAAAGTCGCCATGAAGAAGCGGCTTGATATGATCGATCAACTCCTTGGATCAGTGAAGAGCTATGCAGAGTTTGAGAAGAGCACGCTTGAATCGGTCACGAAGATGCGTGCAAGTGTCGGTTCCGCAGGAGCTGGCGATCTCAATGCTATCGAAGCCGAGTCGCGGAGTGTGCTTGGCCGCCTCTTTGCGGTGATGGAGAACTATCCTGATCTGAAGACTTCCCAGACGGTGAAGGATCTGATGGGCTCGATCAAAGGGCTGGAAGATGAGATCGCCCGCCACCGGTATACCTTCAACAACATCTCACAGCAGTTCAACACCATGCTCCAGACAATTCCATCGAATATAGTCGGGAACATGATCGGGATGGTCAAGCTCGATTACCTCGAATTCCAGGACGAAAATCTGGAAAAGGTCCCGAAGATCGAGTTCTGAGGTTTCTTCATGGAAGAGAAGAGACTGATTGCACTCTTGTTTGCGGGAACCCTGCTGCTTGGCCTCTCTGTTGTTGGCGTGATTGGGATCTTTCCTTCAGGTGCATTCGATTATAGCGGGGATCTCATTGTTGAGTCATATGAGGTTACCTGGCAGGAGAATGGAGATCTCACTGAGCGGTATGTCTATTCTGTCCGTTCCGCCCAGGAGTATCGGATGTTATACCGCAACTGGAATGCTGCTCTTATCTATGGAGAGGCAGAGTCCGGCTACCCCCACATCCGCTTTATCGAAGGATCGGCCCCTGATGGGGCAGTTGCCTACCTGAAGACAGGCACCGGTGGTATTCATCTCTTTGAAGGGGATAATGCCCGTGCCCGCTCGCTCGTCTCTGATCTCGCCTACCCAAATGAGGTTGGCATTGTCAATCCAAACTACTTCACACCGGGCGAGTATATCGTCGAGTATACCTACCAGATGGTGCCGCCGGTTGAGTACGACAACGATGCGGTGCATATCAACCTGATGTTTGCAGATGAGCATATCCCCTATAAGGATGTTACCATCACGCTCATCTCCGACAAAATTACAGATGTCTTTACCCACCCCCCAACCTATGGGGTGACTCGTGGCGAGGGGATGGTCGTCATCACCGGCAGTTCTCCTTCCAATGAGCGGATCGAGGTTGAGTTTTTGATGAGCCCGGATGCTGTGGATTCTGTTGCCGGGATCAAAACCTATGTCGACGGGGTTTTGGAGAAGACACAATCTGCAAATGAATCCTATCTCTTCGGCTTCTTTATTGCGGAGATTCTTCTGTTGATCGGCAAGATCCTGGTTGTTCTGACGCCGTTTTTACTTCTTATCCTTTATGTGCTCTATGGAAGGGAGAAGGAGTTCACTGTTCCAGAATACTTAAGTACCGTTCCCGATGAGACGATGCCGCCCTGGCAGGTGAACCTGGTCTTTAACAAGGATGCCTTTGCGTCAGATGAGAACGGGTTCTATGCAACCCTCCTCGATCTCCACAGGAAGAAGAAGATCGAGATCAAGGAGAACCCGGATCAGAAAGGGGTGAGAATCCGGCTTCTTGAAGAGGAAGGGGATGATTCCTATGAGCAGAGGGTCATGAACTTCATCAGCCTGAATTCAGATGAATCCGGTGTTCTTGATACCGGCTACTTCGAAGCAGTTGCAGAGAGGGCGAAAAAGTCCACCGCAGACGAGCATATAGCCATACGGCTCAAGGAGAACATAAACGACCTGATGAAGAGGACTGATGAGCGGATCTCAGGAACCTATGCCGTGGAGGGAAGGGGGACACCTGCTCTTCTCCTCCTCGGCGCAATCGGCTATATTCTTATTGTTATCCTGGCATTCCTCTTCGCAACCGATACCGAAGGGACGCTGCTGGCTGCCATTGTCCTTGGTGTCATTATGGCAGTGCAGGCGGGGATTGCGGTGGCACTTCCCTCAACCCTCTTTGGTCACTGGAAGGATGATTACTATAAGACGAAGCTCGAATGGAGTGCATTCAGGCGCTTCCTCTCTGATATGAGCATGATCCGGAAGTACAGCCCCGATGATATGAATATGTGGGGGATCTGGCTTATCTACGGCACAGCGCTTGGTGTTGGCGATAATGTCCAGAAGGCGATGAAAGAGCTGAAGGTGGATGTTTCAGAGTCCGGTTATTATGTCCCGACCTATTTCTGGTTTATGGGATTTTATTCGATCAGCACATTCTCCCCGCCCTCACAGGCTGGCGCAGGTGGGGGAGGATTTGGTGCCGGTGGCGGGTTTGGCGGAGGAGGAGCTGGAGGAAGATGATTCCATCATCCTTCCACCACGTGATTATGAGTGAATAACCGGAAGGTGCAGTATGGTCAGACAGAGGCGTACACATTCGAAGGTCAGGAGAACAGAACTTCTCAGAGTCATTGAAGGATTCTCAGCAGTGACGAGGAAAGAGTACATCATCAAGAAATGTATCTATAATATTGGTTGTGTGTTCCCTGATATAGTCGAACAGTCAAAAGAGAATCTTGCAATGTTTGGTGCAGATACCGTACTCCCTTATCTTCAGGCAGCCATAGAGAAGAAAGAATATGAGACTGAGGATTTCTGGAATGATGTCGGCGATCTCTATGTAATGCTTGGAGTAAAATCAGTTCCCTACCTGATCCCTCTCATCGAAATGTCCTTTAGAAGGGAAGAAGAGATGGCAGAAGAAACTGACGAAATGGAAGATCCTGGGGATTTGGATTTTTATGATCCGGATGCTGAGAAGCCATTCACTATCCGCTGTGCCGCCACTGAAGCTCTCGTTGGGATAGGCTCCCCGGCAGTTCCATTCCTTTGCAAGGCTCTTCAGTCCGGCAATGATAAAATGAAGGATACAATCATTGATATTCTGGGTGAAATCAGGGACGCATCAGCCCTCCCCGATCTGATTGCGATCTTTGACGATCCGAATAAAGATCTCCATTGGAGTGCAAAAGAGGCGATTATCAATCTTGGTCCTTCTATATATGATGAGATCTTAACGAATCTTCATGCAACCAACCCCTATCTGATCTGTGCGTCAGCCTATATCCTGCCTCGACTTGATCGGAACAGGGGAATTGCCGATCTGATCCCTCTCTTTGACGGCGGATCTGATTATCAATGGGAAGGGGCATATCAGTCTCTTAGCTCTCTTGAACCATTCCCTGAGACTGAAATGATACAACAGTTCTCAGCAGATAATAGTGAGTATATCGTTGGTGCTCTCTGTGTACTTGCGGATTCGAGGAATGAAGCGATCATCCCGGATATTCAGAAACTCCTGACACATCCGGGTGAGGATGTTCCGTACTTTGCACAGAGAGCAATTGATGCAATTCGGTCAAGGGCAGGCCGGCCGTAACATGATTGAACAGAGGGGATCGAGCATGTACGCAATAATGCCGATTATCAGATGGAGGGAGAATCCGGGATGTATCCGCACGAGCTCTCTCTCCTACACTGGCAGGTATTCAAGGAGCCCCCTCAGTTTTGATTGGATGGATTTTGGTTTTTTCTTATAGAATTCTGCAATGATCTCTTTAATTTCCTTCTTCTTTCGATCAAACCCAGGTAATCCAGAGTTTCTGCATGCATAATAAACGATTGAGGCCGCCCAGAGATCCGGATCTCCGCGTGTCAATGGGAGGTTGGGATGGAATGCAAGCACCTCAATAATGTTGTTGCAATGCTCTGTTATCTCGTTTTCAGGGAAATGTATGGTATGACTGAGGAATGCTGAGCATTTTATTTTAATGACGATTGATGGGAAGATATGCTCGTCATCAAAGCTCATGTTTATATTCTCCTCCCTCAGGATCATCGCCTCATCGATCTGCCTGAGCACATCCTTCAGAGTATGTGGTCCTACCTGCCATATAGGCGATGCAGCATGTAAAACCATGCCAGTACTACTGGTTACATCGAAGACGCGTCCATACTCAGTGATTATTGCCTCCTGGAACTCTCTGAATCTGCTCATCTCAATCTGCATCCCTATAAATTGACGGAGAATGCCTGCCTCTCTGTTGTTGATCGACTTGATCAGAGCATCAGCATTCCGGATGATCTCCTCTCTACCGAGATGGATAAAGAAACGCATGAGGGTGGGCAGAATTTCCGTTCTCCATGAGGGGTGGATTGAATGAAGGGCTGCTAACTTTTCTTCCAAACAATCTGCAACAGATTTTGCATCCCAATCATGATAATCCCGGCAAGAGCATTGGTATACGGCTATTATCGTACTCACAATGATCATTGTCGATCTGATCGCGGTCATTCTGCCATATTCACAGTATTCGTCGCCTGCAAATTCACTGATAACATCAGATAACTCACCTATCGCTGTATAGATCCTCTCGCCGACGATCTTCTCCAACATCGATTCATCCTGCGTCGTATTCGTATCAATGGGAATATTCAGCACGATTGATAAAATGAGGCTATCCTTAAGCGGGTAGAGGTCTTCGATAGTATATCCGGGAGGGTACCAACAAAGAGCTGAGCGAAGATTCTCGGATTCATAACAGAACGTCATCCTCGGAGAGTTATACAGAGGCTGAATGTTGGCTTCTCTCATTCCTCTTTCATTTGTCAATATACAGGTGGTGCAGATATAATGCGGTCCTCCCAGCACTCTGCTGTTGTCAACGCCATACGATGCATCTTCTCCACATATCATACACTTTTCAGCAGGGGGAGTATTTCGTGCAAGAACAGAGGCCACGCTGTTCTGAGGGGCTACTCTAATCTCACCAAGCACCGTCATACGAACGATATCGTCTGACCATTTCCCGTACCCATAGGTGATCTGATCTCCTGGCTGCACCTGATCACAGATATGATGATACATATCCAGCTGATTGATATCCGGATGCGTGAAATACGAACTCGTTTTGATCCTGCAATATGCTTCATCTGATCCTGATTCAAACCAGATATCCCGGATAAGGCTATCGAGATCGAAGATTTCTGCATTGCATCTGAGAAGAAGTACCATCCAGTATTGCTGGTGTCTTACCGATTCTGCGAGGATTAAAAGAGAAGAAGCATCTCTCATCGGCCAGCACGACTCTTCAAGGCAGTGTCTTAGATGTGGCTCTGCCTCGTGTAAACCGATCTCCTTACGGCAGAGGAGGCACATTCCGTGTCGTCCCTCAGATGACATACAGCTATGGTTTTCAAAACAATCCTGTATGCATCTTTCGATCTGTTCACGGTTATCTTATAATTAGTACTCAGTGATAATCTGGCTTTTCTGCGCCGATTTTTATCGAAACGATGCTCTCTGAGAGTCTCTTTCGCTTGGCCTCATCAAGAGGAACAGATCCAATAGTGCTGTTCAGTTCCGGCTCGCTGATGATATGCTTAAGGGGAAAGACAGATTCGCCGTGAATGGTGATCCCGGAGAATCCTGCATTACATATGCAGCTCAGGTATTCTTCCTTCAGGAGAGCTCCCGATACACAGCTCGTATAGAGGAGTGATGATTTTTTGAAGGCATCCGGGAGCGGGGCGGTGAGGACGATATCCGAGACGAGGAGACGGCCGCCCGGACGGAGGACCCTGAATATCTCTGTAAAGACCTGAGGCTTATCGACTGAGAGGTTGATGACACAGTTGGAGATGACGACATCAACTGACGCATCTGCAACCGGCAGGTGCTCTATCTCGCCAAGCCGGAACTCCACGTTGGTATATCCCCCCTCCTGAGCGTTTCTGCGGGCCTTCTCAAGCNNCCGTCATATCAACGCCGATGACATGGCCGGATGCACCGACTCTCTGGCTTGCAAGGAAGCAGTCAAAGCCAGCACCCGATCCCAGATCCAGCACGGTGTCACCTTTTTTCAGGGATGCAAGCGCCACCGGGTTCCCGCACCCAAGCCCGAGATTGGCCCCTTCAGGAACCGCCATACGTTCTTCGTCAGAATAGCCAAATGAGGCAGAGACTGATTGTGGATCCTGTGTGCCATCGCAGCACCCGGTGCCGCACCCGCATCCAAATCCACCTTCACGGGCGACTCTGCCGTATCGCTCACGAACACGCCTTCTGGTACTTTCTCTGTCTGTCATAGTGTTCAACTCCGATTTGTCTTTAGATCTTCAGCTCCGCACGCCTGCTGTTCCGGATGAACGAGTGAGGAGATGTAGCAGTCAAGATGTTCTTTTTTGATCAGGGTGATGCAGCAGACCGATCCCTCCCTCTCTGAGAAGACGACTGCAAACCGATCCCCCGGTGCAATCCCCGCCCGCTCCCTCACCTCTTTTGGGAGTACCATCTGACCCCGGGCATCAATGGTGACGATCCCCTCGACCGAGCAGTTGCAGGGGTTTTCATTTCTGGTGCCGCTCCCCTCTTTCTGGAAATGATCTGTCATAGTCAGAAGAAGAGTAGGATGGTATAGATTATAATAATTCTGAATTTTCAGAAAATTAAGGAAATTCATATTAATTCCCCCTCTTTCTCTTCTTTCCCAATTGATGTTAATTCAGCGGTATTCTTAACTCCCTATGCCGAAGTACTGGTATGATCCTTGAGGAGACGCTCATCTTTGATTCAGAGGAGGATGCGGATGCATTCTGTGCATTTGCAAAGGAGAATAAGATTGGTGTGAAGAAGTCATTTAGGGGGGTTGCGATGACAGAGGATATTGTCACCTGTTCCCTCCAGGGATTTGTCGACTGGTATTCGGAGATTATAGATGCCAGCTCTGATGATCAGAAGAAATTCTCCGAAGGTGAGATTTCAATTTTTAAACGTCATGTGAATCTTCTTACACGAACACGAGGGAAACTGGACGAGCTCCTCGCCGGAAAGGAGATCGGTGATGTTATTTACACTCTGGAGACAGTGCAGAAGGCAATCCTCTCTCTCCTTACGCTCCCACAAAAGGATGCAGAGGCACTCGGTGATCTGCCTGAGCAAAATGATGTCTGGATCCCAATCGAGGTCATGATGAAGGACAACGATGTGGTCGCCGAATCACCTGAGGGGTACCGCCTTCAGAAGAAGATCGTTCCGGGCGAGCTCCTCTATCAGAATACGCTTGTATCATATGAAGATGCATTTATGGATGCTGGCGAATCGCATGGTGCAACATTCTCAGCAAACTACTCGATCGATTCTGAATGTGTGGTGACAGCAGGACCCGGAATCTACCTGCTGGATGATCAGGATCTGATGTTTGATCTCCTCGATTCCCTCTCAGTGGACGAGGCATCTCTCGATCTCCTCTATGAGAACTATACTCCGAAGCGGCAGACTGTTCTCTCTTTGCTTGACCTGATCAGCAGAAAGAACGTCCTCTCTCTCACAGAGATCTGTGCCGGTATGGCAAAGTACACATCTTCTCCCGAATCTGCCGATCCGGCCTTTCAAATCCGTCTCTCCCCGATCATGGTGAAGCTGATTGTGACCGAGCTGATAAAAGCAAAGATTCTCACCGGCCCTGAGAAGAAGATCCGGATCGGAAAAGGAATTCCCGGCAGGGGATAAAAATGGTCTTTTCTGTATCCCGGATCGATCGCTTTCTTATGGGGCTGCACTATGATACCTGACACCACCCTGATCCATCTTGTTCTGTATGCGGTGCTGAATATCTTCTCATTCCTCACCTTTGCAGATGACAAGCTGAAGGCGAAGAACAATTCGTGGAGGACGAGTGAGAAGAGGCTTTTAATCTATGCTTTTGTCGGTCCGTTCGGCGCACTCGCAGGGATGAAGCTCCTCCGGCACAAGACGCAGAAGATCAAATTCAAGGTTGTCTATTTCTTCCTCCTGCTGCATATTCTTGTAATCGGGTATTATCTCATGCCGTTCTTAAACGGATGACGGCGCAGGAAAAGAGTGCCTGAAAAATGGGTGGATTGTTCAGGAGAACAATTCCCTCTTCATTCTTCGATCATCTCAAAGATCTCAGGCCGCCATGCGGGATCGACAACACTCAGGATGATGGCATCTGTGTTACCAGCATTTGAAATCTCCTTTGGTTTGCCTGGGGGGAAGAGAGCTGCTTTTCCGGCTGGGATTGTGTAATCCACTCCGTCACCTGCACGAATTGTGATCTCGCCTTCTATCACGTAGATGAGATCGGTTGAACCTGTAAGCCGGTTTCCGACAATGGTGCCGCCGGGAAGTAACTGTGCGTATGCGACACTGTAGTCGATTGGAATATCCATTTCAGGCATCAGCACGGGATTGATGAGGGTGTAGATCAGTGTCCCGGTATCATAATCCCACTCGATCCCGCCTGATGGGTCAGGGATTATGATAGGCTCAGCATTTGTTGTGTTGCTGAGTGGGATGAGGTCATCATCCCGGATATCGATATCAAACGAATAATGAGGCTGATTTGCCGAAAGGTACCGGAGATCTGATTCCCCGATACTTTCTATCGACTGGAGCACCCCTTCGGGGAGGAGGACGAGCTCGCCTGCTGCTGCCTCAACCGTTACGAAATCGCAGTGTATCCGGGCAACCCCGCCGATCACATAGACAAGTTCGGAGGTGCCGAGGAGCCGGTGGGGGGGCGTGGCATTTCCGGGAGGGATGGTGACATAGCCAAGGTTGTAGCTCACCGGGGGAGTTATTGTCTCAGCAGTGATGATGTTCACATACATTCCCTGCCCGCTGACGGTTGGGAAGGGATCTGAAGGCGTGATCAGGAGTATATTCGGATCATCCGCCACTGGCGGGGCAGCAGTGAGGCATCCGGCTGTCAGGAGAAACAGGATGGCAGGAATCAGGAATATTTTTTGCATGCTAGATGATAGTGATGAATAGTATAAGAATATAGGGAAATTCTGTTTATGCTTTCGTTGTAAAATGGTGTCGCCTTTGTCTGGAATACCACAGTGTCAGGATAGAAATATATTCTCATGTACGCCAATCTTAATTGTATGCAGAAACATTCCGGCATGTACCTTACCTACTTCTTTCAGGCATTAATCGCTGCAAACGGTCTCTATGCCTTTTATTTCCAACAATATCAGTCATTGTTCTTTGCCATCATGGCATTTACCCTCACGTTTGTTCCGACAATTGTTGCACATAGATTAAAGCTCCAGCTCCCCTGGTTCCTCTTCTTTTTAGTTGCACTTTCACTCTGGTTCCATACTGCCGGGCATATCCAGGAGTATTATCTGGCATTCTTCCCCTATTACGATAAGATAGCCCATTTTGTTTCAGGCACCACAGTTGCCCTGCTCGGGCTCCTGGGGGTTATTTTCCTTGATCTCTACTGGAAGATGAGGATCACTCCGGTCTTTATCATCTTCTTTACGATCATCTTCGGAATGGCACTCGGTGCTTTCTGGGAGATCCTTGAATTTACGATTGACCAGACCATCGGAGGTTCTTTCTCAGGACGGATGCAGTATGATCTGAATGATACGATGTGGGATATGATCTTTGTCCTGGCAGGATCCTGTGTTTCTGCAATTTATGGTATCGTATGGTTCAGAAAGAACTCAAAAGAATCAATCTTTGCAAAGGAAGAGTGAAAAAGGAATTCGAAACGAATCGTGAATAGAAACTTAAAGGTGAGATGATGGCAGCGAACACAAATCATGAAGTGGATTATCCCCATCATACAGGGAATCGGGCTCTTACCCTTGCCCCCGCCCTCCTCCTCTTCGGTGCCGCCCAGTTCCTCCTCCTGCTGGTGGCAGCAGAGGCGCTTTATCCCGGATACAGTGTTGCAACAAATGCGATAAGCGATCTTGGTGTCGGGGAGACGGCTATTATCTTCAATACATCCATCATCCTCTTTGGTGCCGCCAGTTTCGCAGCCGCATATCTCCTCAGGATGAGGCTTGGGCGGCTGCTCCCCGTCTGCATGGCACTCGCAGGCATCGGAGCGGTCTGTGTCGGGCTCTTTCCTGAAACGCTCGGCCTTCCCCACTCTCTCTCGGCACTGACAGCCTTCCTCTTTGGAGGCATTGCGGCGATCGTCTCCTCACGGCAGGTTCGGATGCCTATTGCGCCCCTCTTTCTGCTTCTTGGGGCAGTCACGCTTACTGCACTCGTGCTTGAGATTGCCGATCTGACGCTTGGGCTTGGACATGGCGGGATGGAGAGGATGATTGCGTACCCGATCATCATCTGGGAGATTGCGTTTGCCGGGTACCTGGCGGGGAATGGAGAAAGAATGGTCTGATCGATCTGAGATGAGAGAGCACTATTTCCTCACACAGACCTCGTTATCCAGGAATCTCGTCTCTCCTCCCTGCACCGGATAATATCCTGCCCGGATGCAGAACTGATCTCCGGTGAGGATGTCTATAATCGTAAACGTCGCCTGATACCTGCCACCCGATACCCTGACGTCACGTGTGGTCACTGTTCCTGTTTCGGTGATGGTGATCACCCGTCCATCCGGCATGATCGTCGGCTCATCCGGGATCGTGGTAGGGAGGAAATTATCTGTCATCTCAACAACCACAATCGATCCATCCGGGAGATCGGTGGTGCCCCTGACGATCAGATCTGCCTGCACGAGTCCGGGTGCATAATTGAAGGTGACCTCATGGGTGAGGACGGGATCCGGCCCGTCTATCACTCCGGGCGGGGTCTGGGTCTTCTCCCCGTCTGCACACCCGGCAGCAGAGACGAATATGATGATCATTACTCCGACAAGGAAACAGGCAACCGCTCTCTTCATAGTATGCAGATCTGCAATGGGGAATGATAAAAATTCCTGTTGAAAAGTATGTGGATTGAGAAAAGGTGTTTCTCCTTATTCGCCCAGAACTCTACCCAAATACACCCTCATCCTCTCCCGCACCCATTCCCGGCAGGGGCTTGCGACAAATGGTGCAATGAAGAGCACCACAATACCGGCTGTGCCAAACCACCACTGGGGGATCTCCGGGAACGAGGTGATCCGCAGGCCGATATAGAAGAGGAAGATGATGAATGAGATCACTGCCCCGGAGATGTATTGGAGCGTCCGGGCGTCAGGATGTCCGGGCCATCGCCCTCCGGCTGCTCGCCGGCCTCAACCCGCTTCAGATGCTCCAGCACCGCCCGGTCCTGCTCGGCCGAGTCGTCGATCCAGACCGTGAGCATCCGGTTCATCACCTGGTCGTCGCCCGGGTTCTCGACCTTGGCGAGCCACCAGACGCACCGCTCCGGGATGCTGCAGACCCGGAGTTGCCGGTCCGAGGTGAGCGTCTGGTGCTGAGAAGGGTGGTGGATGCCCTGGTTCGGGCGCCTCACCGTCAGCAGGTTCCCGCACGGAAAAGAGATTGATGAGGGGAGATAAAAAGAAGAACCGCGCTCGGTGAATTTGGATCGTAGAGGCGTACGTTGCTGTGATGCGATCGAAGCAACGGGAACCACGGACGAGCCCTCTTCAATTCCACAAAAAAGACGCTTCGTTCCAATAGGCAAATTCAATATTGATGATAATAGAGTGTTGATTAACGAGGTGTGTGAAAACGGGCTATAGGATATTAGACAATCATCACTTTAAAAAGGGGAAATTTATAACGGCATTAAATGATTCATCAATGATTTTCTCTTTCTCGACATGGAGTTTAGAGAGATTACCAGAATACATCTGGATCGGGTTTATTTTGGATTATTATGGCCGAAATGAGGGAATGAAGAGAATACATAAACTTTGTACTAAATTACACGAGATCACAGAATCGATCGTTTCTCCGAAATTATCTGGAATTTTTTCATTGAATGATGATGAACAAAGCAGATTCTATCAAGAAATGCTCAAAATTGTTTCAAAAGATGTCCTTGCACCATTAACACTAATCTATACATATAGTACCGAACCCTTATTTTCACAATATTTTGTGTCCCCTCAGATCTCAATTGAGGATAGACTCAATATAATAATGAATATATTGAGAAAAACCTCTGATCCCCAATCTGAATTATCAACAGATATTAGATATGTCGTCATTCTTTATTTGTCATTGTCGAATAAATTATATCTGGCAAATCAGGAGCAGGTTGATCTGCTTACTCAATATCCTATGGTGGAACACAATAATCCAGTGATGAAATATGCTAGACCTTTCATTAGAGCATGTGAAGTTGCAATGCCTGACTTAGATAAAGATACTAATTTGGCATACCCCTCGTTATTTTGGGAAAAAATAAGTATAATGACAGAATGTGAATTGTTTATGGTACAGTTCGAAGAAGAGGAGAGGGATACAGACCAATATATTCAATGCTTATGGGATATCTATTCCTATTTAAATGAACTGTTTATAAAAACATCTCCTCTCGATAATAAAATGCTTGTTTTACTGGGTGTTGCAACCTATTCGTTCAAACGGATAAAGGAAGTCTCCGATCATAAGTTAAGTAATACTATCGTGGGCAGGAGTTCTGTAAGGGTCTTGATTGAAAACTATATTATGATAAAATATCTCCTAAAGAACGAGGTGTCTCGTGAGGAGATTTGGAAAGAATTTCAAGAATACGGAATTGGGCAGTTCAAACTTATTGTTGAAAGGTCAAAAGCGCAAGCTCCTGTCAGAGAAAATTCTCATGTTGATTACAAGTACTTAGATATTTTAGTAAAAGATTTTAAAGACGAATATTTTCTAGATATGGATACACGATATTTCGACAAGAAAAGCATTCGTGAAAAGGCAGATATTGTAGATGAAAAAGAACTTTATGGATTATATTATGATTATGACTCCGCTTTTGAGCATGGTCTTTGGGGAGCAATACGCGAGAGTTCTTTACTAAAGTGTGATAATCCGCTTCATCATTACCACTGTGTTCCAGATATCAATGATGAACAAAACCTTAAAAGTGTCTGGCCGGATTGTATGATGGTAATGAATAAGACAATATCATTGCTTGATGAAATATATGGAATTCCTGATGTGTTATTAGGAGGTGTCTTGGATTTTGAAAAAGAATGATTTATTATTTGAAAAAATATGCTCAATCCAAACCGAGTATAAGATCATTCTTGGAAAAATTGTTGACAAAATCTCCCCTGAAGATATTTCAAATGCGATCCTTGATGAAGTTAATATATTCTGGTCAACTCGGTTAGAGATAGTTGATTTATATTTGCGGAATCTATCACCCTCGCAAGATGCCTATGCATTTACGGGAGCAACCTTCTTGGATTTAAAAGAATTAGAACATTATTCATTCACGTTACTAGGGGATATTCATATCCTTGATGATCAACTGTATAACTATGCAACACTTGTTGCTGGTACGGAAGGTTCTGAATTTAACCGCAGATTGAGAAAACAAATTGTAAACTCAATTACAAGCAATCTAGAGATTCTTTCAAAATATAGCAACTATATTTTGATTTTGCCATTACGCCCCTCATATTCAGAACATCAAGCATTGATTAAAAAAAATATGGATCATGCATTTTTGAATTTGTTTAAAAATCCTCCCCTGTCGATGGAAGAATATATTGCAACCTATAAAACAAGTGATGATATTTGTGATGGTTTGCGTGATGATATCCATAATGCACTTATCCTATCTGATACCGACGATACTTCCAGACCGTTTAGAGAGAGATTGGATATTGCCCTAAAAGATAAGTGTTTATTTCTGGGTATAAAGGAGTCCACAGGGTTTAGATTCTGGACTATAGTGGGAGGCCCTCTTGGCCAAGCATTAGATATTATTCTTTCTTGTGGCGCTTACAATATAACACCGTATCTCAGATATTCTGTTGCTTTCCACTATGTACTATTATTAAGTCCGAATTTTTCGGAAAATAAGGAAACCATGCTAATGTTTTTCAAATGTTGTCTTGCACGTGCAATTTATGGGAATTTTGAAACTAAACATTTCAAAGATATTAATTTTGACGAATATTATACAGTCGTTAGGGAGAGTAATTTTTACCAGAACCTTCTTTCTGCATTTCCGGTCCAATCAATCGAAAGTGTTTCTGCTAAAGACATAAACAGTGTTGTTCGAGAAAAGTTAGATGAGTTCTATTCTTTATTCGATGACACGTCTTGTAAGTCATAACAGTTTCCTTATCATTCAATTCACTGTCTTCGGTAAGGCATAGATCCAATCTGACCGGTCCTGAAAAATTGACGAACACCGTAGATAGACAAATAAAACATAGGCCAAAAATTTTTAAATGTAGCAGGATCCATATGCATGCCCTCATTTTTTTATGGATCTAATCTCGTTTTAGAATTTAGTTAGATTGTGTTTTCGCCGATTCCTTTTG
>DAJQ01000027.1 GCA_002496395.1 Methanocorpusculaceae archaeon UBA456
CACGGTTCATTGCTTCGCCGAGGGTGCACGAGGGGATCCCAACATCCTGGACCGCAATGAGCGAACTGCCGTGGCAGACGGTTGCGGTGTTATCGACGATGCCGCCGACAGCTTCAGCGATCGAATGCCCGACACTCTGTGCCTCACAGGAGGTCGATGACCATCCATACATCAGGGGTTTCTTTGCGTCGCAGAGGATCTTTGCGGTATAGTGTGCCGCTTCCTCGTAGGAGACCTCTTTGGTGGTTCCATCTTCCTGCATCATCCGGGGCCGGGTGATCCGGTCCTCGGCCTGCGAGTGGAGGAACTTCTCTGCACCGATTGCGCAGGCATTGTAGACCTCAAGGATCTTCTTGCCGTCGTCACTCAGCTCGACCTCAAGGTCGTCACAGAGTGTCCCGCAGAAGGGGCATATTACATCTGATACGATATTTGCCATAACCTAAACCTCGCTTTTCTTCTCCGCGCCCGAAAAAAGAAGAGAGCAGGGGGCGTATGCACCGGTACTCTCCGGAAACACGGCAGGAGCTGTGTTCGAAGTCTAACGAACTGTATGTCTAAAGACGAACTAATACTATATATATTCTCCTTTCGGAGCAGATGAAGAAGGAAAAAAGATGGTGGAAGAGATTACCGCTCTTCCCGTTCCATTTTGATTGCTTTTTTTGGGCATTCCTGAGCACAGATCCCGCATCCCTTGCAATAGTCGAGATCTATCTCATGCTCTTCATTGATACAGCCATCTGGGCAGTACATGGCACAGAGTCCGCATGCATTGCACGCTTCCCGGTCGACCACCGGCCGGAAGGTTCTCCACGAACCAGTCATACCGGCAGCTCCCTTCTTCGGCCTGCTCATTGCAACGGGATCATTCATAGAATCAGCTCCTTGTAGGCGGCCTCTGCCGCCTTCACATTCCGCTCATCTGAAAACATATCACGGATTGCAGACTCCGCCGATTCACGGGAGATAACATCCATCTTTGCAAGCGCTCCAAGAACCGGGGTATTCAAAATGGGGCTGCCAGATACAACCAGATCGACTGAGAGTGCAATCCCGGTGAGATCGATACTGAGAACGTTTACACCGGGAAGATGAACCGGATGGGGGCTGTTAATCAGTACAGTTCCACCCTCCTGGATTCCCTGAAGAACATCAACGGTATCCATGATGCTCGCATCAAGGACGACAATAAGGTTTGGGGATCGGATCTGTGAGTAAATCTTAATCGGCTCTTCATCTATTCGGACAAATGAGGTGACAGGGGCACCCCGCCGCTCGGCACCATAGAAAGGAGCAGCGGTTGCATGCTTCTTATCGAGGAAGGCAGCCATCGCAAGGAGTCGGGCAGCTGTCACCCCACCCTGCCCGCCACGGGAATGAATCCTGATCTCAAACATCAGGCATCAACCCCAAACCAGTATTCTTCGTTCATACGGCGATTCCTGACAAACTCAGCGATGTCATCATAGGTGACCTCCTGGCCCCCAAGCCCTGCCACCACCGAGAAGATCGAGGCATCGCGATACCGGGATTTGATCGAATCGGTGAGCACCCCGCCGAATCCAAACGAGTATCCCCGGTCAAGGACGACGAGATCACGGCCCCTGATATCAAGTTCAGGGAACGGCCTGAACCAGCGTATCCGCATTGAACCTGCTTTGACACCTTCTTTTCTGAGGATATCAACTGCAACCTCTGCCTCCTTTCCGAGTGTGCCCATTGAGACGATCAGAACATCCGCATCATCACAGAGATACTCGTCAGTTGGCCCATATTTCCGTCCGAACCGTCTGGCAAACTCTTCCTCGGCATCCCTGATCACAGAGGGTGAATGTCTCATTGCCCGTTCAATCTCCCACCTGAATTTGAAGTGATCATTTGGTCCGGTGAGTGTGCCGTATCCTGCGGGATTATCCACATCTATCTTGTGCGGAAGAACCATCGGAGGTATATAGTCGCCAATCTCCACCGTCTCAAGAGACTGCATAATATGCGAGAGGACAAAACCGTCAAGATTCACCATCACAGGCAGGAGTATCCCGGTATCTTCTGCAATCCTAAATGCCATAAGGGTGGTATCATATGCTTCCTGGACAGTTGAGACAAAGAACTGGAGCCATCCGGTATCCCGCTGGGAGAAGGCATCGGTGTGTTCTGCCCAGACATTCCAGCCGGGACCAAGAGCACGGTTCACGTTCGCCATCACGATCGGGAGGCGGGCTCCGGCTGCCCAGTGGAGCATCTCGTGCATATAGAGAAGACCTTGGGAGCTCGTCGCCGTGAAGGAGCGCACACCCGTGATTGAAGCACCGATACAGGCAGTCATCGCCGAGTGTTCGCTCTCAACCGGGATATACCGTGCATCCATCTCACCGGCGGTGACATATTCTGCGATCTGCTCAACGATCTCCGTCTGCGGGGTGATCGGATATGCCGCAACTACTGCGGGTTTTGCCGCCTTCACTGCCGCTGCCACCGCTTTGTTTCCTGTTGCTACCGTCAGCATTCTCCTGCCTCCTCTTTTGCGAGCTGTGCAATATTCTTCTCAATAGCCTGCTCCAGCTCATTTACTGTCGAATCGGAGATTCCCTTGAATCGTCCCTGCACAGAAAGGTAATCCCTGAGTGGCGCCCGTTTCTTCATTGCACCCTTTGAGGGGGAGCTGATCGAGAGTTCGCCATATTTTCTCTCCCAGAGCACCCAGGAGCCGGTCTTCACCGCAAGCTTTCCAACTGCAACCGACATGTCAGAAGCAATCCGCCATCCCGGAGGACATGGAGCCAGAATATGAATGAATGAGGGGCCCGGTGTGGCAAGTGCTGTTTTCACCTTCTCATAGAGATCCTTTGGATATGCAGGGGTTGCAGTCGCCTGGTAGGGAATATTGTGGGCGGCAATGATCCGATCCAGATCTTTCTTCGCATTGGTCTTGCCTCCGGGTGTCGTCGTCGTCCTTGCTCCCATCGGGGTTGCTCCTGAACGCTGCATCCCGGTGTTTCCATATGCCTCGTTATCATAGCAGATATAGAGGAAATCCGTCCCCCGTTCAAGTGCACCGGAGAGCGCCTGGATCCCGATATCAATGGTGCCGCCATCACCGGCATACACGATGACATTCGTCTTCTTCCCCATGCTCGCAAATGCCTCGCTCATGCCCGATGCACACGCCGCTGCCGCTGCAAAGGCAATATTGTATACAGGAACATTAAATGCAGTATTGGGATAAATTCCCTGCAGAATACTGGTACAGCACGCAGGAACAACCAGCACCGTATCCGGGCCTGCCGCCTTCAGCACATACCGGAGTGTTAATGATGATGTGCATCCGGCACATGCTGTCGTGCATTTTTCAAGGTACTCTTCCTTTGGTATCTCAGCCATCCTAATCAATTAATAGTCTGTTATTCATGAATATTGAGCCTTCGGATTTAATCATCTCATCCGACCCGGGTATACCGGGTGAGGGATGCAGGAAAAGTAAGAGGAATTGGGATGGGGTGCACACCCGGTGCGATGATCTCAATTGTGGGTGAATGACCCGGCTTGCAATCAGATAAGTACATCGGACGGATAAAGAGTGTCACCAGATCACCGGGGTACAGTACCGGATCCTGATCGGGGGGTGCCGATGAGGAGATGGAAAAATAATGAGCGGTTGGAAGAGACGTATAGAGAGGATCGTTTGGGCTGATGGTCTCATATGTATTCCTGCCGATAAGGTTGATGGTTACCATCCGAAGATCCACAGGATCCGAACCAGGAAGAAGCCTGATCGGAACGAGGATACCTTCAGCAATCCTGGGATCATCATTCAGATCGACTGCATAGATCGATCCGGCGACGACAAGTCCGGAACCTGCTTTTGAGAGAGCCTTATGAGTCTGGGTATTCGCACCATCAGAGATGCCCATGCCCGCACTGATGATTACATGAGAGAAGACCGCCCCAACCACCACAAATGCGATCAGGACAATTGCTGCTTCAAGTCCGGTGAAGGCATCATCACCCAAAACCCACCTCATAGTAGTTTTTCCGTGCAAAAGCAGGAGGCGTCTGGCACCGGACATTGACTGGCACCCCCCATGGAGGATGGATGATAAGCGTAAAGGGAATATCAGCTGTCAGCACTCCGGCACCAGGGAGCAATTCGACCTTCAGTATCTCACCCTCAGAGAGGAAGCCATCTCTGGTGATCTCATTATGCCATGAGAGTACAACAGAAGATGAAGGGATCTCATATATCCCGACAGGTGTCAGAAGTGAAAACCTGATTGCGGATACCGGCATCGGCTCGCCGATTGCTTCACAGGAGAAGAAGAGTTTTTCAATATAATTGGAATTATCATCCGCACGACCGACGACGGTTCCCATGACCATTACCGCAGTTGGAGATCTCCCGCCATCAAGCGCCACTTCTTTCGCCTTACTCGAAGAGGAGAAACCGGCTCCAAGAATCGCAAATGAGAATACCCCGGCAACGACGATAAAGGCGATCAGAACGATTGCTGCCTCAAGTCCCGAGAAACCGTCATCACCTGCCATAGTGATCATCAAGCCTGATGATATCATCCTCTCCAAGATACTCCCCGATCTGCACCTCGATCATCTCAAGCGGGATCTTCCCCTGGTTTTCCAGACGGTGGACGGCACCGGCACGGACGAAGGTCGATTCGCCCTGTGTGAGCACCCGGGTGGTGCCATCTATCCTGACATGGGCACATCCCGAGACGACAACCCAGTGCTCGCTCCTGTGTTGGTGCTGCTGGAGTGAGAGAGATGCACCCGGTTTGACCGTGATCCGCTTGATCTTAAAGAACTGTGATTCTTCCAGTACCAGATAGGTTCCCCAGGGACGATGGACGAGACGATGCTCTTCAACCGTCCTGTCATGGAGAGCTGAAAGAGCCGCCACCACCTCGCGGACACGCTCGGTTGCATCCCTGTTGCAGATGAGGAGCGCATCGTCAGTATCCACTACAACAAGATCCGAAACACCGACCGCAGCCACCCGTTTTCCTTCAGGATGAATGAAGGTGCATCCTCTGGAGTCGAGCATGAGGGCCTCACCGACATTGTCATCCGGATCGGGTCCTGAGGCATCATGCAGGGCAGAGAAGGTACCAAGGTCGGTCCATGGAACGGAAAGGGGGACGACCGCTACGCGTGATGAATGCTCAAGGAGTCCATAATCAACCGAGAGGGATGGAATCTGTGGGTAGGCATCAGGGAGGTCCGCTTCGGCAATATCCGGTGCATATCTGCCGCATTCCTCAAAGAAGACACGGGGCGTCATCAGGAAGATCCCGGCGTTCCAGAGAGCTCCATCTGCAATTAACTTCTCTGCGATGAGCTGATCGGGTTTTTCATGGAATGTGGCGGCAATATAACCGTTTAAGACAGGATCGCCGGGAGAGATGTATCCATATCCGGTATGCGGGCGATCAGGCACAACACCGAAGGTGACGAGATGATCTGCTGCGAGCGGAGCTGAACTGGCAACAACCTCTTCCATGCCGATTCCAATCAGGTGATCGGTCGGATAGATGACAACCGGCTCATCGGGATCGCTCTCGAAGAGATGCATCCCCCAGGCAATCGCGGGGAGTGTGTTTCTGCCGCAGGGTTCGATCAGGATCCGATCATCGATCACCTCTTCCCCAAGCTCTTCAATCTGATTTTTTACAAGAAACTCGTAATCTGCTCCGGTCACTACAACGATCTCGTCCGGGGAAGAGAGGAGGCGGGATCGCTGGTATGCCTGCTGGAAGAGCGTCTCTTCAAAGAGTTTGATGAACTGCTTCGGGCATCTGCTGCGGGAGAGTGGCCAGAGGCGGGTCCCGCTTCCTCCTGCAAGAAGAATCGTCCTGATACCGGATCACCTTTCCAGTACATTCTCAAAGAAAAGGGATAATTCTTTTCAATCTGACTTCTGGAAGATATTATTCATGCCGGATGACCTTGATCAAGAGGCTCCCCTGACCCTGAACAATACCCTCTCCCCTCCAGGGAGTATATTTTCGAGATACCCCGGAACCGGATCGCTTCTTTCATCGCTTCTTACGAGAGTAGAGGAGTGCCCCGGCAACGATCACCACAGAGAGCCCTATGATTCCAATCACAAGAGGGGACATGCCTCCATCCTGTTCTGCAACCGGCATCAGACCTGAACGAATCGTCACATGGGTAATCTCTTCGTAGAGGTTCCCGTCATCATCACGGTACCTGGTGACAAGAGGTACTGTCTCAGCATCTTTTGCAGCAAATGTCACCTCAAACGATGAGAAGTCATCTGCATCAAGCGCTCCGACAACATAGACCCGGAAGGGATCGATCGGCTCTGCCGGATCCTTTGTTGTCATCACCACCGAGCGGGCGGTTTCAAGCCCGGCATTTGAGACATCCCCGGTGATCCGATAGCCGCCGGTAATCGATGAAACCTCCACATTCGAGACGATCGGCTCTGCCACCCTCTTGGCAGTTCCCGGGACAACCGGGATGGTGAGAGGAACTGAATGCCGGTTCTGACCATTGCGGTACTCGACATTGAAGGTGAGATCGCCGGTTCCGGTCGGCGTAACAGAAAATGTTGCATCTTTTATTTCTCCAGGTTCGAGAGTGCCGATGAAGATACTTGTGGGGACAGTATCAGCTATTCCTGTTTGCGGGGTGATGGTAACCCCGGAAAGTGCATTCTCACGCGGATTTCCAAGAGAGACAACAACCGTATCTTTCTTTCCTTCCATGAAGATATCAGGACGGGTTGTGATTCCTGCGTCTATTGGCGTCTTATCTACCTTGAGTTGAACGGGAAACATCATATTGCCAGTTGGGACAAAATTCAGGGAGAACCTGGGATAAAAGATCCCTTCATCACTTCCAGCACGTATCGTGAAGCTTGTTGTCATGGTATCTCCTGAGCCAAGTCTTCCAATCCCTGTGTAATGAGGGCTCTCGATAATAGAGATGCTTCGTGTCCCCTGAAGGTTTACTCGTGATAATTCAACCGGATCAGTCCCTGTATTTTTGATGACGATAGTCACCGTCCCGGTATCATGGGGAAAGAATACCTCGGGATCAAGAGTGACATCCATCACTCCTATCTGCGAAGCTGAACCTGATCCTACAATACCATATACGAGCATGAAAGCGATAGCCAGCAGAATAAATCGTACTTTCATCAGAATACCCCATATGATGCGATGGCTATGATCAGATAGATCGCAACCGGAATAATAACTGTGATCCCTGCATCCCGTGCAGTAAGCTTCCGTGCATGGCGGATACCATAATACCAGATATTTGCCGCCCAGATCATGAAGACTATGGAGAGGAATGTCTGGAGGAGGGTAAAGTCCGCCATCACCGGCTGGTTCATGAATACCTCGACTGCTTCCTCAGCTGCAACCGGATCCATAATATCACGGATAACCGGGGCCACCACCTGATCGGCGACCATCGCCAGATATGCAATCCCGATCCCGAGAGCGGCAATCAGCGGTGCCATCCCATACCCGACTGCCTCGAGCACCTTCTTCATCGATCCCTCTCCATGAAAGGCCATGCTGATCAGGTAGAAAACCACAGAAGCGATGATCCAGACGATTATTCCTCCAATAAAACCCCCTATTGCTCCGAAGATTGCGATGACCCCTCCATACCCTTCGAGGGCAACATCATACATCGGGGCCATGAGTGCAGCCATCTGGTACCCGGCAATCGCCGAGAGGATACCATAGATGAAAACTATGCCAAGCGGCACCGCAAGTGCCGGTTCCTCTTTCGACTGCTCACCAAAGAACTCGTCAGGCCTGAAGAGTGCTGTTACTATGTTGGATGCCATGTATTGTTCACCACCGGCACCTGATCCTGGTGCCTGAGAATGTAAAACATATGTTACATTTGCACTTAATCCTTATCATCAAAGAGACCCGGCCTACTCCTGCCCGGGCCGTTCGACAAACGCAAGCTCATCCGAGAGATCCCCGGTGAGATCTGCATCAATGAAACCTCCATCTGACGGAAGCCGCATCATGAAGGTGAGGGTTTCATCAAGGGAAACTGTTGCGGACTCAAGGGAGAAGTCTACGATATGGCCGCCAACACTTCGGTTATCGCTGATGAAATGGAGATGGTATCCCGGGACATTCAGCCCGGCAACATACTCAGGAAGACGGAAACCGACGGCTGTTCCGCTGATGTTGGTATGCGTTGCCATATACTGGTCAGCCAGTGCATCAATGAGACGGGGATATGGCCGCTCCTGCCGGTGAGGAGCACGAACCGTCACCTCAGAAAAAACCCCATCGATCCGGATTGCATACTTGAGGTTCTCTGACCTGATTGTTCCATCAATGTAATCCTCAAATTCAGCAAAGCTTCCTGTTGAAAAATCCGGTACTGTGATATCGGGATCGAAGAAGGTCACTGCTGCAAGCGGCACCAGGAGATCGTCGGGAGCAACCACAACCGAACCGTCGGCACGGGCCTGGTAGACAACACCGTCAACCATGATCAGCTCACCGTCGAGAGAGTCGAATGTCCCGATCCCGAGGTCGCCATAGCGACTCAGATCAGATACCGGTAAAACGCCATCATAGACACTCTCAAGGAGGGCATCGATCGTTGAGACCTGGAAGATGATCTCGCGATCCGGCAGGGGTTGATCGTGTGATGTTGAGCCGCCAATGAGCAGTGTACCACCTGCACCAATGAGAATACCGATCAGAAGAGCGATGAAGAGATATGAGGGGGTGCGCATACTTCTCACTCTGCAATCATACTATTTCAGGATGCCTGAAAATTCCGATGGGATCTAACATTACTGCCCGAAATTCTCATCCTGATATCGGGCTTCTCCTCAATGAAGCAACGCATCATCTCCCTGCTGCCTTCCCTGCGCGATCAGATCTCATCTGTGATAGATCGAAGATTCTCATTATCCAACTATACTCTTACCATTACGGACCTGCGTCGGAAAGGGAAGGGATATTTCATTATGAACAGAATAGAATGGATATACCGATGCTCGCGAGCAGACTATTCCCGGCTGAGATAGAGTTCCTTCCGGATCTGGTGGCATTTCTGGAGGAGGCACTGGAAAAATCAGGTGCCGGGCCAAAAGAGATTTTTGACATTGAGCTCGCAACAGATGAGATCTTCACGAATATTGCTTCCTATGCCTATGGAAAGGAGAAAGGAGAGGTTGAGGTTACCATACGATCAGATGAACACTCGATCACTATCACCCTCACAGACTCCGGGGCACCTTTTAACCCGCTCTCCCTGCCATCACCCGACACCACCCTCGGTATCGATGAGCGAAAAATCGGTGGGCTGGGCATCTACCTCGTCAGGGAGTTAATGGATAACGTCACCTATCTCCGGGAGAACGGAAGAAATATCCTCACCATTGTGAAGAGGGGGGGAGGAGAATAGATACGATTCACTCTCTCCGTGCAGGGCAGACAGAGATGCCGCACTCATCACATGCCTCATGGCAGGGCTCCATATGGACGGTGACATGGCACCTCGGGAACTCGGTTTTCAGATCCGCCTCCAGATGATCGGCCAGATCATGGGCTGTGCAGAGGAGGACATCACTCTTAAACATCACATGAAACTCAATGAATCGCTCAGGGCCGGATCTCCTCGTTCTGAGACCATGGAAGTTCACATACCCGGTGCAATGAGCGATCAGGATCTCCCTGATCCGTTCCACTTCCTCCTCCGGGAGCCGGGTATCAAGAAGATCAGCAAGCGATCGTCTCACCAGTCCGATCCCGGTCCTGATGATGACAAGTGCCACACCAAGGGCGATGATCGCATCAAGCAGGAGTATGCCGGTAAAATGTATCAGGATAAGTCCGGCAAAGACACCGATCGAGGTATAGACATCGGTCCTCAGATGCCAGGCATCGCTCTCAAGTGCAATCGATTCGGTCTTTTTGGCGATCTTCATCATCCTGTGGGAGATGATAGTATTTGCGATCGCAGAGACGCCGACTGCCACCATCCCAAGTCCGAGGAGATCTGGGTCGAGGGTGCTCTCCCCCCTGATAAGAGCAGTTGATGCCTCATAGATCAGGAAGAGTGCAACAAGCAGGATCAATGTCGCCTCAATGAGTCCCGAGAGCGACTCGAACTTGCCATGCCCGAAGGTATGCTGATCATCTGGGGGATGCGCAGATTTCCGGACCGCAAAATAGGCGATAGATGAGGCGATGATATCGGTTGCCGAGTGAACAGCATCGGAGATGATCGCAACCGATCCTGTGAAAAAACCAATTGTAAGCTTCAGGATGACGAGGAAGGTGTTGCTTGCGATTGCAACCCCTGCTATCTGCTTCTTTTCGCGGGTGGCGGGATCATACGGGCGGGAGGGCATTGGTCTATTCTGGTTCTTCGGAAGAGAGGAAAAAGATTGGTATTATGTAAAATCAAGAGTGAGATGAAACGAGTCTCCTCACTCCCCACACACCCTCTCCATTGCCTCTTCCAGCCGCGACATCGACGTCGCATAACTCATCCGCACCCACCCCGGCGCCCCGAATGCCGATCCCGGTGTCACCGCAACATGCCGCTCCTCAAGCCATTCAGATGCAATTGCGATGTCATCCCCGCCGACATTGGCAAACGCATAGAACGCACCATCAGCAGGCGCACAGGAAAACCATGCATCCGCAAGCCGCGAGATGACAAAACTCCGGCGTCTGGCAAATTCATCCCGCATCTCGGCAACACAGGACTGATCACCCTTTAATGCGGCAACCCCGCCCCACATCACAAACGTGGTCGGGTGGGAGACCGAGTGCTGCTGGATCCGGTTCATGTAGTTGATCACCTCAGAAGGACCTGCCGCATATCCAAGCCGCCAGCCGGTCATCGCATAGGCCTTTGAGAACCCGTTTATCGTGACCGTCCTCTCTGCCATGTCGTGGATTGAGGCGAGCGAGATATGTTCTGCTCCATCATAGACGAGCTTTTCATAGATCTCATCTGAGAGCGCAAGGAGATCATGATCAGAACAGAGATCTGCAATCATGCCAAGTGATGAACGTGTCAGGATAGAGCCTGTCGGGTTCGATGGAGAGTTCACGATGATCATCCTGGTTGCAGACGTGATCGCCTCAGCAAGCGACTCTCCCGGCTGGAACGTCACCGGGTCAAGCGGATAGTGGACGGGAGTTCCCCCGGCCATCCGGATGCAGGGTTCATACGAGACCCAGGAGGGATCAAGAATAATCACCTCATCACCGGGATTCAGCACCGCCTGGCAGAGGAGGCGGATCGCATCCTTTGCCCCGGCGGTTACGATACAATCAGCCGGGGATGTGGGGATTCTATTCTCTATGGAGAGTTTTTCAGCAATTGCCTCCAGCAGTTCGGGAATACCACGTGAGGGGGCATAGTGCGTCTCCCCCCTCTGCAGGGCATCGATCGCCGCCTCCGTAATATGCGGGGGTGTTGGAAAATCCGGCTCTCCGATCGAGAGGCTGATCACATCGATCCCGTTCCGTGCCATCTCTTTTGCCCGATCAGCAATCGCCATCGTTGCAGACGGCGTGATCGCACCAATCGCCCCTGACAGATGCCTCATGCCAATCGCTGGACAAGTTTCACTGCGGATTCAACGGCTCTCCGGGCATAATCCACCCGTTCCTGCGCCTCAAGCCGGGTCATCCCGGGACCTGAGATGCCAAGGGCGACCGGCTTCTCGTACTCAAGCGAGAGATCGATGATCTTCCGGGACGCATGCTGGACAACAATCTGGTCATGCCCGGTTGCACCCTCGATGACACAGCCGATTGTTACAACCGCATCGACATTCCCGTCTTTGAGCATCTTCTTGATGGCAAGCGGCATGTCATAGGCTCCCGGAACATATGACCGCTCAATAACCTCCGCTCCAAGGAACTTTGCGTGCTCTTCTGCCTCAATCTCCATCATATACGTAATGTCACGGTTGAACTCCGCAACCACAAATCCCAGTTTAATTGTCATAGAATCATCATCTCCTATTGTCGTGCAGGCCCGGCATCAGGGAATCCCTGCCGCTGGCCGGTGCCCGCCTCCCGTTCAAGCTCCCGTGGATAGAACAACAGCTTAACGGCATTCACCGCATGCTCCCGTGTCCTCTGTTCAAGGAGCCATGCAAGCTCGCGATCATCTTTTGCCTCATCCTCATGGACGAAGACCTCGATGATATGCTTGTTCGTCATCAGCATGGCGAGCTGAAGGCCCTGTGATGCCTCATGTGCACAGAGTTTATCCTTATCCTTCCCGCCCGGCATCCCGAGTGCCATCACGAGATCGCAGCCACGCTCTTCAATAAGCTTCTTGCAGGCAACCGGGAGATCCTTAATCCCCGGTACCGTATACCGCTCGATACTGACGGTGGCATGGCGCTTGAGCTCATCAATAGCTGCCGCACCCATATTCACCCGTGCAAAGGTTGTGTCTGCGATCCCTATCTTCATACCAGCACCTCAAGGGCGGCTGAAATACCATCTGCCGCCGGGGTATATCCAAGTTTCTGGAGGGTGCCCTGAACCGCTGCCAGTGTCGCAAGCACTTCAGAAGTACCGACCGCACCCATTGTGCCGATCCGGAAGATCTTCCCTTTCAATCGATCCTGTCCGCCTGCAATCTGGATACCGGTCTTCTTCACACCGGACCTGAGATCAGAATCACTGATCCCCTCAGGATACAGGATAGCGGTCGCCGTATTGGATGGCGAGTGGAGTGCATCTGAGACCGGAAGCAGTTTGAGCCCCCAGGCAGCCGCCGCAGCACGCACCGCATCCGCAAGTCTCCGGTGCCGTGCGATCCGGTTCTCCAGACCCTCCTCTTCTGCAATGAGGCATGCCTCACGGAATGCAAAGAAGAGCGGGACCGCCGGAGTATACGGCGTCTCCATCGGCTTCTTTGATCCCGCTTTCCGGTATGCCTTCAGGTCAAGGTAGTACGGGCGTTTCTCTGAGAGGCGCTCCCATGCCCGCTCCGAGACCGAAATCGCAGATAGTCCTGCGGGTGCGGCAAGGCATTTCTGTGAGCCGACGATTGCAATATCGGCTCCCCACTCGTCTGCTGCCACATGATCGCCGCCAATGGAGGTGATTCCATCCATGATGAAGAGGGCATCATGCTTCCGGGCAAGCTTCCCGACTTCTGCGGCGGGATTGAGAATACCTGCAGAGGTCTCGTTATGAACCATCGTTACGACTTCGGCTCCGTTCTCAAGCGCCTCTGCAAGCGCATCAAGCCGGAGAGGGTGCCCCCATTCCGATTCGATAGCCGTAATATCGCCGTAGCGCCCGCTAATCTCTGCAAGGCGCTCACCAAACTTGCCGTTTACCAGCGAGACGATCTTTCTGCCAACACCAACATTCGCAATCGCCGCCTCCATACTCGCAGTCCCGGATCCGCTTAAGAGAAAGATCTCATTTTTAGTCCCAAAGAAGGGCTTTAGCGCCCTGACGCAGTCTGCATAAACCCCGCCAAATTCTTCGCCGCGATGGTTGATCGCCTGTCGGCTCATCGCATTTATCACCCGTTCCGGCATTGGCACCGGCCCTGGCATCATAAGGAGTACTTCGTTCTGCATCCTGATCGTCCGTACTATAAGAAGATAAAGCTCTTAATAGATAGTGAAGCCTATGGTCGACGTAGCTGTCATCGCAGGATCCCAATCAGACGAAGCGATCGTTCGCAAAGTCTGCGCAACACTCGATGAATATGGCCTGAGCTATGAAGAGAAGGTAATATCTGCCCATCGTGACCCCGAACTGCTTGTGGAGTATGTCAGGGCAAGCGATGCGAAGGTCTTTATCGGAATCGCCGGGTTGTCCGCCGCCCTTCCCGGCGTTATCGCCTCAAAAACCAAAAGACCCGTCATTGGTGTCCCGGTCGCCGGGAAACAGATGGGCGGCCTTGACGCTCTCCTCTCAATCGTCCAGATGCCAAAAGGTGTACCAGTCGCCTGTGTAGCAATCGACGGAGGTGAGAACGCCGCCCACCTTGCCGCGCGGATTCTTGGGGTGGCATAAGGCAATCCCCGGAACCACTTATTCTTTTTTCTGCAGGAGATCCCGCACCATCTTCACAGCACAGAGATCCCCGCACATCGAACAGGTCTCACGCTCTGAGTCACGGTCATGGATCGAACGGGCATAGTCTGGGAAGAGCATCTCAGCATACTGTGCCTCCCAGTCGAGATCCCGCCGTGCAACAGCCATCCGAATCTCCTCGGGAGATCCGCTCACGCCCCCACGCCGGGCGATATCCCCAACATGGGCAGCGATCCTGGCAACCCGCGTCCCCTCAATGATCTCGTCGACATTTGGAAGCGCCAGATGCTCTGCTGGTGAGACCATGCAGAGGAAGTCTGCTCCGGCAGATGCGGCGATCGCACCCCCAATCGCGCCGACGACATGATCGTATCCTGTCGCGATATCGGTGACGAGCGGGCCGAGAAGATACAGGGGTGCATGATCGGTCACCTCTTTGATCACCTTCACATTCCATGCAACCTCGTTAATCGGGATATGGCCGGGCCCCTCGATCATCCGCTGAACACCCGCATCGAGGGCACCGCGGGCAAGTTTTCCGAGTGTTAAGTATTCGGTCGTCTTGGCAAGACGACCACTGTCAACAAGTGCACCTGGCCGCATGCCGTCACCCAGGCTGATCGTGACATCGTCTTCTGCAAGGATCTCGAGGAGATAGTCATACTCTGCGTAGAGCGGGTTCTCTTCCCCGGTTGCGACCATCCATGCCACGTGGAATGCACCGCCCCGTGAAACAACACCAAGCATCCGGGGATCGATCCTGAGAGCTTCGAGCGCATCATGGTTCACCCCGCAATGGAGGGTCAGGAAATCCACGCCCTCTTTGCATTGCTCACGAATCACCGAGAAGAGGATATCAGCGGTGAGATCGGCAGCAGATCCCGCACGCCTGATCGCCTCATAGATCGGGACAGTCCCAACCGGTACCGACAGTGAAAGGATGCTCTTTCGGATTGCCTTCAAATCCCCGGCTGTCGAGAGATCCATCAGGGCATCAGCACCCGCAGAGAGAGCAGCATCAGCCTTTCTCATCTCGATATCCAGATCACACCGCCCCTGGGAGGTGCCGATGTTCACATTCACTTTGACGCGGCACCCTTCTCCAATGGCAGCAGGGCGGATCTCACGCCGCTGGTTGGCAGGAACGGCAATACGCCCACTGGCGATGGCTTGTGCCATCTTTTCCGGCGGGATGCCTTCTGCTTCTCCCAGATCGTTCAGCCCTGAAGGCAGGCCACAGTGGCACTGCCTGATGAGTGAGTGCATAAGAACAATCTGTCTGGAGAGCTTATTATCCTGCATGCCCATCAAGTGGATTCCCGGAAGCGGCTGGCAGGCGAACTCCTATATCATCGGTGAGGTGCTGATCGATGCCGGAGTACTCCCCATGGCACTTGAGCGGTTTTCCGACCAGATTAAAAGAATCATTCTGACGCACGGCCATTTTGATCATACAGCCCACCTTGCCGAAATTCAGGCGATGACCGGGGCAGAGGTATATATCCACGAAGAAGATGCAATCGCTCTTCGATCTGAAGTAGAGAGCCTCTCATTTAATTTCGGTGCACGCCCCCCCATGGTCATACCGGATTATATCCTCACTGATGGTGACCGGATCGGCGACCTTCTGGTGATCCATACCCCGGGACATACCAGGGGGAGTATCTGTCTCTACCATAAAGCAGAACGCGCACTCATCTCCGGCGATACGGTCTTTCCCCAGGGCTCATTCGGAAGGACAGATTTTCCTGGCGGAAGTATTGACGTTCTCAGGGCTTCGGTTGAGAAGCTGGTTCCACTTGACGTGGACAGCCTCTATCCAGGCCATGAACGACCGGTGACAGAAGGGGCGAAGAGACATCTCCTCGCAACGCAACAGAGCCTCAGATCATATTATGGATAAAGGGATCTATGCACTAATCCTCAGGACTGCCAGAACGACAGTCCGGGTGGGGGCACTCGGGGACATCACCCTGCCGGAAGGATACCTCATCTATGTCGGATCTGCCCTTGGTCCGGGGGGTCTCATCCGGGTACAGCGCCATCTCAATACCTCAAATGATAAACGGAAGCCACACTGGCATATTGATTATCTCCTCCAGGAGAGGAGAGTGTCAATGATTGCGAGTGTATCGGCAGCCACGTCATCGCGGCTCGAATGTTCCCTGGCAGAGGAGATAGGCGGGGCATACATTCCCGGGTTTGGCTGTTCTGATTGCAGATGCAGATCCCATCTCTTTTCACGACCGGATGATCCAACAGAATCAGTCGGTGAGGCATTTGCATCCCTTGGACTGATAGCCGCGATCACAAGGTATTAGTCATACCAGACAAAGGATACCCTTATGAAGGTTCTTGGGATATCCGGGAGTATGAGAGCGGCGGGGAATACCGCCATCCTTGTTCAGGAGGTGCTCAGCCATATCGCTGAAAAAGGGATTCCAACCGAGTACATCACCCTTGCCGGGAAAGAGATTCATCCCTGTATCGGATGCGAGAAATGCAAGGAAGAGAAGTGGTGCACGATAAAAAACGATGACTGGTCAGAGATCGCCAAAAAGATGATCCATGCTGATCTCCTTGTGATTGGATCGCCCACCTACTATTTTGATGTCTCCGGACAGGTAAAGAACCTCATCGACCGGACATACTCGCTCTACCATGACCGGCGGCTTGCCGGAGGAAAAGCTGTTGCCATCACTATCTGCGCAGATAAGGGGGGTACCCGGGCACTCGAAACCCTTGAGGCATTCCTCTCAACGCACGAATATGGCTATCTCGGTCATATCATCGGAAGAGGATATCTTCCGGGCGATGTCCGATCCGATACGCTCGCGATGAACTCTGCAAAGACGATAGCAGATCGGATCGTCTCCTATTTCGGAACCCTGGATGATTAAACAAGAGGGAAGAGAATTGATCCATACGACAATTCAACTCAAAAACCAGTCAGCAGACGGATATGCAATCCCTGTGGGCCCGGTGAACCTCGTTTTCATTACAACAGAAGAGGGGATGATCGGATGCGGCGCTTTTGATATCGCCGCCCTTGAGCGGTTCGGTATTCCGGCAGCGAAGATGAAACCGGTTACGGGACCATCTATTGCCACCATCGATGAGATCCTGGATGCGGTGGTGAAGGAAGGAAACGAACCCGCGGTAAAACGTGGCATCACACCCGGAATGACCGGAAAAGAAGCGCTCGAACTCCTCTGAATATCAGAGGCCGAGCCTTTCAAGGAAGAGCTGGTGGAACCTCAGATCTCCGCCAAGTTCGGGGTGGAAGGAAAAGGCCATATGGAGGCCATGGCGTATCGCAACATACCCCTGTGGGAGGGATGCCAGCACTTCGATCCCATACCCGACACGGGTGACCACAGGCGCACGGATAAAAACAGCATGGAATGGGGTATCAAGACCTGCACATTCAATATCCGCCTCAAAAGATTCCCGTTGACGGCCGAAGGCGTTCCGCTTCACGGTCATATCCATAACACCAAGCGGCTCAAAGAGGCTGTCATCCTGCACTTCGGATGAAAGCAGCACCATCCCCGCACAGGTGGCAAAGATACCACCCTCATATTCCTGAAAAGGACGGAACATACCCGCTTTCTGGATCAGCCGCATGATGGCGGTTGATTCACCGCCAGGGAGTGCTATCCCGTCAAACCGATTGATATCAGATGCATCCCGAAAGAGGGAGACATCTCCGTCAGATCCAAGAGCACGCTGGAACGCACTTACATGCTCCGATACATCGCCCTGGAGGGCAAGGACACCAATCTTACCAGCCACGTGTCTGCAACCTCTCATCCGGAGTTAAGGTATGGACATCAATACCCGGCATAGCCTCGCCGAGACCGCGGCTTACCTCTGCGATCACCTTCGGATCATTGAAGTGGTGGACAGTCTCGACGATCGCTTTTGCCATCTTCTCGGGATTTTCTGATTTGAAGATTCCTGAGCCGACAAAGACACCGTCTGCACCAAGCTGCATCATCAAAGCTGCATCCGCAGGGGTGGCGATCCCGCCTGCCGAGAAGTTTACAACCGGGAGGCGCCCGCGGTCTGCAACATCCAGAACCAGCTCGATCGGCGCTTCGATCTTTCTGGCATACCCTGCCCGCTCCTGAGCATCCATTCCTTTCAGCATCCGGATCTCGGACTGGATCGCCCGCATATGCCGGACCGCCTCGACGACGTTTCCGGTGCCTGCCTCTCCCTTCGTCCGGATCATGGCAGCCCCTTCATTGATCCGCCTGAGCGCCTCGCCAAGGTTCCGGGCACCACAGACAAACGGCACCGAGAATGCCTTCTTATCAACATGGAACTCCTCATCTGCCGGTGTCAGCACTTCAGACTCATCAATCATATCGACACCGAGCTCCTGAAGCACCTGTGCCTCAACAAAGTGGCCGATCCTGACCTTTGCCATCACCGGTATTGAGACGGCTTCTGTGATCTCGACAATCTTTGTTGGATCTGCCATACGGGAGACACCCCCGGCTTTCCTGATATCCGCAGGAACCCGCTCAAGTGCCATCACCGCAACTGCACCGGCATTCTCTGCGATCACCGCCTGTTCCGCTGAGACAACATCCATGATGACGCCCCCCTTCTGCATGGATGCAAAACCCCGCTTCAGAAGCTCTGTTCCAAACTTCAGCTCTTCAAGAATCATGTATTTATATGGATCAGCTGAGCCGATAAATGATAGCATGGTCTCTGCATGCGTTTTCAATCCAAACGCGATAAAACGGACATTCCACCGATGAATCAACCCCATTCTTTATTTTGCGTCACAGAAGAGGGAAAAGGAACGAAATCCCGCCGGATAGAAGAAAGGAAGAGAGAGAGAGGAGGATCAGGAGGAGCGCAAAGATCACCGTCGCGCCCCGAACGGCAGTAAGAACACATCTGCCCCCCGTCTCAAGAGATTGAAATGGATCCCCGATCCGGTATCCACCAGGTTTATCAAACAAAATCCCGCATCCACCGGCGATCAACGCCATCGGAATGCCACCATTGAACCCCGGTCTCTTCTTCGCATCACGACGGAACATGGAGAACGCCTCTCTCCCCCGTCCGCGGAGCCCAAACCATGCCATAAGAAGAGACCCGGCGATCCGTGCAGGGATATAAGAGAGTACATCATCGGCCCGGGCAGAGAACCAGCCAAGCCGCTCCCGTTCATCCCGGTACCCGAGCATCGCATCCATCGTATTGGCTGCACGGTACATCGCAGCTCCAGGAAGGCCGAGGAGTGCAAACCAGAAGAGAGGAGCTATGATCGAATCGACAAGGTTCTCAGAGACCGATTCATATGCTGCGGACCGAACCTGCTCATCGGTGAGAGTGGAAGTCTTCCGGGATACCATCATCGAAACAGCGGATCTTCCGGCAGTGGGATCTGTCCTGAGCCCCTCTTCAACCGAGAACGCGTGTTCTTCGAGGGATCTCCATGCAAAGGTGCTCTTCAGGAGGAATGGTGCTGCAAGGAGATAGAGCCACCATATTCCATATTCCTTCACCAGCTGATCAAAGAGAAGAAATGGAAGCGTGAAGAGGAGGACGGTCACCAACCAGAAGATGCATCCTGCAGAACGCTGAAGGGATCTCCGGTATGCAGACGGCCGCCCCCACCATCCGATAAATCGTCCGAGGAGGGCAACCGGATGGTACGGGGTATGCGGATCCCCGATACACCGGTCAATGAGAAGGGACGCTACCAGGATGATTCCGAAGAACGGCATGCAGTGACGATCCCAATCAGGAGGAGGAGGATAATAAAGACGGTGATGAATGCATCAACAGGTGCAAGAATGGCACCACGGAAAGAGAGCCAGACGAGATATGTAATGCAGGCGATAATACATGGTATCAGGGTGAGCATATGAGGCATCTTCTTTGTTGCCTGATCCTCTTCGAACACCACCTTTTCTTCCTCAGGAACAATTACCGGGCATGCCTTGCTCACCACAACCTTCATCCGGGTTGTCCTGGCACCATATCCGGTGATAAACTCAAGATCAAAGACACCATCCCCCGAAGAATCCCGTATTGGTATACTGTAATCAATATCACCATCAACGTAGAGATTGTCATGGAAAAAATCTGTGAAACCATGGCCGTTCTGTGTCCGTATCGTGGCATGGGTTGGGGAGCCATAGTTTTTCAATCGAATGATAAGATCGCTCCCTGCATCCACCGGAGCCTCACGTGCAGAGAGTTCGATGGTATTGACCCCCCGGCGATTCAGATGCACATCAACGACAGTCATTCGATCAGATACTCCTATTCTTTTGCAGATTCAGGGGGGAGCAGGTTTGGGATCCCCTCATGAATCGGATAATCCAGCTGGCAGGCATCACACCTGAGGCTTCCTTCGATGATCTCTTCCTCATTCTCCTCAGTTACACTCAGTACAATATCGCCTTTGCAGACTGGGCAGCAGAGAATATCCATCAACCATCGCTTCATTTTCTCTTCCTCAGATCAATGATTTGTGAAAGTTCAGGCCCTGTTGAGATGATGGTCACAGGGCATCCAACATCTTCCTCTACCTGCCGGATGAAAACCTTTGCGGTCTCTGTAAGTTGATCGTACCTGGTTGCTCCGGAACAGGCAGGATCCACCCGATCGATACCGGTGATCGCAACCTGTGTACATCCATTGATCATAGCAGAGTACCGTGCCATCTTACCATCCCAGTTCCCAATCCGCCGCTCCCGGTGGGTGACGGTCCCATACTCGACAATTCCCATCTCGTGGGATTTATCGTGCGTCATCTCTGTTGAGAACGGCCCTTCCCCGACCCGCGTCGGGAACGCCTTGAAGACGACGATCACATCGTCAATTTGTGTCGGTCCAACCCCGCAATCCGCTGCGATCTGGGATGCAGAGGTATCCTTGCTTGTGACATAGGGGTAGGTTCCATAATAGAGGGAGATCCCAAAACCCTGCGTACCTTCAAGGATGACGTTTTCACCGTTTTTAATTGCGACATTCACCTTCTCTGCAACATCGACAATATAGGGAGCAAGTTCCGGGAGATCTTTTGCCTGCCGGGATATTCTGAGCACCCGATCGGCATTTGCAGGACCACACCCGGATCCGGTGCTCCCGATCTTCTTTGAAAGATGCTCGCTCTCCTGATCACGGATAATATGCTCCTCTTCAATGACCCCGCACCGTCCATCGATATAGATCCTGCCGGATGCACCGACCTGATCAACCTCACGAAGGAAGACTCTGGGATCGACAAGGACGCCGGGTCCGATACAGAGATCTGCTTGTTCATAGACGAAACCGGATGGAACCATCCGGACACCATATTCCTTCTCTCCTACTAAAACAGTGTGGCCGGCATTTGGTCCGACACCACCACGAGAGATGATAGTCGGGTGATCCTGATGTGCGATGTGGGCAACGATCTTGCCTTTCCCTTCATCACCAAAAAAACCACCAACAATAATTGTACAGGGCATAGACGTATCAGTACATGTCTGTTGAGGAAGCTGATAAAATAGTTCCCCAAATAAAAGAAACCAGAAAAAAACGGTTTTTCATCCATATAGGAAAGCATCAAGAACGAGCCGGAACATACACTAAACATAGATGACTCTATCGAAGAGGACCCGGAGACCAGAGCCTGAAAAGGAATCCCCAATCAGCCGGTTCAGAGAGAGCGATCATCCGGCTGTTTCTCTTGCCCGTGATCTCCTCTGGGTTGTATGTGTTGTCGGAGGTATTGCACTGCTCCTCTTTCTGGCATCCGGAACATGGCCTGCGGTTGTGGCTGTTGAATCCGGGAGTATGCTCCCCGAGATGCAGATCGGCGATCTCGTCTTTGTTGTTGCAGAAGACCGGTTTGGACCTCTGATCACCTCCGAAGAGGGTATAGAATCAGGGCACATCTCATTTGGCCACCCCGGGGATGTCATCATCTTCAGGCCAAATGGTGATGATGGCATCCACCCGATCATTCACCGTGCCCTTCTGCGGATCGATGCTGAAACCGCTGGGGAAATGCTCAACTTTCCAAACCCGCATGGCGGCATCATCACCCAGGGTGACAACAACCCGGTGATCGATCAGGTGACGACACATCCGGGTATCGGCAGGATCGAACCGGTTCGGGATGAATGGATCATTGGAAAGGCGGTTTTTTCCATTCCTCTGGTTGGGTATCTCCCACTTCATATCGTTGAGTTTGCAATCCTTATCATCGCGATTATTATTATTCAGGAATTGATCGCCTCAAGGCGGAGAGAGAAGAACTGAGGGTACAACTATGAATGTGACGAAGCAACTGCTTGAAGACTGTCTGGGGGGCCACCGGCTTACCCATGACGAAGGACTCCACCTGCTGAAGGCAACCGGAAGAGAGATCTTCTCCATCTGCTGCGCCGCAGACGAACTCAGGGAAGAGAAAGTCGGCAATGTTGTGACCTATGTCAGGAACCAGAATATCCATATTACAAATATCTGCAAGAATCTCTGCGGCTTTTGTGCATTCGGGCGGAGGAAGGGCGATCCCGATGCGTTCTTCGATGGCCCGGACCAGATCCGGCAGAAAGTGAAGCTTGCCCTCTCACGTGATATCACCGAGATCTGCCTCCTCTCCGGTGTACACCCGGATTACACGATGGAGAGTTATGCGGAGATTGTACAGACCGTCCACGATGAGGCACCGGGTATTGATATTCATACGGCAAGTCCGGATGAGGTCGCCTACATCGCCAGAAAAAGCGGAATTTCTACCCTTGAGGCACTTGAGCGACTGAAGAATGCAGGACTTGGAACCCTTCAGGGAACTGCTGCTGAGATTCTGGTCGACGATGTCCGAAAAGTGATCTGCCCGGCGAAGGTGGATACAAACACCTGGGTTTCGATCATCAAAGAAGCGCATGGGATCGGGATGAAAAGCACATCAACGATCATGTACGGATCTGCCGAAAAACCCGCAGATCGTATCACACACCTCGGGATACTCAGGGATATTCAGGATGAGACAGGGGGGTTCACCGAGCTTGTGCCCCTGTCGTACCTCCATCAGAACACCTCCCTGTACGAGCGGGGGCTCGCACCCGCCGGTGCAACCGGGAGGGAAGATCTCCTGATGATCGCCATCTCACGGCTCTTCCTCGACACCTTCGATCATATCCAGGTTCCCTGGGGGAAATTCGGGATCAAGCTCACCCAGATCGCCCTTGCATCAGGTGGGGACGATCTCGGCGGGACGATGTTCTCAGATGATGTCTCTGTGGAGGCAGGCGGATCTGAGGCAGGATACCTCGATCCGAAAACAATGGATCGGATCGCAACAGATATCGGAAGGCGCCTCCTCCAGAGGACGACCAAGTATAGCATCCTGTGAGGCTTGCAGAACCATCCACACCTTTTTTCAGGCACTCACACGGGTTGCTGTAGAGACCAAATTACCCTGCCTCGCGGCCTTCTCTCTGAAAAATTAAAAGGAGGAGGGGTTAGTACATGCCCGCACGGCATAGGATAATAGTGACTGGTAGGAAGGTGGCGTGCCCCCGGTGCAGCCATCTGACAGTCCGGTAATGATCGATTGACGCTTTGTGATCGATTGAGAGGTGTGTAGCCGGACACTATGGAATGAATGTCTGAACCTTTGAATTCGTGTAGGTCGGTTGCACCAGGGGCAGGACGCACGCCTTCATCTGGATGGATGGGCGATACCGGAATCCGCTGGATTCACGGCTGTCCACTACTACAAATGCCATATGAAAATATAAATATTTCCCTCAATGCACGGCATTGATGCTCATTTTGATGCACGGCAATGTCGAAATACATTTATCCCGATCAGGCGATACCTACTGTGATGCAACCCTACCCCGCCGAGATGAGCCGGATCACCGAACTCCTCAGAAGTAATCCGCGCGGACTGTCCGTCGGCGAGATCGCCTCTTCCCTCGGGATCAATCGCAATACCGCCGCCCGGTACCTCGATATGCTCCTTGTTGCAGGGCAGGTTGATAAACGGACATTCGGGAAGGCAAAAGTCTACTTCATCTCCCAACGGGTGCCGATACACGCGATGCTCAACAACTCCTCAGACCTTGTGATGATACTGAATGCTGAGGGGCAGATCATCCAGGCTAACGATCAGATCCTCTCCTTCTGTAGAACTTCCCGTGAGGAGACAGTCGGATTTCCCCTGGAAGAGACCAGGCTTGCCATCTTCTCCCACCCTGCCCTGATGGCCCAGATCAATGATCCCGGGAGAGAGAGCGGATCTAGGGAGGTGATCCGGCTGACGAGAGGAGTTGATGAGCACTTCTTCCGCCAGAAGATCATCCAGACCGTCTTTGATAACGGCGGCCCCGGCATTACGATCATCCTTGAAGAGATCACCGAGCAGGTCAGGGCTGAGGAGAAATTGCGACAGAGTGAAGAGATGTTTCGGACACTCGTCTCCGATATCAGTGATGTGATCTGGGCCGCCGATGAGAAGGGGGCGATCACCTACATCAGCCCCCGTGCAGAGACAGTCTGCGGCCTCTCTCCGGATGAGATGATCGGATGCCGGTTCACCGACTTTATGAAAGATGAGGAGAAGAAGCGATTTCTTCGGGCAATACAACCATCGGTATCAGCTCAATCGGCCTGGCCCCTTGTCGAATGCAGCTTCCTGAAGCCGGATGGCGAGTCGATCGCAATCGAGCTCTCAGGAAACCCTATCATCATCAACGATGCAGAGAACCGTCCGGTACTCCTCGGATACCGCGGTTCATTCAGGAATGTAACCGAAAGAAACCGTGCCGTCAAGCATGTCCGCCAGTGGAAGGAGTTTCTCACCTCAATTGTTGAGAATATCCCCGATATGGTCGCAGTTGAGGAGATGGATGATCATACCCTTGTCTTCTTTAATCATGCGGCAGAAGAGTTCATCGGATTTCCGCGTGAGTTCCTCGTCGGGCAGAAGCCTGATCGGGTCTTCCCTGAAGAGTATGCTGCTTTCTGGGCACGTACAACTGCAGAAGTAGAGAGGCTTCAGGATAGCATTCTTGCAATCCAGATGTTCTCACGGGGCGGGGAATCAGATCAGAGGATGCTCCAAACAAAGAAGATACCCATCTTCTCGAGTAAAGGGCAGATGCGGTATATACTCTCTATTATAACAGACATCACCGAGGAGAAGATCCCTGACGTCATCTCAACCGATCCCTTTCTGATCAGGACTTAAGAAGACTGGAAACCGGCCGGGATCTTTTTTGATCCTCTGTTTGCTCTCCCCTATCATCATCTGCTGTATCCGGCGGGCACTTGTGTGCGGAACGAGAAGAGAGCCTCCAGAATGTTTTTACTCCATTAGAACGAAGTTGATTCATTATTAACAAAGAGGGGATTGATCCAGTATATCAGGAGGCAAGCCAAAAATGTGGCACTCAAGCGGATGCCTCGTTCCGGGATCCAGAGTATTTGTTTCTCGATGAGATCTTTGAATCCTCCCCGCAATGTATCCTCATCCTGGAAGATGAGACGATTACAAGGGCAAATGCTGCCTCGGAAGAATTCTTCGGGATTATACCTGATGAGCTGATCGGGAGAACACCCGCTGATCTCTCCCCTGTCATGCAACCAGGTGAAGAGTCCTCTGTTGTACGAATGGGGAGACTGCTTGGTCAGATGGAACGGGGGCCCATAAAATTTGGATGGATACATACGGCTGCCGGAGGAATCGAGAGGAAGACGGAGGTGATCCTAACCCCGATCAGGGTCGGGGAGAGAAATCGGATCATGGCGAATATTACAGATATTACCCCCCTTATTGATGCTCAACACAAAGTTACTTCCCAGTACCGCCTTCTCCAGATGACCAATACCGTAATACATGCAATGCATACCAAAGAGAAGATCGAGGATGCACTCGTTGTTGCAGCTGACGAACTTCATGCCCTCTTTGAAGATACACTCATTGCCATCTATACCACCCGCCCGGATACAAGCGAAGCGCATCTTGCAGTCAGCAGGGGGAATCTGCCCGGCCACTCCACAAGCAGAGTGCATATCCGCCTTCCCACAACAAAAGAACCGTATACTACAGTATACAAAAGGGGAGATCCCATCTTCTGTGAGATCCGTGACGATCAGGTATCGGGCATCGTCGGGATCGAGGAGTTCACTGATCTGAGCGTTCCGACTGCTATTGGGATCATCCCACTCATCTCAGATGAGATGGTCCACGGTTCAATCAACCTCATCTTACAGGGGAGGGAAGGTTTTGATACTGATGAGCAGTCCCTCCTGATAAGCATCGGGAGAGAGATAGGCGGAGCCATACGGTCAGGCATGATGCGGGATGAACTGAAGACGGCAAACGATCTGGCACATCTCTTCCTTGATATCCTCGTCCATGATGTCAATAATGCCCATATGATCATCGGGGGAGGTCTTGAACTCCTGAATGATTCGGATGATGAAGAGAGGGAGCACTATACAGGTATCATCAGATCCGCACTCGATACCGCAGCAGAGATCCACCGGAATGTCATGATGATCCGATCGATCCAGGAGGGTGGTGAGGAGAGCCAGAGGCCGGTCCTCCTTGATCCGGTTATTCAGAGGGCGATGCTGCCAGGCGTTAATATCCATGTTGAGCCTTCAGGCGCCGTTGTCTATGCGGATGAACTCCTCTCAGGCATCTTCTTCAATCTCTTCAGTAATGCGGTGAAATATGGCGGGCCCAATTCCCTGATTGAGGTTTCTGTTCATGAAGGAGAGGATGAGGTGGTCATTACCATTGAGGATAACGGACCGGGTATTTCAGATGAAGAGAAAGAACAGCTCTTTACCAGAAACCTGAGGATCGGATCAAAGAAGAAAGGGCTTGGGATAGGCCTCTATATCTGCATGACCCTGGCTGAGCGGTACGGCGGATCTATCCGGGTCACCGACAGGGTCGCCGGAAAGAAGGAGGAGGGATCGGCATTCATCCTGACACTTCGCCGCGCACGGGAAGACCCCCTCACATGACCCGCAATCTGGTTGAAGAGCCGAAGTTCCTCCCCATCACCGGGATGGAGAAGGAGAAACTCGGGATAGATGTATTTGATATCATCATCGTCTCAGGCGATGCCTATGTGGATCACCCCTCGTTTGCCGCTGCGATCCTTGGTCGTAATCTCTGGTCTGCCGGATATACGGTTGGGATCATTCCGCAGCCCGACTGGCAGCAGGATGAAGATTTTCTGGCACTCGGCACCCCCCGTCTCTTCTTTGCCGTATCTGGCGGGAATGTCGATTCGATGGTGAATGCATACACCCCGAATAAAAAACGCCGCCAAAAAGACGCCTACTCACCAGGAGGACGATTGATGCGTCCTGATCGTGCAACGATCGTCTATACAAACAAGCTCAGATCACTCTTCCGGAACACCGGCATTGTGATTGGTGGGATCGAGGCAAGCCTCAGGCGATTTGCCCACTATGATTTCTGGTCAGATTCAGTCAGGCAGTCCATCCTGGCAGATGCCCCGGCAGATCTGCTCGTCTATGGAATGGGCGAACGTACCCTGCGGCTGATCGCCGATCGAATGAGTGCAGGAGATCTGATCCGATCCATCCGGGATATCCCCGGCACCTGCTGGACGATGCCGGTTGCAGAATGGAAGAGCTCTGACCATGGGGATTTTGTGATTCTTCCGGGTTATACGGAAGTGAAGGAGAGTACAGTCCGGTATGCAGAAGCATTTGCCACCCATGCACGCGAACAGGACCCGGTTAAGGGGCATGCAGTGGCCCAGCCACATCCAAAAACGGTCGTGATCCAGAATTCCCCGGCAATGCCCCCCAATACTGCGGAGATTGACGCCATCTACGATCATCCGTTTGCCCGCGCCGCCCACCCCTCATACAAAGAGCCGATACCGGCACTTGAGCCGGTCCGGTTCTCGGTCATCAGCCACCGCGGCTGTTTTGGAGACTGCTCATTCTGTGCACTCGCTCACCACCAGGGAAGGATCATCTCGAGCCGGAGCGAGGATTCGATTGCAAATGAGGTGGATCGGATAAGCAGGATGAAAGCGTTCCGGGGAACAATTCAGGATGTCGGAGGGCCGTCTGCAAATATGTACGGGCTCTCCTGCAACCAGTGGTTTGGGAGTGGCACATGCCCTGACCGATCCTGCGAACCCGCTTGTCCGAATCTTTCAACCGATCATGGCGCACTGGTCTCACTCCTCCGCCGTCTCCGGAAGATACCGGGGGTGAAGCATGTCTTCTGCGGATCCGGCGTCCGCTTCGATCTCGCACTTGCAGATCGATCCGGGTATATCAGAGAGCTCGTCCATCATCATGTCTCCGGGCAGCTGAAGGTCGCACCCGAACATATCAGCCCGCATGTTCTGGAACAGATGAACAAGCCCTGTATTTCATCCTTTGAAACATTCCGGGAGTTATTTGAAGAGAACCAGCCTGAGGGAAAAAAGAGGCAGTACCTGATCCCCTACTGGATCAGCTCACACCCGGGGTGCACGATCTCCGATATGATCGATCTCGCCTGCTATATCAGGAGAACCGGGCTTGCTCCTGAGCAAGTGCAGGACTTCACTCCGACACCGATGACCAGATCAACGACCATGTACCATACAGGAATTGACCCGAAGACGATGAAGAAGGTGCATATCCCGCAGGATAGGGAGAGAACGATCCAGCGGGCGCTGCTCAGGTTCATGGATCCGGATAATGCCCGGCTTGTCAGGGAAGGACTGCTCTTCTGCAACCGGGGCGACCTGATCGGCTATGATAAGGATGCACTTGTTCCTCCTGAAAGAAGAGAAACTGCATTATCAGGGAAGCGATATAGATCACCATATGTACCGCATTCTCATAGCCGCGATCCTGATCGCAGGCCTGCTCGTACCAGGCGGAGCCGCCCTTGAAGCGGTGATCGGCGAAACGATCACACTCGCTGGATCTGCCCCCGGAGCCACAACCATCTACCTCTACATGACCGGGCCAAACCTGGATTCTGCCGGAGTTACCCTGCATAATCCCTCACTGAGAGCAGCCGATGGCCAGTTTACCACCGCCAAAGTCTCCTCATCCGGGAGATGGGAGTACAAATGGAATACCGCAGGGATCGGTCTTGATGCCGGAACCTATACCATTTATGCAGTTGACAGGGCCGTAGACAGGCGCAATCTCCGGGATGCTTCATACAAGATCATTCCGGTGACACTCAGAGCCGGGGGAATAACTGCCTTCTTTGTGGAGGAGAAGCGGGGATCACTCCAGGTGACGGTTGAGCCTTATGGCGCACGGGTCGAGATCGACGGCGAATATGCCGGAGAGACGCCGCTTGGGATATCCCTTCCTGTCGGCGGGCATGCAGTTGATATCTCGCATGAAGGCTACTATCCATTTGGGATGAACGTGGTGATCTATGACGGAGATACCACCTCGATCGAACGGACGCTCAGGCCAATCGAGACACCGGCACCACTACCGACTGAGACGATCCCTCCAACACCGGAGGCTTCGGGATGGGTTGCTGCTCTGCTTGGAGCAGCACTCTGTATAGGATATAGAAAAAGGCATTAGCCCTGCTGGGCATCTGCGAAGAAGCTGTCAAGAAGCCGTTTCATATCAAGCCAGAGGAGGAGGCGTTCAGTCTCTTCTTCATAGCCCTCTTTTGGTATTTTGATAATACCACGGAGATAATCTGCCACCTGCTCACCATATCCTTCACAGGAGAGATCGATATCAGATTCCGGAACATGCATCACCGAATGGACATCATCGACGATCATACCGACATTTGAACCCTGGGAGGCATCGGGAATAAGGACGATGATCTTCCGTTCACCATCGTTCTGATCGGCTATCGAGAGGAGGTGATTTAATGAGAGAATGGTGGTGATCTCACCTCGCAGGTTCATAATTCCCTTGATATAAGGAGGGGTACGTGGAATCTCCGTGATTGGTTTCATCTCGACGATCTCACGGACAAGCTGGATATCGAGTGCATAGTGCTCCCCTCCAAGCTCAAATTCCACAATTTCGATATATTCATCCATTCTTCAATCACCTGCCTCAACATCTGGAAAAACCGGAAGATGTGACGTGTATTGGATGTATGTACGCCATCCATATCTTATAAATTGATCCCGGAAAAAGATCCGATACCTATATATGCATATATTTCATTTCGTATATCGGGATATCCCATGCTGAAGAAATATCTGATTATACTGGCTGCAATAGCTACCCTGCTCTGTGCAGCAACCCCCGCCTCCGCCCAGATGGGCGGCGATGTCGGGATTATTTCAGTCACTTCTGACCCTTCGGGAGCCGATGTGAACCTGGATGGCAAGTATGAAGGAACTACACCGGTTGAGATCAAGGTGTATGTCACCGGCACACCGCCCGGATCGATCATCGTCTCAAAGAACGGGTACAAGGCAAAGACGGTCTCTGCACCACATCCCGGTGCAGGAGCAACCGAATATGTCCATGTGACACTCGAGCAGATCGCTCCCACACCGACTCCGGTGTACGATGGCTACTTCTCGATCACATCAAGCCCTTCAGGTGCAACGGTCCGCGTTGACGGCCACTATGTCGGATCGACACCGGTGACCACCCAGGTGACGGCCGGGACGACGCACCGTGTTCAGGTGGAATACCCGGGATATGATGCCTTCTCTGCTGTCTACACCGCATACTCAGGACAGACCACCTCGATCCCGGTAAGCCTGACACAAACACCCCAGACAACAGGATACCTGACGGTCACCTCAAGCCCTTCAGGAGCCGATGTCTATGTTGATGGATCCTATCGTGGATACACTCCGATGACCGTCGGTAATCTCGTTGTCGGGGCTCACACCCTGGAGCTCCGGCTCGCCGGATACCAGAAGTCCACCCAGACATTCCAGATCTATTCAGGTCAGACAACAACCAAGAACGTGATCCTCTCACCAAGTACGCCAACAACAGGATCAGTTGCAGTCCAGTCATATCCATCAGGCGCATCGATCTACCTGGACGGCAACTACCAGGGGAATACCTATGCCAATGATTACTTCGATATCGTCGGGGTTGCAACCGGAACACACTCACTCATGCTGAGAAAACCCGGATACTATGACTACACTACAACTATCTCGGTGACCGGCGGCGGTATCAAATACGTCACCGCCACGATGACCCAGCAGACCACTCCGCAAACAACCGGCAAGGCAAATGTCATGTCCGGGCCAACCGGTGCTGAAGTGTATGTTGATAACCTCTTCCACGGGTATTCTCCGGTACTGGTACCGGATCTCGCTCCCGGAACTCACTCGATCACCCTGAAGATGTCAGGATACAGTGACTGGATGAGTTCATTTGAAGTGACCGCAGGACAGACAACACCAGTATCTGCAACACTCACCCCGCAGCCTGCACCACCGGCCCCGACACCCTCAGGCGGCCTTCCGATTGCTGTGATCGGAGCAGTTGGACTCCTTGGAGTACTCCTCTTCGTTTCACGGCGAAGATAATCCATACAAACCTTTTTTTTCGATCAGGTACAATCTGCCGAACTGATACAGATGGTACCACCAGTTGATGATCGATCCGATCGAGTCCGATCGATCATGACACCAATCATACGAACCATATCGCCGGATACACCAATCCGGGATCTCATCGAAATCGGATCGGTGGAGGGATGTGAGGATATTCCGGTAACAACACCGGAGGGAACCTTTCTTGGTATCGTCACCCCGCTTGATCTGATCGGATCGATTATGCCAACAGTTGGGATACGGGGTGCGGGGGCTGCACGGTGCATCACCTGCCACCTGAAGAAGGAGGGGGCAACCGCCCGTGATCTGATGAGCAGGGGGCATATTACAATCCAGGAAGATGATACCATCATGAATGCAATGCAGATGATGCAACGGAACCGGCATGGGGATCTGATTGTTGTTGATTCCCGGAACAACGTGGTGGGAAGGATTGAAATATGCCGGATTATACAGCATCTCCGGATCGCCGGAGAGCTTTGAATCCCATCCTGAAGAAGATTGGAGCGATTAATACCGTTGCTATCACCATGACCGTCACCGTCGTATAGAGGGCGGCGGTGATGATTCCGGCAGAGAGGGCAATTGTAGCAACGACAAGCGCTACTTCTCCGCGTGGAGAGAGTCCGATTCCAACGATGAGTGCACTTCTATTGTCAGGGAGAAATGGCTTGGATCCAATATAACCGCCGATGATCTTTCCTGAGAATGCAACCAGAACAAGCGGAATAAGAAGAGGATCGAGAAACGTATCAACCGAGAGCATCAGTGATAGCCCGATTGATGCGAAGAAGATGGTGATAAGAAATCCAAGTCCCAGATCCGAGAGGCTCCCCTCAATCGATCGATCAGGCCGAATCCGATCACTCAATGCAAGCCCTGCAAAAAAGGCGCCGATAGCAAGATGAAGACCGATGATATGACTTGCGGCAGCAGACGCAAAAGCGATGATGAGACTTGCCGAATACGCGGTCTCATGAGAGGCATGCCGCCGCACCTTTGCATACAACCGCCCAAGGATACGGCGGCCACCGGTCACCATGAATATGAGGAAGATGAGGGCCAGAATGGCAGTCCCGGCAACCGAAGCAAGCCCGCCACCAAGGGCAAAAGCTGAAAGCGTTGCAAGGAGGAGAATTCCAATCAGATCATCGATAACAGCGCTTGTGATGATGATGCTTCCAATCGGGGAAGGGAGGGCATGTTCATCAACAAGGATACGGACCGAGATCCCAATCGAGGTGATAGCAAGGGAGATTCCGAGAAAGATGGAAATGATCGTATCCATCCCGGTGAAGTATCCCAGGCCGAAACCCAAAACGAAAGGGATTGCTACCCCTGACAAGGCAGTGGATATACCAGCCTTTTCCGCTGAAACGAGGTTATTGAGATCAGTTTCAATACCAGAGAGGAAGAGGAGGACGATCAGCCCAAGATCCGCTAAGGCTTTTATCACCTCGGTTGGCTCAATGATCCCAAGGAGCGAGGGGCCAAGGATGAGACCGGCTGTAATCTCACCGACGAGTGCAGGATATCCGGCCCGCTCGACAAGTTCTCCTGCACCTTTTGCAACAAGCAGAAGGATCAGGATCTCAAGCACCACAAACATTCGTACTCTGCCATCTCCGGGATAAGGTAAAAAACCTTGCCAACCTATTCCGGAATAACTATGACATCGAGGCATACATCAGGGCAGGATGCATATTCGCTCCTTTCACGGTACGGTATCTTGGTACCGGAAGGCGAAATCGCCTCAAACGGGGACGAGGCTGCGGAGATTGCCCAAAGAATCGGGTATCCGGTTGTGCTGAAGATCGAGTCCCCGGATATTCTCCATAAGAGCGATGTTGCCGGGGTTCTGCTCGGCATCTCAGATGAAGAGGAGCTCAGACGAGGATATGCTGAACTGATGAAGAGGGCGGAAGATCTCCGGCCGGATGCAGAGATCACCGGTGTCCGGATCGAGGAGGAGGCAGCGCCGGGACTTGAGATCCTGATCGGGGGAGCAACCGACCCGGCATTTGGAAAGACGCTCACCTTCGGGCTCGGGGGAAAGCTGGTGGAGCTCCTCAGAGATACCAGCATCCGGATCCTTCCGATTGAGAGAGAGGGGATCAGGTCGATGATCAGGGAGATCAAGGGATACCGGCTGATCGAGGGATTTCGTGATGAGCCTCCACGCGACGAGGAGGCGCTTGTTACTGCAATCGCAAAAGCAGCTGAGATCTTCCTCGATCACCCCGAATTCACCGAGTTCGATATCAACCCCCTGATCCTCTATGAGGAGGGCTGCATCGCAGTTGATGCCCGGTTCATCGAAGGGGAGCAGCAGGGGCAGGAGAGGACTGCTCTTCAGCCGCTCGATCCCGCCATACTGAAACCAAAATCAATTGCGGTCATTGGCGCAAGCCCTGACCAGGGGAAGATCGGCTATACAATCACGAGAAATCTCCTCTCATTTCCCGGTAAACTCTATCCCGTGAACCCCAAACACAAAGAGATCCTCAGGAGGAAGGCATATCCGAGGGTGATGGATATTCCTGACCCGGTTGATATGGCAGTGATCGCGGTACCTGCTCCGGTGGTGCCGGCAATTATAGCAGATTGTGTAGAGAAGGGTGTTGGGACTGCGGTCATCATCTCATTTGGGTTCCGGGAGTCCGGAGAGGAGGGAAAACGGCTTGAAGAAGAGATCGTCAGTATTGCGAGAAAGAACGGGCTTCGGATCATTGGGCCAAACAGCCTTGGGATCATGGTTCCGCCTGAACAGATCAATACCACCTTCAGTAATAATTCCCCAAACCCAGGGCCCTTTGGATTCATCTCCCAGAGCGGGGCATTGATCACGACGATTGTGGACTGGAGCATTCAGGAGGAGATCGGCTTTTCTGCTGTGATCAGTGCCGGAAACCAGTCGGATATCAGTTTTGTCGACTATATCGATCTCCTCGCACAAGATGAGAATACCTCTGTTATCATACTCTATATCGAGGAGATACGTGAGGGAAAGCGGTTCCTTGAGATAGTCTCCCGTGTATCAAAAGAGAAACCGGTGGTTGCGATCAAAGCCGGCAGATCCGACATCGGGAGGGCAGCAGCAGCATCCCATACCGGATCTCTTTCCGGCGACTACCAGACTTATCGTGCGGCATTCCGGCAGGCGGGAGTGGTACCTGCCGACTCGATCAGATCTGCCTTTCAGATCGGAACGATGCTGTCAGGGCAGGGCTATCCAAAAGGGAACCGGGCAGTTATCGTGACGAGTGCAGGTGGTTTTGCGGTTCTCTCATCAGATTATGCAGAGAGGAATGGAATTGATCTCGTCATGCTCCCAAACGGGGTGCATGCGGAGATAGATGCGATCCTCCCGCCGGGATGGAGCGGCAGAAACCCGATCGATATGATCGGAGATTCAACCACAGGACGGTTTGCAAAAGTCTTTGATATTCTCCTGAAGAACCAGGATTTCTGGGATATTGCCATCATCATTTCAGCTCCGACCGCACTGGCAGACCCAAAGCAACTCGCACTTGAGATCGTCCGGTTTGGAGAGCATACAGCGAATATGGTGGTTGCCGGCCTGCCTGGAGGGGATTCGGTGAAGCCCGGTTTTCCGGTCCTCAGGAAGGGCAGGGTGCCGGTCTTCAATGAGGTCGAGGATCTCTTCCGGGCTATCGGGGAGATCCTCCGTGCAACAAAACAGGTCTGACTCAGTGGTTAAGCGGAGATTTGAGGGCGTGTGGTAGATCTTCTTTCTTTGTTACCACAACAGATGAACGCTCCAGCATCAGGTTCACCTGTTCATTATGGCCAACGTTCCGGAAATCTGTCCTGAGGGATACAACCGGTATCCCGTGTGCATAGGCATACCCCATCTCCCATGCGGTACCTGAATCTGCATCTGCCCCATCAACAATGGCGACCATCCAGTCAGCATCTTTCAATGCCTTGCAATGAGAGGTGAAGATCTCCTCCATCGCACCATGATGCCGTGAAGCCGAGTCATCTCCTGCTTCCTGGGGGAGATATACCTCAAAACAATGGGTTGCGAGCAGATCCCTGATCAATTCATTGTACTTTCGTTCCGCTTCAGAAAAGAGAGGGGCGGCGAGGTAGACACGGTACCGGGCGAAATCAAACGCATCAATCGCCGGGATCTCCGGGAAACGGGAGAGAAACACACCCCGGTGATTCACTTTTTCTTCCGGGCTGTACCAGGTGGTGTTCACTCCGCAGGCAGGTGATGAGTCTGCTCCGATGATGCAGAGCGGCTCCCCACGCTGAAGAATGATCTGCCGCACCTCGATCTCGAGTCGGTCAATGAGGAGTTCGAATTCAGGGGTATTCAGCCGCTCGGTGAATGTCCCGGGAACCCGGTTCTTTCCGAGATAGAGTGTCTCTGCACAGGGGAGCGGGATCACCTCAAGCCCAAATGCCGAGCACCGTTTCAGGCATGCAGCATATGCCCTGAGATCCTCATCCCGTGTGATCCCCTCAGCCCGTAGCGAGGGATCAAGGATACAGGGTGCAACCATCACATACATAGAGGGAATATTGGTGCTTCTCATTGATGGATTGATCGCGGTGCTTGATGTGATATGAAGCACAAAAGGGTACTGTTATGATCCCTCTCATCTCGTACCGCGATAACACCTGTGATCCCAGGAAGTGTACGATCAAGCGGCTTGAGCGGTATGGCTTTGTCAGGGTTGTTCCGTCGTTCCGACAGGTACCAAAAAGAACACTACTCCTTGACCCGACCGCAGGGGTTACCATCTCACCTGCCGATCGGAGATGGATCCGTACGGTCACCGCCCTCGACTGTTCATGGGAGGTGCTTGAGCGGGAAGAGCTCTCGATCTTCGGCGGGCGGAGAGCGCTTCCGTTCCTTGTCGCGGCAAATCCGGTCAACTTCGGAAAGCCTTTTGTTCTCTCGTCGGTTGAGGCGCTGGCCGCGGCATTGATCATCCTTGGGGAGCGCGATCAGGCAGAACTGATCCTCTCAAAAGTGCCATTTGGGATACGTTTCCTTGAGGTGAATGCAGAGCCGCTTGCAGAGTATGCAGCCGCAGGGGATAGTGCCGGGGTGCTTGCCGTGCAGGCCGAATACCTCTGATTTAGCGATCGTCTGTATCCTCTTCAAGCTCGGGATCAATCTCTTTTCTGATCCAGGAGACGAGATCCTTCATATCAATCTCCTTCTTATATTGGTTCTCGACCGCAAGGTACAGGATCAGCCCCGCGGCGGTTACCACCGACATCGGGAGCAATGTTGCACGAATAACCTCCAGAATCTCTTGGAAGGGGGTTCCAATCGTAAGAAGCGGGAGGATTACAAGGATATGAAGCGCTTCTGCTGCCACCCCGAGCATGACAAGACGGAGCGGCGTAAGCGGCAACCACCGCCTCCCCACAACACCACCCAGTATTCCAGCTACAATCGTTGCAACCGCACAGGGAAGAGCGGTCCAGCCCCCAAGCGAGTACCGGTAAATACCCCCGATTGCACCGGCTGCCGCACCCGCAAGTGGTCCGCCGATGAGACCGGCGATGATGGGACCGAGATCCCGGAAATTCAGGAAGACACCTTCGATATTAAAGCCGCGGAATGTCCCGTATATCGAGAGTGCACCAAAAATAAGGACCAGCCAGAGGAGATCTGTTCTGGTTGCAACCCCTCTCCTGTATGCCGAGGCAAGATCTGATCTGACAAAGACGAAGAGGATGAGAAGAACAATGGCAAGCCGTTCCATCAGGGGAACTCCAAACGTAAGGATTGTCGCCTCCTCCAGAAGTGCGACAAGGAGGAAGACACCGGATCCGATTGCCATAACAGTAAGCCATATGCGGGATCCCCGGTGCTGTCGTGGAAGACGGTTATCAATATAGATGAGCGCAAAGCCGATGACCGCAAAGAGGATGGAGGAGATGATCGAGACATGCTTGATCACCGCTTCCGGGCTTCCGATGAAGATGGAAGTGAGGATGATCACAGAGAATACAAGGAGGATCAGCCTGTACAGTTTCTTTGCCGGGATCTGTACATTGCCAGCTTCACGAAGAATTCCGCAGACTGCACGTGCACGACCGTCCATCCCGGAGATTGCGGCACCCGCAAGCAGGATGAATGACGAGAGGAGAAATACCGGTGCCGCAAGGGGGACTGTCTCAAAGAGATGCGTTGAGACGGCAATAGCCGAACTAACGCTTTCATCGATAGCATGGAATGAATGACTGTAATTGGCACCAATTGACAGGAATACGAAGCTCATCGTGGCGATAAGCCCAAATCCAATNNAGAAGATCGGTCCGTACGATCCGCATCTTCTCAGGGAGATCGGTGGTGCAGGGCTTTCCTCCGGTCTTCTCATGCAGCCAGACCGAATAGAGGAGGAGGTTCAATCCGGCACCAACCGCCCCGAGGAGCGCCATGATCTCGATATATTCGTGGGGATCCAGATATGGAATCAGCCCTTCTGCAACCTCGGTTACCGGAACATGGAGGGCAAAGAGGCTGAAGATGATACCGATGAAGAGGAGGATCATCATCCCGATGATCACCCGTTCCAGCCGCTCATAGCTTCCTTTCCAGAGAAGAAGGAGGATCAGTGCGAGCGTTGCAATCGCGATCACCTGGATGGGGATATCAAAGGGGAGCAGGAAATAGAGGAAGTGTGCGGCAATGATGAGGAAGCCCCCATATGCCAGCATCTCAAGGATATAGATGATGGTGATGAAGGTGACCTCCCAGTTCCGTGGACCCGGAATTGACCTGAGCCCGGAGAAGATCGTCATTCCCGTGGAGAGCGTATAGCGGGCGATTCCGTATGCAAAGGCATACTTATAGATGAGCGCGACTGCAAAGACCCAGAGGAGGCCATAGCCGGTATGGAGTCCTGCATTGATGATCTCGACAAGCCCCGATTCGCCCGACACCTCAAGTGCAAGGATGAAGACCGGCCCGAGAAAGAAGAAACGTTCTCCAATCCGCCTTTGGAAGGAAGTGATTGAGGCGGGAAGGGCTGTTTGGATCTGCACCCTGAACTATTGTCATTTGTGAAATATAAGATACACTCAGGTTCGCACTACATATCCTGCTGATCTGAAGATTCTGATGACCGCATCATCCCAGTCAGAATCGGAGAGGCGTTCAAGATCATGAGCTTTTGCTGCGAAAAGACTGAGCAGGAGGGGATCATCTGATCCGAGATGGCGGGATTCCATGATCCTCCCTGCACGCCTCCCGCTACTATCAAGGATGAGGATCCGCCAGCATCCATAATCGCGGCAGATCTCAGGACGGGTTGCATGAACACAGCAGTAGCCTTTCTCTTCCTCCCGGATGAACCGGAAGAAAGGGCAGGCTTCCGGGCGATCTGCAAAAGTGCCCGTCTCAATATTCTTATCAAGAAAGAGGGCAGTTTTGTCGGGATCGACCACCACTGTCGTCCTCTCGCCGGTATACCTGTTCCTGACGATATACCGGAGATTCCCAAGATCAGCTTCTATGGTGTGGACAAGTCCGAGGTGGCTGCAACAGTCACCGCACTGGCTGCATTCAAATGACATGCTGACTCCCCCGGATCATCATTTAGTATCCTTTCCAAACACCCAGATCGCCCATCCAAAGGCTTCCCTCCCATAGACAAGATATTCATCCTGGATTTTGCAGAGATACTCCTCCATCTCCTCCCTGTCAGGATGGGACGGGTGTTTATCAAACCATCTGAGGCACTGCTGCCAGATGGCACTCTCATAACGGTCATGGTCGTCAGGAGAGGCCCTGATCACGCCGCATAGCCTGAGCCCGAGATCGCGGGCGGCGGCAACAAGCCCGTATTCGGTCGGGATCTCCGGCCACTGGACGGCAAATTCAGGGGGAACAGAAGTGCTCTGCCAGTAGCGATCCCCGATCACAAGAGTGCCACCGTTTTTCGTGATTGATTCAAGGTGAGCAAGTGCCGGGACTGCACCCCCGAAGATGAAGGCAGACCCAATGGCAACAACAACGTCCGCCTCTTCCTCCGGCTCCCATGCGGCGGCATCCCCTTCAATGATCTGAATTCGATCTGCCGCCCCTTTTTCATCGACAGCTCTCTTTGCCGCCGCAACTGACTCTTTTCTCAGTTCTATACCGGTTCCCCGAATACCATATGCATCATACCAGAGGGAAAGGAGAGTGCCGTTTCCGCAACCGAGATCATAAATGACGGCATCCTGTCTTATGGCAGCAAGCTCTCCTGCCCGGAGGATCATCTCATGTGTAACCGGGTTCATCAGGGGGAGGCGGGACTGGGCAATTCTTTCGATCTCATCTGGGTGCATGGACGATCTCCTCAACCCTGACTATTATGCTTCTTTGGCAAAAAGATGAGGGGGAGAATGATCACTCCATTGCCTGCTCTTCTTCCGGGAGCAGGGCATAGCCTGAATTGAGTCTGCCGAGCACCGCAAGCGAGTACGTGCGGAAGAAGGTGACGAAAGGTACTGAGATCAGGAGAACTATCGGAATTGCGATAATCAGGTATGGGATGAGGAGGAGAAGGAGGAGCGAGATGTTTGCCATCTGCATCGCGGCATACAGGAAGAGCCCGATGAGAGCAAAGGGGATGGCAACGATCCCAAGCGCCAGAAGGGTGAGGAGGATCATAACAATACCTGCTCCAAGCGCCGCGAGGAACCGGACAACCAGGTAGATGATCCCCTGCATCCACTGTGTGCTGATGATCCCGTAGAACTCTTTCCATCCATCAATCACCCCGCAATCCTTCCGGATCATAATCGGCACCACGAAATCGATGGTGATCATCTGGATAATCCCGACGATGATTGCCAGTATAATGAGGAACGGGAGAAAGAGGATGAGGGAAAGAGCGGTAGGAAAAGCAAAGCCTCCGGCCAGAATGATGAGCGGTATGATAAGTGCTGCAAGAATCAGGAGGAAGAGAACTGCAATTCCAATCTGGAAGAGGAAGAGCCTGACACCCTTCCCTGCTCGGGGCGAAAAATATTCGCGTATCCTCACGTTCCTCGTTCGTATACAGTCGACAAAGACGAACTGGAAGATCGATCCAATCAGCATGAAGAGAAGGGCACAAGCAATGATCAGGAAGATGAGGGCAATGATCAGCCCGGCCATATCAGGAAGGGCATCGGGAGCTGAAAACCCCGTGAAAGCATCTGAAGGGAAGTCATTGTCTGAAGACCATGTCGGCTGCGGGAACCCGGCTCCTCCCCAGCCGATGAAGAGGGCAATGAGGGCGATCCTGAGCCAGATTCCTTTCTGGAAAGGCCAGAGGAGATCCCGTGTGCGCCTGATCGCTGAATCGAGTTCGGTGAAGGCAAAATACTCTGTCATTGGTGTATATCTATGGATGAAGACTTTAATAAGAACACTCCTGCAATGGACACTTTCATTCCTCAGTACTCATATCAACAGTGTCATCCCCACCTGGTTCCACCGGAAAGACGATCTCATAGGCAGTTCCCTTCTCCCGCCTGAGGGTGATCCTCCCGAGGAGCTGGTTGACGAGGCTTACGACGAGCTGCATCCCGAGTGTCCGGGTATTTTCAAAGTCGATATCAGCTGGAAAACCGATCCCGTCGTCGGCAAACCGGTATATGATCGTATCCCCCTTCTCCTCCACATCAATGCTGATGGTTCCCTTCCTGCCATCCGGAAAGGCATGCTTGAGTGAATTTGTCAGTAATTCATTTGTGATCAGGCTAAGGGGGACAGCCTTGTCGATTGAGAGATAGATATCAGGGGCGTGGATATCAAGGGCAATCGTCCCGGTCCTCACCTGGCGGGATGAGAAGATATATTCCCCCATCATCGAGAGATACTCCCCGTACTCGATCCGGGAGAGGTTCTCTGACTGGTAGAGTTTCTCATGAACAAGGGCGATCGAATAGACCCGGCTCTCGCTCTGGGAGAAGAGCTCACGCATCTCCGGATCGGGGATCGTCTCTTTCTGGAGCATCAGGAGGCTTGAGATCACCTGCATATTGTTCTTGACACGATGATGAATCTCTTTTAAAAGGATCTCTTTTTCCCGGAGAGATTGTTTCATCTCTTCATCCCGCCTCTTTTTTTCGGTGATATCATGAAAGATTGTTGCACATTCGCCTTTTCTTGGGCTGTATAATGATAACTCAAAGAAGCGGGGAGGATCTGCAAGGGTGATCTCAAATACCTGTGGCTCACCTGTCTCAGTTGTTTTCAGACATTCTTCACCCCAGTTAAGATTAACATCCGGAAGTATCTCCTGCAGGGTTTTATTGAGGATCTCTTCTCCTGGAAGGCCGGTGATCTGCTCAAAAGCAGGATTTATATCAATGATCCCGGGAGGAGAGGCGCTATTATCCGCATCCTGGATGAGCCGGAGATGGGCATAGCCGTCACGCATGGACTCAAAGAGCGAGCGATACCGCCGTTCACTCTCGATGAGTGCTTCTTCTGCCTTTTTTCTGTCTGTTATATCCTGTCCGACAGACTGAAACTCACGAAGCAATCCATCTTCACCAAAGATTGCCCGCGTGTTCCACCGTTGCCAGAGGATATCCCCATCCGGCATGATCGTCCGCTGGTCAATACTTCCATTCGGATTCTCCGGCGAGAGAGAAGAGAAGAGAAGAGTGACTGCCTCTGAATCATCCGGGTGGATCTTCGGCTTGAACCGTCTCCCGAGGATCTCTTTGCAGGGAACCCCAAAGTACCGGCAATACGCATCATTAACAAAGAGAACCGTTCCATCTGCACTGAAGCGGCAGATCAGTTCGGTCTGGTCTTCGACGACATTCCTATACCGCTCTTCGCTCTCCCTGAGTGCATCCTCACTCCTCTTCTTTGATACAGCGTACCTGACAATATTGATGAGTTCAGCAAATTGTGCCCTCAGATCTCCGCCCTTTTCAAGATAGAAGTCCGCACCATTGTTCAGTGCTTCGATCACCACTTCTTCCCGCCCTTTTCCCGTCAGAATGATGAAGGGCGTCTCATCCCCCCTCTTCCGAAGATATTTTAGAAAAGAGATACCATCGCATTTTGGCATCTGAAAATCCGAGATGATCGCATCATAAGACTGTTGTTTCAGAAGAGCTATCGCATCAGGAGCACTCTCGCATCCCGCAACCAGAAATTCCCCATTTTTCTCCAGATGTTTTTTACCGAGAATAAGAAGCCCCGGCTCATCATCAACATACAGGATAGTGATCGGAGCATCCCCGGAGTCTGGCATAAAGAGGCTTCAGTATTCACAGGAAATAATACTATCCTTACAAGCGGTTCAGATTTGGTTATTTCAGCTCTTTTTTCACCCATCCGGTCATGACAAGCCCTTCAAAGAGGTAATCAGGATCATCTGAATGATCACTTAAGATACCACGAATATAAACCGGCCTCCCATCAGCTGATCTGAAGGTGAGAGCAAAAGGCAGAACCCCGAGCGGGTTCGTCCCGATATCAGTAAGGAGCTTCTGTGCCTCAGGCAGGCTCTCATCATATACATAATGCCAGATTTTATTTCCGGGAATGGTATCTTCCGAATACCCAAGGTATCTGTTGAGGGAGGGGCTTTGTTGCCTGAGTGTTCCGTCATCATTGAGGATAACGATGACATCTGCCACATCATCGATTATTGATTTGAAAAATTCTTCATTCTGCCTGAGCCGATCTTCCATCACCTTGATCCTGGTGATATCGTGAATATGAATGGCATATTTTGTGATCTCGCCATTTGGATTTGCAATCGGATAGATCCCGACATCATACCAATGCTCAGAAAAATGCTCGACAAATGTCTCTCCTCTGCTCTGGCCGGGCTTTATTGCGTGGCCAGCCATCCTCGGGGAGAGGCAGCCGGAGGAGACCAGATCGTACACATTGGAGCCGACAAGCTCTTTCACCGTTTTTCCGGCCCTCTTTGCAATAGCCTGGTTTGCCATCTGGATTGATTTCTCAGTATCAATTAAAAAGTGCATATCCGGTGTCGCATTCAGGAGGACCTGGATCGTCTCCTGATGCTCCCTGAGATTCATTTCCATGGCATGCCTGTATAACGCCATCTCGATCGTCGTCTTCAGTTCCTGCTCGCGGACGGGTTTCAGAATATAGCCAAAAGGACCTGTTACTTTTGCAGCATTCACCACACGATCATCAGAAAAAGCGGTCAGGTAGATGACGGGGATGGTGCTTGTTGCACGGATCTCGGCGGCTGCATTGATTCCCGTCATCTTGCCTGCAAGCTTGATATCCATCAGGATCAGATCCGGTTTCAGTTCGGCTGCCTTCTGGACCGCCTGTTCCCCGGTTGGAAAAACCCCGCAGACAGAATATCCCATATTCGTCAGGCTTCTCTTCAAAGCCATTGCGGTGACGGCTTCATCCTCAACGATCATTATGGTTGCTTCACTCATTCTTCATCCTCTCCATTGGGTTTTATCGGAAAGATGATCTCAAATCTGGTTCCCCTATCACGATTTAAGGAGATGGAGCCCATCAGCTGGATGACAAGGTTGTTCACAAGCTCCATCCCGAGTGTTTTGGTATTCTGAAAGTCGATATCATCCGGAAATCCGATCCCGTCATCACTGAATTGGTACAGGATATCTTCACCTCTTTTCTGAAGATCGATCCTGATGGTTCCCTTCCTGCCATCGGGGAAGGCATGTTTTAAGGAGTTTGTCAGGAGTTCGTTTGTGATCAGGCTGAGGGGGACTGCATTATCGATCGGGAGATAGATATCAGGCGCATTAATTTCAAGGGTGATTATATCGGAGCTGATATTCCGTGATGCAAGTATATGATCCCCCATCATCTCAAGATACTCGCCATAATGAATACGGGAGAGACTCTCTGATCTGTAGAGTTTCTCGTGAACAAGTGCGATTGAGAAGACACGGTTCTCACTCTCCCTAAAGAGTTCACGCATACGCGGATCGGTCATATTTTCTCTCTGGAGCATAAGGAGGCTTGAGATCACCTGCATATTGTTCTTGACACGGTGATGAATCTCTTTTAACAAAATCTCCTTCTCCCGAAGTGATTGTTCCACCTCCTCCTCCCGCCTCTTCTTCTCGGTGATATCATGGAAGATCGTGGCGCATTCCCCTTTTTGCGGGCTGTACACCAGCACTTCATACTCACGATCCTTCTCCTGATGATAGTATTCAACCACCTGAGGCTCACCGGTACATGCGGTTGCATGGAGCCTTTCGAACCAGGCGGGATTGATATGAGGAAGTGCATCACGCAATGTCTTCCCGGTTGCCTCCTTACCGGAGAGGCCGGTGATCGTCTCCATCGTAAGGTTTATTTCAATTATCCGGAAATCTAACGATTTTTCATCCAAATCCCTGATCAGCTGAAGATGGGCATACCCATCATGCATGGACGAAAAGAGTGACCGATACCGTGTATCGGTCTCAAGAAGCGCCTCCTGCTCTGCCTGCCTGAGTGCGGTGACATCCCGTGCAATCCCCTCTATGGCAACCAGCGTGCCGTTCTCATTATGGATGGGAACATTCCGCTCTTCAATCCAGATCACCTCACCATCTCTTCGTACCCAGCGGATGGCAAGAGGCTCTCCAATTGAATCAGCCGATCGAGTCGACTCAAAGAGGGGGCGATCATCCGGATGAATGATCCTCAATGCAAGGCAGGGATCTGCATAATATTCCTCGGGGGCATATCCCGATATCTCTTCGATGGCGGGGTTTACATAGGTGAAGTGGATCTCCGGCAGCAGATCGATCCGGTAGAGAACATCCCCGGCATGCTCAGCCAGGCTCCTGAAACGCTCCTCGCTCTCCCGCAGTGCCTCTTCTGCCTGCCTCCGTTCTGCAACTGAAAAGAGCTGGGCGATGAGGGATGCGGCAATAGTCGCAAAACCCTCCTCATCCGCATGCCATCTCCGGGGGGCTCCTGTATCCTCAAGACAGAGGATGCCGATCATACTGCCTTCCTTCAGAATACCAACATCAAGCATGGCAGAAATCCCACGAGGTGCAAGGTACCCATCCTTCAGCTCACTGACACTCGAATCCGAAGAGACATCCTCAACACAGAGCCTGTGCCTGGTCCTGAGTGCATCAAAATAGCGGGGATAGTGATCTGTCTTCAGAGTTATCCCATCGCTATGTCTCTTCTCTCCTGCATCATAAAGAGAGAGGCATTGAAGAAGAGACCCTTTTTTTGAGAAGGTCCAGACACCGACACGTTCAGTTTCAAGTGTCTCTGATACAGTTTTCGTGATCTTCGTCAGGGCAGCCGGCATATCCCCGGAGAGGATCGCGTCATCAAGGGCAAGATCCGCGATCGCCTTTCGCTGCCGTTTCGCACGTTCTGCATTCCTGGCCAGACGATCTTCAGCCTCTTTCTCGTAGGTTATATCCCTCCCGACAGACTGGTATTCAATAATCTGCCCATCTTCATCAAAGATTGCCCTGGTATTCCATCGCTGCCAGAGCACCTTGTTGTCAGGCATAATGATCCGCTGATCAATCGATCCGGTCGGATGGTCTTTTGTCAGGGAGGAGAGGAAGTGTGTTACCTTCTCACGATCATCAGGATGGATCACCGGCATAAACTGGTTCCCGACAATTAATTCGCGATCAAGACCGAAATAACGACAATATGCATCATTCACAAAGAGGTGTGTTCCATCAGGGAGGAAACGGCAGATCAACTCGGTCTGGGTCTCAACAACAGCACGGTACCGCTCCTCGCTCCTGCGCAGCTCTTCTTCTGCCCTTTTGAGGGTATCAACATCGCTGAAGACCCCGTCCCAGAGAATTGTCCCATCTTCCTCAACTGACGGGCTGGCCCGGATCTCCATCCATCGATCGCCACCATTCCCATTGTAGAGGAGAATGAGATGGATAAACTCCTTATTCTCTGCCGATTGATAAAAAGCCTGGTACATTCGCTCCCGGAAGTTTGGGAGAACCTTCTCAACGAGGATTTCCGGGGATCGGTATACCTCTTCAAGAGGAATGCTGGTCAGATCAACCATCCGATCACTCATGTACCGGATAGAAAACTCACGCGACGGGCTCATCGCGATCTGGAAGAGGCCGATATTGGCATTCTCGGAGATCCTCCGATACCTCTCATCGCTCTCTTTCCTGGCGATCTCGCTCCTCATTCTGGCGACGGCATATTGCACCTTCCTGAAGAGATCATGGAAGAGGAAGGTCGGGTCCCCACTTTTCTGGATATAAAAGTCCGCTCCGCAGTTGAGCGCCTCAATGACTACTTCTTCGCATCCTTTCCCGGTGAAGATGATGAAGGGGGTTGTTTTATCCTCTTTTCTGATCTGTTTTAAAAGAGCAATCCCATCCATCTCCGGCATATCATAATCTGCAATTATTGCATCAAAAGATCGTGTTCTGAGGAGAGCGATCGCATCCGCGGCACTTTCAAGAGTGGTTACGGTGCAGTCCTGATACTCTTCCAGATAGAGCTTACATGTCTCAAGGAGCCCCGGGTTATCATCAACACAAAGGATGGAAATAGGAGGGGATGTGGGGTCAGGATCTGCCATTTAATGGTAGTTCTGGATTTAGGTATGATAATACTATTGATAGCCCGTTCTCCTCATCCCTGACGGGCGATTGTATTATACATCCGGCAATGATATGGTATGCTATGAAACGATCCACGATCATTATCGCCATCATCTTCCTCTTCTCCCCAATTGGTGCCGGAACCGCCTCGGCAGCAGAGTACCCTGTTGCCCCCCTTGGATCGGCTGATTCGATGGTGCAATTTGTTGAATGGCTTGTTGAACTCGGGAGAGAGCTGATGCAGATCTTCACCAGTGCGATGGATCTGATCGGGCTCTCAAACGAGACCTATGTCGGCGATATGCTGACGACCCTTGATGATGGGATGAACCTGGTGAATGCTACAAAAAGCCAGAAATAAGAGGCTTGTACCAGACATTCATGCTCTCGAACCCGCCGCCGATCTGGGTGTTATTCGGGAGGGTGCCTGCATACCGGTACCCTCCCCGTGCAAAGAGAATATTCACCGCAGGCTCTTCGCCACGGCAGATGGTATAGGCAAGATGGAAACCATCCCTGCGAACAGTCTCTTCCATATGGGCAAGGAGTGCTCCCGCAGCACCTGCCCCCCGTGCTGAGGGGAGGGTCGCAAAATCAGTCATCTCAACCGTCTTTGAATTATGATCCAGTTCAGCTGACGATGCAGCCACAATCTCATCCCCGTCATAGAGGAGAAAGAACCGGACATCCCCACTCACAATCGCATCTGTGAGATAATCCGGATCATCGATCGGGAACGGGTACGTCGGAAAGACCGAAGCATAGATCTCCGCAAGCGATTCTGCATCCGAGACTGAAGCCTCCCTGATTGTATATCCATCCTGTAAGGGAGGATGTCCGGTTCCCGCACGCTGCCACGATATCTCAAGGGTTTCTGAAACCCCCGATCCATTGTACTTCTGCCTGGCAGGATCGGTATACTTTCCCAGAAAGAAGCAGGCAGTACCATCCGGATAGAAACCCGGGATCTCGGCCTCGACGGTGAAGCCTTCCTTCAGGAATGCCGGGGCAGAGGGGGCAGGCACTTTGGCAAAGACTTTGCTGTACCTTTCTTTTTCGAGCGTCTCTTCGATCCATGCAAGGACGCGAACACAGTCAGTTGGATCCAGCCGTAGCAGATATATGCGGTTGTTGTGGTGCCCATGCTGGATGATGCTCTCTCCCACCGTGATTACGGGATCACTCCTCTTCGTCATCTCTCCGTGCCATCCGTTCCGAATCTACAGGAACAAGTGCGGTTGCCTCGTCATAATCCGAGAGGAGCCGGGCGATACCGACAACATGCTGCTCTTCACCGCCCTTCAGGTTCAGCTGGAGCGAGCATTCCCTGCAGTTGCGATCACAGAAGATCGTATTGTAGTGATCCGGCTCCCGATAGGTGGTGATCACGCCTTCATAATTCCTGAGAATCACCTTGTTGGTCGAATATGATATAAGGTAGGTGGGCATCACCGGGATCTTCCCACCCCCACCGGGTGCATCTATCACATAGGTGGGAACGGCAAATCCGCTCGTATGGCCGATTAAGTTCTCGATGATCTCGATCCCCTTCCCGACCGGGGTCCTGAAATGCGAGAGCCCTTCTGAGAGGTCGCACTGGTAGAGGTAATATGGCCTGACCCGGTTTTTGACGAGCTTCTGGACAAGTGCCTTCATGATCCTCGGGCAGTCATTCACCCCGGCAAGGAGGACTGACTGGTTGCCGAGCGGAATTCCCGCATCAGCAAGTTTTGCAAGGGCCCGCTCGGAGGTCGGTGTGATCTCCTGCGGATGGTTGAAGTGCGTGTTCAGCCAGATCGGCTGGTGTTTCTTCAGGACAGAGACGAGTTTGTCGGTGATCCTGAAGGGGAGCACAACCGGGGTTCTGGATCCGATCCTGATCACTTCGACATGAGGAATTGCACGGAGTTCGGTAAGGATACGATCTATCAGCTCATCGGGGAGCATCAGGGGATCGCCACCGGAGAGGAGGACATCGCGGACCTCGGGATGTTCACGGATATAGGCGATGCCCGCTTCCATCTCCTCCCAGGTAGGAACACGATCACGGTCGCCGACACGCCGCTTTCGTGTGCAGTGGCGGCAGTACATTGCACAGACATTTGAGACGAGGAAGAGGACTCTGTCGGGATAGCGATGGGTGATCCCAGGAACCGGGCTGTCGCTCTCCTCTGCCAGCGGATCCTCCAGTTCGCACTCTTCGATGATCAGTTCGTCAGGTGTCGGTATTGCCTGGAGAAAGACGGGATCCTGGGCATAATCTTCTGTTTTGATCAGGGAGAGGTAGTACGGTGTTGCTGCAAGAGGGAATTTGTTGATCGTCTCTTCGAGTTCCTTCCGGTTCTCCGGCGGAAACGTAATACCAAGCACCTTCTCAACAGTATTCAGATCCCGGACTGTATGGGCGATCTGCCACCTCCAGTCCTTCCACTGGGGTGCATCCTGATCACTATCATTGTATTCTTCTTCTTGTTCTGGTATCATGTCTGATAATTCCATAATAATTTCAACTCACTATAGTACTATGATACCATGTTCCTTTAAATGAACGGAATAATTAATATAATAATCCCGATTCTGATTTCAAGTGATTTTATTGGATTTTTGTACACAACATTTAAATACTAGGATCCTTAATACGCTCGCAATACGAGGGAAACCTCAATTGGAATCCATTCTGATCAACATATCCTATTTGTACACCAATAAAGCCGCAGATGGAAGATTCCATAGGGTGATGGGCCTCTGCCATAAGCTTCATACCATGGCAGATACATCCATTCTATATGCCCGAAGATGAGAAGGAATCAATCATCGGAAAAACGATCATGCCACGTGATATGGTCATCTACAAAGAGGATACAATCGCAAGCCGGACACTGATCATGAGCAGGGAAGGGACCGTCACCCTCTTTGCCTTTGATAAGGGGCAGGGGCTCTCCGAACATACCGCCCCCTTTGATGCCCTTGCCTATGCACTTGATGGTGAGGCGGAGATTACCATCGCCGGGGCTTCACACCACCTGAGAGAGGGTGAGATGATCATCATGCCTGCAAAGATTCCCCATGCAGTGCAGCCGACCACCCGGTTCAAGATGATGCTTGTGATGATCCATGCCGGGATACAGGAAAAAGCCCTCAAAGCTGGCAATGCCGCAGAAAAAGGGAAGAAAGAGAAGAAAAAGGAAGAGAAAAGGGCGAAGAAGGAAAAGAAGAAAGCAAAGAAAGAGAAGAACAAGAGGAAAAAGGAAAAGAAGAGGGCAGAGAAAGATAAGAAGCAATGAAGGAGAGATCAGAAAGAGATGGTGACAACAGGAGATCAATCCCACCAGAGAAGAGCAGGATTATTGCCGGTTCGATCTGGATCAGAACCGTTTATACCGGGAAAATGCAATAACAATAGCAATGATCAGGATCGGACTGCTTGGTTGCGGAAATATCGGCCATATCATCGCAAAGAACCAGAATGGTTTCTCGATTATAGCAGTCTTTGACCAGATTGAAGGGAGGGCAGACGAACTTGCAGCCGCATCCGGTGCCCTTCCCTTCACAGATTTTAACTCCTTTTTATCAGCAGATTTTGATATCGTCGTTGAGGCTGCCTCTGTTGCAGCCGCGCAGGAGTACGGAGAGAGGATTCTCCTCTCAGGCCGTGATTTTGTGGTGATGAGTGTCGGTGCACTCTCAGATTCAGCCTTCTGCGAGAAGCTTGTCACGCTGGCAAAAAAGAAGGGAAGGAAGATCTATATCCCCTCAGGTGCAGTGATGGGACTTGATAACATCAAGGTTGGACAGATATCCGGAATATCCACCTTCCTCCTGAGGACAACAAAGAGCCCCAAATCGCTCAATATTGATGCTGAAAAACCAATGATGATCTTCTCGGGAAAAGCCAACGAATGTATCAGGAACTATCCAAAGAATACAAATGTCTCAGAAGCGCTCACCCTTGCCGCCGGACATGAGGTTGACGTTGAGCTCTGGGTGGATCCTGAAGCAGACCGAAACACCCATGAGATCTTCATTGAAGGTGAATTTGGCGATGCATACATCCGGGTGAGGAATGTTCCAAGCCCCGATAATCCTGCTACAAGCTATCTGGCCGCCCTCTCTATCCTCTCCCTGTTAAAGAATCTCGATAACCCGCTGGTGATCGGAACATGACGATCAAAGAAGAGATACAACAGTTGAAAATTGCTAAAAACGCCCTTATCCTTGCCCATAACTACCAGCCCGGTGAGATCCAGGATGCCGCTGATATCGTCGGCGACAGCCTTGAACTCGCAGTCAAAGCAGCTGAAGCAACAGAACCGGTGCTGGTCGTCTGCGGGGTCCGGTTCATGGCAGAGACGGCAAAACTCCTCTCTCCTGAAAAGACCGTCCTTATACCGGTTCCTGATGCCGGGTGCCCGCTCTCTGACTTCCTCACCCCGGATATGATCCATGCTGCACGAAAGGAGCACCCCGGTGCCGCAGTCGTCGTCTATGTGAACTCAAGTGCGGAGGTGAAAGCAGCCGCAGATATCACCTGCACCTCGGCAAATGCAGAAGCCGTTGTCCGGTCACTCGATCAAGAGACGATCCTCTTTGGGCCGGATGCCAATCTCGCTTCCTTTGTACAAACGCAGGTGCCTGAGAAACGAATTATCCCGCTCCCCCCTGAGGGGCACTGTTATGTCCATACTGCTTTTACCGAGGATCAGATCCGGGAGGCGAGGTCGAAAGGGTGGCGGATCGTCTGCCATCCTGAATGCCCTCCGGAGATTCAGTCAGACTCTGACCTGATCGCGTCGACCGGTGGGATGGTGCAGCATGCATGCGACTGCGATGAATGGTTCATCTGCACCGAACGGGAGATGGGATACCGGCTCACAAAACTCCACCCTGACCGGCACTTCCATGTCGATTCGGATGCGATCTGCAAGGATATGAAGAAGACGACCCTCGAAGACCTCCATAGGTCACTACGTGACGGCATTTTCGAAGTGGAGATCCCTGACGAGATCGCGGTGCCTGCCAGAAAAGCGGTCGAGGCAATGATGGCTGTTTTGGAGAAGAGAGCATGATACAGCATGAATCACTCCGGCGGTTTCTTGCAGAAGACGCACCCTATGGCGACATCACCACCGGTTCAATTATTCCGGATGGTGAAGGAAGGGGCATTATCCTCTCCCGTGAGACCGGGATCATCGCGGGGATCGAGGAGGCGATCTTCCTCTTTGCCGAATGCGGAGTGGAGGCACGAGCCCTCGCACGTGATGGGGACTGGATCGATCCGGGCCAGCAGATCCTTGATATCTCAGGACCAATTCATGGGATACTTCTTGCAGAACGGACTGTTCTGAATCTCATGGGCAGGATGTCGGGGATTGCAACTGCCACACGGCGATTCTCTGCCCTGATCGATTCGGTGATGCCGGGGGCCCGGATCGCCGGTACCAGGAAGACGGCCCCGGGGCTTCGGTTCTTTGACAAAAAAGCGATCATCCTCGGTGGGGGAGATCCCCACAGGAACTCCCTCTCAGATGCGGTTCTGATCAAGGACAATCACCTCGCTATCGTCGGTATTGAAGAGGCGGTAAGGCGTGCACGGGGGGTATCGCAGTACAGGGTGATCGAGGTGGAGGTGGAGACACCTGAAGATGCATGTACTGCTGCGGCTGCCGGTGCCGATATCATCATGCTTGACAATATGGATCCGGAGACTGTGATGATGACCATCAGACTCCTCAAAGACGGGGGACTTCGGGAACGGGTAAAGCTTGAAATCTCCGGCAGCATCACCCCGGCAAATGCCGGTTCATATGTCGGATGCGAGATCGATCTCATCTCTTCAGGCTGGCTCACCCATTCAGTAAAAAATTTTGATCTCAGTCTTGATATGCGGATGGCGCTTCGGACGATAAAAATTTAGGGGAGTTTTCTCCCACCCTTTCTCCTAACCTTTTCTTCGCTTCACGATAAACCAGGCGATCCCGCCGATTACCAACAGGGGAAGAAGTGCAAAGACGGCCACGATGATGATCCCGATCATAAAGAGGAACGCAGCAATGCCAGTGTTGACGATACTGGTAATCGAGAACCCTGAATCGATCCCAATCGGTTCCCCTTCCCGGACAGATACCGTGATGGTCGCTTCATCGATCTGTGACTCAAGGAGCTTCAGCCTGCCTGTCACCCGGTCAAGGTTCAGCTGTGCAGTATCTATTGCCGACTGAACCTTCAGGATCTCTTCAACAGTCCCGGCTTTTCCAAGGAGCTCCGAGAGGCGGCCGACCTGGTTCTCAAGCGCCCGTTTCTCGGCATAGAGATCAGTATATTCTGCGGTGACATCACGGCTCTTCTCTTCACGGTGGGTGAGGGTGCCGACCGATTCGATCTCCTGCATCACCGCTTCAAATGAATGCGATGGAATTCTCAGAACAATATTCGCAGAGAACTGCTCGCGGCCATCCCTCATCCCGGACGAGGTGAGGGAGAGGGACTGGATACGGCCGTTGTAGCGCTGTGCGATTGCGGTGATCTCTTCTGATGCGGCTCTTGTGTCACGGGCCTCAAGGCGGATCCAGCCATCCTTGATCACCTTCTGATCGGGATAGGCGGCTGATGAGTCAACTGCAATGTTTCTGTCATAGACAGCCGACTCGGCCATCATCGGTGCAGACTCGTACCCTGAATCTGCCATCATGCAGCCTGCCGAGGCAGAGAGACCTATGAGGAGAAGGAGAAGGAGAGGAATACATATTTTCTTCATATCAGTCACGTCCTGATACTGAAGATACTGTCTTTCCTGACTTTATAGATGGCGATAACTGCGGTTTTTTTCGCAGGATGCACGAGATCGAATCTACAGGTTTTTCCAGGAGATCGTAAAAAAGAGAAAAAAAAGGTTAGGCAATCATCCTTCAGACGAGGATGAGGAGCGGGGCAAAGACGAGTGCCACCATCGACATCAGCTTCAGCAGGATATTGATGGCAGGACCTGAGGTGTCTTTGAAGGGGTCACCGACGGTGTCGCCGACGACTGCTGCCTTGTGGGCATCTGATCCCTTGCCACCATAGTTGCCCTGTTCGATGAACTTCTTTGCATTGTCCCATGCACCACCGGCATTTGCCATGGTGATTGCAAGACAGAACCCTGCAACAAGGGACCCTGCAAGGAGACCACCAAGAGCCGCGGGGCCAAGGAAGTATCCGACAAGGAGCGGTGCTGCAACGGCGAGGACGCCGGGTGCAATCATCTCACGGAGTGCGGAGTTTGTGGAGATTGCGATACAGGATGCGTAATCCGGATCCGCCTTCTCCTCCATCAGTCCGGGGATCTCCTTGAACTGGCGACGTACCTCGAGAACAATCTCGTATGCTGCCTTTCCGACTGCGGTCATGGTGAGTGCGCAGAAGAGGAACGGAAGCATGGCACCGATGAGCATGCCGACGAAGACCATCGGGTTCGTGACATCGATGATCTGGAGGCCGACTGCAAGGGTGTATGCTGAGAAGAGGGCAAGTGCGGTTAAGGCGGCTGAGCCGATTGCAAAACCCTTTCCGATTGCCGCAGTGGTGTTGCCGACTGCATCAAGGGTATCGGTGATCTTCCGGACCTTTGGATCCTGGTGTGACATCTCTGCGATACCACCGGCATTGTCTGCGACCGGGCCGTATGCATCAACTGCAAGGGAGATTCCAAGCGTCGAGAGCATGCCGACTGCGGCGATTGCAATACCATAGAGGCCTGCAAACTGGTAGGAGATGATGATCGCAATTGAAACGAAGAAGACCGGGAAGACGGTCGATTCCATGCCCTTTGCAAATCCGCTGATGATGGTTGTCGCAGCACCCGTCTGGGAAGATTTGGCGATCGAGAGTGTCGGTGCCCTGTCATAGGATGTGTAATATTCGGTGATGAGACCGATTGCAAATCCTGCGACGAGACCGGCAATTGCTGCAAAGAAGATGCCGACATATTCGGGCCCAATCAGCGTTGTGACAAGGAAGTACGTCGCGATCACAACAAGGACAATTGCAACAATCAGACCTTTGTTGAAGGCCATATGAATGGCGCTGGACTCGGTCTTGTTTGTCCTGACAAAGAATGAACCGATGATTGCTGAGAAGATACCGAGTGCGGCGATCATCATCGGGAGGAGGACGAGCTGCATCGGGTCGAGGCCGGCGTACATCTCGGTATGGACTGCAGTGATACCAAGGACCATCGCAGCGATGATCGAGCCGACATAGCTCTCGTAGAGGTCAGCACCCATACCGGCGACATCGCCGACATTGTCACCGACATTGTCTGCAATGACAGCAGGGTTTCTCGGATCGTCCTCGGGGATGCCTGCCTCGACTTTCCCGACGAGATCGGCACCGACATCAGCAGCTTTCGTGAAGATGCCTCCGCCAACACGGGCGAAGAGTGCGATCGAGGAGGCGCCAAGACCAAAACCTGTTACTGTCGAGAGGACAGTCTCCTGGGGAAGACCCATTGCGGAGAGGGCAAGGTAGGCAACAGAGAGTCCAAAGAGACCCAGACCCACAACGGCCATGCCCATGACTGAGCCGCTTGAGAACGAGACCCTGAATGCCTCTGCAATACCACGGCGGGCGGCGTTGGTTGTCCTCACATTTGCTGCGGTTGCCGTATACATGCCAATGTATCCGGCGGTTGCCGAGAGAACTGCACCGAGGATGAAACATGCCGCGGTGAGTGGTGATATTCCGATTGCTAAAACAATCGCCAGTACAACGACAAATATTGCAATTGCACGGTACTGGCGGTTCAGATAGACCATAGCGCCGAGATGAATCGCGGCGGCGATCTTCTGCATCACCTCTGTTCCTGTCCCCTCTCTCTTCACCATCATGAAGGAGTACCCTGCAAATGCAAGGGCGATAAGGGCAGCAACAGGTGCCAGGTAAATAAGATCCATAGTGTAGGTACCTCCAATGTGTTCGGAATGCCTTCCATAGAAGAAGGAACGAGAACCTTATATATCATATGGAATTTATCAGGCTGAATACGTCTATCAACGAATTCATTTTCGGGAGGATAAACCCGGCGCGCAGGAGGATGGGGGGAGGGATATCAGAGTGAGGTGAGGATCATACCAAATGTTTCAACCTGACTCTCTGCATGAGTCATCATCCGGGTTGCCACCGCAGGTGTCAGGAGGGGGTTGAGCTCCATTGCTTTCATATAATCCTCTGAGGCTTTCTGGTAGGCATTGGCTGCAAGCCGTGCATTTTCTCCGCCTGAGCTCAGGATCTGATCCGCACCTTTCATCGATCTCATCTCAGCATCATGCTGCATGGTGATGAACATGTATGCATCACCCCGGTACATCCTGAACTCTGCATTCTCAGGGTTTGCGGCAACAAGGGAATCGAGATCCACAATCGCCTCCTGATACCGCCTCTGGGAGAGGAGGGAAACCGCCCGTGTCCTGAGGGCATCGGGATCGGTGGGATCGCGGATGAGAGCATCATTGAAGCAGTCCTCGGCACCTTCCGGATCTCCGGCCTTCAGGAGGGCACGCCCTTTTCCAACCGGATATGCCGGGTTAGCCGGATCCAGTCCCGAGGCGAGAGAGAAGACCTCCGCTGCTTCAAGATAATCCCCCTGCCGATAGAGGCATTCGCCCTTCTTCTGCATGAGTTCTGTATTATTCTCATCAAAACCAAGGGCATAGGAATATGAAGAGATCGCCATTGTATCCTGATCCATCCCTGCAAGGCTGTCTCCGGCAAGTGAGAAGGTGGATACAGCCGCAGATTCGAAACCCGACTGAAATGGCGAGGGGAATATGATGATGACGGCCGCAAGAACCAGGCAGAGATAGAGGAGGTAGTACAGCTTCATGAATGAATTGTCTATTGATGATTCAGGTATTTAAACCGAAGTCTCACCGGAATTGCAGAAGAGAGGGGTTCACATACAGAGAGACGGGGTATCGGAGGGAGAGGAGAGGAATCAGGAGAGGAAGTCGTAGATCTGCGGCTCCATCTGTTCGAGATCGACGATCACCGCCTGACCGGGAGTCGGGTTGATATTCATCTGCTTCTGGAATGCGGTCTGGGACTGCCAGGCCCCGGCATTCACGGCAAGGACACCACGGTACCGGGAGATGCCGGTGATATGAACATGCCCGGTATGGAGGATCTCGGGGACGGGATCGATTAAGAGCCGATCTTTTTCGGTTGCGAGGATAGGTGTCCTCCGCCCGTATGTCGGGGCAAGGTGGCGACGTTTCAGCATCGCCTCCATCATCTCTGCAGGCGCCTCATACCGGGCGCCGGGAATCATCCCGATGAGATCATCGATGCTCCGACCATGGTACATCAGTACACGAGCACCGTGGATCGAGACGGCGGCCGGGTTCTCAACAAAGGTACAGTTCTTTGGATACTGTGAGCGAAACTCAGGCGGGATCACCGGCTGGGGTTCTGCTCCCCGGACGACATCGTGGTTTCCGGGTGCAAGGACGATCCCAAGCGAGGAGGGAAGCGTCTGGAGCATCTCACCGAGACGGTCATACTGTTCATAGATATTAGGGATGGTCAGCTCTTTCTCCTGTCCCGGGTAGATGCCGATCCCGTCAACCAGATCTCCTGCAACAAGGAGGTAGCTGATATCGTCAGCAGCAGAGAGCCAGTCACAGAACCGCTCCCAGGGTTCCTGGAGGAAGGTATCTGACCCGATATGGATATCCGATATAAGCGCTACTTTTCCGGAATTTTTCGGGGAATAGGGGGCATGCTGAACCGGAACATCAGGGCGAAAGAGCTGATCTGCATAGAAGAGTTTTCCCTCAGGGGCGGGTTTGCCCCGAACACCAATCACCTCATCGGGGACGATCCGTTCTGCATCAGAAAAACCGTCTCTTCCATTGTTGAAGAGAACCGGCATTGTTCCGGTCGGATCTTCCAGTTCAAGGATCCGGTGCCCTTTTGCAGTCGACTTCACATCAATCACAATACCGATGATGGTGACCTCGCTGTCACGGAACCGGGAGGAGTGGGTCAGCGCCTCGATCGGGATCGCACCGGATCGTTTCCTGATGAGAGAGCCAAGACAATCGTACCGGCTCCTGAAGAGGGAGACATAATCATCGATCTGCCGAACCGGACCGGCTGATCCTTCCATCCCCTCAATAACCTCAAGGAGGGGATCGGCGGTGAACCTGATCCCATCCCTCTTTGGGGTGAGCGAAGGGATATGGGAGGGGAGGACGACGGCGCAATCTTTCCGGATCCCGGCAAGAATACCTGAAATAAGAGCCGGATCTCCCCGCTCCCTGAGGTAGGAGACAACGGTCGGATCGACCAGATGACCGGCTTCACAGAACCTGGCAATGATCTCCTGCTCGGCGAGCATAGTCTTTCATTGGATCTCTGATCCAATTATACCTCTGATCCGGATCCCCTTCGATGAGAGGATAAGATGAGAAAAGGTTGGGGTAGTTCAGAATTATTCGGGATATAGTGTGGATATCAGAGAGGGATGGAAAGTTTTAGATCGACTCGATAAACTCTCCAATCCTCTTGACCGCTTCACCCAGATCCTCCCGTGAGACCGCATAGGCACACCTGATGTGGCCTATCCCCGACGGGCCGAATGCACTTCCCGGTGCAACGGCAACCTGCTTTTCGATCAGAAGCCGCTCAGCGAACTCCTCATCTGAGAGACCGGTTGATTCGATCGAGGGGAATGCATAGAATGCACCCTTTGGAAGGTGGCAGGGGAGGCCGATTCTGTTCAATCCCGCCACAAAGAGGTTTCGCCGCATCCGGAATTCGGCAACCATCCGGTCTTTTGAATCCTCTGCATGTTTCAGCGCCTCGATTGCGGCAAACTGTGACATCGTCGGTGCGCAGAGCATCACATACTGGTGGATCTTGAGTGCTGCACTCGTGATCTCAGGAGGTGCACAGAAGTACCCGACCCTCCAGCCGGTCATCGAGTATGCCTTTGAGAACCCGTTTAAGGTGATTGTCCGCTCCCAGAGGGAATCAAGCGATGCCGGTGAGACATGCCTTCCTTCATAGGTGAGTTCGGAATAGATCTCATCTGAAAGGAGGAGGAGATCGTGATCCACGATGATATCGGCAATCGCTTCGAGATCCCCCCGTTTCATCACCCCCCCTGTCGGGTTATTGGGGAAGTTGAGCATCACGAGTTTGGTCTTCTTTGTGATCCTCTCCATCAGGGCATCAGGGGTAACCCGGAACTCGTCCTCTGCCGGGCAGGGGAGTGGAACCGGGATGCCGCCTGCCAGCATCACGCAGGGACTGTAGGAGACATAGCAGGGATCGGCAACAAGAACCTCGTCACCCGGATCAACGACCGTTCTGACGGCGAGATCAAGGCCTTCTGAAACACCTCCGGTGATGATGATCTCATTCTGTGGATCATAACTTGTCCCATATCGCGAGATGAGGTAGGATGAGACGAGATCCCGGAGCTCTTCCAGACCCTTGTTGGAGGTGTATGCTGTTGCACCCCGTTCGATCGAATCAATACCGGCAACAGAGACATTCCAGGGGGTATTGAAATCCGGCTCACCGACGCCGAGTGAGATCACATCATTCATCGTGAGGAGGAGATCGAAGAACTTCCGGATTCCGGAGGGTGGAATCATCTCCGCCCGCTCTGAGACAAAGCTCTTCTGCGGGTGATTGCGTCCCCTTTCAGAAACTATAGGGGAGACGTTCGACCCCTTCACTTCTCTGTAACTCACAGCCATACTCCTTGTATGTCTTCATAACGATATGGGTCACCGTCTCCCTGATGCTCTCGAGAGAGGCGATCTGGCCGGAGACGAACTCCGAGACTTCCTGCATCGTCCTGCCGCAGACAATCAGCTGCAGATCATAGCTGCCGGTAACGAGCCGGAGCGACTTCACTTCAGGGAACCTGGCAACACGGTCTGCGATCCGGTCATAGCCAAATTCACTCTCCGGGCTGACCTTCACCTCAACAACTGCGGTGACACCATCGTCACCTGCTTTCTTCCAGTCGATGACAGCAGTATACTTACGGATAGTCCCGGACTTCTCCATTCCGGCAATCCGTGTCGCAATATCATGTGTTGACAGATTCAACATCGTTGCAAGGTCCTTATGACCGATACGCGAATCGGATTCCAGGACCCGTAGAATCTCCCTGTTTTTTTCATCCATACTGTATTCACCTAAAGAGTTTCCCGGCATGCTCTTCATTAAATCTGGAGATGTTATGCTCTACAAGACGAGGATCCTTTAGGACAACGTCCCAGATACGATCGGTTGATGCATCGAAGGATATCTCTTTTGTCCGTCCATATCGTCCCTTTGATATGACACGTGTAGATATGACACCAAGCATATTTAACTCACTGATAAGATCGGTCACCCGGCGGTGGGTCAGGGTTTCAAGGGAGATCTCACGGGTCACCTCACGGTAGAGACGCATCACTTCTCCGCTTGTGAAGATCTTCTGATTGATCCGGAACAAAAGCAACATCGCATAGAGGACAACCTTGCTCTGCGTGGGGAGGGTGGCGATGCATTCCACCATGCTGTCGGTTTCGATCTTATCCTGTGCCTGCCGGACATGCTTCTCAGTCACCAAACATTCACTCTCCCGATCGGCGAGCTCTCCTGAGACGCGGAGGAGATCGAGTGCACGTCGGGCATCACCATGCTCCTGCGCGGCAAGCGCCGCGCAGAGCGGGATGACATTGTCATCAAGTGCTCCCGGGACAAATGCATCATCTGCACGCTGTTTTAAGATATCGACGAGTTGAGGGGCATTATAGGGGGGGAAGACGATCTCTTCCTCCGAGAGGGAGGAGAGAACCCGTGGATCAAGGAAATCGGTGAACCTGAGATCATTTGAGATGCCGATGATGCAGACCTTGGAGCGTTCGAGATCGGAATTGATCCGGGTGAGGTTATAGAGTGTCTCATCCCCGCTCTTCTTGACGAGTTTATCGATCTCGTCAAGGATGATGACGAGAACCCCACCTGAGTTCTCCAGGATATTCTTCAGTTCAGCATAGACCTGATCGGTCGGCCATCCGGTCATCGGGATATGGGTTCTGATCCTGTCAGAGCTGAGATCATCGACATTCTCAACAAGTTTGGCAATCTGGGCGAGCACCCGGTACTGGGTATCGATCACTTCGCAGTTTAAGTGAACCACGCGGCAGGTAGTGTTCAGGTGGCTTCCGGCATTCTCAAGCTCGGCGCCGACATAGCGGACAGATGCCGTCTTCCCGGTGCCGGTCTTCCCATAAATCAGGATATTGGAAGGGGTTTCGTTATGGAGGGAGGGGGCGAGGACCGCAGCAATGGAATCAATCTGGGGCGTCCGGTGGGGAAGTGTCTGTGGTCGGTAGCTATGCCTGAGTATCTCGCGATTCTTGAAAATTTTATTGTTTCCCAGGTATTTTTTAAAAAGACCCATTGATCTGTTGCTTTCATCGTCCACTCATAATCACATCCCCTGATACGGATCACCATAGATCCACTCACTGAAGCAGAGATTATATGATTCATTACTGGATATTAAACCCCACTATTTCCACTGGAGATATCACATGGAATGTAGTTTGAACAAATGTATCAGATGTTTGTGTGACAGGATCTGATAGATGGCAGGACCTCTCTCCTCGTTATCAATTCTGCACCATGGATGGCAGGAGGGAGAGGGACAGGAGAGGGAAAAGATGGGGGATGGGGGTAGGATCAGAAGAGAGTGGACTCATCTCAGGTATAGTCATCTCGGATATAGAGAACACCCCTTTATTTCGAGTGGAGACCGAAGAGAGGTAGGTATACGAGTGAAATATTTCTTATATTTATATCAGAATAATATCGTGATTCTTTTCCGGATTGCCACTGGAATGGTGGTGATGGTGTATCATCTGTGGATAAATAAAGGAGATTTGATGAGATATCATGAAACAGAGGGTGAGGGTGGGTGGATGGACAAAGATGGTGAGGTGGTGGTGGTGAGGTGATCTCCGTTCCAACCCCCTCCCTATTGTTTCTACTGGAGGTTTTTGAGGGAATGAGGGGAGATCTTGGTAGAGATGGAAAAATGGAAAAGGCAGATGGAGTTGAAAATGGGTATTGAGGGGTAGAAGGCTAAACTAAGGTTATTTTCTCTGTTTCTCCAAAATATAAAGGGAAAAAACCACTCAGAAGAAAAAATGAAATGAAAATTAGCAACAGAAGAAGCCATTTTCTTATTAGGAACTGATACTATATAAACATACTGAAATTATAATGAACTGTAAAATTTCAACCGAAAAATAAAATTTTAACTAATTTATAATTTAGTTATATAATGTATGAATTGATTATATAGTTTATGAATTGATCATATAATTTGTAAATAATTTATAGTCTATACACCTACATATAATTTATAAATATATTTCTTAATTATAAAATTTTATTTTAATTTTATGTTATTTACTAAAACTCTCTTCTCTTTACCCAATCTCCCCCCTCTTTACATGATCTCCCACAACCCCTATCCCTTTTTCATCTCCAGTGGAAACAAAGGGGTACCTCTAACTACCTTTCCAATCGATACTCAGCTTCATCTGATTAACCCCTCTTTATCTTCATTCCGGGTAATCAAAATAAATAACCATAATTCTGGATTATTTCCCCTAGAAAATCAATTTATTCAGGTTTTTTCCGGGTATGTCTGACAAATAGGGATCAATTCATTCACTGTATAAACCCCTTTATTTCCACTGGAACAACATCCGGAAAGACACCTCTCCAACAACCAGATGAAGAGTCAAAGGGGGCATTCCTGACAAAAAGATGGGCATGCAGATGCTATCTTCAAATCACAACAAGTCTCAACAACCTCCAAAAATAACCACAACCTCCCCAAATACCCGGTATCTTATCTTCTCCCCCTCCTCCGATACAGGTATCGGGTGCACCATCGAAGATCAGATAACAACAGCCGATCCATTCTCTCTATGAGCAGTCATCATGAGAAGGCGATCCAAATCACCGGAGCGGTGATCACCGTATCGACCACCAGGAGAGAGGAGGATGATACCTCCGGCAGAACCGCACGTGAACTCTTTTCCGGAGCCAGTATACCGGTATCACTCTACAGGATCGTCCCTGATCAGGATGCGGCGATCAGAGCGGCGCTTGATGAGGCCCTCCAAAAGGCCAACTGTATCGTCTTCACCGGCGGCACCGGGCTTACCCCGGATGATCGGACGATCGAAGCTGTTGCTCCTGCATTTGAGAAGGTGATGGATGGATTTGGCGAGCTCTTCAGGCAGAAAAGTATTGCGGAGGTTGGAACTGCGGTCATTCTCTCACGGGCAACAGCAGGAGTGATCCAGGGAAGAGCGGTCTTCTGCATACCGGGATCGACAAAGGCGGTCCGGCTTGCGGTTGAGGAGATCATTATCCCCCAGATCCGGCATATCATCTCACATGCCGGGCCCAGGTGATCCACCATTCTCTGAATATGTGAGAGAGCTCCTGTATTGGGTGGCGTTACTTCAGGATGTTCAGAAGAGCGGTTCTTTCGATCACGAGATCGGTGATCCGGTCTCTCCCAACCGTTCCAATCTCTTCATCGGTGATCGAATAGAGCTTCTGGAGGGCCGGGATCCGGCATGCCGGGATCTCCTCCTCATCCGGGCATGGGCTGATCAGGTGGCGAAGCTTCGCCCATGCCGACTCAGAGGGTGGAACCATCCCGATCCAGGTGAGCATCCCACCTTCATGGAGCCCAAACCCCATTGCAATACTCGTCTGCCGCTGGCCTGATGCATAGAGGAGCACCTCCATCTCGAGGCTCCGTGCGGTCATCGTTCCCTGTTTTTCGGCACGGAGAGCCTGCCGGATCGCCTCTTCTGCATGTCTCCTTCCGGCCATCATCTCCGCGTTCATGCAGATGATCCGGACACCGGCCTGATCAGCTGCATCTCTTAGTTCTGCAAGATGGCCCGGAACCGATGCAATCTCCATCCGGGCCATTCTCACCTCATACATCTGATCCGGGTTCTTGCCTGATTCCGACTCATTGGCCACTGCTTTATGTCCCTTTATATCACTGTGCTTCATATGATCCTCTCTTTATCCATCACAATTCAGCTCTCCCAGTAATCAAGTATAGTCTGTTGTCCGCTCTTCCTTTCATCATCGCTTCCTCCCCTCTCTTCTGCATCCTTTCTTCTCTTCCTCTTCTCTCCTGATCCGGGATCGCGACGGGATCTCCCCTTTTCTTTCTCTCCATCGAAACCTCTCTCTCTGAATGGATCACCGTTATTTCTGCTGTTTTTTTCGGTTCCTTTCCGGACCTGGTCGATGATGGATTCTGCGGTCTTCTGACCGATGATCCGTGCAATCTTCACAACTCCTGCATCAGCCACTTCAGCAGGGGTGGTATAGCCGCTGTTGAAGAGGGAACGTGCACGGACACGCCCGATCCCCCGGAGCCTGATTAAGGGGAGGAGCTCCTCCTTCACACCATGCCGAATTCTGATCTCGAGATCGGCAACATTCTTTTTGAGGGTGGGCATCTCCCACCTGCAGATCTCACGGGCACCGTGGACGAGCCACCCGATGCCGTCAACAAGACCGTGGATATCTCCCGGTCCGATCGAATACCGCTCGGCGATCATCTCTATTGGGACCTCATTTATCCAGTCCTGGAGGACGAGAGCTGTCTTGATCGCCTGAAAAAAGTCCTCATATCCAAGCCAGGGGAAGAAGTGCTCACCTTCGCCAATGAGGATCTCATCCCCCTGCTCTTCAAGGACCCGCTCGATCACTTCATGATCGGCTGATTTCAGGAAGAGCCGGAACATATCCGGGGTGGCGCAGAGGAGGTGAAGGATCCCAAAAGCGGTGACCGTCTCCCTCTCGTAGAATGCAGTCTGGATCATCACCGAGGATCTGGGATCAAGGTAGAGCTTTGAGGTCAGTTCGCCATATTCTGTAGCCTCGATCCGGTTCCCCAGATCAACAACCATCCCCATCTCCTCAAGCTCACGTGTGACACGGCTGCATATTCTGGTGAGATAGCTCAGGTTTTTATGCCGGATCGCATAGAAACTGCCCTTAAAAAAGGAGAGGATTGCGTCGTTGTCTGTTGCCTCCCTGCTTGAGACCAGTGCCAGGATCCGGGAGAGGAGCGTGGATCGCTTTGCACACTGCGAATCGATCTCTTCAGCCGGTGCGCAGATGAAATCATCAAAGAGTTCTTTGACGGCAGACTCGCTCTTTCCGATTAAGACCGCCTCACCATAGGGATCCAGCCCCGGCCTCCCGGCCCGCCCTGCCATCTGGCGGTACTCGCGGACAGGGATTGCGACCTGCCCCTCTCCCGGGACGAACCGGTGGAGGCTGTTGATAATGACACGCCGGGCAGGGAGGTTCAGCCCGGCAGCAAGAGTCGGGGTGGAGGCGATCACCCGGATGGATCCCTTCCGGAATCCCTCCTCAACAAGCCTCCTCGCATCCCGGGAGAGGCCTGCATGATGGAAGGCGGCCCCGTTCCTGATACAGAGTGCCAGAGCCTGTGCAACCCCGGTATCATCAGTTCCAAGGATCTGATCGGCAATATCATTCAGGACGGGCTCCTCCAGCCGGAGGGCAGAGGCGATCCGTTTGGCAGCCCCCTCTGCATTCCTCCGTGACGAGACGAATACAAGGGCCTGGCCACCTTCCTGGATCGTATCCAGGCAGAGGTTCACATCCGCCTCCTTCTTCACAGAGGGAACCTTCCTCTCGCATCCATCAAACCGTATCTGCCCCTTGAAGTAGACGCCTTCCCTCAGATCGACCGGCCGCCACTCAGACTGGACGAGGCCGGCCGAGAGCCATCCTGCCAGCTCTTTTGGATTCCCTATTGTTGCGGAGAGGCCGATCACCTGGAGATCGGGTTTCCGGTTCCGCATTGTTGTGATCACCATCTCAAGGGTCGCTCCCCGCCCTTCATCCCCGATTAAATGCATCTCGTCGATGACGAGGAGGGTGATCCTGCTGATCCATCCGGTCTTGTTCCGAAGGAGCGAGTCCACCTTCTCGGAGGTGGCAACGATGATATCGGCCCTCCCGAGGCTTTCATCTTTTTTATCAAAGTCACCGGTTGCGATCCCAATTCTGACGCCTTTCCCGGAGAAGTCCTCGAACTTTTCGCTGGCAAGGGCCTTCAGCGGGACGACATAGAGGCATTTTCCCCCTGATGCGATCTGGTGGTGCATCGCCATTTCGGCAACAAGGGTTTTTCCGCTCGCGGTAGGGATGCTTATAATGAGGTTTTTTCCAAAAAAGAGCCCCTCTTCAACGCAGGCTTGCTGTGGTGGGTAGAGGGATCGGATCCCGGTTGCGTAGTACTTTTCTCTCAAGCCAGCCGGGATCGGCAGCGTTTCAAGAGCAGCCTCATGAACCCCTTTATTTCCACTGGAACCCTCTTTATGCACACCGATCACATCGAAATATTTATCAGAGTATTTCGGAAACCCTAAAATTTCTCTTCATAGAGCTCCATTCGCAATTATAATCTGAAATACCCATTTATTTCCGCAAATCTTCCTGTATTGCCGGGCACCTGGAGTGGTGCCGGTAGCACCTTCACCGTACTTCCACAATGCCTCTTCAGTAATAGTAACTGATCAGATCCTCTTTCGCCTCTTTCTTTCTTCGTTCAAGGAATGCAAAGACATTCGCATGATCGGATCCCTCAACGAGCATCTCGACCCCCTTCCGGGCTGTCTGCACCGGCTCGGGTAGCCCGATGATCCCGACCGTCTTTCCGTAAATTGATATGGAGGTCTGGGTCATATTCTCGATCTGGCCGCGTGCCTTTCCGTCACGGCCGATGATCCGTCCCCTGATCCGGTTCATCTTCTGGGGGGTATCAGCGACATTCGAGAGATCGATGATATCAAGGAGCATATCCTCATCATCAAAGAGCCGGAATGCCCGCTCCGGAGAGAATCCGCGCCCAAGAGCCCGGACCACTTCTGTTGCCCGGAGTACACCGACTGCATCCTCCCCCTCGATGGTGACCAGTCCTTCAGTGCTGTCGATTGTGATCGCAACTTCGGCCTTCTCTTCGATGGCTCTGCGGGTTGCACCGCCTTTTCCAATAATGACACCGATCCGATCGGATGCCACTTTCAGTTCCTGCGTTGTCATGGCTGATTCTCTTTCTGGTTACTTCTTATGGTGTGAAGAAATCTTCACCGACGATACCCCTGAGGATCTCGTGTTCATCGAGTATAGTGCAGCGGTTCCCAAAATACCTGTTGATGTTCTGGATATCCCGAAAGAGGAACCGGTGGGCGGATGGGTGGTCCGGTGTTACGGCCTGGCCCATATCGATAAGCCAGAGCCGGTCGCCGCCGCTTAGGATATTGTACTCTGAGAGATCCCCGTGAACAAGCCGTGCCTTCTGGTAGAGCCGGGTGATGAGATCGAGGCATTCTGCGTATGCTGACTCCGGATTCTCCGGGGGATCAAGCCTGAGCTGGGGATAGGGCACTCCGTCTTCCCCAAGGAGCCCCATGATCAGGATGTTTCGATCAAAGGCAATGGGCTCCGGGACAGGAAGACCCGCCTCCTGTGCCCGTGAGAGATTTGAATACTCCTTCTTTGTCCAGGCAAAGATGATATCCTTCTTCGTCTTCCTGATATTCGAAAACCGGGGATCCCCGAGGATATAGTCACTCATCGCGTTGAAGTTCCCGGTCCGGATCCGGTATATCTTGATGACACAGTCTTCTCCCTCTCCCCGCCCGGCAGCGAAGACGTTCGCCTCTTTTCCGGTTGAGATGGATCCACCGACTGCGCTGATCACCTTTTTGTTTGCGAGCTTGTAGAGAGCAAGGAGGGTGACGTCATCAAAGACCTCGTCAAGGACTTTCCGCTGGTCTGAATCCCGAATCCGGATTCCAACCTCTGAGAGCTTCCGATCGAGCGCTTCGATCCGGTCATCGGTCTTTTTGGTCTCTTCTCCCCGTCTGCCCATCGTCTCTATCCCCGTTTGCAGCTCATGATGAACTCATATGCCGGTGCGAGCACCTCGACGAGGCCTTCTGCACAGGCATTCTTCAGATCCATCGCATGGATCTCCCCGGCCGCATATGCCGCCTCCAGTGAAGTAAATGAGTCAAATTCGCGGTCTCCGCCATATTTCTCCGGCCGCCTGATCTCGACTCTTCCGAGGCGGGGGAAGATATGATGGCAGAAGATCTCGATGATCGGGTTTTCTGCAGTATCGGGGGGGCAGAAGGCCTTCCTGATCTTCTTCCTGATCTCATCTTCAGAATCCGCAACAGAGACGACGTTCCCGGCAGACGAGGACATCTTCTTTCCGTCAAGCCCCTGCACGATAGGTGTATGGACACAGACTGGGGATTTCCTGCCGATCTGACCGAGATGTTCCCGGGCGAGCATATGGATCTTCCGCTGGTCGATTCCCCCGACTGCGGCATCGACATCCAGTGCGGCGATATCAACCATCTGCATGATCGGGTACACCATCTGTGAGACAGTCGGGCTCTCCATGGTCCGTCCGACCTCATCCATACTCCGTTTTGCCCGGTTCAGGGTCACCTGCTGGGAGAGCTCAAGGACATTGAGCTGATATTCGGGGTTCAGCTGGAGGTCAGTGCCGATCACAAACTCAGCACCCTTCAGGCCGACGGCCTCGATACAGGACCGGTTATACTCGGCAAGCTCTCTCACCTCTTCAAGGGTTCCTTTCCGGTTGAGGAAGGCATGGAGATCTGCCAGGAGAACGATCACATGGAATCCCGCCTCTTTCATATCGATCAGCTTATTGATGGTGACGAGATGGCCGAGATGGATCTCCCCTGAAGGTTCGTATCCGGCATAGACCCTCTTCACCGGCTGTGCAAGGGTGCTCCGAAGCTCCTCTTCCGTGACGATTTCAACGGTATTCCGTGCCACGAGATCGTATGGATCCATAGCATACTATTGACCCTCTGAGGTGTTTAAGATGGTGGGAAAAAGGGAGTGGGAACGGGATACACGAGAGAGGTTGTGGAGAGCCTTGTTGCCACCCGGACTGCTCACCTGATTGGTGTGAACCCGAGTGAGTGGTTGGTGAGCGCGATCGACTCTTCAGGAATCGTAATCGTTCCCATCATCGCCCGGATACAGTCGATCGTCTCAACAACGACATCCGCCTCCTGGTGGATCGCCTGGAAGAGGCAGAGATCGTCTTCGTCAACAGAGATAGAGCCCTCAAAGACCCCGTTCTCCCAGAGATCTGATCTCGGCCTTCCGAGATCCATCACATACTCCTTCAGCTCAGCCGTGGAGGTGATCCCGGTCTCCTTCCTGACAAGTCCGATCCTCGGATTCTGACAGATCAGTTCGATGATCCGCTCTCTCGTCCCCGGCTGCTTCAGATCCATCTGTACAACATGCATATGCATCATCGTTGTCGGAACGATGAGCGCGGTGGTGGTGATCCTGATATCCGGTAGCACAGACTGGACATCGGGTCCGTGATGCGAGGGGATCGTGACCGGGTTCAAGACGATCGCGTCGATTGGGCCCCGCTTGATATCCCCGGGATCCCCGCCGCGCCGGATCATCGTTGCCCTCACCTTTCTGACACCATACTCTGTGTCAACGAGTCTGATGATCCGGCAGAGGCCGGTGGTATTACAGGAGACGACACGGGCATAGTCACGCCCGATTGCGTCCTTGAAATTGCATGATGAGGAGAAGGAGAAGCCTGCCACCTCATGATCCTCGCCGCCCTGCCAGATCGCCTTTACTCCGGCTTTTTCATAGAGTGCGCGGTTCTTTGCACCGATTCCACCTGGTGTTGCGTCCACGACGATGTCGCAGGCAGAAAGCATCTCTTCCACCGATCCCGCAACCGGAATACCGGCTTTTTCAAAGCTCTCCTTCTTTGAGAGATCCGCTATATAGAGGGGGAATTTCCGTTCTCTTGCGATATATGCCTCGGCTGAGGGTTTTGTCTTTGAAACCCCGATGACCGTCATATCCGGCTGGCAGGTGACTGCATCGGCGACACGTTTGCCGATTGTTCCATACCCGTTGATGGCAACCCTGATCATATTCATCCATACTGGTTCTGAAAATATTAAAGTACCCTGTATCGGGTTTTTGGATCCAACGAACCCTTCGGCAGACGCTTAAAAGAGCAGGGTGTCTTGCCCCGTCTCTTCATCTACTGGCGATAAAATCGTTATAGAACTCATCAGAGACGAGTTCGCAGTTCCCCTCGGAATCAACCATCAGGAGAGTATCAAAGACGATCCATGCCTTTGTCTTATGAACGGGGTTTGTCTTGCAGAATCCTTCCGATCTGAAGAGGAATGGTATTCCTTCAGGTGTCCTGAAGTGAAGGGCATCTGCTTTTAAGGGATAGAAGGAGATCCCGTCCTCTTCGAGGCAGGGGATCTCACCATACCTGAGCCCGTCGATATCAACGAGCACCGCGGCATCAAACAATGTCACGAGATCCTGTCTGATCACTGAATCGATCTGGTCGAGTGCCACCCCCGAATCCGGGCTGTAGCGGCTTCCCCGTATGAAAAGAGCAACTCCTCCCTCCCCGAGATCACTTTTATCTTCAAGACAGAACCCGCCGCAATCGAGGGTGATCGGGAGCGCATCGTTTGATCTCAACCGAAGATCGGTGAACCAGAGCCGCACACCGCGGGTGGTGGTGCAGTCATATTCATAGGCAAAATCGATCACCTGTGTTCCCCGGAATGTCCCGGTGATCTCGTCTATGATCTCCTCATTTTCGGGGGCAGCCACCTCATCGGTCGTCACGATTCGCACCTGATACATTCTCTAACCCTCCACCACATCAAGATGCCGGATGGTGATCCAAAAGGCTATCCCGATCAGCTGACAAAAAACAGATCATCATGAAGAAGACTGCATTGTTGATCATTGATATGCAGAATGATTTTGTGGGGGATGGTGCCATTCTCCGTGTTGCGGGGGCCGATGCGATCATTACCCCCCTTAGATCCATCCTGAACCATTTCAGGGAGCAGAAGCTCCCGGTGATCCATATCCTCCGTATTCATCGCCCCGGTGGATCCGATGTCGAATACTTCCGAAGAGAGATCTTTTCCAAAACACCGTTTGCGGTTGCCGGGACGAGGGGAGCAGCAGTGATCGATGCAATCGCTCCCGTTCCGGGAGAGCTGATCCTAGCAAAGACCCGGATGAGCGGTTTTCTGGGAACCGATCTCGATCTCCTCCTCCGCTCTCTTGCAGTTGAAAGAGTCGTTGTTGTCGGGATACAGACCCCCAACTGCATCAGGACGACTGTCTTTGATGCGATGGCGTATGGGTATGATACGATCCTCATCTCGGATGCTGTTGCCGCGGCAACACCGGAGATTCACGAGGCGAATCTCCGGGATATGGCGGCGATCGGGGTCTCGATCCTCACAACCAGCGAATGTATACGGATGATCTGATCCTCCTATCCCCATCCTGCCCTTCTTTCTCACTTTTCCCCTCATATGAGTGTTCATGAGCCGGGGATTGATCTGAGGGTGACACTCAAGTAGTCGCCCTGCAAACATACTTCCTATGCAGGCGAAGGTACCGGTATCAGAAGAACAAGACCGTCTTAAGCGTTTCAGGCAACGAATGGAGAGGGATCTCCCGGAGTGGGAGATGGCGGCAATTTTTGGAAGAGTCAACCAGTACTACTTCTGCGGCACTATGCAGGACGGGGTTCTCCTTATACCCCGCGATGGCGATCCGGTGTACTGGGTGAGAAGGAGTTATGAACGGGCACGGGCAGAATCCCTTTATCCGGATATCCGCCCGATGCAGAGTTTCCGGGATCTGGCGAAAGAGATGGGAAAGGTTCCGGATACCTGCCATGTTGAGGCCGAACTGGTGCCAATTGCACTCCTTGAGAGGTTCAGGAAACATCTTCCTGCAAAAAGGTTCGCTTCTCTCGATCGGCAGATCGCATATGTCAGGGCAGTGAAGAGTTCCTATGAGATAGATCTCATGAGACGGTCGGGGGAGATCCACCGGCATGTCCTTGACGATATCGTTCCTTTGATCCTGCGGGAAGGGATGAGCGAGGCGGATCTGGGTAGCGAGCTCCATTCCGCACTGATTGCAGAAGGCCATCACGGGATCGTCAGGTTCTCGATGTTTGGAAACGAGATCGTCCTCGGCCAGATCGCCTTTGGCGAGCATTCCCTCGCCCCGACAAGCTTCAATGGGCCCGGCGGGGCAGTCGGCCTCTCAGCCGCTGTACCGCTCCTTGGTTCCCGTGACCGGAAGCTTGGGAAGGGCGATCTCGTCTTCCTGGATGTCGGGTGCGGGTATGAAGGCTACCATACCGACAAAACGGTCGTCTACCAGTTTGGCGCCCCCCTCCCGGAGAGAGCAGTTGCGGCACACCGTACCTGCCTTGATATCCAGCAGAAGATGGCAGCCCTCCTCCGTCCCGGTATCATCCCCTCAGATATCTACCGGGCGGTGATTGCGGATATTCCGGACGAATACAAAACAGACTTCATGGGGTATGCCGGCCGGCAGGTTCCCTTCCTCGGCCATGGGGTCGGGCTCGAGGTTGATGAGTATCCGGTGATAGCAGATGGTTTTCATGAACCGCTCAGTATCGGGATGGCGATCGCCCTTGAGCCGAAGATCGGAATCAATGGCGTCGGCATGGTCGGGGTGGAGAATACCTTCCTGGTCAGGCCAGGTGGCGGCGAATCGATCACCGGTGTTTCAGAAGGGCTGATTGAGGTGGGGTTTTAGCCACCACCTCTTATGCACCGGCGTAGATTCCTGATCCAATGAGCCAGTCGCGACCTGCCGGAACCACATAACAGAGTTTTAAGCTTTCAATACCGGTTGCGGGGCTGGTGTAGGTGACATACACAAACCCACCGCCAGCCTCTGCAACATCAATTTCCCACGTGATTGCATTGACCCCGTAGCTGTCCTCAAAGTCGAGCCGCTTTGATCCGATCAGCTCAGGCTGGTAGGGGAGGGCAAGGGTGGTGCCATCGTACCCGTATGCAAAGATATAGGAGTCGCCGAGCCCGAATTCACCATCCTGATCATTGAAATCAAGTAGAGCCTGCTCTTTTCCATGTTCTGCGGCATAATCCCGTGCATGGTGGACACGGAGCACCAGTTCATCACGATCGGCTTCATTGAATTCTGCCCTGACTGAGGGGAGGTAGATTCCTGAACCAACCCACCAGGTCTCATCGACCGGGAGGACATAGGAGAGTTTCAGCTCGCCACGGAAGTCATGTTCCGGGTTTGGATAGATATAATAGACAGCTCCTCCCCCTGACCCTGCTTTTCTCGTCATTTCGTCAATATAGAGGACTCCGTTTGGATCGGCGGTCGCAAGACGGTTCTCGCCGATGAGTCCCGGCTGGAAGGGGAGAGCGAGGCAGGTGCCGTCTTGAGCATAGGAGAAGATGTAGAGCTCTCCCCTCACAAAGTCTCCTTCCTGATCATTGAATGCCGCAAGCGCTGCTTCGTGTCCATGCTCGCGGGCATAAACAGCGGCTTCTGCAACAAAGCTCTTCATGGCATCGATCTCCTCTTCGGTCCGGGGCGTGATCCGATCGCCGTTCTTATCGACTCTCTCACTTCCCTCGTTCCAGGTGATCACAACCCTCCATTCGGCACCATTGACCCCGGCAGTTCCCCAGATGGCTCTCTTTGTTACCTGGTGCTGCCAGTTTCTGTCCCAGAATGTATAGGTGATCTCGCCGGCCGGCTCGGAGACGATTGTGGAGAATGCCTCCCGAAGTCCGGGTTCCTGGTATGCGGGATCGGTGAAGAGGTTCCTCCCGATCTCCTCTGCCGTTGCGTCATAGATCACCCGTCCGCCTGTCTCTGCAACCCAGATATCGTAGGGTGTCCCGGCAAGGATCGGGGTGATCTGCCGCGAGATCATCTGCTCAGGCCGGTAGGTGATATCGGTATAGCCGAGGTATCTGCCATCGGCAGCAACAATCGGGCTGCTCTGTGAGATCCCGTAGAACCCCTCGACGAGCCAGAAGACATCGGAGACGATGTTAACCTGTTCGGTATTTGCCCTCTCAACTTCTGGCTGGTATGCCCAATCAAGGCCAGCAAGTGCGGCATACTGCTCAGGAACAGCGGCGATGACAATTCCATCAGGTGCGATCACCACCGAGGAATGGGCATACGCGAATTTTTGGAGCGATTGCTTCAGAAAATTCAGTGTTTCCGGATTATCGAGCCCAAGTGCGGCGAGCTGATCTGCATTCTCTCCGGTTGTCAGGGAGATACTCATGAGTTCTTCGTTGATCGAGTTGATCGATTCGTCCAGTATCCGGTTCATCTCATCATGATGAATGGCATCTTCATCCACCCCACCGAGACATCCGCAGACACAGACAAGAACGATACAAGCCAGGATCAGGCAGGCGTTCAATGGTCGCATAGAGAAGTTATAATTCCACCATTGCTAAAAAGGCGATTGGTATTCTCCTCCCGTTCCCGGAGAGGGAAATATTTATGATTTGAATGGTACAACCCTGATATTACCAGGTGAGCGAGATGTCGCGACGGAATACGCGGTTTTCACGGGATGTCCTGTATCAGGATGAGTATTTCGGTGGCTTCCCGGATGCACCAGAGTACCTGGCTGCAAAGAACCCGGAGAGGTACAATCGAAAACAGAAACGAAACGAGAAGGTGCCGAAGAAGTCGCCGGTGCGGGGAAGAGGCTATGATCTCCCTGAGTTTGAACTTCTCCCGGTGAAGAAGAAGATACGAGGTAAGACAGTTAGTTTTGATTCGGATCGATTCTTCTGAAAATACAGCATTTTTTATGCCATCTCCGGGTTCCCGCCTTTTTCAAAAAATGGCCCGGAGGAGAAGAGACACTCATCCCGGAGCTCTGTTTCAGGTGACTTATGGCGCCGGAATTGCTCAAAAACGAGATTGTGAGAAATTACTGAAGGGGAATCGGACTTAAATCCGGGAGAAAAAATGCCGGATCTCTGATGAGGATTCCAGGCAATCTCTCTTCGATTGCTGTGGCGTTCTGTAAAATATGACTTTTATCAGTAGTGATAAAATGGGTCGGTGATTGAATATTGTGGCTCATTATATGAAAAGAATCTAATAAAACATTGGTATCTGGCTCATACTGGATTACCTCAAGCAATGCATTCTTTTCAGCAGTCAGCTCATCTGTATAATCCAGTGGGCAGCACGAATAACAGACAATGAGTGCGTCTGTATCTTCCGAACAGGTGAACTGTAATGTATAGAGTGCTTCCTTTATGGTATCAGTGATTTTTCGCCTGTATTGATCACGTTCTTCTTCGGATCTGAGCATACATTGCCTGATATCCTCCATATTGCTCCGCATAAATGACCGAATCAGGTTCGATTGCCTATGTGAATCAAGGGTTCTGAGGTATTTTTCAGTTATTGCATTGATTGTAGTGTCGAGTGTGAATGGATTTGGGCTTGATGGGAGGTTTCGGAAAAGATGTGCCAGATAGGAGATGATTGTCCGTCTGAATCCTCCGTAGACACCTCTGCACTCATCGTAGACACGTTCGCTGGTATGGCGCCCGATATCTTCCAGGTGCATGTATTTTGTCGTCAGTTCATAGTGCCTGTCCCAGTAGAGTGTTGAACCGATGATGATATTCGCATCAAGGAAGTGGTGCTTTGCCATGGTGTGTCCCAAATCAGGAGAGGTACCCATTGACAAGAGAAGAGAGTATTCGTTTTGACTGCTCATCCGGCTCCCTTCCACGTTTGTTCAGAGTTGATTTCCTCACACTGCGTGTGTATTCTCTGATAGCAGGATTAAGCTCTCTTAGTTTTGCCTGATAAAGGATGTGCCAGGTGCTGATCTCTGGATCATAGTAGGGATCATGGGCTTCTTTCAGGATTCGTAAACCCCGGGTGAAGGTATACCAGATCTCCTCGGCTCTCTTGTGTGTCTCTTCTGCAAGGAATCCACAATCGGGATCTTCATGCCGCATTCTGTCAAAGGCGATACCGGCTGCTGATACAAATGAGGTGAAAATCTCGGTAAATTCATCAAAGAGCGGATCATCGGGGATCTCCACTTCACAGGTATACAGCATATTTTCCAGTGCGTCAATATGGGGGGTATCGAGATCAGAAGAGAATCGACTCAGGGTTGTCTGCTCTTTTGCTGCTCTTTGCACATAGAGGGTGAGTGGGGCAAGAAAATCGAGTTTATAGTGAGGAAGAAAAGGGAATGGAGCATAGGTTCGATAGATCTCTTCAATCAGGGGTTCTATCCTGTACGGGTTGCAGGATGCAACGACGTTTTTTACCATCTCAGATGCATCATTGAGGACGGCAATTCCTTCTGGCCTGGTACCCGCTGCCATGAGGACGGTTATGCCTGTGTGCGTCTCTTCCTCCAGAAGAGTACCGTTCATCCTGAGTCCATCTATTGCAGATTCCACTACATCCGAATACGGACCATAGTTGTACCAGTAATAGGGGAGAGAAGAGCGGACCTTATCCCCCTTGGGGAGGGATACTGAAACTTTATAAAGAATTTTTTGTATTGCAGTTTTTGAGAGTTTCATCCTGGGTCGTGAGATGAATATCTGCTGAATAAGATGGGATGCAACTTCGAATGGAAGCATATCATTATACTCTCATCGATGCCTGATGATAAAATTACCTCTTACCTCCAGTCCTTCTTCATCGCCTCTTTCCGCATCTCCTGCGGCATCAGCTCGATTGCGTACCGGAGGGCCGTCCGGGGCATTCTCCTCTTCTTTGCCTGGACATAGGCGAAGACCTCTTCCCGGTGCTTCCTGCTCTCCTCTTTCAGGAGCCACCCGTATCCTTTCTGTACCAGATCCTCGGTATCCAGAAGGAGGATATCTGCGATCCGGAATGCTTCTTCGAGGAACTCACCCTTCTTTGCAGGAACGATCAACGAGACTGCGGCAGCTCGCCTGAGCCACCGGTTCTCAGATTCTGCCCATGTATAGAGCCTGCTGATACAGTCCGGGTACAGCATCAGGAGATCGCCGACGGCATGGTTGCAGAAGCTGTCGCAGGTCGCCCAGTTTGTCACATACCGCTCGATACAGTCTTCGAAGGTGACCAGATCCTCTGGCTCGAACCGATCGCTGAAATGAGGCAGCCATGAGGTGGCGATGAAGGACTCTTCAAGGTAGCCGGAGGAGAAGAGGTCCTCGCAGAGGCAGAATATCTCTCCTTTCTCCATTGTTTTCAGGGCAGGGAGATACGATCTGGCAATTTTAGTCACTTCGGCGGTCTTCATGCCATAGGAGGTCACCTCCTCCTTAAAGAACCGCTTCCCGCTCTCTGCGAGTGCCGGATCCCCCCGTTCTTTCAGGGTGGATCGGATCTCATCCAGCATGGTACTCATACCAGAGATCTCTATTTTCAGGCAATAGAGGTTCCTCTCTATGCCTCACCCGGACAACTCCTCCTCATTGGTACCGTATCAGCCCGCTGATGTACCGCCGCACCCAGAAGAGGGCAAAGAGGCCGCCGCAGGTGTTCCCGGCAACAACTCCCCACCAGATCCCGACCTCGCCATAGGAGAGTGATATGCCGAGGATCCAGATGAAGACTGCGATAAAGACGATATTCCTGAAGAATTCAAGGATCAGTGCCGATACCCCTCTGCCTGTTCCCTGAAAGATGGCGGAAGAGAACATCCCTGTCGGAACAAACGGGAAGAACCAGCAGATCGTCCTGAGAAATGCCGTGATATCTGGTGCAAGATGTGCACTCTCAGGTGAATAGGTGAAGATCATTGCAAGGTATGGTGCGAGCAGCCAGGTGGCGGCGGTCAGGATGAGAGAGATGAGAAGACCGTATCCAAGAGCGATTTTGTGTACTGAACGCACTCTCTCGAACTTCCGTGCACCATATGATGCCCCGGAAATTGATATGAGGGCGATTGAGATCCCGATCAGCGGGATGATCGAGAAGAGCACCACCCGCCATCCCGCAGTATAGACTGCCACCGCGTCATTCCCGGTGGTGGTCACCAGGAGGGCGTTGATTAAAATCGCCACTGCCGACATCATCACAAACTGAAGACTGCCGGGGATGCCGACTTTGATGATATCAGTTGCAATCTCCCGCTCGGGCCGGATCTCTGATCCCCTCAGGGTGACGTAGGTTGAGCGCTCAATAAAGAGCCAGTAGATGAGCAGCACTGAGACGAGCACAATCGAGATGAGAGTTGCCCATGCAGCACCTGCCACCCCAAGCCCCATCGGATAGATCAGGATCGGGTCAAGGATACAGTTGAACACAGCCGAGGCACCCATCGCGTACATCGTTTTCTTCGTCGATCCCTCTGCATTGAAGATCGCATATGAGATGGAGGCAAAGAGGAGGAACGGGGTTCCTGCAAAGACGATCCTCGCATAGTCGGCGGTCAGTGCCGTTGCATCCCCGGCACCAAGAAGTGCGGCAATCGGTTCTGCACAGAAGACGAGAACGGGGGTGATCAGGGCAGCAATAATCAGGATGAGGCCGATCCCCTGCATCGCGGCCCGATCAGCCCCCATCCGATCTCCCGCCCCGATCCGTCTGGCGATGGCAGAACTGACACCGGCACCAAGCCCGTTCCCAAGGCCGATCAGGATCAGGAAGAGCGGGGTGACAAAACCGACTGCGGCGAGAGCATCTTCCCCAAGCCCTGCCACCCAGATCGCATCGATAAGATTGTAGATGGACTGGAGGAGCATTGCAATGATCACCGGGATCGAAAGAGCAATAATCGCCTTTTTTGGATCGCCGGTGAGGATGGAGACTCCCTTATGGATGGACTGATCGATGGGGTTCATGGTATCATGGAATTATAAATTTTGTCTTTAACTGTACTGAACTCAACACAGATAATCTCTCCGAAACCAGAACCCGGCAGTGTTCATTGCAGGTCTGCAGGTACTATTTTCCGAATCATCCAGATACTCTCAGGGTATATCAGAGAGGATAGATGGGTTTCTTTATCATGGCATGAGAATAGTGAGTATCAATGATGCTCCGGTGTGACCTCCATATTCATACCAATCATTCGCGTGACGGTGAGAGCCGTGTCGAGGATATCCTCAGGAGGGCTGAAGAGATCGGCCTTGATGCGATTGCGATCACCGATCATGATACCGTTGCTGGTGCCAGATATGCGCTTGAACTGAAGACGAAGGTATTGATCATCCCTGGAATTGAGGTATCGACAAAAGAAGGGCACCTCCTTGTCCTCGGCGTGACTGATCCGATTCCCGCCGGGCTATCGGTCAGGCAGACGATTGCGATTGCAGAGCAGATGGGCGGGGTGACAGTTCTGCCCCATCCGTTCCATATGTGGCGGCATGGGGTCGGGCTGAAATTACAAGATGCTCTTTCCCTCGTCGATGCGGTGGAGGCATTCAACTCCCGGTATATCGTCGGTGCAGCAAACCAGAAGGCGGCACGGTTTGCCCGCAGGTTCGGGAAGCCCTGTATCGGGGGGAGCGATGCCCACCACTGGCGGTATGTCGGGTATGGGTCAACACTGATTGATGCAGAACCGACGGTGGAATCTATACTGCAAGCCATCTGCGAGGGGAAGACCATCGCCTCCTGCCGGATGACGCCGCTTCGCACCTATACCCGCCAGTCCCTCAAAAGTACATGGAGGAGGTTGCAACGGCGGATACCGAACCTTCGCCGGTGAGAATCGCCCTTTCGCTCAGCTATCTCGGGCGGCGGTTCTCCGGCTCACAGCAGCAGCCGGATGCCCGGACAGTCGAAGGGGTGCTGATCGACGCATGTATCCGGCTTGGCCTTTTTGAAGATTTCCGCTCTGCCGGATTCGTCTCTGCCGGGAGGACCGATGCCGGTGTCTCGGCACGGAGGCAGGTGGTTGCGTTCACAACACCCTATCCTGAGCGTGCCGTCTCTTCCTTAAACCGGATGCTCCCCTATGACTGTCAGGCAACCGGCTGGGCTGCGGTTCCGGTTGATTTCAATCCCCGGTATCGGGCAGCCAGCCGGACATACCGGTACCTCTTTCCGGGAAAGGGGCTTGATCTGCATCTGATGGAAGAGGCTGCATCCCGCTTCGTCGGGCTCCATGATTTCCGCAGAATTGCACGGGTGGAAGAGGGGCGGGATCCAATGCGCCGAATCCTCTCGGAACAGATCTTCTCAGAAGAGGATCTGATCGTCTTTGAAGTGAGTGGGGAGAGTTTCCTCTGGAATATGGTCCGGGGGATGGCAACACTCCTCCTCGCAGCGGGTGCAGGCGTAATCCCGCCGGAACGGATCAGCACCCTCCTTACTGAAGCAGGATCCCGGATCCCAGCAGCCCCTCCTGATCCACTGATCCTCTGGGATGTGGACTGCGGCCTTACCTTCAATCCTCTCACCAGATCTGAAAAGGCAGATCAATTGCTCAGGAATGAAGCAGACCGGCTCCGGATCGGAGAAAAAATGGTTGGGTGGTTAGGCGGGGACCGCCGAGATCTCTTTAGGAATAAGGAGATTCACGATAAACTGGGGCACCTGTTGTGATGTCCTCACTGCAAGGAAGAAGTTTGCCGTTGCCGGGTCAGAGAGCCCGCGATAGGTGAGGTATATCTGGAAGTTCGTATCGACGACGGTGATACCAAGCGTCTTCACAACCGCCCGCCGCTCGGATATCAGCTTATCCTCTCCAACATCCAGTTTCTGGGTCTGCCCGTCAACGGCGATCATCATCTCATCCTGGGTGGAGAGGGCGACCATATCGATCCCGCCGACATTCACGGTCTTTCCGAGCGGGAACCAGACATTATAGGTAGTGGTATAGGGGTACGTCTGACCCTCCACCGGTGCATACATCGTCACATTCAGGGTGGCGAAGACTGCGACCACACCGATCAGCAGGATCAGGATGAGCACGCCGATGATCTTCAGCTTGCTGCCCTTCTTCTTCTCTCCAGGCTTCTCCATGTACCGGATCTCATGGACCGTCTCCTTCTCACGGGTGACCTGTGGTGCCGGAGCGGGTGTTGGAGCGGGTGTTGGAGCGGGTGTTGGAGCAGGTGCCGGAGTACTTGCCGGAGTGTTCAGGGGATCCTGTGTCACCTCTGGTTCTTCTTTCTTCATCTCATCATCTGTCATAGTGTATCACACACATGTGAAAAGATGCGATCAAAATATATAAGGTCTATGGGTGAAAGTATGCTATCTTCTCACAAACGGAACAAGGGTAGATACGAGATGAAAGAGTGATCGTATCCGGATTCGTGCCTTGATACTCGCCGACCACCCTGCCTCTGCAAAATCGGGGGTAACATTGAGGTGAATTCTGGTTGTCCGGAGTGCACCCCGGAGAGCAGCGATCCAGCCATAGAGTTTCGCGGTCTCACCGGCATCCCCTGTTCCGATCCTGCCGGATAGTATAATCGAATCGATTGAAACCGGCATTTTCAGGAGTTGAGAGAAGGGAAATCTGGTCTTCTTCTCTGCCTCCTTCAGAATCTCTCTCTTTTCATCCTCTATCTCATCAGGTGAATCCTCTGCCTCTTCAGGGATGATATAGGTGTAGACTGTCCTCCCGAAGAGCCGAAGCTCAAGAGTTCGTTTTGGGAGGAGGATGATGATGATCGGGCCGAGACCTCCCCCGGCAGACCATCCATCAGGGCTGATCGATCCGGTTATGGTGACACAGAACGATAGCAGGATGAAGAGGATCACCCCTCCCAGGCATGCGAATGCGAGGAGTGCGGGAAAGAGTTCCATTCACTCTTTCTTGGATCCCCGGATCGCCTCGATCACCGAGGGGAGGGATTCAGCGGCGGTCGAGATCGCCTGTGCGACCTCACCCTTCTTTCCAAGCGTGAAGATCTGGATCCCCTCAGGTCCCGGTATGTCCTGGTGAATGACCATCACCGCAACCGGGGTGACGCCTGCTCCGGCACCTCCGCCGGATCCAACGCCGTCCTCGGCTTTTCCTTCCCCGCCGCCAAATCCAAATCCTACCGACGAGATGGTGAAGATCGAGCGCTGACCCGAGATGATCGGGTTTGATACCAGGATGTCCGAGGAGACCATCGTCCTGAGGTGCTCCAGAATTGCGTCAAAGACATTTCTCTCTGTCATGGTAGTGAAGTATACCCAGGTGATTATTAAGGGTGTGTGTCAATATATTGAACAAATGTGATCAACAATGTATAAATATATACATAGCTTACCAGTGTATATGCAAACAGAACTACACACAACGGTGATGCCATCGGACTGGCAGCTGCCGCACCCGGATTGTTCCTCCCGATAAAGGAAGCCGATCCGGTTGCGGTCTACCGGGCGCTTGCCGATGGCCCCGGTTTTATTCTTGAGTTTCCCGGTCTTCCGGTGATGATTGGGATTGGATCGACGATACTGGATCTCCCGGATGATCCCTTCTCATCACTCAGGCAGATCGCTGTTGATCCACCCTTCTCCCCTGCCGGATATCTCAGGTACGAGGGAGGGGGCAGGTTCCTCTCATGCCGTGATGCGGTCTCAATCGATCGGGATGGAATCACCCTCTTCTACCCTGATCTGGGTGATCTGGCACGGAAGCGGATCCAGAAGATGGCTGCCCGCCTCCTCTCGCGTGATCTCTCCTCCCTACCACCAACCCCGGGGGATCTCCCGGCTGTTCAGAGGACGACGATGGAGCGCCCTCTCTTTACCGATGGCGTGAGGCAGCTCAAATCCCATATTATTGATGGTGACTGTTACCAGGTGGTCCTCTCAAGGAAGATTCAGATTCCCTTCAGAGGCGATCCCCTCAGGATCTATTCCGCTCTCCGGTCAAAGAACCTCTCCTGCTATGGGTATTTCCTCGATTTCGGTGACGAACAGGTGGTAGGAGAGAGCCCCGAGATGCTCGTCTCAGCAGATGGCAGCACTCTCACCACCGTCCCGATTGCCGGTACACGGCCTAGGGGCGGAGATACGGCTGAAGATGACGCCCTCGCAGCAGAACTCCTTGCCGACAGAAAGGAGCGGTCCGAACACCTGATGCTTGTTGATCTGGCAAGGAACGATATCGGGAGGGTTGCAGAGTATGGATCTGTCTCGGTTCCCAGGTATGCAGAGGTGGCGAAGTACCCAAAAGTCCAGCATATCGTATCGACGGTAACAGCAGAAGCCGCCAGCGGGTATGATGGCTATGATGCGCTCCGCTCCTGCTTTCCTGCCGGAACCGTCACCGGTGCTCCAAAGAAGCGTGCAATGGAGCTTATTGCCGAACTCGAGCAGGAGCCCCGCGGGATCTATGCAGGTGCGGTCGGGTATGCCGGGATATCCGGTTTCTCATTTGCGATCACCATCAGAACGGTTGTGATCAGGGATGATGTCGCATCGGTGCAGGCGGGGGCCGGGATCGTCGCAGGATCGGATCCTGATCGCGAATTCGATGAGACCGCAATCAAGGCAGAAGCCTGTCTTCGTGCCATCGACTCAGCCGGGAAGGAATTGGCATGAAGGTGGTTATTGTGGACTGTTTTGACAGCTTCAGCTATAACCTCCTCCAGCTTGTGGGAAGCCTCGGGGGTGATCCGGTGGTGATCCCGGCAGACCGCCCGCTTGCGGCTGTGGAAAAGGAGAACCCGGAGCGGATCATCCTCTCACCAGGTCCCGGAAGACCGGGGGATCTCGCACTCCCGATGGAGGTTCTTGCTACCCTCTCAAAGACGGTGCCGACGCTCGGGGTCTGCCTCGGGCATCAGGCGATCTGCTCTGCTGCTGGCGGGAGGATCATCCATGCCCCCCGCCCGGTGCATGGGGAGGTCTCAGAGATCTCCCATGTGGGCTCTGGGATCTATTCCGGTCTTCAGAACCCGTTTCCGGCTGTCCGGTACCATTCGCTGGTTCTTGATCATACAAGAGTACCGGAGGATCTGCTGGTCACCGCATATTCTCTTGATGATCATCTCCCGATGGGTGTCAGGCATCGCCGGTACCCGATCGAAGGGGTGCAGTTCCATCCCGAGAGTTTCCTCACCGGTATGGGGGATCAACTGATCGCCACATTCCTTGATGGAGGTATCGCATGATCCAGGAGGTCTGCGTTGCGATGGCAGAGAAGACACCCCTGCCGCAGGGAGGCCTCGGCCTTGCCTTTGACGATCTCATCTCGGGATCTGCAACACCTGCCCAGGCAGGGGCGTTCCTCTATGCACTGAGGAACCGACCCCTGACGGGAGAAGATCTCGCTACCTGTGCCTCGGTCCTCCTCTCCCATGCAAGAACCATCACGATCCCCGGATCAGATCGTGCGGTTGATACCTGCGGGACAGGCGGCGATCATTCGATGACATTCAATATCAGCACCGCCGCCGCATTTGTCGCGGCTGGTGCCGGGGTTCCTGTGATAAAGCATGGGAACCGTGCACAGACGAGCAGATCGGGTTCAGCTGATCTCCTCTCCGCACTCGGTGTCTCTATCGATGCTTCGGAAGAACAGGTGTTCCGATCCTTTGAAGAAGCAGGGATCGCCTTCCTCCCGGCACAGAAGTACCATTCCGCCCTGAAGAACCTCGCCGGGGTGCGTTCAGAGCTTGGATTCAGGACGATCCTGAATATCTCCGGCCCACTCTGCAACCCGGCAGGCCCGATCAACCGGATCATCGGTGTCGCCGATCCCGGCCTCCTCAGACCGATGGCAGAGGCGCTCCGCTCTCTCGGGGTTTGCAAGGCTCTGGTCGTCTCGGGGGATCAGCTGGATGAGCTCTCCCTCTCAGGCGAGAACCGGATCTGTGAGCTCTCTTCCGGCAGGATCGATTATTACACGCTGAGTGCAGCCGATCTCGGACTTGCTGAAGCCCCACGCGAGCTCCTCCGTGCGGAAAGCCCACAAGAGAGTGCTGCGATCATCAGCCGGGTGCTTCACGGAGGAGAAGGTCCTACACGGGATGTTGTCCTCCTGAATGCCGCAGGTGCGATCCTTGCAGGGGGAGGCGCAGTAACCTTCTCCTCTGCCCTGAATATGGCAGAAGATGCAATCGACTCGGGACGGGCTCTTGACTCACTCAGACTCCTTGCAGAGATCACCGGGGTACCTGAATGATCCTGGATGCAATCATCGCGTCATCGCATCGGCGTGCTGCCGCACTGCCGGATACGTTTGCGTATGAGTTTTTTTCCCAAAGGAGCCTGAAGCGGGCGCTCCTCTCCCGCCGCCCGGCGGTGATCGGGGAGGTGAAGTACGCATCCCCGAGGGGGCCGACCGGTGCAACCCTGCCGCCGGGACGGCTTGCGGCTGCAATGGCGGCGGGTGGTGCGGTTGCGATCTCGGTCCTGACCGAGCCGACGGTCTTTGCCGGTGATTCCTCCTTCATAGGAGAGGTACGGAGGCATGTGAGCCTTCCCATCCTCAGAAAGGATATCCTGGTACACCCACGCCAGATCCGGGAGAGCCGGGCGCTTGGTGCGGATGCGGTCCTCCTGATTGCTTCAGTCCTCGGGGATGATCTCCCTGAATTTGTCGATTGTGCGATCGAAACAGGCCTTGAGCCGCTTGTCGAGGTGGGATCAGCAGCAGAAGCAGAATGCGCCATTGCCACACGGGCTGCACTCATCGGGATCAATAACCGCGATCTCAGAACACTTCAGATTGATCTCGGCTCTTCTGCCCGGATCGCCCCGGCAATCAGGGCAGCAGGCAGAATCCCAATAGCAATGAGCGGGATCTCGACTCCGGCCGAGGTTTTGGAGGCGATGAAGACCTGTATGGGTGTATTAATCGGGACCTCGATCGCGTCAGCTGCGGATCCAAGGGAGGCGACGGAGGCGTTTTCATGTACGTGAAGATCTGCGGGATCACAAGCCCTGCCGATGCCAGGCTCGCGGTATCTGCCGGAGCCGATGCGATCGGTATCATCCTCTATACCGATTCCCCACGCTCGGTTACACCCAGGAGGGCAGATGCGATCCAGAAGGCGATAGCAGGGAGGGTGGAGACGGTCTGTGTCACCACCACCCGGTCACCTGCCTATCTGCGAAATATCTGCCGCCTCTCACCGGATGCGATCCAGACGTATCATCCCATGCATGTGCCGGATCGGTTCATCTCTGTCTCAGCCTGGGACGGAATTATCGCTCCGCCTGAGGGTGCTGACCGCCTCCTCCTTGATGCCTCGCATGGCAGGGGTATCCGGCTGGATCCGGCGGTTGCGAAAGAAGCAATAGCAGATGCATCTGCTCCGGTTGTCCTCTCTGGCGGTCTGACGCCTTCATCTGTTGCGGGTGTGATCCAGTCCCTCAATCCCGCAGGGGTCGATGTCTCAAGCGGCGTTGAATCCTCCCCCGGTGTGAAGGATATGCACCGGGTGCAGGCGTTTGTTGCTGCCTGCCGGGGGTGTTCCCCATGAGGTTTGGCGAGTACGGAGGAAGGTATGCGCCCGAGATCCTGATCGGACCCCTCCGTGAGCTTGAGGAATCATATGCCACATTCAGGGAGGATTCCGATGCCCAGGCAGATCTTACTGCACTCCTCACCCGCTATGCCGGGAGGGAGACACCGCTCTATTCCTGCAGGAACCTCGGGAGAGAGACCGGTGTCGAAATCTGCCTGAAACGGGAGGATCTCCTCCATGGCGGTGCCCATAAGATCAATAACACCCTCGGTCAGGCGCTCCTAGCGAAACGTTCAGGAAAAGAACGGCTTATCGCAGAGACCGGGGCAGGCCAGCACGGGGTTGCAACCGCAATGGCGGGTGCTGTCCTTGGCCTCTCAGTCGAGGTCTTTATGGGGGCAGTCGATATGGAGAGGCAGGCGCTGAATGTTGCACGGATGGAGCTTCTTGGTGCCACTGTCACCCCGGTATCAAGCGGATCTGCCACCCTCTCCGATGCCGTTGACGAGGCGCTCCGGAACTGGGCTGCAACCGCAGAGACCTCCCATTATCTGATCGGATCCTGTGTTGGCCCGGACCCGTTCCCGACACTGGTCCGTGATTTCCAGTCTGTCATCGGGGGGGAGCTGTATCATCAGTCGTTTGCACTGGAAGGAAGGCTCCCCGATGCGGCTGTTGCCTGTGTCGGCGGGGGATCAAATGCGATAGGGACATTTTTCCCGCTCATTGATACCCCGATCCGGCTGATCGGGGCAGAGGCAGGGGGCCGGAGCCTCAACCCCGGTGATCATGGTGCCTCCCTCTCCTGTGGAACCCAGGGGGTGCTCCATGGTGCCTTCACCTCGGTTCTCCAGGATGCAGAAGGAAGGATCTCCCCGACACACAGCATCTCGGCCGGGCTCGATTATCCGGGTGTCGGGCCCGAACATGCCCATCTCCGCGATATCGGCCGGGCAGAGTACGTGATGGTCTCTGATGCAGAAGCCATCTCTGCATTCCGGCTCCTCTCAAAGAAAGAGGGGATCATCCCGGCACTTGAGTCCGCACATGCGGTTGCCGCAGCACTCCGGCTTGCAGAAGAGATGGATCCCGGGAGCCTGATTGCCGTCACCCTCTCGGGACGCGGGGACAAGGATCTTGGGACTGTCATCGGAGGTTGTTCATGAGCCGGATCGATGAGGCGTTCCACCAGAGGGAGACTCCTCTCCTGATCGCCTGCACGGTGGCCGGGGATCCGACCCCGGATGCCTCGCTTGAGGTGATTCTGTCGATGATCAGATCCGGTGCCGATATGATCGAGCTGATCATCCCAAACACAAATCCGGTTGCCGATGGCCCTGTGATCTCGCGTGCCCATGAACGGGCTATCAGAGGTGGGATTGGTATTCCGGGTATCTTCTCGCTCATCCGGGCGCTGAGGAGAGAGAGCAATATCCCCATCTTCCTGATGACCTATGCAAACCCGGTTATTGTGCATGGAGAGGCAGTGTTTCTCTCCGATGCCGCGGCTGCGGGAGCAGACGGGATAATCATCGTGGATATGCCGCCTGAGGAAGGAGGGGTGCTCATATCCCAGGAAGAGATCGATCCGATCTTCATCATCGCTCCGTCAACACCTCCTGATCGGAGAGAGATGATCGGGGGGATCGGCCGGGGCTTCCTCTATCTCGTCTCGGCACCCGGCGTCACCGGAACACGGCAGCATCTCCCCGATGATCTGCCGGATCGGGTTTTGGAGGTGAAGCAGAGCACCATGCTGCCGGTTGCAGTCGGGTTTGGGATCGGATCCGCCGAAACCGCCTATGAGGCAGCAGCTGCCGGGGCCGATGCCGTGATCGCCGGATCGGTGATCTCCGGGGCGATCGAGAGGAATCCGGATGATCCAGCCCTCTTTGTCGGAGATGCCGTGCGGGAGATCAGGTCCGGAATTGTCCGCCACCGATCCTCTCGATCCGCCGGGCAATAATGTTCGCGGCATCAATGACGGTATCGGGATGCGGTTTCAGAATAGCGACCGGGATATCGACGATCTTCTCGATGATGGAGGCGATGATCGGGGCACAGATGATCCCTGATGCCCCATCTTTCTTCGCGTCAACTGCTGCCATCATGCATTCGTCGATCGAATTTGCGGCATATCCTTTCAGGATCACCTCTTTTTCTGCTATGGTAACCCTGGTTCCCTCGATCTCATCAAGGAGGAACTTTGCCGCAACAACGGCGATGAATGTTCCTTCATGCGGTTCAAGCGTGGCAACGATCCGCCGGACCGTCGAGAGCCTCGGATCACGTTCACCTGATGCGATCTTATAGAGTGTTGCGGGAGGAATCCCGGTCTTCTCCGAGAGTTCCCGGATTGTCATATCCCTCCTCTTCAGCTCCTCGTCAAGCGCCTCTGCAAAATCAGTCTCAAAGATCCGGCGTGAGAACATAACAAGTAGGATCTCTTCTCCGGGAGATAATAAGGATGCATCCTACAATTACGAGGAGAACCATCTCATCATGACGAGTCCGTCTTCGCCATCCTTGTAATAGCTGTCATAGCAGAAGATCTCCTGATATCCGAGCCTTTTGTAGAAGGCGATCGCACCGTGGTTTGAGATCCTCACCTCAAGCTGGATGGCTGAGGCTCCTTTCTGGCGGAGATCATCCTCGATCCAGCGGAGCAGTTCACGGCCAACCCCCCTGTGGCGGTACTCATCTGCCACAACAAGTGTGCAGAGGTGCCCATAGATCACATCGCCGGTATCCTCGATCCCGCCCCCGCAGAACCCGATGATCGTCCCGTGTGCAACTGCCACAAAGAATGAGGAGAGGTACAGCTCCATGGCTTCACGAATACCTGTCTCTCCCCAGGGATCAGTGAACGCCTTCACTTCAAGGGGGACGATCGCGGGGATGTCGCCAGGGTTTGCCCTTCGGATCAGAAAGGTGATCCCATGTTCGGGATGAAAACCAGCAGTCACCATCTTTCAATAGAGTATAGCACCTACACCTACGTGGAGTTTTCCATGGTTTCCATCTATCCGTTCAGAGCCCTCCGTCCGGCAACGGAGGAGTCTGCCGCTATTGCGTCCGTTCCCTACGATGTTGTCAGCAGGGACGAGGCGGCGACATGTATATCAGAAAACAAACTGAGTTTTCTCCGGGTGATCCGATCCGATGCAGAACTCCCCGATCATGATCCCTATGATGATGCGGTCTATGCCCGTGCCCGCGCGGTTTTTGATGAGATGCAGGCTGACGGCCTCCTCAGGCAGGATTCTGCAGAGAGCTACTCGGTGTACCAGGTGGAGGATGAGGGTCAGGTTTTTACCGGTCTTGTCGCCTGCATCGGGGTCTCCGAGTACCAGAATATGGTCGTGAAACGGCATGAGCTGACCCGGTACGACAAGGAGGAGGATCGGACACGGCATATCGATGCTGTCGGTGCCAATACCGGCCAGGTCTTCCTGCTGTACCGGGATTCACAGGGTGTTCACGATCTCATCACCTCGCTTGCAACAGGAGAGCCGGTGGCAGAGACGAGGACGAAGTCGGGTGCGGTTCACCGGATCTATCCGATCACCGATCCGGAGATGATTCGCCGGATCACCGATATCTTCTCCGATGTTCCGTCACTCTATATTGCTGATGGCCATCACCGGGCAAAGAGTGCTGTCAATGTGTATGAACGCCGGAGCGAGGCCGGGAATGGAACGACTGAAGCCAGCCGGTTCATGGGCATCCTCTTTGCCCATGATTCTGTCCTGATTCATGGGTATTCCCGGCTCGTCCGTGATTTAGCAGGGATGACGGAGGATGCATTCCTTCAGGCGCTTGGAAAGATCTTTTCGATCCGGGAACTGCATGATGTGGATACCCAGGCATCTTCAATTCCTCCGGTTGTGGATACGGCGGATCAGCATATCCTCCACCTCTATATTGGGGGCCGGTTCTATGAGCTCTCCCGTGAGATCGATCCCGCTGCCGATGCGATCGCCCGGCTCGATGTATCGATTCTCCAGGAGAAAGTCCTCTCCCCGCTGCTTGGGATCACCGATCCACGGGGAGATGAGCGGCTCGCGTTTATGGGCGGTGCACTCCAAATCGCAGATCTGATAGCCGGGGTTGATTCGGGAGAGTATGCGCTTGCGATCCTGATGCAGCCGATTCCGGTTGATTCGATCTGTGGGATTGCTGACAATGATATGATTATGCCCCCGAAATCGACCTGGTTTGAACCAAAACTTCTCTCAGGTCTTGTTATTCATAAGATTGACGAATAGGGTACAGGAGGGGTTCCCTTCATTTTTTTCCCAAAAGCTCTTACGGTTGGAAAGAGATGATTCTCTTGTGCTCCGGCTATACCTGCTGACCATCACCATACTGCTGATCTCTGCTGCCGGCTGTGTCCTGACTCCCGGAGGAGGGGATCCGTCTGATCGAATGGTGTTTGAAGCGCCTTCTTCTTTCCAGATGCGGATCAGTCTTGAAGAAGCCCTGATCCATGCAGAGCCACCAGTATATCTGATCATCGGCCGGGATATTCTCCCTGATGGGATGGCAGCCTCCTGGATCATCCTCGCAACTGATCCAAAAGGCGGGCATCTCATCCATTTTGTGACAGCGGACAGTGTGGACTCTACCCCCTGGGAAGGGATGGTTCCTGACCACCCAGTCGATCCGGCAGCGTTCCCGTACCCGGATCATCCTGCCGATCAGGTGGTCTTCTGGGAGGAAACCGGATGAGGGATGATGCGGTTGCCACCTTTGATTTTCTTGTTGGTTTTACCATCTTCATCATTGCATTCATCTTTGTTGCAGCGATGATCCCCCATACGCTCTTCTCGGTTCAGTCGAGCCGGATCGATTATGATGCGGTCGCCTACCGGACCGGGGTGATCCTGACTGAAGATCCGGGGATGCCCGCCTCACCAGCATTTCCGGTATGGGAGCAGCAAGCAGCTCCGGATGGTGTGATCAGGATGGGGCTCTCGGTTGAACCGGGATGTGCCCATATCCTCTCGTGGGGGAAGGTGGATCGGTTCTTTGATAAGGAATTCTTCACCTATCCGGATGATTACCGGAGATCGCTCCTCTTTGGGGATTATCCGTACTCGTTCAATATCACCCTGACGATGCGTGACAATCCCTTCATCCAGTCGATCGGCCCCACCCCGCCTGAGTCCTACGGAGCGGTGCGGAGGGTGGTGGTGGTGAAGGAGCCGTCACTGCTGAGAATTGATGGTCATTTCAACCAGGAATTCAATTATACAGGAAATGAAACCCCGCCCCAGCGGTTCTCTGTTAAGGTGCCGATGATTGAGCTTCTGGATAGATCAGTAGATCCACTCTTCAGGATCGATCCGAGGACCGATCCAATCCAGATTGAGATTGTGAATTTCTCCAGTTACCTGAATAGCACAACACCGGCAACCAAGGCAACCCTGAATCGGGTGGAGATCACCCGGAATGGTGTTCCGATCACGTTCCCCTCATATGCCATCTGGCTGGATGAAAATTCTACTCCGGCAACCCTCCAGGCCCCCATTTCGGAATCCCTCTTCTTCAGGCTCTACCCGGTTCCGGAACCGCCCTGGAGGAGTACTGATGTGATAGGAGTCACCTTCGTCTTTGCTGAAGATGATGGTGATCCACCAGCCACGCTGATCATGGGGACTCATGTCTATGATTACCACAATGCCACCTTCCCCGATCCGGGGCAGGGTATTCTGGAGGTGGCGGTATGGTAGTCGGTGATTCCGGATCGCTCTATACCATTGAAGGGCTGGCAGCAGGGCTCCTGATGATCGCAACAGCCGCAATTGTGCTCCAGTCGGTCTCCATCTATACGCCCGGGGATACCCATATCGATGATATGCTCCTCGAACAGCTCGGTGCTGATGCACTGGCGGTGCTGGATATGCCGGTTGAGCCGGATGGAAGGACACAGCTTGAGCTTCTGCTCCACAACGGGGATGGCGGAGCGGGTTTCCATAATGCATTCTACCCGCTTCTCAGGGAACGATCCTTTGCCCCGGACGATCCGGTGCAGTATGCTGCCTCCATCTCATACCGTGTTGGTGAGAATGTGAACCAGCTGCCTTTCACTGAAAGTGCATCCTATACCGGTTATGATCCGGCTATCCGGGTGACGCGGTGGGTGCATCTGGATTCCGGGCATAATATTTCCTCTCCGGTTTCGTCCAGAGAGCAGATGGTTCTCCTGGAGGTGATCCTGTGGCGGGGATGAACGATAACGGGCAGTGGATCGTCCTGATGGGGTTTTTAATCAGCATCGCCCTCCTCTTCCTGATGGTGATCATCAACCAGGCGACACTGGTAGGGCAGACGACGGCAGAAGGGGTGCTTGAGTTCCCCAAGCATGAGATCCGGGATCTCAGGGCAGAAGTCTTCAGGGCGGGTGGAGAGATGAATGACGATCTGTACGATGATATCCGGGTGATCTCACTGAAACGAAATCACGCAATTGTATCGTTTTCCTCTTCTGAATATCCGGCTTATGGTGGTGAAACCGCCACGATGGTAACCATACGGTTCAATAACGGAGTATGTGTATATGAAGAGACATTCCTCGTCTGATGCGGTTGCAAATCTCGTCGGCTACATCATCATCACCGGGGTGCTGATGGTGCTCCTCGTCTCGGTGATGATTCTGGCAAATGATGCCCTGATGGTAAAGCCCGCCGAGCGGTTTACCTATCATAGTTATGTGGATATCGGGAATGGGATGTCGGTTCGGATCGTCGATATCTATACGATTGCACCGGTGAATGGATCAATTATCTCGGATATTGATATCCCTTATGATGTCCTTGGGGATGGGTATATCATCACGGTCCAGAGGGATGGAATACATCAGGAGATCGTGGTGAGAGGCGATCGGACAGAGACGGTGATCTCGCTTGCCGGGATCGGGGCAACAAAGGCTGTCCAGGGAACGACGACTGGCGGGGGGCTGAACCGGGTGATCTATGATTCAGGAGGTGTCTGATTGATGCAGAACGATGATGGAGTCTCTGAGGCGATCGGGTTCATCCTGATCTTCTCGATTGTGGTGCTCGGAATTGCAATTGTCGTCCTGTATGGTTTCCCTCTCCTCATTGCGGGCCAGGGGAGTGCTGATATGAGGAATATGGAGCAGACGATGATCGTGCTCCAGAATGATCAGAAATCCATCAGCTACAAGATGGTTCCCTATAAGGAGACTGCATTGCAGGTACAGGGGGGTGTGCTCTTTGTGACAGAGGCATCAGGCACGTTTGAGGTGCTTGTCGATGGGACTCCTGTGTATGAGAATTCGGTCGGCCAGATCCGGTATGTCTCGGATCTCGATTCTACCCGGATTGTGATCGAGAACGGTGCCGTCCTCACCCGCCCGGAGCGTGGCACCGGTTCAGCGATGCTCGCAGAGCCACGCTGGTACTACGACAATATGTCGGGAACCCTGATCATTTCATTTATCGAGGTGCAAACAGAGCGGGAGCGGGCGCTTGCCGGTGTCGGGAGGATCGAGATGAAGAGTACTGATTTCAATACGACTGAAATCAAGGCTCCTCCCGGAACGACCATGGATGTCATCGTCCGGTACTCTCCCGATCCCGCCGATGACTACTCGGTTGCGTGGGGTAATTACCTGTCCGGCAGGCTCGACATGGCTTCAGATGAAGCAGGTGGCTATCTCCGATCGGATGTCAGGACGCTCGTCATAAAGAGAACTGTTATCACTATAACGGGCTTTTGAAAGTGTGAAAAAAGGATGATTCAGAGGTAGTTATGTGACCTGAGCCAGTCTACCTGCGGCTTGGTGTACCGGTAGATGATGTCAGCCTTTTCATCCTGGAATGACCAGGGGATGACGATCAGGATATCGCCTTCACGGATCCAGACCCGCTTCTTGATCTTGCCTTTGATCCTGCCCATCCGGGTGACGCCATCCCCGCACCTGATACGGATATGGTTTGACCCAAGCATCAGGTCTGCAATAGCAAATTGTTCTTTTAACCTTTTATTTGGAAGACGGACTCGTACGACCCCTTCCGGTTCTCCGGTTCGTTTATTGTTATCAGTCAGAAAATCTACCTCTTTCTCCCTCACGTCAGAATATCATAATGGTGGCCACCAGGCATCCGGCACGCGAGTATCTGCTAAAGTATGGATTCCGGAGTTACTTAAAGTATTGCACGTGTGGGGGGATGAGGGTGTTTTTCCTTTTTTGGTGTCATGCCGCGATAGCAGGTTTTTGTGTGCGGTCTGGTGGCAGTTGTTTCCAGAATGGAAATGACTGAATCCTTATCCAATTCATCGGAGATCATTTTTTGAGACAATGAGGATATCCGGGTTCGTTCAATTAAGTGCTTGGTGGTTGAAAGAAAACTGTTCAAAACCGCCAATATTCTAATACCATCGAATTCGATGGGTTTGAAATCCGGGTTATTGGAGTGCTCCCAGATGCTGAGGAATTCGATGGTGTTCCGTCTCCGCGATTTCCAGGTGGTGCTGGCTTCCAACAAACGCAAACCCCCCTATCACCAGTAATCCTCGATGAACCTCTGCGGGTACACCGGATCCCGGAACCTGACCTTCGCCGGATCGAACTCCTCCGGATCGAATGGCCCTCCCCACCATTCCTTGTAGGATGTGTGTTCTTTATGCCGGGGGTTGGCCATGGCACGGAGAAACTCTGCATATCCGCTTACACCCCCGACATCCTCAGGCGGGCAATGGCGTCTCCCGTCAATGCACCGGGGATACATGCCGTCTCCCTCCCGTGGAAGTTCCTGCTCAAAGATGACCATGTGATGCCAGTCATCTCCAAAATCGTAGTCATGCTGGGCTTTCCTGCCGGGCCTCCGGAAATATCGGTTGATCCTCTCCTTCCGTTCATCATAACAGATCATCTGACCTTCCGGCAATTCGTTTGTCATATCGGTGATCAGTTTTTCTTCTCCGGTGTATGGGTTTATGATTGAGAAATCATGGAGGTGATAGTCCTCCCATCCAAATGAATCAACGATGGCAAAATGGAGATCACGGAAACTGCTGGTCGAGGCGATCTGCACCCTCCTCCAGATAGCTGGCTTGATCTCCATGAGTTCGATCCTGAACTGGTATACCGTTGAAAATACTCTTCTCATGAAGCACCCTCTCTCTATTGTATGATTATCTTGTGTGACGATGAATATGGTTGGTTGGGTTACTATCAGGGTTTATTCTATTTGATATAAATATGGCAACTGGGGTATGTTGGAAATCTGTTGGATGATAGTTGGATAAATTATTATGGCTATAATACTTCAAATAATGAAATGGGCCTCAATTTTTTAATTTTGAAAAAAAACGAGTTGGATGTAAGTTGGATAATTGTCCCTAGGATCCCCCGCCTGTCAACCGCAACTGTTTCCAGAATGGAAAGAGTTGCCATCCCCCCCCTCCCGAAGTATCTTCTCCCATGAACGCCCCATCTCTTCTTATGGTAGCTAAGGTATGGTTCGTCTCGTCCGAGGCGGGATGTTGTGGTGAGAGCCTCCTGGCAAAGATCCTGCGACTCCTTGATGCGGCGGGGCTGAAGGAGATAATCCCGGAGCAGGGCCTTGTCGCCGTGAAGACGCATTTCGGTGAGGAGGGGTGTGACAGCTTCGTCTCCCCGCTTTATATCCGGCAGGTCGTCTCGAAGGTGAAAGAGGCGGGCGGGGGGCCGTTTGTGACCGATACGAACACCCTCTACCGGGGGATGCGGCATGATGCGATCTCCCATCTTGCGCTTGCGATCCGGCACGGGTTTGGATCTGAGGTGATCGGTGCCCCCGTCTTCATAGCAGACGGTCTGCGGTCAAAGAACGATGTGGTGGTCGGGATTCCGGGCGTGCATCTTAAAGAAACCCGGATCGCGTCAGGGATTGTTGATTCCGATGCTCTGGTCGTCGTCTCGCATGTGAAGGGTCATGCCGTTGCCGGGTTTGGTGGAGCGATCAAGAACCTCGCGATGGGATGTGCATCCGCAGAAGGAAAACGGGTGCAGCACCGTGCAATGCCAGCAATCGTCAGGGAGGATGACTGCGAGGGATGCGGGGGCTGTGTCTCGGCCTGCCCTGAGAAGGCGATCACCTTCGAAGGTGCTGCCAGAATTGATCCCGAACTCTGTATCGGGTGCGGGATCTGTGTTGAGACCTGCCCTGAATCTGCAATCTACTTCGATTACGAGCGTGATGCTGCACATCTCTCGGAACGACTCGCTGAATACGCCCTCGGGGCCGCCTCCCTCTTCCCTGAGAAGGTGCTGTACCTGAATTTCCTCCTCAGGATCACCCCCGACTGCGACTGTGCCCCCTTCAGCGACCGGCCGATTGTACCGGATATAGGGATACTTGCCTCAGCCGATCCGGTGNNGCCCAGCAGGGCTTTGCCGGAACCCGGCTTACCACCCACCATGCTCCCGGTGAGGATAAGTTTGCAGGAATCTGGCCTGAGATCCCGATCAGGACACAGATCCGGCATGGAGAGAAGATCGGTCTTGGAAAAAGTGTGTATGAACTGATCAGGATCTAATCCCCGCGGGAGAGGTACTCCCGCATGATCTTTATTGCGCAGTAGTCGCCGCACATCGAGCAGGGCCCGGAATCCGGAACCAGTGCAGTGAGCCGCTCGGGATCGATCGCCTGTTCGATCTGCCCTTTCCAGTCGAGCTCTGCCCGGCATGCCGAGAGTGCGGCATCGGCATCATCTGATCCCCGCCTGACGGTATCGCCGATATGGGCTGCGATCCGAAAGGCGATCAGCCCCTGCTTCACCTCTTCTTCGGTCGGGAGGCCGATATGTTCGGCCGGGGTGATCGCACAGAGATAGTCTGCACCCGCAGAGACCGCAACCGATGCCCCGACTGCACCTGCGATATCGTCGTGGCCGACTGCCCGGTCAGTGGCAAGGGGTCCTGCAACAAAGAGGGGATAGGGTGATGCATCCTTGTAGAGCCGGACACAGAGGGGGATGCGGTCGATCCTCACATGGCCGCCGCAGCCTTCCACGATCACCTGCACCCCGTGCTGATGGCACCGGTCTGCGATCTCGATATTCTGTCTCCGCTCAACCGCGGCGGCGGCATCTCCGCCATCCACGATGCTCCCGCCCCGCATGGTATTGCCGAGCGAGATGACGATCTCGTGCTTGCGTGCGATCTCCATCACCTCGTCGAAGTGTTCGAGGAACGGGTTTTTACATCCGGTATGGAGCATATATCCCGCCGTTATTGAGCCCCCTTTTGAGACGACGCCGAGGACCCGCTGGCTCCTCCGGAGGGCTTCGAGTGTCTTCTCGTCTGTCATATGAAGGACAAACGAGCTTACACCTTCCTCTGCCTGTCTTCTGAGGGTGTCAAGGATGATATCAGCATCCAGGTAGTCGATACCCCCGGCATCGACGACCGCCTGGTAGATCGGAACGGTGGTAAGGGGGAGTGCCGTCCCCCTCAGGATCGCACCCCGGATCTCCCTGATATTCCCGCCCATCGAGAGATCGGTTAAGGTATCCGCACCATACCGCTCGGCAACAGCTGCCTTCCTCACTTCAGCTGCGAGATCCGATCGAACCGTCGATATCCCGATATTGACATTCACCTTTGCAGAGAACCCTCTCCCGATTCCAACAGCTCTCTTCCCCCCAACCATCACCGTGGCACTGCCATGGGCTATATACTGTAAGAGGGCTTGTGGATCGAGCCCTTCCCTCTCTGCGGCGGCTTTGACGGCTGGAGGTACCTTTCCTTCTTGTGCCTCTTCAATAATCGTCCCCATCTGATGAAACTCCGGGCTTTGCTGGTACTATGTCTGATTCCAATGAACAATGAAAGTGCGTATCGGGGTTTGTGTGCACTCTCTACAGCAAACCACAACATCCTGCTTATTCTGGTATCACAAACCGCCCTTCCGGCACCCGGATCACAAACCGTGCCCCTTTCCCGGGAATGCCGGTCTCATGGATGGTGATATTAGTAATTCCGAGGATCTCTCGGGAGAGGAAGANNAAACCGGTATTCTTCCCAAAACTGCGCGAAAATATCTTCTCTTTCAGAGAATCCGGAACGCCAGGTCCGTCATCTTCCCAGATGATCAGGAGATCCCTCTTCTCAGTCTCACAGTGAATCCTGATCGCTGTTGCTCCTTCTGCATGCCGGATCGTGTTGTCATAGAGGTTGAAGAAGACCTTCTCTGCCATTCGATCTGCATAGATCGAGATCTCCTGACAGTCATATGTGATTGAAATGTCGCCTTCTGGAATCTTTCTGATCATATCATGGAGTGAAAGCCACGCAGGTTCCTTCACGCCGAGCTCCTCGTACTGATCGGTGAAGTCGATCTGCCGCCTGATATTCATGGATGAGGCCATAATCCGGTTGATAAGATCCCTCTCTTCAGGATTACCTCTTTCATCCCCGCCGCATTCGAGCAGGCCAAGGTAGCCGATGATCATGGTGATCTCGTTTAAGATGTCATGGCGGGTGATACTCGCGAGGATCTGGAGTTTCCGGTGTGCGAGAGAGAGGGCTTCGGCTGCCGCCTTCTCCTCGGTGACATCCATCCCGAAGATGATCGCACCGTCGGGATCTCCCAACTCATCATAGACCGGGCAACCTTTCAGGTGGAAGATCCTCCCGTCCGGAAGCGTGACATCGCCCTCCTCGATCCTGCCGGTTTCGATTGCCCTGAGCACCGGGCAGTCCCCGCATTCAAAGGCACTTTCCTGCCATATCTCGTGACAACGGGCTCCGATGAGATCCTCAGGCTCCCTCCCGGCAGAGGCCGCTGCCAGCCTGTTTGCATACCGGATGGTATAATCGGGATTGACATAGGTGAGCATCACCGGCATTGCATTGAGGACGGTCGCCTTCTCTTCCTCAGAACGCCTGAGTTTCTTCTCCATCCCATGCTTGTAGAGTGCCACCTCGATGGTGGTCTTCAGCTCCTGCTCCCGGACCGGCTTCAGGATGTATCCATATGGCTCGGTCTTTTTTGCCTCTCTGATGAATTCGTCATTTGAAAAGGCGGTCAGGTAGATGATTGGAATATCGCTTTTCGCCCGGATCTCAACTGCCGCGTCAATGCCGGTCCTCTTGCCGGCGAGCTTGATATCCATCAGGATCAGGTCAGGCTTCTCCTCCATGGCCTTCTGGATCGCGAGCTCTGCGGTCTGGGCAATGCCGCAGACGGAATATCCAAGATTCGTCAGATGCTTACTGATTGCCATTGCGGTGACGGCTTCATCCTCAACGATCAATATTCTGGCAGTGCTCATCAGGTTCTTCTCTCCATGGTAAACCGTGAAACAACTATATTGTATAAAAACTCTTTGTTTATATAAAAGCTCTGGTGATCAGAGATCGTTGAATTGTTTTTCTTCCAAATAATGAATATCATTGCTCATGGTACTTGGGTCAGGATGGCAGCATCAAAATCACGCTGCTCTCTCAAACTTCCCCTTCTGTACCCTGATCTCAAACCTCGCCCCTTTCCCGGGTATTCCGTTCTCGGTGATGGTGATCCCGGTGATCGCCAGGATCTCTCGGGAGAGGAAGAGCCCAAAACCGGTATTCTTCCCAAAACCACGGTTAAATATCTTCTCCTTCATCTCCTCCAAAACACCCACACCATCATCTTCCCAGATGATCAAAAGATCCCCGTCATCTGTCTCACAATGGATATGAATCCCGGTTGCACCATCCGCATGCCGGAGGGTGTTGTCATAGAGGTTTTCAAAGACCTTCTCGATCATCGGGTCGGCAAAGATCGAGATCCCGGAACAGTCATTCTGGATCGGAAGCTGGTCAGTGGCAACCTTTTTGATCTGCTTCTCCAGCAGAAGCCATCTCGGCTCATCGATCCCGAGATTCTCGTACTCCCGGGTGAACTCGATTGCACGCTGGATGTTCTGGGATGCGGTCTTGATCCGGTTGAGATAGTGCGCCTGTGTCTCATCGACACTCATCTCTTCCGCGAACTCAAGGAACCCGAGGACGGTGGTGATATGATTGAGGATATCATGCCGGGTGATACTCGAGAGGATCTGGAGTTTTTCGCTGGTCAGCCTGAGTACATCCTCCGCTGCCCTCTCACGGGTGATATCAATCCCGAACTCGATGATCCCCTCGAAGTTCCCGTCATCATCATAGACAGGGCATCCCTTCTGGTGGAAGATTCGCCCATCCGGCAGCTGTACCTCCCCTTCCTCGATCCTGTTGCTCGCCATTGAGCTGAGCACCGGGCAGTGTTCACAGGACTCTGATCGCCCATGCCAGATCTCAAAGCAGTGGCGGCCGATCAGATCCTGCGGGCTCATACCAACAACTGCTGCCGATGCCCGGTTCGCATACCGGACGGTCAGATCGGGATTTAGGTATGCGAGCATCACCGGCATCGAATCGAGGATGGTTGACTTCTCCCTCTCCAATTCCCTGAGTGCCTCTTCAGCAGCTTTCCGCTCGGTGATGTCACGGACGACTGAGAGGACAAGGGTTTCATCAGGATGCCTGATGAGACGTGAGCTGACCTCAACCGGAAAGATTGTCCCGTCTTTCCTCTTCTGATCTGATTCAAAGATGGCATGCCCCTGCTCAAAGAGTTCCTTCATCCGATTGGGTGCCTCGCGAATTGCCTTCTCCCCGGCGATATCGATGACGGTGAGACCGAGCAGTTCTTCCCGTGTATAGCCGAGGCTCTCGCATGCCCGTCCGTTCACCTCGTTGAATTTTCCCGGCATGCCATCTGCGTCAATTCCATTGAGGAAGATCGCATCGCCTGCCGCCTCGAAGAGTGCGAGGTAGCGGTCTTTTGTCTCGGTGATGATCTGCTGGGCTGAATACAGCTCATCGATATGCGACTTGATCTCCTCTTCAGATGCAAGCAGCTCTTCGTTTGTTGCCGTGAGCTCGTCATTTGACTGGCTGAGCAGGTTCACAAGCTCGGCCCTCTGCATAGAGAGGTAGGTGACCACGACTGCAATCAGGATGAATAAGAGCACCCTGACTGCCGCACCCTGGAGCAGATCGAAGTCAGTGGTGGCTGCCGCAAAGAGGAAGAAGTAGAGTCCGGCAAGCAGGATGGAGAAGAGCAGTCCCCTCTTATAATAGTAGATACACGCGATGATGATCGGGATGTAGTAGAGGTTCTGGAAGATGATGAACCAGCCGATGGAGAGGGAATAGAGGTTGACAATGATACAGATCGCTGTCGTTATGGTGAGTACTATAAATGGTATTCTCTCTGATTGATTGCTCGCCATAGTACTCCTTATTTCTGATAAAACAGTGTTTGCATTATGTAACCTTAATGGCTACGCCTGATTGCCTCACTGCTGTGTTCCATAGTTCTGATGGATGCTCACCACACATTTTGTTAAAATTCAAAAACATTTATCACTCCCCATTCTATTCAAGATTAAATAGGTGTGTTTAAGTAAGCGCATCTCCCATCCTCATACAATGTGGTGTTATGAATAGCCGAATTATTATTATCCTCTGCGGAGCGGTGCTCCTCTCCCTCCTTGCAGTTGCCGGATGTACGACAGATGCTGGATCTGATCAGAAACCAGCGGGATCAGAGATCACCGTCACCGATGGATTTGGACGGTCTGTTGTTGTCCCTGCCCCGGTTGAGAGTATCCTCTGCTCGGGATCGGGCGGTGTGCGGTATGCCGTCTATCTCCAGAGCATTGATCGGATCGTCGGCGTGGACAGCCAGGATAAGAATTACCGCGAGATTGAAGGGAGGCCCTATGCCCTTCTGAACCGCGATCACCTGATGACGCTCCCGCTCTTTGGCGAGCTGCGTGGAAAGGACGATCCCGAGAAGATCATTGCGATCGCACCCGATCTCGTCTTCAAGACCGGATCGACCGGGACAAGTTACGCGACAAGCGGCCCTGAAGCAGATACGCTCCAGCAGAAGACCGGTGTGCCGGTTGTTGCGTTCCCCTATGGCTCCCTCAGAAACGAAGCCGAGAAGGCTGACATGTATGCAGCTCTTTGCCTGATGGGAACGGTTCTTGGAAAAGAGGCACGGGCCGAAGCGGTGATCGCCTATATCGAAGATACCATGGCGGATCTCGAATCACGCACCGGCGATATCCCGGCGGCAGAACAGAAGCGGGTCTATGTCGGCGGTGTCAGCAGTGCCGGAAACCAGGGCATCATCTCGACCGAGCCTGCATATCCTCCATTCCTCTGGGTGCATGCGAATAACGTTGCTGCCGGTCTGGGCCCAGCGCATGCCGATGTTGCCAAAGAGGCCCTCGTGGCCTGGGATCCCGAGTACATCTTCATCGATGTGAATACAATCACCTCAGATGATGAAGGCGCTATCGGGCAGCTGAAGTATGATCCGGCACTGAAAGGGCTCACTGCGGTGAAGGAAGGCAGGGTCTATGGCGTCCTCCCATACAACTTCTATAATGTAAACCACGGAACTGTGCTAGCAGATGCGTATTTTATCGGGAAGGTTCTCTATCCGGACCGGTTTGCGGATATTGATCCGTCAGAGAAAGCAGATGAGATCTATTCCTTCCTGCTGGGAGCGCCGGCCTTTGAGCTTTTAAACAGCCAGTATGGAAACCTCGGGTTCTCCCAGATCCCGATCTGAATCCTTTTCTCACTAATTTTTCAGCAGGAGGGATCAGATCCGCCTGCTCACCGTCCGTGCATGCAGCCTGATCGCAAGTACGGTGAAGACGATTGAAAATACCGCCAGTGCTGCGAAATTCACTGCAAGCGAGAAGGTGTTCGTTCCCATGATGCAGTAGCGGGCGATATCGGTGAAGTAGGTGAGGGGGGAGCAGATCGCAAGCGCCTGCCCTGCAAACGGCAGCTGCTCCACGGGGATGAAGACGCCGCTGATGAAGATGAGCGGGAACTTCAGGAGGGATGAGAGCATCATGATGTTTGATGGAACATTCGTTGCCGGTGTCGAGAGGAGGAGCCCGAGTGCCGAGAAGCAGATCGAGGCGAGGATGATCCCGGCTGTGAGCAGGAACGGGTGGAGAGGGACGATCCCGAGGATCACTCCGATTCCGATTGGGACTACGGCTATCCCGATCCCAAACAGAACAGATGCAAACATATCACCTGCGATCAGGGTCCTCATCGTGATCGGGCAGGCGATCAGCCGCTCTAAGGTTCGTGCCTGGGCTTCCCAAGGCTGGATCACCGGTGAAACAGCGGTTGCGGTGAAGAAGACGGTCATCGCCAGAAGGCCGGAGATGAGAAAGGGCATCGATAATCCCCGGTTTCCGGCGGCAAATGCGAGGAAGAGGAAGAGCGGCATGAAGAGTCCGAAGATGACGACGGGCCCTTTTGCATAGTAGATCCGGATATCCTTCTTTGTAATCGCAAAGGCCCGTTTTGCCTGTTCGATGATATGTTCAGGGCTCATACTGTTCCACCTTCCGTCACCCTGAGAAAGACTTCGTCAAGTGTTGGTGCCAGTGTCCTGAGCACCTCTATCTTCAGCTGGTGTTCTGCTCCAAATGCGCAGATCGCCCTGATGGTAGAATCGACATCCTCTGTGGTGATCATCCATTTGTCCCCTTCCCGCCTGGCAGACTCGATCCCCTGGAGTGAAGCGAGATTGTCGTCTGTTCCGGCCGGATCGAAACTGACCTCGATGGTATGCAGCCGTTCGATAGCCATCTTCAGCCGCTCAGGCGAGTCGATGGCAGCAATCTTTCCTTTCCGCATAATGGCGACCCGATTACAGAGCCGGTTTGCTTCCTCCATGTTGTGGGTGGTAAGGAAGATGGTGGTACCGCTCTCATGTAGTTCCCGGAGCATGCCGGTGATCAGGTGGTTGCTCTGGACATCGAGGCCGGAGGTCGGCTCATCAAGGAAGATCAGGTCAGGCTCATGCAGGAGTGCCATTGCAAGGATCAGCCGCTGTTTCATCCCTTTTGAGAAGCCCTGTACTAACTGATCCTTTCGTTCAAGGAGGCCGAGGGCACTGAGAAGTGTGTTTGCACGCTCTTCTGCATAGTGTTTCGGAACACCATAGAGCTCTCCCATCAACATCAGGTTCTGCCAGGCCGAGAGATCGGTATAGGCGTTTGCGGTCTCCGGCACTACTCCGCACCGCTGTTTTGCCCGGATTGGATCTGAGACGATATCGTGCCCGAAGATCGCAGCGGCTCCTCCATCCGGCCGCATCACTCCGGTCAGCATCCGGGCGGTTGTTGTTTTCCCGGCACCGTTTGGACCGAGAAGACCGAATATCTCTCCTATTTTGACCGAAAACGAGATTGAGTCGACTGCGACGATATCGGCAAAGGTCTTCCTGAGATCGCTCGCGGTGATCGCATTTTCCTGATGTTCTGCTTCTTTCACACTCCTCTCTCCAGCGTATCAGTCCTGTCTGTATCTCTTTTGGAGGGTGATGGTTGATTATAGTTCCTTTCCGAATGATAAAACAAAAATATAAAAATATATCACAATGAACTACGAAATTACAAATGAGTATGTTTAAGGTGATTCATACATGATATCAATATGATGTGGTATTATGAATGATCGCATTCGTTTGATTATTTGCGGGGTGCTTCTTATTGCACTCCTTGCCGTTGCGGGATGTGTCGGGGATTCCGGTCAGATCGCCGGTCCGAAAGCTGAGCAAAAAGAGATGATCATGACCGACGGCTTTGCCCGGACGGTGACGATCCCGCAACCCGTAGAGAGCGTCCTCTGTTCCGGCTCCGGCACGCTCCGGTACCTGGTGTACCTTCAGGGTGAGGATCTGATCATCGGTGTTGACAGCATCGAGAAGCAGGGAAGGGAGATTGAAGGACGTCCCTATGCCCTGGTGCACCGGGAATGGTTGCAGACGTTACCGCTCTTTGGTGAGTTCAGGGGAAAAGATGATCCCGAGAAGGTCATCGGTATAGGCCCTGACCTCGTCTTCAAGGGCGGATCAAGCGGGACTGCATATGGCACAAGTATTGCTGAGGCGGATACCCTTCAGGAGAAGACAGGTACTCCTGTGGTTGCATTTGCCTACGGTTCGCTCAGAAATGAAGCCGAGAAGACTGAGATGTACACCGCCCTCCGGGTGATGGGGAAAGCGATTCAGCACGATGCCCGTGCCGAAGAGGTGATCGCCTACATCGAAGCGACGATGGCAGATCTTGAATCACGCACCGCCGATATTCATCCTGAAGAACAGAAACGTGTGTATATCGGCGGGGTCAGCGCTGCTGGTGCACACGGCATCATCTCGACCGAGCCTGC
>DAJQ01000003.1 GCA_002496395.1 Methanocorpusculaceae archaeon UBA456
GTACCTTCTCTTCAAACTGTTTCACTTCTGCCCGGTGTCGTTCTTCAACGATGGACCGTGCTTTTTTGATCCTCTCTTCCATTTCTTTCCGTGTTGCAACTTCTCGGGGAGATTCACGGACGCCAAATGGTTTCTCCTCATCATCAGCAAACTGACCCTTTTGAACAAAACTGTGAGCAAGCTTTTCTAACCGATTATACGTTTTATTTGACGATAAGGATGCATTAGCTTTGATTTTTGTGCCGTCAAGAGCAAGAAGCCGGGGATCAATCAATTGTGCTTCATACAGAATAACAAGGAACTGCGTGAAGAGATCCTTAATTCCGTCAAGATTGTTCTGCCTGAACCGGGCAATGGTTGAATGATCGATTGACATATTCCCGGCAAGATACCGGCACCTGACATTAATTCGGCATGCTTCCTCGATTTTACGGCTGGAATAGATCCCATTGCTATAGCAGTAGAAGATGACGCCGAGAAGGTGTATCGGGTCATAAAATTTACCTCCGGTTCCGTCCTCCCGATAATTCTTATAGAATGAGCTGAGATCGAGGTTTTGCAAGAGTTCATGATAAATGAAGACTTCATCATTGTCATCGAGCCAATCCATCATATCGACAGGAAGGAGAAGCTTCTGTGAAGGGGGGAAATATCTGCGATTATACTTCTCGGGCATAATAATTGATTGTCTTCAAGTATTATATAAATAATGTTGAAGCATTAATTTGATCGTTCATGTGTATGGGGGTTCGTGCAACAGCCTCTTTGGATCAGCAATTTCCGGTCTTGTCAGATCAAGGTACGCCTGAAGGACCATAATCTTGTTCTGGATATCATGCCGTGTGATGCTCGAGAGGATCTGGAGTTTCCTGTTTGCTGTCTGCAGGGCATCTTCTGCGAGTTTGCGTTCGGTGATATCGGTATCTGTTCCCCAGTATCCAATAAGGCGGCCCAAATCATCTTCAATTGGAATTGCGCTTGTGCTGAGCCAGATGATCTCACCGTTCTTTTTTAGGGCAAAATTCTCAAACTCAATGAATGTCTCTTTTCGTGCAAACTTATCCATGGCTATCTGTCTGAATTTCTCACGCCCTTCCTCAGGATGGAGATCGTAAAAGTGCATTCTTCCGATGATCTCCTCTGGTTTATACCCGGTTATCGCCTCGAACTCCGGACTGATTGAAGTATAGAGACCTTCTGCATCGACCTCCCAGATATAGGTACGAGTCTGGCTTGTCAGGATCGAAAAGCGGTATTCATTCCTCTTTCTTTCTTCTTCCGCTCTCCTCCGTTCGGTGATATCCCGTGACACGCCGATAATACTGGTCGGCCGGCCATCCTGATCGCGGAGGAACCGGACCATATTCTCAACCAGTATTGTCGATCCATCCTTCCGGTACTTCTCGAATTCAATGTTGATCGTCCTCTCCGGATCGGCCTCTCCTGTTGATTCAAGCGCCATCTCCCCGGCAAATTGCTTCTGAACCGAAGCAAATGATCCTGGTGTCAACATCTCCTGTAAGGATTGCCCCATCACCTCCTCCGGGGTATACCCCCGCATCTTCAGGACAGACGGGCTGATATACTGGATATGGAGGTTGAGATCAGCAATCCATATCGTATCTGCGGTATTCTCTGCAATGAGCCGGTACTTCTCCTCGCTCTCCCTGAGCCTCTCTTCAGCCTCTTTCCTCAGGGTGATATCCCGAATAACCCCTTCGATTCCCGCCGTCTGGCCGGAACTGTCATAGAGCTGGCGGCAGGATACTGAGGCGGGGAGGAGGCTTCCATCTGCCTTTTTGAGCGTGATTTCATAGTCCTGCACTCTCCCCTCCTCTGCAATACGCCGCACAATATCCTTCCGCTCTTCAGGATGTGCCCATAAATCAGAAACTGGCTTTCCAATGATCTCGTCTGTTGTATCGTACCCGAGGATTCCTGTTGCCGAAGGACTCATCATGGTAACTATTCCACGGGTATCGGTCCTGTAGTAGATATCCTCGAGATTGTCGATGATGCCCCGGAACTTCTCCTCGCTCTCCCGAAGTGCTGCCTCCCGCTCTTTGCGGCTCGTGATATCGGTTGCGAGTCCCATGATGCAGGGTTTTCCAGCGATAGTTACCCTGGATGCATGCACCTCGGCAGGATAGATCGAGCCATCCTTCCGCCGGTGCCGCGTTTCAAAGGTTTTCTCCTCCTGGAGCGGCGCTTCCTGCCAGAGCCACCGATCTTCGTCTCGCCCCTCTGCATCCGGGTCGATATCTGCGACATTCATTGAGAGGAGCTCTTCACGGCTATACCCGGTACTCTCTATCGCCTTCTGGTTCACATCGAGGATTGCACCGTGTTGATCGTGGAGGAAGAGCATCTGGTTTGCCCTGTCCACCAGTGTCCGGTACTTCTCCTCACTCTGGCGGAGCGCCTCTTCGGTCAGTTTCCGGTCATTGATGTCATGAAGCCGCTCGATGACGAGTTCCAGGTTCCCATCTTCCCCGAATACCGGGTTGCTTGTGCATTGGAAGTACTTCTGCCATTCAGGGATGAACTTCTCGATGGTCACGGCTTTTCCTGTAGCAACCGCTTCTGTTGTGGCACAGATCTCACAGGGCTCATCCCTTCCGATCAGCTCATAGCATCGCCTGCCCTCCACCTCATCGGGTGTCATATTGAGGGCATCATATCCGGCTTGATTGTACCTGATAATGGTAAGATCCGGTTTTTGTAGCCCGATGATATCCGGAACACCATCCAGCATGCCTTGAAGGAGCCGCTGAGCTTCTGATATCTCGGATGTAGCTCTCTTTCTCTCTGAGATGTCCCGAACCCACTCCAGGAAGAAATCAACGTTTCCATCCGTATCCAGAACCGGTATCACCCGGAGATCGAGCCATCTGCCATCGGGGAGGATCACCTCTTTCTGGAACTGCTTTTTTAAGCTGATTACCTCTTGTGCCTGGCAGTCCGGGCAGATATCATCAAAATCCCTGTATGTCCGGTAACACTTTGTCTGTACCTTTTGTTTCTCTTCCGGGACTGCCCCAAAACCCATCCAGTTGCTATAGAGTATTGTCATCTCAGGATCGTGGATCGAGATCATATCCGGAACAAGGCTCATCACCCTCTGGAACCGCTCCTCGCTCTCCCTTGTCGCCTTCTCTGCCCTGTGGAGATCAACCGCCCTCCTCACCTTCCTCTCAAGTTCGGCAAACTGTGACTTCGGATCGCCGCCTTTCTGAATATAGAAATCTGCGCCCGCATCAAATGCCTCAATGACGACATCTTCCCGCCCTTTTCCGGTGAAGATGATGAACGGGGTTGTATCGCCCTTCTCTTTCAGGGCCTTTAGAAACGCGATCCCGTCCATATCCGGCATCTGGTAATCGGAGACGATTGCATCATAGGATTGTGTCTCAAGAATGCGAAGTGCATCAATTGCCGTCTCCTGCGTATCAACCAGGATGCCGGCGCTCCTCTCAAGAAATGCCTTTCCAATCTCAAGAAGCGCAGGCTCGTCATCCACGTAGAGAAGTGAGATCGACGGATCACCCGATCCGGAGAATGGCATATCCTCTCATTGGCATTACTGACGATAAACTTTCTTGAATGAATTTCGAACAGGGTGGCTGAGGCATATCTCTCTCCTGACGGCCTTTCGGATGATACTTGTCTCAGTCATCTGCTCAACCATGCTCAATGGCATGCTGAGCATCCTTCTCCTCTCAAATTTCACACCCGGGTATATGACAGGCGTGTCTCTTTGAAGAGATAGATTATTGAGCAGCCGGCATAGATATACAATCAGCTATTCTCACATCGGAGCAATCAAAAATGTCCCCTGTAATCGAAACAACAGATCTGGTAAAGCAGTATGGTGATGTATGTGCCGTTGACCAGATCACTCTTTCAGTTGAGAAGGGCTCGCTGTTTGGCCTTCTCGGCCCAAACGGCTCCGGCAAGACCACCATGATCAAGATGCTGACCGGCCAGACGAAGCCGACAGCAGGTACGGCAATGGTTCTCGGATTCGATGTGGTTGCAGATCCAATCAACGTCCGAAGACAGGTGGGTATCATCCCTGAACAGGAGACTCCACCATCCTTCTTAACGGCAAGAGAGTATCTTGCCTTTGTCGGGGCGATCAGAAAGATTCCGGATATCGGGGCGAAGGCGGACCGCTGGTTTGATCTCCTCGATTTTGCCGACAAACGGGACATCCTCTGCAAAGATCTCTCGCGGGGTACCCGGCAGAAACTGATGTTTGCCCAGGCATTCATCCATGAACCTGAACTCGCTTTAATCGACGAGCCCTTAATCAACTTCGATCCAATCATGCAGGATCTCGTCAAAGAATATCTTGTTGATTATGTCAGAAAGGGAAAAACGATCTTCCTCTCGACCCATATCCTTGAGGTGGCAGAGGAGATCTGTTCGGAGTTTGCAATCCTTCATAAGGGAAGACTGCTTCACACCGGCAGAGTTGCTGAACTGAGTGAAAATGGAGGAGATCTCCCCTCCTTCTTCCTCTCGCTCGTCCGGAAGGGATCCCATGTTTGAGCTCTTTGTGGCAATGGTAAAAGAGGAGTGGCGGATCCACTCCACAATGTTTGGCACACTCTCCTTTGCCCTCTTCCCGGTCATGATCTTTGGGATCGCATGTATGGGGTCATTCCTCATCCCGCTGGTTCAGATGACCCTTCCCCCAGGCTACCTCACACTGAGTATTCATGGAAGTTATCTGATGCTCGGCATCATGGTCGGTGGATTTGGGCTCCTTGGGAACGAAGTGATGAACCGGCGGTTCGGTCAGGCGAGCCTGCTCGCCTATTCTGCCCGGAGTCTCCCTCTCAAAGAGACCTTCATCTTTCTGAATTTCGTCATCAAGGATACCGTCTATTATTTCTTCCTCTGGGTCCTGCCATTTGGATTTGGGTACATCATTGCATCCCCATTCATCGGTGTTCCTCTCACCGACTCCCTCCTCCTCCTGCTCACTCTGACGTTCTCGTTCCTCTTTGGTCTCTGTACTGTCTTTCTCCTCTCGGCAGTCTATGCCCGATCAAAAGAAGTACTCTGGCTTCTGCTGATCGCTGCGGGTTTTGGAATCGTTGTTCATGCTGTTCTCTCAGGCACAAACCCGGTGCTCTTCTTTCCTCCACTCCTCCTGAACAGTTCATTCTCCTGGATGAACTTCACCCTCTCATCTGTACTGCTTCTCCTCCTCTTCGGGGTCGCAACCGCACTCTTCAATCCCGAGTCGGTGGGGTCAACGAAGAGGTATACAGATGCATTTACCCCTTTGCTGAAATGTCTGTCCTCTCTTCCAACCCCTTCGCTTGCTGCAAAAGATATACTTGATCTCCGCCGAAGCGGTGGTCTGATAGGCCAGACGATCTTCTCCTTCTTCCTCCCCCTCCTCGTAATCTGGTTCTTCCTCTCCCTGCTTGACCCGATCTTCCCTCCTCATGGTCTCCTCTTTCTGACTGCGATTATCACCGGTGTGATCGCATCAACGATGTACACATGGGTAACGATGTTTGACACCTTCGGCTCCTATGCCTGCCTCCCCGTTGCAGTCAGTACATTAATTACAAGTAAAATCACCACATTCGGACTCCTTCAGGTGATACCTGTCATCTTCATCGCCTCAATTGCGGTTCTTTCAGGAGAAACTGCATATATCTTCCCGGCAGCCATCCTTGCCATCTCCGTCTCCTTCTATGCAGCAGGCGTAATGGTCTGGCTCTCCGGCCTCTCACCTGGTGTGCTGGTCTATGATGTGAAGGTGCTCTTCACCTATCTGATACTCGTCGGTATCGCCCTGACACTCTTCACCGGACTTGCCTTTGCAAACCCATATTATGCCTTTTTCGCACTTTCACTTGCTATACCTGCGTGGTTTTTCATTCAGAGAGCAAAGGTCAGATGGGACGCTGTTGATCCGGGAGGGTTCTGATGAGATGATGAGCCATACCGGACGGTTATACCGGTATCTCAACGTCTCCACACGGTCAGGGGAAGTGCCGCAGTAGATGATTAGAAGGGCGATGATGCCGTGCCAAAACGCCCCCTCCGGATCTGCGATTACTGCTTATCGTGGGAAGAACCTGCTTCCATTGCTATTGCCTCATCATAGCGCCCCTCAATGAGAGGTGCAAGATGTGAGAACTCCGGGTTGATCGCAACCGATGCCCCGCCCTCTTCGAGTCCGATCCAAACGGTCACCGGAGCATATGATCCCCTGAATACAGATGCAACTTCGCGATAGACGGTCTCATCAAGATTCTTGACAACCGATGCAACCACCGTCTCCGGTGAAACGAGAGACTGGTCGGTATCGACTCCGATTATTTGCATGCCACAAAGTCCTTCCGCCGCACGTATCGCTCCGATCCCGGAGCCCCCCGCAACCACAAATATCAGATCAGCTCCCTCTTCATGCATCCTGCGGGTGGCAAGGCCTGCCTCTTCCGGCATGGAATAACCGGCTGCATCATCTGCGAGATAGGAGGTGATCACCCGGATATCAGGATGTTCCCGGTACGCCCCAGCAACAAATCCATCGGTATAACTGCGGATAACCGGCGCATCCTCAGCGCCAATCACCCCGATTATTCCGGTTTCTGTCTGATCTGCGGCAAGTATCCCGGCCAGGTATGAAGCCCCGGACATCCCAAACGATACCGAACGGATATGCATGCCAGAATCGGGTTCTGCATCAATGAGGATGATCCGGGCATCTGGATGCCGCCTTAATACCTCTTCTGCATACCCGCTCATCATGCCCCCGAGTATCAAGCACGAGTTCTGATCTGACTCCCTCAGAACTCACTACAGGATCGGCACCAGGTGAATCCTGCAGTTGAATCTCACGGATATCAAAGCCAAACTCATCCTGTGCCCTGCATAGTCCACGGAACGAAGAATCGAGGAAACTGAAATCCTCCTTCTCCCCGATATATACGACCGTTACGGTTGCTCGCTCTTTGCCTGCTGAAAAGATGTAGAGAGTGCCAGCCGAAAAGAAGAGAAAGAGGAGAATAATTACAAAAAACCGGGGGGCATTCATTTTATCAGCAACACTTTCTGTTGAATACAATCTCATCAGATGTTTCATCAGATATTATCTGCGGGAATTGTCAGGCACCTTCACAGGGTAGATCAACAGTCTTTTCTAACAGGGATCCCACATCTACCTCTATGCGAATCTCCATCCCTGCTCTCCTCTGCATTGCGCTCCTCATAACCGCCGGGTGCACAGGCTCCCCGGAATCATCTGACTCTTACAAGAGCCGGTACCAGTATGATCTCGATATCTGCTTCACCGAACCGCTCTATAATGTGACACTCCTCCTCCCCTACCCGGCACCAGGCTTCGATCCCCTCCTCTCCGATCTCCATGGCCTGCCCGATGGCTCTTCGGCTGAGATCATCACCGTCGATGATACGCCCTTCCTCTCGCTCAGAGCAGAAGAGATGATTCCCCGGTACCATGGGATGCCGATTGCAATTGATCCGGGCGAGGAGAACCTGCCTCCCACGGTTCCTCCCTCGGATCGCTACAGCGAAGAGACTCCGATCCTAAGGCCCATCTCCGTTCGGATCCAGTATGATCCCGGCAGGACAATTCAGACGAAGCATCCGCAAGAGACCGAACCGCTCCTTCCTCACACACCCTCTGAAGGTGGATGCAGCATACTGGGTTTGCAGGGGGAGCCCTGCACTGCAATCACCAGCCATGTGTATCTCTCCTATGATTCCTCTCCGGATACGAGCGTCGAGGTATGGGTTCGTTTCTCAGGCAGCAACGAATGGTGGAACTTCGGGTGGACCGGAAACAGCTACACCCAGCTCAGCTCAATCCAGCTCACTGGCCCGCATGATGGATGGAGTGAGATGCACGGAGATATGGTGGTTGGGTCGGGGAGGTACTGATCATCCCTCCGGCAGACCCTCCTCACCTCCTCTTTCTGAAAACTGGTTCTTCTCCATATTTCTGA